>JANQGG010000033.1 GCA_028277445.1 Chloroherpetonaceae bacterium | reverse complement strand
TGTGAGTTAATAATGATTCTGTGTGTATAGTTTGGGAATCAGAATAGTTGATGTTTTCTAAAAAAAAATCTGAGCTTGCCGAAATGCATGTGCTGAGCGGAGCCGAAGTGCCGATTTTAGCAATAATGTTCCTTTCGTTGGTGTTTCGGCGAGCTCCAACCAACTCTGGAAACACTATATTAGAAATAAGTAACAAATTATAATACTATTATTATAACACCGGGTTAATATTATAAATGATAGTCACGTCATTAGTTTTGATGGTCTTTTAAAAGTTTATAAAGAATTGAACAACCGCCTGATTTCTGCATGATATTAAGCGGTGTTTTAAGGAATTTAGTTGATACATTCAATGGTATCTCTGTGAATTATTTCATTGTTAAATCGTCCCCAACTTCAAGGCGATGCGTTATTTTGATCTCAGTTAATTTTTTCTTTCATTATAACTGTTTAACTAAGTTGTATTTTTTTTATTAATCTAAAAGCTTATTGAATCAAAAAACCTACATTATTGATATTTTTTGTTTATTTTTGTTAAATTATTTAGGTTTTTTATTTGGTTTGTTTCAATTGAGAATTTCTGTTTATGTGTGGTATTTGCGGCGAAATACGGTTTGACGAAAAAGAGCCCTCGCTTTTTTCAGTTCAGAATATGACCAAAAGCATGTGGCGAAGAGGCCCGGATGCTATGGGCGTCTTTCAACAAAAGTCTGTTGCTTTTGGCCATCGTCGGTTAAAGATTATTGATGTCAGCGACCGCTCCCAGCAACCCATGGTGGATAATGAGCTTGGTTTGGCTATCGTTTTCAATGGCTGTATTTATAATTACCCCGAACTTCGCCAAGAGCTTAAGCAAAAAGGTTATCACTTTTTTTCCGGCGGTGATACGGAGGTGATCTTAAAAGCGTATCATGCCTGGGGTGAGGATTTTCTGAACCACTTGCAGGGCATGTTTGCGTTTGTCATCTGGGAGCGCGATACAGGACATATTTTGGTGGCGCGCGATCGTTTAGGGATTAAACCATTATACTACATACAGGATAAATCAAGTTTTCGGTTTGCCTCATCGCTTCCGGCGCTTTTAAAATCCGGTGATGTGGATACAAGCATCAACCCTATTGCGTTGAACTATTACATGTCGTTCCATGCCGTGGTTCCTGCGCCACATACCATAATCAACGGCATTAAACGATTCCCGCAAGCCACCTTGATGAAAATCATGCCAAATGGCCAGATCACCCAAAAACAATATTGGACCCTGGAATTTGGCGCAAAACCCGAAGAGAAAAATCTGAGCGAATCGGAATGGAAACAAAAGGTTTATGATGCCTTGCTTTTAGCGGTTCGTCGCAGAATGGTGGCCGATGTGCCGGTTGGCGTATTGCTTTCGGGCGGATTGGATTCATCATTAATTGTATCGCTATTGGCTAGTGAAGGTCAAAATCACTTAAATACATTCTCGGTTGGATTTGAAGATGTTGGTATTGAAGAGGGCAATGAGTTCAAATATTCCGATATCATTGCCTGCACGTTTGATACGCATCACCATAAGATCCAGGTGCAACATCACGAACTGCTTGAAGAGCTGGAGCATTGCATTCAGGCCATGAGCGAGCCAATGGTCAGCCACGATGTGATCGGGTTTTACCTCTTGTCGAAAACCGTTTCCAAGCATGTTAAAGCTGTTCAAAGCGGACAAGGCGCTGATGAAATTTTTGGCGGCTATCATTGGTACCCGCCAATGCTGGATGCCACAAATGGACAGGCCGTTTCAACCTATAAGCAGGCATTTTTTGACCGTGATTTTCACGAATACGCCCAAGCGATTCAGCAAAACTATGTTTCTGAAGATTACGCTGAAGCGTTTGTTAAAGGGCATTTTGCTGAGCCTGGCGCAGAGCTGCCCATTGATAAAGCCTTGCGGTTGGATTCCACAGTGATGCTGGTGGATGATCCCGTCAAACGCGTGGATAATATGACGATGGCATGGGGCGTTGAGGCGCGTGTGCCGTTTCTGGATCATGAGCTCGTAGAGCTGGCAGCGCGTGTTCCGGCAGAGCTTAAAATCCAAAGCGGCGGCAAGCATATTTTAAAGCAAATCGGCTACGATATTATTCCAAAAGAGGTGATTGACCGCCCAAAGGGTTATTTCCCGGTGCCGGGATTAAAATATATTGAAGGCCCTTATCTTGAGATGGTTAAGGATGTGATGAGCGCCAGGGTTTCAAAAGAACGGGGGTTGTTTAATTCGGATTATGTTCAACAATTGATGTTGTCCCCCAAGGATTATATTACACCCTTAAGAGGTTCAAAATTATGGCAGGTGAGTTTACTTGAGTACTGGTTGCAAATCCACAATATCTAATGAGGAGAGTACATGGTAAATAAAATATTGGAACAAAATGGCCGGCTTGATCCGTTAAATTCCCCCTCTTTGAAGAATTGGGGAAGCCCTCCGCAGAAGGAAGAGCTTAAGATCTCAAAAAAGAATGTTTATGTCAATTGCGGTTGGGGACGCTTGATCTTTGCCCACACGTTTGATGAAAACCACAACATTGCCAATCTGCTTCGTGGAGAAGAACACAAGAAACGCGATATTGCGTTTTATATACGTGATCCTCATGTGGCGCTGGCCCATTCGCCCCAGGAATTGTTTTTAGATCCCTCGCATACTTACAGGTATTGGATCAAAGAGGCAGAGGAAATAAATCCGGCCTGTAACGGGTTTTCAATACGGCTCTGTGATCCCGAAAATGATCTTGAGGGCATCAACCGAATTTACCTCACTTATGGCATGGTTCCGATCAGTGAACGCTTTTTGCATAATAATGAAGATCAAACCAACATTGCCTACTTTGTTGCTGAAGATGATAAAACAAAGGAAATTATCGGTGTGGTTATGGGCGCCGATCATGTCAATATATTTGATGATCCTGAAAACGGCTCAAGTTTATGGGCCTTAGCGGTCGATTCTCAAGCGCAATTTAACGGCATAGGCATTGCCTTAACCCAATATCTTATCCAGTACTATTGCAGGCGGGGCAGAGATTTCATGGACCTATCCGTGCTACATAGCAACGATAAAGCCAATAAACTTTATGAAAAAATTGGTTTTACGCGAGTTCCGGTGTTTTGCTTAAAACGAAAAAATGCCATCAATGTAAAGCTCTTTACCGGACCTCAGGTCACCGAAAATATGAACCCTTATGCGGAAATCATCATTAATGAAGCGCGCATGCGAGGCATATCCGTAAAAATATTGGATGAAACCAACAATTACTTTGAGCTTAGTTTCGGCGGCAGGTCTATTGTGTGCCGTGAATCCTTAACAGAGCTTACTTCCGCTATTGCAATGAGCCGATGTGCCGATAAAGCTATAACGCATCAGTTGGTAAAATCGGTAGGTATTCGAGTGCCAAAGCAGCACATCGTCGCCGGAGATCAGAGTGATACGGCATTTTTAAATAAATGCGGATGGGTTGTGGTGAAGCCGGCTGATAATGAACAGGGCAGAGGGATCAGTCTTAAAATCCAGGATGAAAAAAGCCTGCGGGAAGCTATTGTGCTGGCCAAAAAATATTCTGATAAAGTCATCATCGAAGAGTTTGTTGAAGGTACCGATTTAAGGCTTATTGTTATCAATTATGAGATGGTAGCTGCAGCCATTCGCAAACCACCTGAAATTATCGGCGATGGAAAGCTCAATATTGACGACTTAATAAAAAAACAAAGCCGGCGGCGTTCGGCAGCTACGTATGGAGAAAGCACAATTCCCATCGATAAAGAAACCTACAACTGTATTGAATCGCAAGGCTTTAGCATGGATCATGTTCCGAATAACGGGGAAGTTGTGATGGTTCGGCGAGCCGCTAACCTGCATACCGGGGGAACCATTCATGATGTTACGGCTAAACTGCATCCAGAATTAAAGAAGGCGGCTATTCTAACGGCAAAAACAATAAAAATTCCTGTGGTTGGCGTTGATTTTATGGTATCTTCTCCTGAAGAGCCTGAGTATTACTTTATTGAGGCAAACGAGCGTCCGGGACTGGCCAATCACGAGCCACAGCCAACAGCTCAAAAGTTTGTTGATTTTCTGTTTCCAAATACGATGCCAATTAAAGGTACGCCATCATAATATGACCTCATGAAAAATGTTAACATAGATCAGGAGTATATCCTGGATGTTCTCTTTAAACTGTTAAATATCCCCAGCCCAAGCGGTTACACCGATCAGATTGTCCATTTTGTGGGGCATGAACTGGATCGTTTGGGTGTTCCTTACGAACTTACCCGCGTTGGCGCAATTCGTGCTACCATAAATGGCAAAGTGCATTCACCCGATAGGGCCATAGTCTCGCATTTGGATACTTTAGGCGCCATGGTTAGGGTGATTAAAGACAATACGCGAGTTGGAATTACACCCATTGGCCATTGGTCGTCACGATTTGCCGAAGGCGCTCGTGTTACGATCTTTACCGATACCCGGTCTTACCGGGGCACTATATTGCCCCTAAAAGCCTCTGGGCATGCATTTGGCGACGAGATCGATACCCAGCCGGTTTCCTGGGATAATATTGAAATCCGAATTGATGCCATCTGCGATACCAAGCAAGAAGTTTGTGATCTGGGCATTAATGTGGGGGATTTTGTTGCGATTGATCCCATGCCGGAATGGTCGCCTTCGGGCTACATCAATTCGAGGCATTTGGATAACAAAGCCGGTGTGGCTGCAAAATTAGCGGCCATTAAAGCCATTTTGGACAACGATATAGAACTTCCGGTAGACTGCCATCCGCTCTTTACCATTCATGAAGAAATTGGCTATGGCGCCTCGTCTATTTTGTTCAAAGATATCTCCTCAATGGTTGTGATTGATAATTCTATCATTGCACCCGGACAAAATTCTTCCGAACGCGGCGTAACCATTGCCATGAAAGATTCCATCGGGCCGTTTGACTATCACTTAACCCGTAAACTCATTCGGCTTTGTAAAGAAAACAATATTACCCATCATCGCGATACATTCCGATATTACCGATGTGATGCGGCTTCTGCGGTAGAAGCGGGTAATGACATTCGTGCGGCGCTCGTGTGTTTTGAGCTTGATGCTTCGCATGGCTATGAACGTACCCATATAGACTCCCTGGTTTCGTTGGCTAATTTGCTAACCATTTACTTGCAAAGCCCGGTTGATATCCGCCGCGATGCCGAGAACCTGGGTTCATTGAAAGGATTTCCAAGGCAGGTTGAAAAACCGTTTCGCAAAGAAGGGAATTTGTATCAGGAACCTGAAAAAAATTAAAAGACCATGTCCATTATACTGAACATTTTAATCCTTGCCGTAGCCGTGTTTGTGGTTGCAAAACTCCTACCGGCTGTCCATATCAAGAGCTTCATGACGGCTATTGGCGTAGCCATTGTCTATAGCCTTGTGAATTTTTTTATCGGGTGGCTCTTGATTTTAATCTCGTTGCCGTTTTTAATCCTCACATTCTGGTTGTTTAAGTTTGTCCTTAACGCCATCATGCTCTGGATTACCGATAAGTTTATTGATGGGTTTGAAATCAAAGGTTTCGGCTGGACACTTGTAGCAGCGTTATTCATCAGCCTCATTGATTCCCTGATGCGCTGGGTGATTTTGTAAAGGTTAGTTAACCTCTTTATATAGCTTGTCCGGAACTTGATTTTGGCTGAGCGAAGCCGACGGACACGGTGGTGTGAATGGCGTACAGGCTGTCTTCGTCCGTCAGCCGTCTACTTGATTTGGCGCCGGCTATTTTTTAATAAATTCAATTGTTATGTTACTATTAAATATCTTTTCAATTATCTCAATCACAGTATTTTCACCTCGTTTATTAACATTTTTTGTCCGATATCATTCTATATTCAGTTATCACTTGGTTTCCAGCTTCAAAAAGTCCAAATAATTCAGATGTTTCATTTTCAATTTTTCCGAAATCATCCTCAATGTAGAATCTACCCGATTTAGTCAGGAAATAGAAATTAACCTTTTTCTCCTTTGTCGGTTCTGTATTATCAGTTTTAGTGGCTTTCGGTAAATATTTTTCTCCTTTAGCTACAAACTGCTTCGCAGCATTAATTAGTCGATCCTGAAAAAGTAAGAGAACAGGGAAGAAATTGTAAAAAGAGAAGAAGCTCTTATTGAAAAACGAGTGTTTTTTCCATGAACAAACCGTCAA
>JANQGG010000032.1 GCA_028277445.1 Chloroherpetonaceae bacterium | reverse complement strand
ATTTTGTCATTAGTAACTTGTTTCAGCATCTCTAACAGCTCCCCTTTATCTGAGACCCTGAAATTAATTCAGGGTGACCAATAACGTAAATGCGTCATTAGAAATGAAGCAATCCAGAGGCATTTTCTGGATCGCTGCACGCCTTCCAGGCGTTCGCGATGACGCATGAGTATCAGCTATAACAAGGGGTTGCAACCCCTTGTTTTTGAAGCTACATTTGCCAGCACAGAAAAAATTCGTCGTTTCATATTTATATTTTTGGCTATTCACGCCAAAAATTTCCGATTTCTAATGACCGATTTGGGATAACGTTTATCAGAATAAGACAGCAATTTTTGCTATAGCTCATACTTCAAGAGAACCGGGGTATTGACTAAGTAGAGATTATTAAAGCAATTAAAATTCACGGCTTATGATCTTCTTGGGCAAAGCAAACCAAAAATTGATCATAACTCGCTCAATTTTCCTCGTCCTCTTATTTATATTTTCATGTGAGAGCACCACACCCCTGGAGAAAAACTTCATCCCCAATGACGCGTATCGATACTTTCGGATATTTTTAGAAAATGGGCTCACCAGGGCTTATTTATTATCGAGGGCATGGTAGCGGTTGATAGTTTAAGCCTTTTCTTTGAAAAGCTTATTCTTAATCCTAATTTCATGACGATAAATCGTTGAAAAAACATTTATTACCTATAATATCCAATGGCTTATATCACAACGTTTTATTAAGAGCGTATCCTAAAAAACATTTAACAAAAAGTAGTATCATGACTAAAGAAGTACTCCAATACGAAGGACTTGAGAAAATAAAAGTTGATTTCCAATATTTGGTATCCTTATTCAAAGACATGCTAATTTCTATAGGAGAAGAAGATTTAGCCGAAGGATTACCATTTGCCAATACTATAAATACAGAAAATAGTGTCCCTTCTAACGAAAAGTTGACACAGGCAATAGGTATTTGTTTTGAGTTACTAAACCTGGCTGAAGAAAATGCCGCCACCCAATATAGACGAAAAGCCGAAACCCGATTTGGTATTCAATCAACCAGGGGGTCTTGGGGTGAAACCTTACATCAGTGGAAGAACGCAGGAATAGATGAGCAGGAAATAGCACAAAAGTTACAGGAAACTAAAGCCGTTGTGGTTTTAACGGCTCACCCAACAGAGGCAAAACGCCTAACAGTCTTGAACATCCACCGAGAGCTATACTTGTTACTGGTCAAAAAAGAAAATCCGAACTGGTCGACTTCTGAACAATCCAGACTGAAAAAAGAAATCATCAGTATAATGGAGCGTTGGTGGCGTACCGGCGAAATTTATCTGGAAAAGCCTCGCCTTGAAGACGAGAGAAATAACCTGATGCATTATTTTGTGAATGTATTTCCTGAAGTTGTGCGTTTAACTGACGAGCGTTTGCAAGATGCGTGGACAACGTTGGGCTATTCTCCTGAATTATTGGAATGGCCTGAGCACTTTCCTTTAGTTCAGTTTGGGAGTTGGGTAGGCGGCGACCGTGATGGCCATCCGTTCGTCACACCTGAGTTCACTACCTCCACTTTACAATTACATCGTCAGGCGGTATTAAAGATGATACATGCTCAATTGCTTGATCTTGCATCAAAACTTAGTTTTTCCAGTTATCGAATTTCAATTCCACAGACTTTTTTAGATGACATTCAATCAAAAGCCAAATTGTTTGGAAAAAAAGGTCAAAAAGCCCTGGATCGAAATCCTTCCGAGCCATTGCGCCAATTTGTGAATTTACTTTTACTACGATTGGATCATACCATTGCAGACGATCATACCCTTGGGGAATCGGGGCATTTTCAATCGGCAAGTGATTTGTTGGCTGAACTCAAAAAATTAAGACAGCTACTTATTGACTTAGGTGCACTCCAAATCGCTAAACAGTGGCTATTTCCTATAGAGCGAATTTTGCAGTGTTTTGGCTTTCATTTGGCCAAACTTGATATCAGACAAAATAGCGCTTACCATGAAAAGGCTATGAGTCAAATTTTGGCCGCTTCGGGTTACGAAAATTCGGATTATGCGAATTGGAATGAAGAAGAACGATTGTCCTTTCTAAACCAGGAGTTGAAAAGTAAACGCCCTTTTCTGGTGACTGGAACGTCATGTGGGCCGGAAGCAGATAATGTTCTTGGCTACCTTCGCGAAGTTAAAGCTTATATTGATCAATATGGCTCGGAAGGCATTGGTTCTATCATTGTCAGTATGACACGTAGTTTGAGCGACCTATTGTTGGTTTTCTTATTCTTGAGAGAAGTTGGCCTGCAAGATGCCAATCTCTCGGTAGTGCCACTCTTAGAAACCATTGATGATCTGATTGCAGGGCCTGAAATTTTATCGGCATACTTAAACCATCCGGTCATACAAAAGCAGCGTAAAACATTGCAACCCTTCACTCAGGAAGTCATGTTGGGCTACAGCGATAGCAATAAAGACGGTGGTATTTTAGCCAGCAGATGGAATATTTACAAAGCAGAAGAAAGCTTAACAAAAGTAGCCCGTGAATTGGGTGTTAAATTGTGTTTCTTTCATGGGCGTGGCGGTACAATCAGTCGGGGAGGCGGGAAAATTCACCGATTTTTAGATAGTATGCCTCCCGGTTCAATGAGTGGCCAAGTTAAAATGACAGTGCAAGGAGAGAGCATTGCCAACCAATTTGCCAATCGCCTTACTGCAACGTACAATATGGAGATGTTTGTGGCAGGAACGGCGAGACAAGCCATGATTGCTAACAGTGAAACCAAAGATGAACAACTCTACGAAATTATGGATCATTTGGTTGATCTGTCCAGAAAAACCTATCGATCGTTGCTCGACCATCCCAAATTCATTGATTTCTATAGCAAGGCCACACCAATTGATATTTTGGAACAAAGTAAAATTGGCTCCAGGCCGGCGCGACGAACCGGTCAGCGTTCTTTGGCTGATCTTCGTGCAATACCATGGGTGTTTAGTTGGAGCCAATCCAGATTTAACCTTAGCGGTTGGTTTGGCACAGGTGTAGCTTTGGATAGATTTCAAACAGAGTATCCGAATGATTTTCAGCGACTCAAGCAATTAGCCAAAGAATGGCCTTTCCTGAAATACTGCCTGATTCAAATTGAATCAAATCTACTGAACTCAGATAGTGACATCATGAAAAATTTTGCTGATTTATTTCAAGATCAAAAAGCCAAACCTGAATTTATAGATTTGATTTTAAGTGATTATCAAACTTGTTTCCGGATAATTGAAGAAATCTTGGGGTCTTTGGAGGTACGACGAATTTCCAAACTACAAAACAACCAATTGAGAAATAATGCCTTGAAAATGCTTCATAAGATACAAATAAACTATCTCATCAAATGGCGAAGCATTCGGGAAACTGATCCGAAGCAAAGCGATAAATACCTTCTGCAACTATTGGTGCTTGTCAATGCATTATCCGGCGGATTAAAAAGCACAGGATAGCGGAATCTCCATTGCTATGTGGTTTTAAAATGCTGATAGAGGCTTTGAATTCGGGCGAGCTTGTCTTTCATGTTTACGTGCCTAAGGAAGTCTTTTAATCCTCCGGGCTTCGGCCGTTTTGTTTATCATTGGCGCTCTGAAGAGCGATTAGAAATTTTAACGAATTTTCACTCTTTTAGAAATATGCCCACCATAAAAAAACTATCTAATGGTTTTAGGTTTTATTTTTATAGCTTTGATTGTAATGAACCAATTCATGTTCATATTGAAAAAGACAATTTAAGTTGCAAATTTTGGATTGAACCAATAAGTCTTGCGGCCAATTATGGATTTAATCCAAAAGAGATCAATAAAATCAAAAGAATTATTGAAAAGAATAAACTTTTAATCGAGGAGGCATGGAATGAGCACTGTGGCAAGTATTGATCCAAGAATTAAACATATTGCGATTGATGAATATTTAATTACTGCCGATTTGGAAGATGGTCGTACAATTTCAGTCCCATTAGCCTGGTCGTGGCGATTAAGCAATGCTACGGAAAAAGAACGGCAAAACTTTATTATCAATCCCAGTCGGACCGGTGTTCATTGGCCTGATATTGATGAAGATATAAGTGCAAGCGGTTTACTTTATGGAATTCCTGCTACTCCACCCAAACACCACAAAGGTTTAAGCGCTTAAAGTTGATTTTTCATTGGCGCCCAGAAGCCATTTAAATTTTAGTACTCTTCTTTGACAAAGCTTATTTTTAAACATATTTTTCTGTTGATTCTCTTTATCAATCAATATCAATCAAAAATATTCCTCATAAACGCAATTTTGTTTTTTGCGCCGTTCGGGCATAAAACGCAACAAGGTCTAATTTGCCAGACTGTTACCACGAATATTAAAATCATCAAAACATGAAAGTATATGGCATAGGCGGGCTAGGCGTAGATGAAAGAGTATTTTCTGAACTTGAACTGGATTTTGAACTGATACCTCTTCAGTGGATTGAACCCAAACCCAACGAATCCATCCAAAGCTATGCCAATAGATTCGCCCGGCAGATTGATTTAAATGGACCTTTCTCAATCATCGGTATCTCATTCGGGGGCATGCTCGCCATTGAACTCAGCAAAATTATTGGTCCTCATAAAATCGTCCTCATCTCATCGGCTATGAGTAAATCAGATATACCACTCATTTACCGGATCTATGGCCGGGCCGGGCTTTTTAACGTCACGCCCGATAGTCTCATGAAACCTGCTCCCTTTATGGCCAATTGGTTCTTCGGGGTTTCAGAACCACGCTATCAACTCGTTTTGAAACAAGTCATCGCTGATACAGATATTGATTTTCTCAGATGGGCATCACATGAAATCGCACGATGGGATAACCGGCACATACCCATGAACATGATACGAATTCACGGCTCATCGGACAGGTTGCTTAAATACCCCAAAAATGAAAATGTCAGGGTAATCTCCAAAGCTGGTCACTTTATGATCATGAACAGAGCTAAGCAACTGAGCGAAGTTTTAAACCAAGAATTAAAGCATGAAGAGTAAGAATTGCTATATGGCATATGCTATCGTTCTGCTGGCAAGATCATAAATAACAAACTTTCAATACCAACTTAAACCAATTCCTCACAAATCTTTCTAAAGTACTCTTTCTCAGAATTTTCACGTATCTTTCGTTAAACTCTAACTAAAAGAATTAATTAAACTTATAAACTCATTACCACAACTTGCTCGCGAAATTTTACGATTGCCTGCCAATCAAAAAACGGATATGACCAATTTATTGATTCAAAGTTTGGATGTCGTTGAAGGCCATGAAGATGAATGGATAACCGAGATTGAAAAGCGTATTAAAGAAATTGAGCCTGGCGAGGTAATGCCTATTTCCTGGAATGAAATTGAATCATTTATAACTAGCAAATGAAGTTCAACACTGTTTTTCACCCTCAAGTTAGGCTAAGTAGAGCTTATTAAAGTAATTAAAATTCACGGCTTATGATCCTTTCCGGCAAAGAAATAGAAAACAAAATTGGCACCGATATTCTCATTGAGCCCTTTAACCAAGGCCAGCTCAATCCAAACAGTTACAACCTTAAATTGCATAACGAGCTTTTGGTTTATAGCCAATCTCCGCTAGATATGAAACTCCCCAATCCAACGGAAAAGCTTACCATTCCAGCTGAAGGATTGGTTTTAGAGCCCAACAAGCTCTATCTGGGTAGAACCGTGGAATACACCGAAACCCATAATTATGTGCCCATGCTTGAGGGACGCTCCTCTATCGGTCGGCTGGGTTTGTTTATTCATGTCACAGCCGGATTTGGGGATGTGGGCTTTAAAGGCTATTGGACGCTTGAGATCTTCTGTGTGCAGCCTATACGCATCTACCCCGAAGTAGAAGTTTGCCAAATCTACTACCACAGCATTGAAGGTGATTTTGAAAATTATTCGAGTGGGAAATATCAAGCCAATACTGGCATTCAACCCAGTTTACTGCACCTGGATTTTAATAAATAAATAGCGTCACAAAATCCCGGATAACACCATATTTTTTTAACAAGACTTATGCCTTCACCATCATTAACCGCTGTATTATTGCTCTCCTGCTGCGACAGGATTGGACTCGTATCGAGAATATCACATTTTATTTTTGAACGCCACGGCAACATCCTGGATTTGGACGAGCATGTGGATCAGGATGAGCAGATGTTTTTCATTCGCGTCTCCTGGGATATGAAGCAGTTTACCATTCCACCTGAAGATGTAAAAAACGCCTTTGAGCCTTTAGCTAAAGAATTTAATGCGGCATGGGATATCACGTTTCTGGAACAGCCTACAAGGGTAGCGGTGTTTGTCTCCAAATACGATCACTGCCTGAACGAAATTCTGTGGCGTCACAAAATGGGTGAGTTCAATATTGATATTGCCTTAATGGTATCCAATCACCTTGATGCTAAACCCATTGCAGAGCAGCATGAAATACCGTTTCACCATTTTCCGATCACGAAAGAAAACAAACCCATGCAGGAAGATACTGAGCTAAGCCTGCTTGCCGAACATAAGATTGATACCATTGTATTGGCGCGGTACATGCAAATTCTTTCGCCCATGTTTGTAAAAGCTTACCCTAACAAGATCATTAATATCCATCATTCGTTTCTGCCGGCGTTTGTAGGCGGCAATCCTTATAAACAAGCCTATCAGCGTGGGGTGAAGATCATCGGCGCTACCAGCCATTATGTCACGGAAGATCTGGATGAAGGCCCAATCATTGAACAGGATATCATTCGGGTTTCACATAAAGACAATCTAAAGGATTTGATCCGAAAGGGACGGGATTTGGAGCGATTGGTTTTGGCGAGGGCTCTTCACAATCACTTTCAGCATCGGGTGCTGGTTCATGGGCGGAAAACCATTGTGTTTGAATGAATCTTTATAATTAAGCCCAAAATAGCCAATTGGAAGAACATCAATTGAATTTGGCAGCGCTATTTACACACCAAACAAAAAATTTATTTAGGGAGCTTTCAAACTCATTTCATCTTTACCGGTTAACTTGTAATACAAAGATTCGGGTGCAATATCAAAACCGCACTCCCAAGCAAGTGTGGGCCAAGAATCAAGATAAAACTTTGAAAATTGAACTGGATCGCGTAATGATTCAGCAATATTATATTTATAAATAATATCCTTTAAATCGACTTCTCCTGATTCTCCTGTATTGAATTTTAAAAATATCCTAAAATCCTTTACATAGGTAGCTTCTAAAATATAAATACTATCCATAATGGTCTCCTGAGATTAGACAAGTGGTTTAATACGATGAAATATTTGTGTCTCCCACATTTCTAGGAGTTCATCCTGATGTAATTCCGCCCATTCTTCCACAAGCCCTCGAACTTTCGCAGGAAGAAATCCGGCAATAATATTCAAATCTTTTATACTCATGGATGCGCGATATTCATTATACTTTACATGAAAATGTGGAGGGTTATGTTCATCAAAATACATTGAAATAATAATTCCCAAAAATCTTGATATTTCAGGCATTATTCGTCCTTTTAGCGTTTTTAAACGCTATGATTTTAAGTTAATGCTCTATGTTCGATATCACCAATAAAAGAAAAGCATAAACGAATACAAAAGCATATCCATGTTACATACATACTCATCCTATCATATAAATGATAAAAAAGAAACTTATCGTTTCATCCGTTGAATAACATCTGTTTTACTTTTTAACACAACTTTTGTGGTATAACTTTCCTCTTTATGGTTTAATATAACCGACATGGCAATACTGAATTTGAAATCCAGAAATAGAACCAAATCTTAATTAATTTAAAATTGTTCGAAATAAAAAAGCGCACCTCAAATACTTATGAGACACGCCTTACCTGGTGGTGGGGACAGGACTTGAACCTGCAACCTTCGGGTTATGAGCCCGACGAGCTACCGAATTGCTCCACCCCACGATGTTATTGTTTTTTCCTTGTTCAGGAAGCCCTTATTATACAAAACAACTTCTTAAAAAACAAGGTATGGCTTAAAATTAACGAACAATATTTCCGTTAATATTCTTACCAGTTGGTTCAACGATGTTCAATTCCCCATTGTTTCCTTCTACAGCTAAAATCATTCCCTGAGATTCCAAACCGCGCATTTTCTTGGGCGCCAAATTAGCCACCAATACTACATTTTTTCCAACCAGTGTATCGGGTTTGTAGAATTCAGCAATTCCGGCAAGAACCTGTCGCTTTTCCGGGCCGAGCTGTAAAACCAGCTTCAATAGCTTATTGGTTTTTGGAACTGCTTCGCATTCAAGTACGGTAGCCACACGCAGGTCAACTTTACTAAAGTCTTCAAACGATATGTTTGGTTTAAGTGCCTCAAACTTGGCAGATGGTTGCTCTGCTTCGGTTTGCGCATTTGCCGCGAGCATGGCTTCAATCTTTTTAAGCTCAGGCTCAAGGTCTTTATCTTCAATTTTCTTAAACAAAATTTCCGAATGTCCGCTCAATTTGTGGCCTTTCGCTAGCCGCGGCTTAAATGCCTTTTGCCAACGATTGATACCCGGCGTTGCTTCATCAGGGATCCTGTCGCCAATGCCAAGCATGATTAAAATTTTACGGGATGTATCCGGGATAACCGGAAAAAAGGCCATAGCAAGCGTATAACACAGATTCAGGCATACCGCAATTGTTTTTGCTGCCTGGTCCGGATTGGTTTTAAGTACTTTCCACGGTTCGGATTCGGTTAAGTAACGGTTGGCAAATCGTGCAAAATCCATGGCTGCTATGGCCGTATCACGTATATGAAATGCTTCAATAGCCGACTCATAGCGTTGATAGTTAGTATGCCACTCCTCGCCTAATGCTTTCCAATCTTCATCGCTACATTCAGCGGGTACTTCACCTTGAAACTTTGAATTTGTAAAATCAACGGCGCGTTTAACAAAATTGCCCAACGTGTCGGCCAGTTCGCCATTGGTTCTGTTCTGAAAATCTTTCCAGCTAAAATCGGTGTCGCGATTTTCGGGGTAGTTTATGGCAATCGTGTAACGGAGCGTATCGGCAGGAAATGTTTCCAAAAACTCGCCAAGATAAACGGCGTAATTTCTAGACTTAGAAAACTTCTTGCCTTCAAAATTCATAAATTCCGATGAAGGGACATTCTCTGCCAATATATAGCCTTCGCTTGTCGCATCATTTTTAGCCATCAAAATCGCCGGGAACATTAAGGTATGGAACACCACATTATCTTTTCCGATAAAGTGGATCAAGCGGGTATCGGGCGATTGCCAATAAGTTTTCCAACGCTCGTAATCACCTTTCAGGGCCGCCCATTCTTTGGTGGATGAAATGTAGCCCAACACGGCATCAAACCAGACATAAAGCACTTTATCCCGGGCTTCCTCACTTTCCAACGGAACTTTAATTCCCCAGGAGAGATCGCGCGTTATGGCCCGATCCGAAAGACCTTGCTTCAACCAGGTTTGGGAATAATTGACCACATTTTGTCGCCAAGTTTTAGCATGCGAGTCGATGTAGCTTTCCAGGCGCTGCTGAAATTTGCCGAGAGGAAAATACCAGTGTAATGTATCTTTTAAAACGGGCACCTCACCACTTACTTTACTTTTCGGGTCGATAAGCTCCGTTGCCGAAAGATACGTGCCGCACTTTTCGCACTGATCGCCATTTGCATCGGGATTTCCACAAACCGGGCATGTTCCGGTAACATAACGATCCGAAAGAAAATGGCCAGCTTTTTCATCAAAAAAGTGCTTTTCGGTTTTTTTTACCAAAACGCCTGTTTTTTCAATATCGCTGAAAAATTCCTGTGCGGTTTTATGATGAACCGGGGAGGAAGTACGGCCATAATGATCAAACGAAATGTTGCATTTTTCAAAGGCTTTAAAATTTTGTTCATGATACCTATCAACAACAACCTGTGGCGATACGCCTTCCTTTTCAGCGGTTAGCGTAATGGGCACGCCATGCTCATCCGAGCCGCCAACATGGAGAATGTCTTCGCCTTTCAAACGCTTGAATCTTACATAAATATCTGCAGGGAGATACACGCCTGCCAGATGGCCTAAATGAACCGGGCCGTTAGCATAAGGGAGAGCTGTTGTCACTAATGTTCGTTTAAAAGAACTTTGTTCAGACATAACTTATTTTCTAGTTTAAACTTAATACTTGAAAATGATCACTTGCAAAATTATTACCATCAGGTAATTAAACAGTTTTTTCCAGAATTTCTTTCAGTTTGGTTTGCCTGTACTCAAACATCCCCTCAATTTTCTGTTTAACAAATCCTCCTAAAAGCAAATTTGAAATAGTATGCAATGGCAAGGCGTACTCTATGGAATCAATGAGTGTGGTTCGTTCAGAATTATGATCTAAAAATTCACGAGTTTGTTTCCAATATCCAAAAGGGCCTCGCTTTTGAACATCTGTCATCCGAATGGGCGGTTCATACTCTATAATCTCAACTTCCCACTCCAATGTAATTATTCCGAACTGCTTAAGGGAAAGCAACACATGCTGCCCGACACCTGGAGCTGAAGCTTTCAAAACATTTACACTTGCATCAGGGGGGCTGATCTTTAGTAGGTTATCCGTATCATCATGAAAATGAAAAACCCGTTCTATGGGCGCATGAATTTCAATTTCCCTGGAATAGGTTTCCATGAAAGCCCGACGTCATTATTTTTGAACAAACATTTTGTTGAACTGATCCAATGTCATGCAATCCCAATTTTCACTCTTTTCATAGTGTAGCCATATTTCTTCCCTAAAAATGTCAATTTTTTCAATTTGGGCAAGTCCTTTTTCGGTTTTGACCATGCTTTCAAGTACAGGGAATTTCTTGAGTAGCTCGGAGTAACTATCGCGCTCGTAATTTAAACAGCATTTTAAGCGACCGCATTGGCCAGTCAAACGGCTCATGTTCAGCTGAATATTTTGATATTTGGCCGAGTCTGTTGAAACCTGGTGAAATTCTTTAAGCCACGATGTGCAACATAATAGCAATCCGCAAGTTCCGATACCGCCCATGCGCTTGGCTTCTTCGCGCGCTGAAATTTGCACCATCTGAATTCGCACCCTGAACTCTGAAGCTAAATCTCTGACAAGTTCTCTGAAATCTACGCGATGGTCCGATGTAAAAAACACGGAAATTTTTTGGCGATCATATCGGAGTTCAACATCGACAAATTTCATATCCAGCTTATGCGCAAGAATTTTTTCCTGGCATTTTTCAGCAATTTGCGGTTCTTCTTTCTGAATGCTAAACAACCGGTTAATTTCGTCTTCGGTTGCAACTCGCTCAATCTCAAACAATTCATCCAAATTCAGATTACCATTCAATTTATCGGCTTTAATGCCTGCCAATTGACCTTTGGAATATACCCACCCGGCATCTGTGCCGCCATCAGCAGATACAATAACACAATCGCCTAGCTTTAAATCCAATCCTTTTGTATTCTTAAAGAGTTGCTTTCTATTGGCACGAAACTCTACTTCAATCAAATTCTTATAATCACTATTTCCTTCTTCATTTACATGGTCAAGATTATCAAATAATTGATTTTCCACGCTTAACAGATGATCCGGCAAACATGCACGGATATGACAGCTAGCTCTCCCGGCGCACATTTCATGTTGGCAATGCATAATCCTTAAATTTAATTATCGTTTAACATACGTTCCCTGCATAGTCTAACAAAGAATAGAGTCTAATTTAGAGCTTAAGCCTTTATCTTCAAAACCTTTCTTTTAAATAACCATTTACTTTTCAAGAACACTATTAACGCTTAGGTGTCATTATTTTCGATGCAGTCCCAATAATGATTTAAAACGATCCATTTTCCGATTAACCGAAAGCTCACCATCAACCAAAGTTTTGGCACCTTGAAAATTCCGAGTCATAATCTTTTGGGTTAATTCGTCAAGATGAGCTTCTGTTTTTCTTTCCATATCACTGGTTAGTTCTTTTATGGAGGTGAAATTTTCTGGTGCAATAAGCTCGGGGGCTTGAAACGATAAAAACATATCGGGTTTCTGTTCATCAAGGTAATCAGCTCGAGTGACCATCGAACAAATATAAACCGAGGTGTTTTTTTTGAGCAACCCTTCAACAATTTTTGCCGATCCCCCAAAAAATCCTAACGGACGTGCGTCAATATGCTTGATTTCTCCTTGAGGAAAAATCCATAAGGCATTTTGTTTTTCTGATGGCGTTGATAATAACTCAACCGCATAATTGATGGTTTTTATTGCTTCACGGGGATTTTCACGCACGATTGAAAAAGCGCCTAATCGAGTAAAAAATTGATACCGCACCAATTGCTTGTACTCAATAATAATAAATAGGTTTTGATGAAAATATGCCTCGGTGCATAACTGAGACCAAAAGCCATCCCACCAATACGCATGATTGATATAAAAAATGATCGGAATTGAAATGTCCATGCCATGAAAATTCTCGCTACCAAATGTTTGAACCGAAGAAAAAAACTTTCTGAACTGCGCCCGAGAATAGTGGCGAAACCAAAATGTATAAAGCTTGCTGCGGCGAACTCTTAACATGGTTGAAAGGTTAACTCCTAAAAAATTAACAAACCTATTTTTTGATGATGACTAATATAACCCCCGCTGAAGCCGCTAAAATCATGAAAAGCTCACCTGATATTCAGGTATTGGATGTAAGAACTCAACGCGAATTTTTTTACAGGCGTCTGCCAAAAGCAATTAATATACCTGTTCAGGAACTATCCAGGCGTCTTCATGAACTGGATAAACGCCAAGAGATTATCGTTTTATGTGAACATGGCATTAGAAGCGTCAATGCCTCGTTTCTGCTCGAACATGCCGGATTTGATGATGTTTATAATATGCTTGGCGGAATGTCGAGATGGACGCAGGAAACATTATCCAACCAGCAATAAAGAATTTCTATCCGCATTAATTGTATTTCTCAAAATCAAAAAGGGTTCACTTGCATGAACCCTTTTACATCTACTTTGGCAAATTTATTCAAATGCTTTTTTCATTCGCTCAATGGCTTTTTGCAATTGCTCGATAGACGAAGCATAAGAAAGCCTTAAAAAACCAGGCGCACCAAATGCCTCACCGGGAACGGTGGCAACCAGATGCTCTTTAAGCAAATACTCGCATATATCCATTGAACTGTTCAAGGTTGTTCCATTAAACGTTTTACCAATCACACCTTCTACGGAAGGAAAAATATAAAATGCGCCGTGCGGCATGGTTGTTGAAACGCCATTGATACGATTGAGTTCTTCATACATGTAATTGCGGCGTTTTTCAAATTCCTGCCGGCGTTCTTCCACCACACTCTGATCGCCCTTTAATGCTGCAATAGCCGCTTGCTGCGAAACCGAACAGGCATTCGATGTGGTTTGTGATTGAATTTTCGCACATGCCTTTATAATCCATTTTGGACCGGCGATGTAGCCAACCCGCCAACCTGTCATGGCATAGGTTTTAGAAACGGCATTGCTCACCAATACCCAGTCTTTCATGGACTCAATGGCTGCCGGTGAAAATGGCTTGGTATCGCCATAAACCAACTTGTCATACATTTCATCCGAAATCACAAAAATCTCTTTGCCTTCCAAAACTTTCATCAACGCACGTACTTCCGATTCGGAATAGACGGCTCCGGATGGGTTTGAAGGCGAATTTAAAATCAACATTTTGGTTTTGGGGCTCAAAGCGCTTTCAAGTTGCTCCGGCGTGATTTTATTTTCATTTTCTTTTTTTCCTTCTACAATGACGGGTGTTCCTCCGGCAAGATTAACCATTTCCGGAAAGCTTACCCAATACGGTGAAGGGATGATCACTTCATCACCTTCATTACATAGCGCCAAAACCGCATTTGCTATGGCCTGTTTACCGCCATTGCTAACAATGATTTCATCAGGTTCATATGTAATATTGTTATCTCGTTTAAATTTTTTAGCAATCGCTTGCCTTAATTCTACAACACCCGGATTGAGCGTGTATTTGGTATGACCGTCCTGAATTGCCTTTATAGCGGCTTCTTTTACAAAACCGGGCGTCTCAAAATCAGGTTCGCCTGCTGAGAGGCTAATGACATCGTGGCCTTCGGCTTTCATTTTTTTTGCCAAACCACTTATTCGCATGGTTTCAGACTCGCTCATACGAGTCACTCGATCCGCTAAAAATCGGGTTTCCAATGATTGTAATGAAGTACTCAAAATTATCTCCTTGCTATTGTCCTTTAATGATGCTTAAAAATAAAAAATCATGAATCCCAAAACCTTTATCATTTTAGGCTTAATGATCTTTTTTAAGCGAAAACTTTTCATTTAACCGCTCAAGGACTGTTTTTGGCACAAAATTACTAACATCACCGCCTAATCCTGCTACTTCACGCACAATAGACGAGGCTAAATATGTATACTTTTCATTTGGCATTAGAAATACCGTTGTGATTTCAGGATACAGATTTCTGTTCATCAGCGAGATTTGAAATTCATATTCAAAATCGGTCACCTGCCTTAATCCTCTAACAATCACATGAGCATCATTTTCTCGGGCGAAATTCGCTAAAAGGCCGTCTATCAAGACATCTACGCGAACATTAGGATAAGCCTCTGTAACCAAATCAATCATTTCATAGCGTTCATCAGCAGAAAACAGCGGCTGTTTTTGCGAATTTACGGCAACAACTACAATGACTTCATCAAATATTTTAGCGGCACGTTCAATAACATCCAAATGTCCATTGGTGATTGGATCGAACGTTCCGGGATATATGGCGCGCTTAAAAGGCATAGATGAACACTAGGTTTTTATAAGTTATTAAACATAAAATTATGAAATCCAATTTAACTATAAAGTTTCGCTAAGTAAATCACAAAGAACACAACGGTTATCGTATCACTCTTTTGTTAGCTTACCGATGGTAAAAACTAGTCTATTATCATTTGCTCCCAATCGGGTCATTGCGAGCTAAAATATTTGACAATAAACAAACAGGTAATGAACAACAATAAAATCGTGCAAGGAGCCTGCCGAAATGCCGATTTTGAAGATCATGTTCCCTTCGGCACGCTCAGGGAACACTAATTTTGTCATTAGTAACTTGTTTTCAGCATCTCAACCAAATTGGCATTTTCTGAGACCCTGAAATTAATTCAGGGTGACTAATAACGTAAATGCGTCATTGGAAGTTTTCATACTTAGCAATAAACAAATAGGTAATAACGTGTTCTTATCACACGCGGCAGTGATTGTTTCGAAAACAAGGGGTTGCAACCCCTTGTTAATAGCTATACTCATGCGTCATTAGTAATCGGAAATTTGGCGTCGATAACCAAAAAGATAAATAGGTAATAACGAATTCATTAATTCAAAATTCATCATCCAACCAGGTCATGCCTGCGCAGGCAGGTATCTATAGGCTCCTGCTTTCGCAGGAGCGACAAAAACAAAATCTCGTCATTAGTAACAAATAACAACCGCTTTTCCCATTTGATTATGGCTCTTTGCACCAAAAATCAAGAATATTAACCCTTCAACCTTGAGTAAAAAAACTTAACGATGTTGTCCCAAAATGTTTATCAAACGCAAAATGCGGGTGTGCTTCATACGATTTATTTTTTGGATGCTCATACACAAAATAGCCACCCGGATTTAAAACACTTCGCTCAAAAACAGTATCTATGATACTTTGATCATGCTCAAATGCATAAGGCGGATCGCAAAAAATCAAGTCAAACGTGTCTGTTGTGTTGGCTAAAAAACTTAAGGCATTCATTTTTTTAGCCTCGACTCGTTCCGAAATCCTCAAATCTTCTGCTGACGCCCGAATGGTTTTAATCGCTATTGGGCTTTTATCAATAAAGATGGCAAATTCAGCGCCGCGGCTTAAGGCTTCAAATCCTAAAATACCACTACCTGCAAACATATCCAGCACTCGCGCGCCCTCGAAATAAAGTCGGGTAGAGAGAAGATCAAACAATGTTTGTCTTACCCTACCCGTTGTCGGTCGAACCTTATGAGACTTGTGTGTTTTTACAATCCGGCTTTTAAAGCTTCCGGCAATAATTTGCATATCCGAGGCTTAAAAATCTCCAAATTGAGTTTCTGGTAATTCCTGAAGCGCTTTTTCAGCATCTTCTTCTTTTGGCGGTTTGCCATGCCAATTTGAGCCATCTTCCAAAGTACCTTCAAAAAATGATACGCCTTTACCCATAATGGTTTTTGCAATAATCACAATTGGCTTGCATTCGCCTTGCATTGATTTAGCGGTCTGAACCGTTTCAATAAACTCATCGATATCATTTCCATCACAATTCAAAACATGCCAGCCAAAGGCTTCCCATTTATCGGCAAAAGGTTCCAATGCCATCACATCTTCAACTTCACCATCAATTTGTTGGTTGTTGTGATCAACAATCGCAATTAAGTTTTCAACTTTTAAATGCGATGCGCTCATGGCCGCTTCCCAAATTTGCCCTTCCTGACATTCGCCATCGCCTAAAAAGCAATACACGGTATTGGGATTGTTATCCACTCTGAACGCAAGCGCAGCGCCAATAGCCGCCGATAATCCCTGACCTAAAGAACCCGAGGCAATCCTAACGCCCCGCAAACAGGTATCGGTTGATGGATGGCCTTGCAAACAGGAATCAATTTTTCGTAATCCGGCTAATCGATTAAGCGGGAAGTAACCGCTTCTTGCCAGCACGCAGTACCAGACTGGCGCCACATGACCATTCGATAAAAACAAAAAGTCCTGATTTTTTCCGGATGAGAACTTTTCGGGATGATGATTGAGTAAATGAAAGTACATGGCCGTCATCATATCGGCCATATCCAAAGATCCACCGGTGTGCCCGGATTTTGCCATTGTCAGCATTCTAACAATATCCCGGCGTACCTGACGTGCCATTTCTTTTAAATCATTACCTTTCAAATGTACAGGCTGATTGTGCTTTTCATCTGGTTCAGCCATAATCGCTTTTTCCATACTTTGAGTCTCTTCCACTTCGTTTACCCTAAAATTTTAAATTAACCGAATTATACCAATTACTGGCGCAAAAAAGCTGCACGCATAACATTACTATGGCTAAGTAAAATAATGGTGCAAAGTATTAAAGCAAAATAAAAACCCAAGTTAGAGGAAAAAAATAAGAGTATCAACGCAAGTGTCATTAACAAAAAGGTGGCAAATACATTGCAAAAATGGACAGAGTGTGAAATTAAGCGTAATACAACCCAAAATCCACACCAGGCCAGGGGCAAAAGCGGCATAAAAAATAGGGTTGAGCCGGCAATCGTTGCTAAGCCTCTACCGCCTTTAAAGCTCAACCAGACCGGGTAGTTATGGCCTAAAACAACACACAATGAGGCCAGCATTTTAGCTATGTCGCTTTCAGGGATTAACCATTGTGCCAGAGCAACTACGGCCGCACCTTTAAAAAAATCAACCAATAATACCAGCAAACCAACCCATTTAGAACCGGTAACCTCATAAGAATTCAGCGCACCGACATTACCACTACCGCAGGAACGAATGTCTTTATGCAGTTTTAGTTCCACAAAGACATATGCTGAAGGAAATGAACCAATAATGTATGAACAAAGTATGAGTACTATCCAAATCCACGACATTGGATGCGGTTTAAGTGTTTGGCTGGTTTTGCATGTAGCGATTCACAAAAAAAGCTAATATGATCATAACAATGATGGTTAAAACGACCCCATAGGTTGAAAGTATGCCGCCTAATTCCTGCCAATTTTCACCTAAGAGGTAACCCCCTCCAACCAAGACTACATTCCATGCCAACGATCCAAAAAAGGCGATGATCATGGCCAAAAACCAATTGATATGCATCAAGCCAGCTGAAATGGAAATCAAGGTTCGCGTACCGGATAAAAATCGATTGATCAAGATCAGCCAATAACTGTGTTGGGCAAATTTTTCTTTAAATGCTGACATTTGTTCCGGAGGAAAAACGCCATGAATCATTTTTGTAAAACGTGTCTCTTTAACGGATTCACCATAAAGGGAAGCCCCTAAGGTGTATCCCAAAACATAAACAACCATAAACCCGGCCAATGAACCAAGCGTTGCTGCCAAAACACAACCTACAAATGTGTATTCACCCTGTGTGATCAGATAACCTGCAAACACAACCGGAATATCGCCAGGAACGGGTGGAACAACATTTTCCAAAAACGCAACCACAAAAAGGAAAATTAGTATGGTACTGCTGTTTAATGACGCGGCATACTGTATAAAATCTTCAATCATATCACGATAAATCGTACGGCCGGATTACTTAATCAGCCAATACTCGTTTTTGTACTTCCAGATAAGATTCTTCAATGTCGCCTAAATCAAAACGAAAGCGATCTTTATCAAGTTTTTTTCCCGAACCTACATCCCATAACCGACAAGTATCCGGGCTAATTTCATCACCCAGAAAAATCTTATCGTGGTGCCGGCCAAACTCCAGTTTAAAATCCACCAATTTTAAGTTGCGTTTAAAGAAATAATCAACCAGTAAGGCATTTATCTTTAAGGCTTGGGATTTTAAGACAACGAAATCTTCGGCGCTCGCTAAATTTAGTAGCATCGCATGGGATTCGTTCATTAACGGATCGGCTAGCGCATCATCTTTCAGGTAATATTCCACAATAGGAAATTCCAAATCGGCGCCTTCTTCAAAACCATAGCGTTTTACGAGCGATCCGGCGGCAACGTTTCGAACAACAACTTCAACTTTGATGATATCCAGTTTGCGGCAAGCCATTTCTCTTTCGGAGAGTTTTTCAACAAAATGCGTTGGAATGCCCGATGCTTCCAAAAACGAAAAAATCTTGCATGAAACCGAGTTATTTACAACCCCTTTTCCAACAATAGTCCCAGTTTTTAAGGCATTGAATGCAGACGCATCATCTTTAAATTCCTGAATAATCAAATCGGGATTATCCGTTTCAAATATCTTTTTTGCCTTACCTTCATAAAGCATGTTGCCTTTTTTCATCATTTATTTTCAATAAGTTTAGTGGCGGTTTTTCTCACCTGAGTATATGACTTTGCCGGAAGTAATCCTAAGGATAAATTGTGCGCTTAAGTAAATTTTGGATTAACAAAGACGCCAATTGAACAGATTGAACTTTTCTTTATAAACTAAAGCTTTATTCCCCATTTTCTTGCTTCTTGTTCTATCAATCTTGATTTATCTTTATCAAACACGACATCTATTTTTTGATCGCCAATCGCCTGTTTCAACCGAGCTAAAAATTTGATTTTCTTTTCAAAAAGATTGGTTTTATCAGGGACTTCAAGAAAAAAATCAATATCGCCGCCTTTAGAGTTATCATTCGTACGACTCCCAAAAAGATAAACGTTTCCAGATTTAAATGTCTCTGAAAATGCTTTTCTCACTTGCTGTATTTCAAATTCACTCAATCGCATCAATTTAGCGGCTTGTTTTATGAAAAATAATGACTTTATTTGATCACTTATACGAAAATATTGGTTTACGATGAGAAATAGTCCAAAAAAAATAGCGGTTTTAACATTGGGATGTTCAAAAAACACGACCGATTCCGAAAGTCTGCTTGCCCAATTTAAGGCTTCTTCCGGTTTTGAAATCAGTTCCCCCGATATCGCTGATATTCTTATCATCAACACCTGCGGATTTATTGAAGATGCTAAACAGGAATCTATTAATACGATTTTGGGTGCCGTTGGCTTAAAAAAGGACGGGCCATTAAAAAAAGTTTATGTTATGGGTTGCCTTTCGGAGCGTTATAAATCCGATCTCGAAACTGAAATGCCCGAGGTTGATGGCTACTTTGGCGTTCAAGACCTCCCCAATATTCTGAATTCAGTTGGAGCGCTGTATCGTGAAGATATTTTGGGCGAACGCGAGCTTTTAACGCCCAAGCACTATGCCTATTTAAAAATTTCGGAAGGCTGCGATCATCCCTGTTCATTCTGTGCGATTCCATTAATTCGAGGAAAGTTTCGCTCTAAACCCATGGCTGATGTTTTATCGGAAGCCAAACGATTAAAAGAAAAAGATGTCAAAGAACTTAACCTGATCGCCCAGGATACTACTTATTACGGCTCGGATCTGTACGGGAAGAAAACCCTGGCTGATCTACTATGTCGTCTTTCTGATCTTGACTTCACCTGGATCCGATTGCTTTACACCTACCCTTCACAATTTCCCTTGGATATCCTGCCCGTAATACAAAAGCGCGAAAACATCTGCAACTATTTGGATCTGCCGCTTCAACATATCCATGATGACATGCTTCGCTCCATGAAACGTGGTATAACCAAACGCCAAACCCTTGAATTGATAGAACGCATTCGTAATGAGATTCCTGATATTCGGCTTCGTAGCACATTTATTGTGGGTTATCCCAACGAAACCGAGGCCATTTTTGAAGAGCTCTGTCGGTTTGTAGAAGAGACAAAATTTGATAGACTTGGCTGCTTTACCTATTCCCATGAAGAAGACACCTCTGCTTTTGAGCTCCCGGATAATGTAAGTCCAATCAAAAAAACAGAGCGTCAGGAAACATTAATGGGCATCCAGGAAGTGATATCGGCTCAAAAAAATCAGGCGATGATCGGCTCAACCATTCGCGTGTTAATCGATCGATTTGAAGGCGATTTCGCCATTGGCCGAACCGAGTTTGATGCCCCGGATGTGGATAATGAAGTTCTCATCAAGGTTAATAAAGATCATAGGATTGAAGCCGGTCAGTTTTACAACACTAAGATCATTGACTCCGAACCGTTTGATTTGATTGGTCAGATTGTTGATAAAAGTTAAGGATTTACTTTGATACAAAAACATTTTTTTAAATTCATAGGGAATAATCTTATATTAGGAGCTTATTTAGAATTTAACATAACACATACGCGAAGTTATTATGTCTAAAGTTTGCATTTATACCGGTAAAACGCATCAATACGGAAATACGGTGTCTCATGCCAATAATCATCGCAGAACACGATTTGAACCTAATCTGCAAACCAAACGTATCTGGCTTGAAGAAGAAAAACGTTGGGTAAAAGTTAAAGTATCAGCAAAAGCGTTAAAAATTATGTCTAAGCGCGGTACTGCCGAACTCGCCAAACTTTTGAAGTAAATGGTTAAAGGTCTTGCCTGGTACAATTTTATAGTATATTTGCTCAACATGTTTGTGTTGAGCTTTTTTTTTCTATGAAACAATTGAAAATATACACCGATGGCGCTTGTAGTGGCAACCCGGGCAGAGGCGGTTGGGGTGCGGTTTTGATTTACGGCAAGCATCAGGAAGAGATTTCCGGTTACGATCCCAGTACCACAAACAATCGCATGGAAATGCTGGCTGCCATAAAAGCGTTGGAACGCTTAAAAGAGCCCTGTAAGGTTGATTTGTATAGCGACTCCAGCTATATGGTCAATGCCTTCAATCAAAACTGGATTGCAAACTGGCAAAAAAACGGATGGCGAACCGCCTCTAAAAAGCCGGTGTTAAACCAAGATTTATGGGAGCGTTTATTAGCGCTCACCAGTACTCATAAGGTTGCCTTTCATAAAGTAAAAGGCCACAGCACAGATGAATTAAACAATCGTTGTGATTATTTAGCAACAACTGCCATCAAAACACAGGGTTGATTTCAAACATAACTTTTTAGTTTAACATGCCTGATTCATCATCTCGTGAAACCGAGGATATTACTAAAATTAACCAACGCGTGAATGAACTGGCCGTAAGCGATCCCAGCGGCGGCTTATTTCCCAAAACAAAAGCCAATAAAATTGCTTTTGGCATATTTCTGGGCGTGATCACGGCGTTTTTTCTCAGCATAGCGTTGTGGTTGAATTGGCCAAAAGAGCGACCCGAATCTGAACCGCTGCCAGAAAATATGCGAAACATGATCAGCAGACTGCCTCATACAACCAATGTTCTTATGTATGTCGGAATGGATAACGTTCGCCGATCAGCTTTTTGGAAAACCATATTACCGGACTCTGTAAAACAATCATCGTTTATTAGCGACTCATCTTCATTAAGTTACTTTGCCAAAGAAACTGATATTGTTCTGACAGAGGATGTTGATACCCTACTTTATGCTGCAAGCAGCTATGCATCTCCAAACGATACGTTTATCAGTATTTTAAGCGGACGCTTCAATCCACTGAAAATCCAAACTTTTCTGGATAGCGCATCAACAAATGCACGGCAATACAATTCACTGGTGATTCATAGAATTGAACCAAAGCTTTGGTTTTCTCTGAAAGATTCTACGCAAATTATTCTTGCAAGCCTGGCCGATCACATCGAAGATTATTTGTCGGCTTCAAATGATTACTTCAACGCCAATCCACGAATGGCTCACTTGCTGGATATCACTCACTATAAATCGCATTTGTGGATGGCTTTAGGCAATGCTGGTTGGGCTTCCGGCGCAATGAGGGGACTGACTGCTTCGAACAGCGAATTAAAAAATATGGGCAACCTGAGACAAATTCAGCAATTGGTATTATCTTTGAAACTGGATGAAGGCCTTAAAGGCCAAACCGAGTGGATCTACCAAAGCCGCACTTCGGCATTCTTTGCCTATGGCTTGCTTTGGCTGGCGGTAAGGGTTTCCGGTTCTGAAGGGACACGTCTGAAAACTGTGGAAAAGGAAATTCTAAACGCCATTGAAATTCAACAAAATCAGGAATCCATTATTCTCCGAGGGACATTTTCAAATGAGCTTATTTCAACATTCCGCAATAAAGATAAAGGCTTTTAAAGCCTTTAACATGTTTCTAACCGGTTTTTTGATATGGATTTTTGCCTTTTTTGGATATGCCTGTGCAAATGATTCAAAGAGATTGAATATTGGCGATAAAGCGCCTGATTTTAGTCTCCCTACCGATGACGGCCAAATGGTTTCGCTTCAGGATTATCGAGGAAGCAAATCCATCGTTTTATTCTTTTATCCAAAGGCCGGTACACCTGGCTGCACCAAAGAAGCCTGCGCGTTCAGAGATACAAAATCGTTGTTTGAAAATGCTGATATTGAAATTATTGGCATAAGCACAGATAGCCGAGAAGATTTAAAGAACTTCCGTACGGAGTTTAACCTGAATTTCACGCTGGTTTCGGACCAGGACAAAAAAATCTCAAAAAAATACGGCGAACTCTCTGCCATTGGTTTTGCCAAACGAACAACTTTTATCATTAATAAAGAGGGTATGGTGCATGAAATTTTTGAAGATGTTGATCCGGTTGGGCATGCCGAAGAGATTCTGAAATCCTTATCTGCTAATCCGCTTCAGTAAACTTGACTTTGCGGGTTTCAGCCCGCAACACCTTCAATTTCTTACCTTTCCATAACACTTCCAGTTGTCGGTTTAGAACCACTTTTCTCCCGGGTTGCGTTTCTAACAATCTGCAAAGTTGAGCCAACCGTTTTGCATCGGGATCAATGCTGTGATGTAATAAAAACCGTTTGAAAATTTCTTTTTGTTCAAAAATGCTTAACGTTTTTAGCGCGGTTACTGACAATTCATTTGCGCTAAAATCAATTCTCAATGACTTAATTTTATGGTTGATATGATCTTGGATGAATTCATCTAGTTCTCGTCCGTTTTTTGAAAGCCTGGTTAAATTTGGAATGAGTTTATGTTGAAACCGTGATTCAATCAATGGAATCACTTTCAAACGCAAAAAATTTCGATCGGCATCATCCGACGCATTGGTTTTATCCACACGATATGGAATGTTATTGTGATGGAGATAGTCCATAATTTCATGCCTGGTAAAAAAGAGCAATGGTCGCAATATTTTTTCAGTGACATAAGGAATTCCTTTCAAACCCAACAAAGAACTCCCCCGAAAAAGATTAAATAAAATGGTTTCTGCATTGTCGTTGGCATGATGCGCGGTGACCAATCGATCAAGTTGATTTTCGGTAATCACTTTATTAAAAAATTGGTATCTCAACTCCCTGGCCGCTGCTTCAATCGATTGCTTGGTTTGAGTGGCATAGGCTTTCGTTTCAAAGGTTTTATCGTAGCAAATGATGCCAAATTTTTTGCATTGATCCTTACAAAACCTCGCATCTTCATCACTATCCTCATCACGCAGTTTAAAATTGCAATGTGCGGCATATAAACGAAGATTTAAAACAGGGCGAATACTAACAAGCAAATGCAACAAAGCCATGGAATCCGGTCCGCCGGAGAGCGCGATCAAAAGTTTTTCATCCCGATGTATTAATGATTTGGTTTGAATATTTTCCAAAAACTTTTTCTCAAATTTAGTCATGACTTTATCAGAAATTTTTACTTCATCTTTAGAATAAGATCGGAATATTGTATGTTTAAATTTATCAGTTTTTTATTGTTTAGATTTATATACAATGTTTACACCTTACGGTAAAAAAAATATCATTCAAGCCCTTTTTTTCAGTATATTTTTTATTGCGCTATCTTTAATTTTACCTCCATTTACGGCAACATTAACCACTATTCTTGCTTTTGGATTTTTAGTCTTTAACCTACAGTTTTTTCGCGATCCCGAGCGTAAAGTACCTGAAAAACCAAATATTCTGATTTCACCTGCTGATGGCAAAGTCGTTTTAATTAACCAAGTTCAACATCATCCATTTATAAATGGTCCGGCCTGGCAGGTCTGCATATTTATGTCGCCAATTAATGTCCATATCAATCGCATCCCGATTTCGGGGAGAGTTACACATCTTAAGTATATTCCCGGACAGTTTTTAATGGCGTTTGATGATGACTCAAGCCTTCAAAATGAGCGTAACGAAATAGGTATCGAACATGAAAACTTCAATGTGTTCTTTACTCAAATTTCAGGTTTTGTTGCACGAAGAATAATCTGTGAATTACAAATCGGTAATCCTGTGACAATTGGCAAACGTTTTGGGATGATCAAGTTTGGTTCTCGCGTGGATGTATTTTTTCCAAAATCGTTATCCTTAAATGTAAATGTTGGCGATAAAACCAGGAGCGGTGAAACCATTCTTGCAGAATATTCATGAAAAAAAATCGTGCATTAGGCGCTGTTTCTACGCCGGAAACAGTTATAAACTTTATGCTTCAATTGCTCGATCCTCCAAAAACCAAATCCTGGAATATTCTTGAACCGGCTTCAGCGCATGCCCCGTTTTTAAATGCGTTTCATCATAAATTCGGCGGAAAGCATACTTTCAGCGCTGTTGAATACAGCTCTAAAGAACAACACGAACCAGCCCCTAACTTTGTAAAAACAACCTCTGCAGACTTTCTTTTATGGGACGCGCAAAACCGATTTGATTTAATTATCGGAAACCCGCCTTATGGGATCATTGGCAACAAAAGCCACTACCCTATACATGTATTTGCAAATCAAAAATCCATCTACAAGCAACGATTCAAAACCTGGTTTGGCAAATACAACATTTATGGCGCGTTTGTTGAAAAAGCCATTGATTTATTAGCGCCTAAAGGACAACTGTTGTTTGTTGTACCGGCAAGTTGGATGCTTTTAGACGATTTTAAACTTTTACGCAAATTTTTAAGTGAAAAAGGAACAATTGAAGTTTATTATTTGGGGAAAGTCTTCCCAAACGTCCAAATCACTGCGGTAATCCTGCACTTCATGAAGAATTCGCCCAACAAGCTTTATTTATATGATCACGCAAAGTTATGGCTATCTAACCATGATTACAATGGCGGGATGATCCGGTTTGAAAATGAATGGACAGCTAAATTCAGCAGGAAATTTAATTCAACTGTTGAAGAGCAGTTTACGATAAATTTTGCGGCTCGTAGCCCAGAAATCAAAGCGTTTGAATTTGCATTCTCAGAAACAGCGCCTGATAGAACACCTCTTTTAACCGGCAGAAATCTAAAATCGGGAAAAATTGAGTATGAGAAAAATTACACGAATATTTGGATTCAAAAAAACAAAGTCCATTTACTGCGAGCTTTCTATAGCAAGCCCCATCTGGTTATCGGTCATACAAAAGGCGCTAAAGTAGTTGCTGCATACGATGATCGTTGCTACGCCTGGCGCGAAGAGTTTCATTTGGTTGCCAAACAAAAAACAAATACCATTCAAATCATGAATTTTTTGAACCATAATGACATTCAACAATACACAAAAACTCTTTACCGAGATTTGATTCCACATTTAACAAAATCGCAACTCAAACGATTACCGATTCCTAAAATCTAAAGTTTATGTAAAATCTCCAGTGTGATTGTTTTGTGATTTTTTTTCTTTATACTTCTTTTTTATAATTCTGTAATTAACACATTCACATATTAAAAGGACACAATATGTTTGGTTTAGGTGGTCAAGAACTCATTGTAATTCTCATTATAATCTTGCTTTTGTTTGGCGCCAAAAAACTACCGGAGCTTGCTAAAGGTTTAGGAAAAGGCATGAATGAATTTAAAAAAGCACAATCTGGACTTGAAGAAGAAATCAATAAAGCTGCGGTTGATTCGCCTAAAGACAATAGCAATGATGATTTAAATGCTAAAATCAAAGATATGAGCGATGAAGAAAAAGCAAAGCTTTCTGAAATGCTTAACAAAAAGTAATCGTTCAGTATTAAAATAAATTTTGTACCCCCATTTATTTTCTCCTCCGATAAACCCTTGACTTTTATTTAAAAAATACAAGTTTGCACCTTGCAATGATGGTTTATTTTCTATATTTAAATAAGCTCTAGATAGTTAGTTTATCAATGTTTTGCTTAACCTCATTGCTAACTTTTGCTTAGCAACATAATATCAACTTCTCTCTTAAATGGGATTCTTAGATTTTTTCTCTAAAGATTTTGCCATGGATTTAGGAACTGCTAACACGCTTGTGTTCCTTCGTGGCAAAGGTATAATTTTAAACGAACCTTCAATAGTTGCATTAGATAGAAATTCACGAAAGGTTGTAGCTTTCGGTAGTGAAGCCCGCCAAATGCATGAAAAAACGCACCGCGATATCATAACCATTAAACCGCTTGGAGGTGGTGTAATTGCGGATTATGAAGCTGCGGAAGAATTAATGCGTGGGTTGATTAAAAAAGCACAAAAAGATTTTGCCGGTACAATCCGGCGAATGGTTATTGGTATTCCATCAGGCATAACCGAAGTTGAAAAAAGAGCTGTTCGTGACTCAGCTGAGCATGTCGGTGCAAAAGAAGTCTATCTTGTTGCTGAGCCCATGGCTGCTGCAATTGGCGTTGGGCTTGATGTTGAAGCGCCGTTTGGTAACATGATCGTTGATATTGGCGGAGGGACGACTGAAATTGCGGTGATTTCTTTGTCCGGTTTAGCCACTGGTGAATCCGTTCGTGTTGCAGGAACTGAAATCACTAATTCCATTCTTCAGCATTTTAGAAAAACATATAACCTGGCTATTGGCGAACGAACTGCAGAAGAAATAAAAATTAAAATTGGCTCGGCTTACGAGTTAGAGGAAGAGTTAATTGCAACGGTAAAAGGAAGAAATTTGGTAACCAGTCTCCCTGAACAACGCGATATTAGTTCACCTGAAATCCGTGAAGCCATTTCAGAACCAATCGGACAAATTGTAAATGCTGTAAGGCGATGCCTGGAAACAACGCCACCAGAACTCTCCGCAGATATTTTAGATCGAGGTATTCTACTTACAGGCGGTGGCGCACTCATTAAAGGCCTGGATAAACGCTTAAGTGAAGAAACAAAACTCCCGGTACATGTCGGTGAAGACCCGTTAACAGCTGTTGTAAGAGGGACGGGTAAAGTGTTGGAGAATCTTGAAAAGTATCAGAAAGTACTCATGCAAACCAAACGTCCGTGATGTCTTAGCATTATCGGAATAATAAAAATGCTGAAGTTGCAACGAGAATCATCAAAACTTCGATTAAGTCCCCTTTACTAAATGAGAGTTTGGCGTTGTCGCTTAGTTTAGGAATTCGTTTTCGGGTCATAATATAGACTGTTTAATCTACTTTTTAAATATAACCACAAATCAATAATTTTGGTCTACGCTTTAGTTTTTTCTAGAATTTTTTGATAATACTTTTCATACTGTGGAACTATTTTTTGTGCATCGTAATGTTTTGAACGTTTTACAGCAGATAATGAAAACTTTTTCAATCGATCAATATCTTTTAAAATAGATACAGCGCACTCTGCCATTTCCTGGATATTTTCAACTTCGTGCAAACATCCGTTTTTATTATTTTCAATTAATTCTGGCAATCCTCCAACTTTTGAAGCAATTACCGGCACACCACAAGCCATAGCCTCTAAAGCAGCAAGTCCGAACGACTCAGTTCTGCTAGGCATTAACATTAAATCTGAAATGGATAATAACTCAACTATCGCTTCTTGACGACCTAAAAATTTAACTTTATGATAAATACCCAAATCCCGAGCAATATGCTCTGCTTCGGATCGTTCAGGCCCATCGCCAACTAAAAGCAATACGCTCGGTATGGCTTGATTAATATCATAAAATATTTTTACAATTTCTTTAACTCGTTTAACAGGACGGAAATTAGAAATATGAATGATTACACGCTCATTTTGATCTGCAAAAACTTTGCGGTAATTATCACATGATTTTTTATAAAAATAGCCTGTATCAATAAAGTTTGGAATAACCTCAATATCATTGACAGGTGAAAAACTATTAATGGTTTTTTCTTTCAAGAAATTTGAAACTGCCGTTATTCCATCAGACCTGTTCAAGCCCAATTTAACCGCTTCAAGCATGCTAGGTTCTTGACCAATTAATGTTATATCTGTACCATGAAGTGTGGTAATCAATTTAAAATCCTCATTGGGATCATTTTTTTCTTTTAACATCTCTTTAGCCATGAATGCACTTATAGCATGAGGAATCGCATAATGAACATGCAAAAGATCTAATTTTTCAAAACTGATTACATCTGCCATTTTGGAAGCAAGTGCAATTGAATAGGGAGGATACTGAAACAGAGGGTAGTTGCTAATATCAACTTCATGATAGTAGATATTACTTGAAAACTCATTCAAGCGAAATGGCATTGCATAACTGATAAAATGTACGGTATGACCATTAACGGCTAATGCTTTACCTAATTCAGTTGCTACCACACCACTACCACCATAAGTCGGGTAGCACGTTATGCCAATTTTCATGTACTTATACTAACCTATAAAAATTATTTGGCTCCAATATTTGGAATTTCAAAAGTTTTATAAGGAGTAAAAATTACTTCCCCTTTGGGATTTTCAAATCCAAAATCAATATCATGCTTAATAATAGATTCTAACGTATCAAAATTAGTTGTATACCAATAATTATTTTCAGCATTAACATTAGTCATATCATCATTAATAAACGAATTCGTGCTATTTATTGGCCTATCAAAATTATTATTAGAAAACCCGCCATTTATACTATAAAATTTTGAATCATATCTACCCCAAGGGTAGCTCCCCTGTTTAATGTTAATAGAAGTATTGCCCACACTTTCAATAATGTTATTTGCAATAAATCCTCTACAACCATTATCAAAATTCATTCCTATCTCACAGTTATTAATCGTATTATCAGTTATTTTAAGGTCTACTGTTACTGCATCAATTGATGTTAACGAAGATTTAAAATAATTATTTGAAATACTACTGTAAACAGGTCTTTGACCAATACCCTCATTAAAACCTTGTCCCTCAATCCTTAATGGATTATTGGAGTCAATCAAAATATTGCTATCAATTCTTGATGAGTCAATCCCTGATGAAAGCTGTAAACCCTCATTACAATTAGAAATAATGTTTTCTGAAAACGTGAAATTATTCTGAGTTAGTAACTGTAACCCCCCATTTAAATTATCGAACAAAGAGTTATTTATAGTTATGTTCGGAGTAGTTGGTTTTTTAGAAAATATCACCCCTTGATTAGCATTTACGCATGACAATCCATTTATTAATACTTGATCCCCACTCAGATTAAATTCAACTTTTTCCCAGGGTATAGTAGATGAAGAAACAAATACGACAGGATTATTTGTAGTCCCATTAATAAGTAAAGATTTTGCTTGAAACGTTATCGCAGAATTATTACCCAAAATTATTTTAGATCCTTCTTCAAAAATTATAACACCTGAACCTGATACAGAAAAATTTACTGTTTCATTGCTTAAAACCTCATATAACTTATTTTGCTTAAACACTAAAGTATCCTGAACAAAAAAATTGTTTAAAAAAGTATCGTCATGCAACACACTATCTTCTAAACAAATTAAATTGCCTAATTCACTCCCTTTTAAACCAGCAAACCAATTCTGGCCGTAATTTTGTTTAAACAACTTAAGATTTAATTTATCAGATGTAGAATTAATTCCAATGTTAAACTCGCCAGATGAATTTGTTTTGCCAGTTCCAATACTATTTTGAAAAGATGTATTAAACATCAACTTCTCATAATTATCAAATCCTACACCTTGAGCTTCAGAACGTATTTGATCTATCTCATTGGTATTTTTGGCATTATATATGGTGACAGTTACTCCAGATAACGGATTCCCCAAATTATCAACTACCTTGCCTGTAATAGTCATATTTGCATTACCATCATTTCCAACGGAACAACCCCAAATCAATAAGGCACAACATATAATTACTAATGCATTATGAATAAATTTCATGATACCTTAATTTTTTTCACCTAAAATCTTCACAAAGAGTTTATCTAAGAATGAAGGTTTAAAATCTCTCCCCTCTTTTGATTCATAATAATAGTTGTAATAGCGATAATATTTATAATATGAACCAAAGGTGTTTTGAACATCTAAATTATTTAAAACAAACCCAATTATTGTAGAATTAACTTTTTGAATTGATTCAACTGCACGTTCAGCCAATTCAATTTGAGTTTGCCCAGAGGAAATTACAACGATGACACCATCAGTCATTTTAGACAAAACCTGAGGATCTGTCACAGCAATAACTGGGGGACTATCATGCAACACAATATCATACTTAGAACGAATTTCAGCTAAGAACTCCTTCATCTTTTGAGTTCCAATCAGTTCAGAAGGATTTGGTGGAATTGTGCCGGACGTAATGATATCAAGATTGTCAATAGGAGAATGACGAACGATATCATCAAGTTGAGCACGACCAACCAAATAGTTTGTCAAACCAGGTTCTTTATTAAATCCGAAAATCGAATGAATGACAGGGCGTCTTAAATCAGTATCAACCAAAAGCACTTTTTGTCCACCTTGAGCAATTGTAATCGCTAAATTAGAAATGGTGGTTGATTTTCCCTCTTTTGGCGATGAACTTGTTACCACAAAAATTTTTCCTTGCTTCTCGTTTGAATTAGAAACTTGAACGCCTGAAAATAAAATATTTGTTCTAAGCGTTCTATAAGCTTCGGAAACGGTACTTTTAGGGTCGAAATGGGTAACCAAATGCGATGCGATTTTTTTATACTCAGAATCCGGTCCTTCAATAACTTTAACACTCCCCCCGGTTTTACTTCTTACACCTTCCTCAAATGTTTCAATTACAGGTATAGTTGCCAAAAGAGGCCCTAACTTCTCAGCTTGTTCAGGAGTATAAATTGTGCGATCTAGAAACTGTATGAGCATTACCACGCCAAAACCTACGCCTAACCCAGCAACTATACCCACAAGAATGTTTAACACACGATTTGGTTCAACAGGTGCTTCATTAGGTATTGCCCAGTCAATTATTTCAATATTTTTTGGAACCTGCTCTTCAGCAATTAAAGCTTCCTGATACCTTTGCTCTAAAAGTTGATAAAGCGATTCAAGACTTTTAGCTTTTCGTTCCAATCTTGCAAATTCCACATTAATACCAGGTGTTTTAACAAAAGTCTTATCATACTCATCAACAATTTTTTTATAAGAATCATATTTCGTTTTAATACTAACCAACTCTAACTCTAGATCTAACTTTCTTTTATAAATATCCTGATAAGATTCCGGATTATTAACATTAGATAAACCTTGTTTAACCTGCCGTTCAAAGGTTTGTTGAAGTCGCTTTTTATAAGACTCTATTTTATCATTGTACTCCTGTAAACGTTCTTGAACGTTAATGTTGTAATCACTTCCTGGATCAGTCAATATTTTATCACGTTCAACTTCCAGTTGAGCAATCTGCTGCTGAAATAAGGTTGTATATGGTGTAATCGTAGCTTGCACGGCAGAATTAGAAAGCTTTGGTATCATTGAACGCATTTCTTCATTGTATGCCTTCAAGGATGATTCAACAATCGTAAGCATAACTTCTGCCTCATCAGCTTTAGCTTTAAAATCAGAAAATCGTTCAATCAATTCTTTTCCTTCAGCTTGCAAAGAAACAACCCTGTTTTCTTCCATAAACTGTTGAAGCTGTGCTTCACTATCTAGTAAAAGTCGATTTTTTTGACTCAACTGCTCTTCTAAAAATTGCCGGACAGTCCTAGCTGTATTTCTAGTAGATTTTTTATTTCTTTCCTCATATACTTCAGCTATTGTTTTAGAAATGGTTGCTGCTTCATAAGGATCAAAAGCTCTATATTTTAATAATAGAAAATCGGTGTTTTTTAAATTTTCCACTTCTAACATCAACTTAACTCTTGATGCAATGTCATCTATATCCGATACCTCACCTGTTTCCTTGTCAAATAAAATTTCCAAGGTATCCTGTTTTTTTATCGGGTCTTTATAAACTTTTTTTAACAAACTATAGGCAACTTGCTCAGCAAGCGATCTGCTTTTTAATACTTCAATTTCATTATTTATTTTGTTATCAGTTGTTGTTGCAAAACTTACCACCACTGAGTTGGCTGAATTTTGATCATTAATTAAAACACTGGTTACACCTTCATACACATCCTTTTGATTTAAACTTATTATGAGCGTGATACCCATAATGGTTAAAAATGCAACTAAAATAATCCATTTGCCTCGACTCAAAGCTCTCAAATAGTTATAAAACGTGACACTTAAATCTTCTTCTTCGAACGCTTCAAACTGATTTGGCCTAAAATCAGGGTCGTATTTTGGATTTTTTTGATTTCCATTCTCAGTATAAGAAGGCATATAATTACTTATTTAAATTCTTATGAATTAACTTTTTTTAAATACAATATTTTTTTTAATAGAACGATCTAACTTTATCTCTTTTGATTGAGAGAAAACTGAATATGCCCCTAAAACACCATACGTGGACAGGATAATGCTGAACACAAGCAAAGCAAAGGCTGATGCTTGGCTAATTTCCACTAAAAAGACTTTGTTTAAAACCGTTTGACATATGTATTGATATGTACCTGCGCCAGCTGGTGTTATTAGTTGCCCAAATGCAGCAATACTCATTGTTGCTAACGCTTCTAATCCACCCAATGAATATTCAAGATCAAGCGACATTGAATAAAAAGGGAATAATGTCCCTAACAAATAAATTCCCCAAATACCTAATGAACTTAATAATATAACACTGTAGTTTTTTGTTTGCTTTAATGCACCTGCACCTTCAATAAAAGCCGTAAAAAATTCAGATAGTCGTTGAGATAGTTTTTCTGAAAACTTCGAGAAAAAACTTCCTATCAATCCCGTTACTTTATATGGAAAAAAAACAAGTAATGTAAAACTTAAAAGCATAACCAAAGTCAGGAATAACAAAAAAACAGAAAAAAAATGTATGGGTAATGACCAACCTAACATAGAAATATCACCAAAAACTTCATCTAACTTTGCACGAAACATAAAACTCGAAACAGCAAAAAATAATGCAAAAATCATGGAATCAAGAATTCGTTCAACAACAACAGAAGCTAACACTTGCTTGATATCAATTTTTGTTTTTTTCGACAAATGAACAGCTTTGGATATTTCACCTACTCTGGGCAACACCAAATTAATCGCATACCCAATCATCGTAGCATGATAAAAATCGCTAATCAAAAGACCTGTACGTACCTCTGAAAGTAAATACCGCCATCGCCAAGCCCTCACAACATTGCTAAAACCAAGAACAACAACTGTTAAGCCCACCCAATATCCGTTAATATTCTTTAGTGTGAGCCATAACGATTCAATTTCGGTGCTTGTAAAATCCTTAAACGCCAACCAGAAAAAAAGTACGACTATGATTATGGTTACTAAATACTTGATGATCTTCACACGCAGTTCATTTTACTTAGCATCTATTAAAAAGAACAAGAAATCTTGAATTCAGGAAAATATCTTTATCAGAAACTTTTCTGGAAGATTGAATAATTTTTCTTTTTTTCATTATTGCCTTTAAATGCCTAAGGTTCCACGCCATAGCATTTAAAGGTATTTTAAAATAGTCTGCATTAAATTTCATTAAGTAATATACACAAGCAATCAGATCAAGTAACACTCTCAGTGGAAAAACAAGACTCAATTTAACCATTTCCATATTTTTCAAAATCATGAAAATGTTGTTTCTATGGTTTAAATAAATCTTTTTTTCTGAACCGCTTTTTAAAGTTGCCCCACCATAATGATAAACAACTGAACAGGGCTGACTATAGATTTTATATCCTGCAATTTGTAAGCGCCAACACAGGTCGATCTCTTCCATATGTGCAAAAAAATCTTCATCAAAAACACCGACTTTTTCAACACTATCACGCCTTAAAAGCATTGCAGCGCCGGATGCCCAAAAAATTTGCCGAGGGTTATCATACTGTCCAACATCTTCTTCAACATGGTTCATCACCCGGCCATATGCATAAGGATAACCAAAATGATCCATCAAGCCTCCAGCTGCTCCGGCATAGTCAAACACTTTTTTTCCTTCATTGCGGCTCTGTATGGATAGAATCTTAGGTTGAATAGCTGCCACTTCATCGTTTTCCTCAGCAAAAACCACCAAATGAGCTATCCAATCGGGTTCGTGTTCGGTATCGTTGTTCAGAAAGATAACGTACTTTCCTTGTGTTTTTTCATACCCATAATTACACCCCCCGGCATAGCCTAGATTTAATCCGGGAGATATAATATTGGTCCATTTGAATTTCTTTTTTACATACTCGGCGCTGTCATCTGTCGAACCATTATCTACAACCCATACCTTTATGTTCTTATAAGTTGACTGTTCAAGCGATGCCAAACAATTGGTTAAAATTTGCTTACCATTGAAATGTGGAATTATAACATCAACTTGCGGTTCTAAACTCATTGTGTGGGTATTTCAGTTCGAATTTAGAAATAACGAATGACAAAATTCTTGCGCATGATGTGCTGCGTTCTCAGGAGATGTTGACGATTGAATCGCGTTTAGAAGCGCTGAACCAACCACCACGCCATCTGCATTTTTCTGAATTTCATGAACCTGCTCTGGGGTCTTTATTCCAAAACCCACCACAAACTTCTTTTTGGTGTTTTTTCTTACACGCGATAAATAATCTTTTAATGAATTGGCTTCAATCCCACCGGCAAGCTTAGAAGTTCCGGTTGTTGCATTAACAGAAACACAATATGAAAAATGCGTTGAAAGGTTATCGATTTCCTGAATTCGAGCGTCTATTGTAACTGGCGAAATTAAAAATGTTACCGAAAGTCCGTGAGATGCTGCCAGCGTTCGAAACAGAGAGGCTTCCTCTGGCGGTAAATCCGGGATGATAAAGCCATCTACGCCATGTTTTACTGCATCTGTAATGAACGACTCAATCCCATAGGAATACATCGGATTATAATAACCCATTAAAACAATGGGTATATGTATTGCATAATTTTCTGACTCGCGCGCCATCTTTACTAGCGCTAGCAATTTTTTTAATGTGACACCATTTTCAATAGACTTTAAAGCTGCTCGTTGTATGACACTGCCATCAGCTAATGGATCACTAAATGGGATGCCGAGTTCAATTAAATTCACGCCGCTATTCTGAAGGGCAAACAATACCGGCAGAGTTGCGTCAGCCATTGGAAACTCAGGCATCAGATATGCCACATTTAACTTTTGATCGGATTCAATGAGTGTTTGTAGTCGATTTTGCATTAACAATTCAAAATTCATGTGAAACATTAAAAATACTACTAAACTTTGCCTAACGCAATTGATATAATCCCTGTCAGCATTGCAATTTTCAAGATGGTATTCAAGCGATATAAATTTTCTTTTGTTTTATTCCGCCAAACATCGAACACGACGTAAAGGATAATTGAGTTTGTAAATACCATGACTGATAAAACATACCAGATTCCATATAGACCGATGTAGTAAGGAACTACTGAAATTATGATTAAACTGAGAAACACGCTTGAAATTATCAACAAGGTTTTTTTTTGTCCCAAGTATATTGCTAATGTTGTTGCGCCAAGCGCCTGATCCCCTTCCACGTCTTCAAGGTCTTTTAAAACTTCCCGGGCAAAATTAAACAAAAAACTGAACAAAATTGGAAACCATATCCCATTAAATTTATTCATGGCAATTGCACCATAGACCAGCCCAAGACTTATGAGGATGCAAACAACGATATTCCCAATAAGCAATTGCCGCTTAAAATAAACGCTATAAGCATACATAATCAGAACAGAAAACATTGCGATTGCCAGTGCAATGCCTGAAATAAATCCTGCAATGATTAGGCCGGCCAGATTTAATGCTACCCAATACGCTTTTGCTTCATTTATTGTCATCGCACCTCGAATCAATGGCCGGTTTGGTTTATTGATTTTATCGGTTTCAATATCCATGACATCGTTGATCACATTAGCAGCGCTGCCAATTAATGTTCCTGAAAATGCCGCCAGCCATACGTTTAGGCTCATAAATGCATCAACGCCAACCACAACAAACGCGCCCAACAAAATTGCTAAAAAGAAAAGGATGACATTTGAAGGTCTGAGAATTTCAAAATACGTTGGAAATGAGGCCATGTTTGCGTGCTAAACGTTTGTGAGTTTACTTAAGAACAATCATCTTTTTGGAAATCGTTGTTTCACCTGCCTGCAAACGATAAAAATACATGCCTGATGCAATGCGTGATGCATCAAATGTTACCGAATAATTGCCCTGAGGTTGTTTTTTATCAACCAAAACTGCAATCAAGCGACCCAACACATCATAAACTGCTAATTTAACTCGAACAGACTTTGTACCTAAGGCCGGAAGTGAATATTGGATTGTTGTTCTGGGATTAAATGGATTCGGATAATTCTGTGAGAGTTTAAATGTTTTGGCAACGGGTTTTGGCTCGGGATTTACAGTTAAGCTTTGTTTAATTTCCGGCCATTTTAATTTAGCCAGCTGGGCATTTGTGATTAAAGCCTCTCTACCTGATCCTCCAACTAATGCAAATCCAACCTGCAACGTCTCTGCTGGACTTAAATTAAACGGGCCTGAGCCATAAAAAGTAATAATATCACCTTGCGCAATGGTATCCATTATACCGTTTGAAATGTATGTCCATTTCAAAACATCACTTAGTGTTGTTACCGTATCATTTATTGCTGCATGGACATGGAAATTTCCTTCTAAGGGTAATGCTCCGCCATAAATATTTTCGCTTGGGTGAAAGGTATACAACAATTTCAGGTTTTCATCATACCCACTTTCATTGCTGGCATACTCAATGACATCCCAATCCATAAATAATCCCACATGAAGATTTGTAAAATCAGTTTCAGACTCATTTTTAATCCGATATGAAATCAAGGCGTAACTTGTATCGGGTGGGGTTGATGATACATAAACATGCTGATCAACTACGATCCCTAAATCTGAACTCCCGCCATTATCCTGAAAAGAGGTGCTTAAAATAACATCACTGGCTTGCGTGACATGCTCTAATATTGGCCCGGTGTTTTCAAAATCCTTGGCTTGTGTGCTCCCGTTAATTCGTCCGACATCATTTAATGTGAGCGACGATGTGCCTATCATCAAAGCGCCTTCGAAAAGCATATCATAGCCTGCAAATTTAAATCCTTCCCCTATAGTATTATTTGGAAAATCATCATAACCAATATTTCCTGTACCGTTTATTGACATTGAAATTTGATTTTGGCTGTTTTGAGCGGTTAATACACTTTTTTCGAGTATGGTTGAAAACATGGTTTTCGTTTGGTACAATCCGCCATTTGCCGTAACCGTCAATATAATGGGTACTACTTCGTTTTGCTGAATCCCATCACTAATTTTAAACACCAGTGTGCTGTTTGATACTTCTGAGCCTGAATTTAGCGATGAAATCTGATACTGGGAACTCAAAAACGAGATTGCTGCACTTTCAGAAGAAACATCAACATTCAACTGCTCAGCATCATATAAGACGTTTTCCAATGTTGTGGTAAGTATAACCGTGTCACCAGCCGAGAGAACATCAGTGCCATTAATGTTTTTCAAGACCACATGTTTTAAACGAATGCCCGGATTTTGTTCCGAAAGCGCTCTAAATGCATTCAGCCTGCCCGCACCAAGCTGGCCGGCATATTGTGGATTTTCCTGATCAATGTTATCAGCAGAACCTTTGATTTGTTCAATAATTTGCTGAGGGGAATAGCTCGGATAAATAGCTTTTACAAGACCTGCCACACCAGCAGCCATTGGCGCAGCCATGCTTGTTCCTGATCTATATTCATACTTATCCGGCAGTAATCCTGTACTCAGAATATTCGTTCCAGGCGCCATAATATCGCAGTTCTTAATCCCCCAATTGGATGTTGATGCTTTTATATCATTTAGAGTAACATTTCCTACTGAAAGTACATTTTCATAAGCTGCTGGGTATATTGGAATTTCATCATTGTTATTTCCAAAATTACCGGCTGCTGCCAAAACCAAAGCTCCCAATTCATCTGTCACATAGTCAATTACGGCTTTTTCAGCATGTGAAAAACCTTCCCCACCCCAACTGCAACTAATGATCTGTGCACCCTGTTCGGCTGCATACACAATCCCATCATAGCCATAATAAATAGCGCCAGGCTCCTCATTATCAATACTGACTTTAACCGGCAACACTTTCGTGTTATAGCCAATAGAAGCAATACCCAACCCGTTATTGGTTGCACCACTTGCAATTCCGGCACAATGCGAGCCATGAACATAGTTTTCAACCTCAGAAGGATTAGCATCTCCCTCGCCACCAGTTCCAGGAAAATTGTTTTGACTGCCAAAATCCCAACCTCTGTAATCGTCGATGTACCCGTTGCCATCATTATCCAACCCATCATCCGGGATTTCCTCCCGGTTAATTTTTATATTTGCCGTCAGGTCTTCATGTTCCCAATTCACACCGGTATCAACGATGCCAATGGTTACCGAAGTATCCCCGGTTGAAATACCCCAAGCTTCTAATGCCTGAATATTTTCAAGCCACCAAGAATCCACATAACTTGGGTCATTGGGCTTTTCAATAAACACATGACGAATAAAATACGGCTCAGCAAACGCAACCCCTTCTTCTTTACTTAACCTTGCCGCAACCTCACGAGGGTCTTCTTCAGAGCTATAAGACAACACATAAATATCACTTAGTGGCCTTTGTTGGTTTTTAGATAGCGTTTTTGTTTTTAAGCGGGTTGTGTTTAAGGTTCGTTTTAGTAGTGGAGTAAGCGTAGCGCCGGAAAGGTTTTGAAAAGCGGGTTGATTTTGAACTTTTTCGGAATGCAGCGTATTTAAACTTGAACTCTGAGTTGTGTTAAACTTTATGACAACTTTACCCGGCAGAACATGCGCATCTTTCCAATGCTCCACTGTGGATGATGCATTTGAACGGTTATTTGAACTCTTAGGATTGGATTGTGAAAAAACTGTAGAAGATGATGAAATCACTCCAAAGCAAAAAAATGCAGCAATAAAAAAAGCTAACCTTATTTGACGCCCCATACTTTAATATCTTGTTTACCCTTAATATACATGGAAATTTCTATCAATATTCACCTTTAATTAGGGATAACATTTAATTCTTCGATAAATTTACAATCCTTCATTTTTCTTGAGAATTCCGAACTGAACTATTATTGTGCAGATCATTTGCAAAAAAAACACAAAGCAACGATAATGTTTATTCTCACCAGGTATATCTAACTCTCAAATTGATGGACTAATCCTTAGGTTTAAATTACTTTCAAAAAAGATTATTGGGAATTACGTTTCAACACGTGATTGCTAAACTTTTAAACCAGTGTTGGATCCTGAGTAACAAACCTTAGTCGCTTTCAAAACGTGAATAGTGGATTGCTTCTTAGTTTTGTTTCCAATGGCACATGAGTATAGCTAAATTATGTTTGAAGCGATTTTTAGGTTTGGCTCATTGGCTTCACGACCATTAAATCTGTTCAAGATGATGTCTTTGTTTTTGACATGTCAAAATCGACCTAAAACAACTGGTGACCATGCATTTGCCATATAAAATCTTAAAAAGAGATGTCTGAGTATAAAACCTGCTTGAATCAATTACCAATCTGCAAAGGGAGTTGCTGCTCAAATGGGGTTTGGGTTGATCAAGAAGAAGCTCGCAAAATTGAAGAGCACGTGAAAAACAACCCCTCGCTAAACGATTTGCATCACGAGGCGCTTTTTGAAATTGAAGACGACGACCCGGATTATTTTCCATCCGGAAAAGGCATCGGAACGCGCTTAAAAACATCCGATGGCCCGTGTATATTTTTAGATTCGGAATTCAAATGCAGGATATATACATACCGGCCATTTTTTTGCCGCGATTACCCCATGATGCATCCACTGACTTCAAGCCAGAAACCCATTATTTTGGACAATATGTTTGAAAAAGATCCGAACTGCATCTATCACTCACTGCTTCAAGACACCCTGGCCAGCATTGAATCAGAGAAAAACGAATCCTGATAGCCCGGATTATTGAATTAACTTCGGGACTACAAAAATATCAATGATCATTGAGATCATAGTGATCATATGCAATAAAACCGCCCCCCATACATTTCTTGTGCTCATTACAATAAGCCCGCCGACAATTCCAATTGGCAATGCCATCATGGCCATCATCGCACGTTCCATCATAGCTACCGGAGCAACGGCAATGTGGTTGATCATATACAAAAACGTGGTAATGGCAACCACCAAATATTTGTTCATGCCTCTATCAATAAGCGCCGAAAACATGATTCCACGCCACAAAAACTCTTCGGCTAAAATTAAGACCGGGAAAAAATACAGCATTTTCATGCCCACTAGTATTCTTTCCATTTGAGCCATACTATCGCCAGCACGCATTTCATGAGCCACAAATGCCATTGCGATATCCACAATGAACAATCCACCGCCAATTATACCGCCCCAAAAAAGTGACCGCCTGAAATCCCCGCCGGCCAAATACATTTCTTTCCATTCGCCCGTAGTTTTACCATACCAAACGACTAACCCAATGCCACCTAAAACATACAAAGCTAAAGCAGGCCACTCGGCAAGCGGCGTAAAATAACCTAAACCGCTAACCACCCAAATGCCTATAGCAAGTATGAATGATAATTGAAGTCGCTTTTGTGTTGAAGAGGATTGATTTTCTGAAAGTGCTTCACCTGATGCTTTCATAATGATTACAGCAATTTATTTTGAATTAAAAGTTTAAATAACTTGGACGAACTTTGTATTTGATCGGATCGCGAATTCCGGCCTGTTCAAACGCACGCAAACGCCTTGCGCAGCTATCGCAAATGCCGCAAGCCACTTCATCGTTTTTATAACACGACCATGAATGCTCAAATGGCGCTTCTAAATCCATACCTTTAATGACAATTTCACACTTTTGCATCGAGATCAATGGGGTATGAATTTCAATACTCGTTTCAGGTTTAGTCCCAATCTTAATCACTTCATTAAAGGCGCTGTAAAACTCTTTTCGGCAGTCAGGATAACCGGAAGAATCTTCTTCAACAGCGCCAATAAAAATTTTATTTGCACGAATGGTTTCGGCCCAACTTACCGCAGCCGATAAAATATTTGCGTTTCGAAATGCCACATAACTCGTCGGTATATCCGTAAAATCAAACTTTGCGGTTGTAACAGGAATTTCTTCATCGGTTAAAGAAGAGCCCCCAATAATGGATAAATGCTCAAAGCCTATTTCCAACTTCCGCTCAATATTATAATGCCGACAAATATTCTGAAACGACTTCAGTTCCCTTTTTTCGGTACGCTGACCGTAATTAATATGCAATGCCGCCAATTCGTATCCCAAATTATATGCAATAGCCGTGGTTACAAGGCTATCCATCCCGCCACTTAAAAGTACAATTGCTCTCATCTCACCTTAATCGTCTATTTGTTTAAGTATCGTTTTGTAATTGTTTTCAATGCCAAGTGGTTTTAGAACTAAGAAATTTAACATTAAATTAGCGCTCAATAATTTAACTAACGATTTTTCCTAATCCAATCCTATGAGCGCCAGATTAATATCAATAACATCGCCTAAAATAACCATAGATAACCAAACCCTCACACCCGAGGGATTAATTGCCTATTGTGCAAGAGTTTCAAGCCCAAAGCAAGAAAACCCAAGTTACGCGCATTTACTCAAGTACTGCATCAACCATCGACATTGGAGCATTTTTGAAATGGTTGATATGACCGTAGAAATTACCACCTCACGTGCCATTGCTCAGCAAATTCTCAGGCACCGCAGCTTTTTTTTCCAGGAATTTTCTCAACGCTATGCTAAGGTGCAGGACATCGAAACCACATTGCCAAGAAGGCAAGATCAAAAAAATCGTCAAAACTCAATTGAAGACCTAGAACCCGATGTTGTAGAATGGTTTCAAAACAGCCAGCAGGAAATTAACGACTTAAGTATGCAACGCTATGAAGAAGCCCTTGAAAAGGGCATTGCTAAAGAATCGGCACGGTTTTTATTACCACTGGCTACCCGCACTCGCCTTTATATGAAAGGTTCGGTCAGAAGCTGGATTCATTATCTGGAAGTCCGAACCGACCCCAGCACGCAAAAAGAACATCGCGAAATTGCGCTGGAAATCATGACATTGTTTAAACAGGAATTCCCCATCATTACTGAAGCGTTGGCGTGGTGATAATGCCACCGGCTTAATTTTTCAGCAAGTTAAACAGCGTTTCAAATTTTATCTTTAATTCCTTTCGATGAATGATGACATCTATAAACCCATGCTCTTTAAGAAATTCGGAGCGTTGAAATCCTTCGGGCAAATCGCGCCGAATGGTTTCTTTGATAACTCTTGGTCCGGCAAACCCGATTAGCGCATTGGGTTCGGCAATGTTGAAATCGCCAAGCATTGAAAATGATGCGGTTACGCCGCCGGTTGTCGGATCTGTAAGGACTGAAAAATATGGGATTTGGGCTTCGTGCAACAAGGTTAATTTTGCTGAAGTTTTGGCCATTTGCATTAAGCTGAGCGCGGCTTCCATCATTCTAGCGCCGCCCGATTGTGAAATAACAATTAACGGAACATGATTTTCCAAACTTTTATCAATAGCACGCGATACCTTTTCACCGACAACCGAACCCATTGAACCACCGATAAACCCAAAATCCATTGCCGAAACCACACATTTGTGGCCGCCGATGAATCCAATGGCATTGCGGCATGCATCTTGCTTTCCGGTTTTTTCAATGGTTGCCTGAATTCTATCGACATATCGTTTTGTATCCACAAACTCCAAGGGATCTGCCGATATTAGCTCTTCTGAAAACTCGTCATACTTATTTTCATCAAATAAAATTTTAAAATAACGCTCCGGAGAAATTCTAAAATGATTGTTGCATTCATTACAGGTATAAAGGTTATCTTCAAGTTGCTTTCGATGCAACATGGCGCTGCACTGATCGCATTTCCACCACAACCCTTCAGGGACGTCCCGCTTTTGTTCGGTTAAGATTGCGGGTTTAGCACGTTTGAACCAAGACATGTTTTATACTGATTTATTTTCTTAATCACACAAAAATGGTGATGCAAATTTGGCCTGAATTTGTTTAATTGGCTTTACACAATTTAAAAAATACACGGTTAATTCACCATTTCAAGTCCTTGAAAAATATTTACAGATACTTCATCGTTTTTTTTAGTCTAGTTTTACCGGCAATCTCCCCTGTTTTAAGCCATGCCAAACCATTTGTCCGTATTTACCCCGACACCCTTAACTACAAAAACTCCCGGTTAAAGCTTGTCAATTACTGGCAACCGGCACGAAAATCAGTAGGTTTGGCGCTTTCGGGCGGCGGGGCAAGGGGAATTGCCCAGATTGGTATTTTAAAAGCCCTGGCAGAAAAACATATTCCTATCGATGCAATTGCCGGCACCAGCATCGGTTCAATTGTCGGCGGATTGTACAGTTCGGGATACTCAGCCAAAGAGATAGAAAAGATAAGCCAAAACCTGAACTGGGATGTTTTAACATCGCTGAACAATTCTGCGCCACGCAAACAATTGTTCCTCGGACAAAAGTGGGTTCGAGACCGCGCTACGGTTAGCTTGCGGTTTGACGGATTAAACCTAATGATCCCTAAATCATTGAGTTCGGCGCAGGATTTAGCCGCCACCCTTGACTTGCTTGCTTTAAACGCACCTTACCATCCTATCCATTCGTTCGAATCCCTTCGCACGAATTACCGAGCTGTTGCTACGGATTTAGTAAGCGGCAAACGCGTGATCATCCAAAAAGGATCGCTTTCCGAAGCCATGCGTGCAAGTTCAACAGTACCGTTGCTCTTTATGCCTGTAGAAATCAATAATCATGAGTTGGTAGATGGCGGTTTGGTCTCAAATTTGCCGGTAGATGTTCTCGATTCATTGAATGTGGATATAAAAGTTGCTCTGAACACCATGGGAACATTGTACCACTCGCCTCAGGACCTGAATTTGCCCTGGAAAACCGCCGACCAGGTTATCGGGATTTTGATGATCAAGCAAAACAGCTTGCAGTTAAGTCATGCCGATCTGGTCATCACACCCGAACTGGGCGCTCACGAATCGGCCAACTTTAGCAATTTAGACACCCTGCTATCCTTAGGCTACCAAAAAGGACTTGCCCTGGCTGATAGTTTGAATTCCCTCATTTTCGATCACACGTTTGATCCGAGATTTCAGACTGGTGCGTTCAGGGCCCTATTACAAAGTTCCGAGCCATTGCCCGATTCACTAGAGCAGATGTTTGTGAAGTTAATCCGAAGCACAACCAACATTAAGGGCGGATTGCATCAGTTGCTTAAAACCGATCTCTTACGCGAGGCCTATGCCGATGTTGATCCTTTGGATCAAACCATCACCTATCATATCAAACCCCTTCCAAGAATCCGGCATATTAGGTGGCTGGGAGCAACAATGGGCTTATCCGAAAAACTTAACGCATCATTTCAAACTCTGCTCAAGACGTCCTATACCAATTCACAAGCTACTTCGTGTCTGGAGGATGCTATAAAAGTATTTCGGAAAAACGGCTACCCGTTGATTCAATACGAAGCCATTACGGTTCGAAAAGACACGTTGGTATTAACCCTTTCAAGCGGTAAGCTTAGTGAGATTTCAATTGAACGCTCGCGAAAAAGCACCAAACCGGCCATTATCGAACGAGAGTTATTTCTGGATACAACCTCCATTTTGAAACCCAAACATGTTCAACAATCGCTACAGGCATTGTATAACATGAATATTTTTGATCGCATTAACATGTGGCCATCCTACAGTCGTAATGATTCGCTCAATACGCTTTCGAGTCGAATGATTGTGAACATCAACGAGAGATTCAGTGAAATCCTTCGTTTCGGTTTTCGGTTTGATGACACCTACAACTCGCAGTTTATGCTCGACTTCAGAAATGAAAATTTTCTAGGCAGAGCCATTGAATTCGGCGGTTGGATGGGTGTAGGCTCAAAACTGTTTACTTCCCAGATTGAATTACGCGTTCATCGGTTGTGGGACACCTACCTGACCGCTTTTTCAAAGCTTTATTTTCAAAAGCGGCAAATTTATGTTTCAACCATACGGTTCTCTACTCCCGATGAATCATCTCATCGAAAACGGATTGGTGATTACGGCCAGCAGTTTTATGGATTCAGCTCAGCCATCGGCGGGCATGTATTTAAAGATGGGCAGGCAACGCTCGAATTTTTAATTCAAAATGCTCAGGTTTATCCCGAAGAGTTTAAAATTGCGCGTGAGTCGAACACCTTTAAAACCATTCGGAGCCGCTTTACGGTTGATAACCGCGATGAACCCTTTGAAGCAGAGTCGGGGACGGCTTTGGATATTTACTATGATTTTACGCCGGAATTTTTGGGAAATGAATTTAGTTTTTCACGTTTAATTTTTTCGTTTCAGGAAAATGTACCGGTTTCGTCATTTTTCAGATATCGGGTCAATTTAAACTTAGGCATCGCTGATAATCTCACCCCATTAAGCCATCAATTCAGCATGGGTGGTGTTGGCCAGGCCTATAGCATTCCGTTTTATGGGTTCCAAATGGATGATTTCAGGGGTCGCCAGATCATTAATTTTGGCTTGGACTTAAATTTTGATTCCCCGCTTCAAATGGTATTTCCCACCTCGTTTTCAATTCATTACAATCTTGGAAACATGTGGAATGAATTAAGTTCGGTGACTTTGGAAAACATGTATCATGGGTTGGGTATTGAGCTTTCTTTAAAAACACCTTTGGGTCCGGCGCGAATGGTGTTATCCAAAGCGTTTATTTTCGAACAAGATCAAGAGGAGAATCTCTTAAAATTCGGGCCAACTGTGTTTAACTTTGTTTTAGGGTATGAGTTCTAAGGATTTTTTTGAATAAACGGACAGTTGCAATCGGGATTCAGGTTTTGGCATAGCTCAAAAATTTCAGGGTAATCGTAGTTGATGGTGATTTCTTCACCAATCTGAATACTATGCTGCGCCTTTAACAACAGTGATGATTCATCATTATCATCCACATACGCATTTGGTGTGCATGAATGATTAATATATTTGATGGTTTGTGTTTGGGCAGTATCCAAAAAGCAATCATCATTCATATAAAAAATATAGACATTATTCTCTTGTTCTTCCCTACGGATACACTCATTGGCATCTATAACCTCACCTTTGATGATCATAATCGTTTGATTTTCAAAAAAATCTTTGTTGGCAAAGATGCCTTTCCCGTGAAGCTTAGATTCCTTAACCGCTATGGCGCCGACTTGTTCCATTTAAAGATTTATTAAAATATCTTGGCAAATGACCGGCGAACAATAAATATCTTTCCATAATTTTCACATGTAATTTTTTATCTTTAAAGTTACATCTATTCAATTGAATTTGCCAGATGATACGTTTGTACTTATTAACACTATTCTTGTTATGCTCATGAGTTCAGAGAACGGGCAACGAAAAAAGCCAAAAATTTTAGTTTGTAATGATGACGGTATTCATGCAGAGGGATTAAATGAACTCGCTAAATCAATGAAAAAAATCGGGGATGTTACCGTTGTAGCGCCGTTGAATCCGCAAAGCGCCATGAGCAACGCCATGACCTTGGGAAAACCGCTTCGCATTGAGCACGTTGTTAAAAATCATAAACTTTTTGGCTATGCCATTTCAGGCACGCCGGTCGATTGCGTTAAAGTAGGCCTGACCCATATTTTATCGTCAATGCCAGATTTAATTGTCAGCGGCATCAACTATGGAAGCAATACCGCTATAAACATCCTTTATTCGGGAACGGTTGCTGCGGCCATAGAAGGTCGGATTTCCAACATTCCATCAATTGCATTTTCGTTAACCACTTATGAAAATGCTGATTTTACATACGCTGGGAAATTTGCCCGGCAATTAGCCAAGAAAGTATTAAAACACGGGCTTCCTTCACGGACAATTTTATCGGTAAATATTCCAAATGTCCCTGAGTCGGAAATTCAAGGAACATCGATTACAAGGCAGGGTGAATCGTGTTGGGCGGAATCCATGATTGAACACCACGATCCATATGGCCAACCTTATTATTGGCTGAACGGAACTATGGAATTATATGATAAATCGCTATCGGATGATGAGTATGCAATCCGCCATAATTATGTTTCGATTACCCCATTAAAGTATGATTTGACGAATTACAGTTTTTTGGAGACGCTTAAATCCTGGAACATTAAAAAATAGCACCGACCCATTTTGAATACTTACACCATCTCATTTTCATCCCTCTTTCAAGCTAAACGTTTTTCAAAATTATTTTTGGACTACATTAGCAATACCGATACAACCAACCAGCTTATACAGAATTTTTTTAAGTGGGACTACCGCCAATCCGGCGATTTTGAACAGCACTTTTTAGACTTGGCTAAACGGCGCTACTTGCGGCCGGAGCTATGCTCAATTTTAAATACCCAGCATGAAACCTACGGTTTTACCGAACAGATTCAAGCGAATATTTCTAAGCTTGCCGACGAGAAAACATTTACTGTTGTTACCGGCCAGCAAGTCGGATTATATACCGGCCCGCTGTATACGATTTATAAAGCCCTTTCAGCAATAGCTTTAGCAGAGAAACTCCGTGATTTGTATCCCGACTATGATTTTGTTCCAGTTTTTTGGCTTGAAGCTGAAGATCATGATATTGAAGAAATTTCAACCGTTTCGTCGTTTGTTGGCAACAGTTGCAAAAACTTAACGCTTGAAATTGAATCACACCAAAAACAAAGTGTCGGCAAATTAAAATTCCCGGAATCAATATCAGCATTTAATGTCGATTTTTTAGACCATCTTCCCGAAACCGAGTTTCTGGAGCATGTTTCCGCATGCATTCACGAATGCTACAGTCCCCAAAATGGCTACAAACAAGCGTTTGCAAAAATGCTTGTAAAACTTTTGGGCGACGAAGGCTTGCTTTTGATCGATAGCGATTCTTTGGCGTTTAAATCGCTTTGCAAACCGATCTTCGTTAAAGAGGTTGAGCGCTACCCGAAAACGTCTCAAAATATTATTGCGCAAAGCGCCTTATTGGAAGAACACGGCTACGAAAGCCAGGCAAAGGCTCGCGCCATTAACCTCTTTATGTTTGATGAGCATGGCCGTCGCTTGAAACTTGAGCCTGTATCGGAAGAGATTATTGAGGTTGTGGAAACGAGGCAACAGTTTCAAAAAAACCAGTTGCTTGAAATGATCCAGGATTCTCCCGATCGGTTTAGTCCTAATGTGATATTGCGAAGCATCGTACAGGACTATGTATTGCCAACAAGTGCATACATCGCAGGTCCCGGCGAAATTTCTTACATGGCCCAGTTCAAATCAAACTATGAATTTTTCGAAGTTCCTTCGCCTATCATTTACCCCAGAGCCAGCATTACTTTGATTGAGCCAAAAATTGAGCGTCTGATCTCAAAAGCTTTAGGTAGCCTTAAACTCGACGGCAAAACCGATGTTCTGGAAAAATTTTTCCTTGATCCACTGACTTTTGAAAACGATTTGATCAATGCTTCATCGTTGATGGATATTGATGAAGAGTTTTTAAAAATTAATGCCGGTATGGAAAACCTGATGAAAGAACTTTCATACCCCATCTCCCAGATTGATCTTACATTAATGCCTTCGCTTGAAAAACTAACATCAACGATCTCTCAGCAGCTGAATGGGTTTAAATCCAAAGTCATCAAATCTGAAAAGCAGAAACATGCCGATTTGATCAAACAGATTGAAAAAAGCAAAACGCATTTGCTTCCAAATGATTCCTTGCAGGAACGCGTGGTCAATATTATGTACTTTCTTAGCAAGTATAGCCCTAACCTGATCCAGGAACTGAAAGAGATCATTTTGAAGCAGTCGCCTCAAGAGCACATTATTGTTGAGCTTTAAATCATTTCTTGACAGGCTGAAGCAAGTCTTGTAAAACGTGCGATGAAATCTTGAACAAGGCTTTTTGGGTTAAAATCAACGCTTGATTTCTTAGCAATACAATGGATCGAATGCTGCTTTTAGCGCCGATAGCTTGAGCCAGCTTTTCTTTTTCAAGATTAGCAAACCAGATCAATAATGAGCCTTTTTTAATCTCATAAAATGATACGCTCTTATGCCCGCAAGCCACCAAGCATTGCGTATTAGGCTTCGTTTCAGGTTTAATGGTTTTTAAAGCGCCGAGCGATAATGCTTTAGGATTGGTGATATGACTTTCGGAGACTTGCGTGATGTAATTACCAAATTGATCAAATGCTAAAATGGCCTGTTGTTTTGAATCCGACACATAAACCATTCTTGCAGCAGAAAGCTTGACCTGATAGGGAGATTGCAACAATCCCATCCCGGCATCATAGCCCCCAAACTTTAGAACCGACCGCCACTGAGATTGTGTTTTGGGAAAATCAAACGGATTGATCCGAATAATCTGACGCGATGTTTCTTCCAACACGTACAGCTCGCCATCCGGTGAAAGCGACAAGCTTACCGGTCGCCATTTTTGGCTTGAAAATCCCTCGCTTAAATCATAGGTTGTTTCTTGTGAATTAAGCGCCGGCAATCGCTCAAGACTTGCAATGTAATTCAGCCACCGATCGTATTGAACAATGCGTTGATTTCCGGCATCGGCCACAAAAACATGAACGCCGAACGAAGCGGTAACATCCTGCGGATCGTTGAAGGCATATTTTCCAACGCCAAATCCGCCGATGGCTTTCTCTAACTTGCCAGACGCATTGAATTTATACAATTTGGATTGCGCGCGATCTAAAACAAAAACCTCATTGAAGGCCGAAGAAATATCCAAGGCAACGGCGTCTTCAAATGCATGTACTTTTATTGAAAGTGAATCTTCAGAGTAAGCCACCTGAAAAGTAGCGGCTAGAATGAGGATTACTAAACCAAGTCGTTTCAAGGCATTACTTTTAGTTTCATTCCGGGGAAAATATCATCATCCTTTTTGAGGCGATTTTTCAACCGCAATTCTTGAACGGTCAATCCGCATTTATTGGCAATACTTTGCAATGTTTCGCCGGTTTTAACAATGTAGATTCCCTTTTCTAACAAATCGTTTTCTTGAGCATAAGAGTAAGAAACCCCATTAAGGATACTCTTTATATTCTTTGGCACTGAAATTTTAAACCCCTTTTTGTTTGAGGCATATTTCGGAATCCTACGCCCTCTGATCCAGGGATTTAACAACTTCACATGCTTATAAGAGAGACCGTTCTTTTTTGCCCAATATGCTAAATTCGGAATGGCCGATTTTACAACCACTTCGTTCTTTTGAATCGGTTCATACAGAATGACATCGCCATAACCATACGCTTCAGGATTTTCCATCACTTCTTTAATGGCTAAAATTCTAAACAAGTAACGTGCGGTTTCACGATTTAACCAAAGATCGTAGTAGCTATCTTCACCCTGAAATCGCATTTCATCATTCGTACCATGAACGCCCATGTTATAAGATGCCGCCGCAAGCGACCAGCTTCGGAATTTTTTATAGGATTTTTTCAGGTATGCAATCGCCACATCGGTTGACTTTTCCAGATTATACCGTTCGTCTATGGCCCCATCAACAATAAGGCCATAGGATCTGGCCACAGAAGGCATGAGTTGCCAAAAACCGGCAGCGCCTGCAACCGAGCGAAGATTCAACAACGCGCTTTCTGCAACAACCAGATATTTAATATCATCATGCAGACCGGCGTCTTTAAGCCGTTTTTCTATGTATGGAAAATAACGACCGGCGCGTTTGAGATACATGACAATTTGTGTGCGATCATTAACATTAATTAAAAAATCGCGTTCAAACCGTTCAAAAACATCCAACTCAGTCATCGGAACCGGTTCATCGCAAAAATAAAGCGTATCAATCAAGGCATGATTGCTGTAAAATAGTGGCTTTTCTTGAAGAGAAATTTCAGGTGTAATTTTTGAAGACTTTATCTGGGAAGAATCCTGGGAGGATGCGCTTAGCATTAAAATTAAAATCAGAACCCCTGCGCTTGTACTTAGTATTGCAAAATGCTTCATAGCGTTCCTGATTTTAGGTGACTTAATTTTAACTCACTTTTAGCTAAACAAACTTTTAAAAATTTGGCATGTGCTTTTTTCGGGATAAAAGCTGGTAATAATATCGCTTCATTGGGCGAATCTGCCAAATAACAAATAGTCCATATCTTCGGCGCTAATATACGCATATGTTTCCATCATCACTTTGAATATTTTCTTACGGTTTGATGAATATCCTGAGATTTGGAGTTCAGACTTTCGTGTGTGTTTTGGCTGAGCATTGATTTTTTTGGGTTAGCCATGCTTACATGTTCAGAAAATTTTTCAGGATTTTTTTTCCTTCGGTAGTCATGATGGACTCCGGATGAAATTGCACTCCGTAAACATTCTGATCGGTCAATTCCATTCCCATGATAATATCATCTTCCGTCCAGGCATTCACACGTAAATTTGGGGTAAGGGTATTCCGATCAACAATTAACGAATGGTATCGTGTGGCAATAAATGGGTTTTCCACATGCTGAAAAAGGCCTGTCCCGTCATGAAATATTGGCGACGTTTTTCCATGCATCAGTTCATTTGCCAATACCACCTGACTTCCAACCGCTTCCCCCAAGGATTGATGTCCCAAGCACACCCCCAGAATCGGTATTTTTGATTTAAACGTTTGAATCAACGAAACCGAAATACCGGCATCTTTCGGCGTTCCGGGGCCAGGAGAGATCACAATTTTTTCAGGGGATAATGCCTGAATTTCTTCCAGTGTGATCTTATCATTTCTGAACACTTGGACATCGGCGCCAAGTTCACCGATATACTGAACCAAATTGTATGTAAAGGAATCGTAATTATCTATGACGAGCAACATCGTTAAAAAAACCAATATTTGTTAAAGACTAAATTGCAACTTATAAACTTCTTTGAATGCCTTTTCGTAATGGCTATTCATATCTATTCCCCTGCGTTTCATTACGGTACGGGCTACTTCTAAGGCCTTATCCAAATGATACACTTGAAAACCGGCCGCGCCGCCCCACTCAAACGAATCAATGTATTTTGGCGGAAACCCCGCGCCAAAAATATTGGAACTCACGCCAACTATCGTCCCGGTATTAAACATGGTATTAATACCCGACTTGGAGTGTTCACCCATAAACAAACCCAAAAATTGCATTTTGGTGTCAAACTCCTGGCCATGAAGTTTAATACGAACCGATCCATAATTATTTTTCAGGTCCGAATTGTTGGTATCCGCACCTAAATTGCACCAATTTGAAATGTAAGAATGCCCGATAAACCCATCGTGCTGTTTGTTGGAGAACGCTTCAAAAATGGAATCTTCAACCTCACCGCCAACTTTTGATTGCTTGCCTATGGAAACATTGCTGTAAATTTTCGCACCAATTTTCACTGTTGACTTTTCACCCACATACACGTTATCCATTAAAACCGCATTTGGCAGGACTTTAGCGCCTTTATCAACAACAATAGCGCCCTGGGAAGCATCCAATACAACGCCCGCAGAAATTTCAGCCCCTTCGGCAATCCATATGTTTTCAGGATTAACAAGCGTGGCACGTTCATGGACATTGCCACTGATTTGCCCGATCCCTTCCGATAAACAAATATCGCGGTAGAATTCACTCTTTTGAAGCCGGATCAAATCCCATAAAAAGGTGAGCATTTCGCAATCAACCTGCGCGGTCTTAAAATGACTTGGCAGACTTTTTAAGCCGATTAATTGGTTAGAAGTACTTTCTGATGATCCAATGGTTTGAAGACAATTCGGATCGCAACGAAAAGCCACCAACTGAGCGCCATTCATATAAGCCGTATCTTTACGAACATTATCCTCCAAAATAAACTTTGCAAATGCCTCATTGCATAAAACGCGCCCGTTTATGTAAATGACATCATTATGGTTAACCTCATTAACGCTGCGGTCCGGATTTTGGGATTGGTATAGTGCGCTTAAATAACTTCGGGTATGAAAATTTATCGTCAGTGAATTGTCAAAAAAAGCTTCAAACTTATCTCTTAACGTTTTAAAACCACAAGTGAGTTCATAAACAGGTTTTAAGGCATTTAACGGATGAAAATTGTTTGAGGCGTCGTCTTCGAAAAGGACAATTTGCATGGGTTAATGTTGGTCTTTTGAGGCTAGGACATTTAGTGATGAAGGACAAACTTCAACTATCAGTTTATCATGCACATTATCCAAGACCTCGCCATCTAAATGTAGTACCTCCGGTTTAGGAAGATCTATCTCAAGTTTGGTTACTTGAGCATAAATCACTTCAGACTCATTTATTTGAGTTCCTTTGATATATTTTCCAATCCACTTAGGCAACTGTTTTCTTGAAATTTCCTTTAATATACAAACATCCAGCAAACCATCATTGATTTCTGCATGTGGTGCAATCATAAATTTACCAGCCTCAACTTTTCCGTTACCAATTGAAAGCATGAAAATCTCTTCATCATAATCCAAAACTTCGTCCGGTGTATGCAAACGGAATTTTAACCGTTGTGGCTGATAATCCGACGCTACTTTCAGTAGGGCCATCGCATACGATAAATCGCCTTTTGCCCAACTAATGGTCTTAGCTTCTTTAGCAATTTGACCACTAAACCCTAAACCAAAAGAATTTAAAAAGTATCGGGTTTGATTTGTTGAACCGTTCGAGTAACACACTTTACCGATATCAACCTTTTGAACCGGGGATTTAAATAATTTGGATAAATGGGTTTCCGGTTGGGAACATGTGCTGATATTTTTAATAAAATCGTTGGCTGAACCAATGGGCAAACACCCTAAAACCTTATCCGTGCCAACCATGGGTTGAATTACTTCGTTGATCGTGCCATCGCCGCCACAGGCAACAATAACATCAACTGATTTTTTTGCCATTTCGGAAAACTGGGTGGCTTCATTGGGCTCTGTTGTTACTTGGATAACCGTATCACATCCGAATTTTTTCAAACCATCGCTTAACCACTCCAATTGCTTTCGTGCTCGGCCTTTATTGGCTGCTGGATTAAAAATAAACCAATAGTTATGCGATGTCCCGGATATAAATGAGGATTTAGGGGACTCTAATTTGCTTAATGCCGTTTTTAATACGGACTCATCCGTCACGTTAATATCTGAATGCTCTGGTATTTTCATGAACGGCCAAAAGTGTCTTAAAAATACGGATTAAATTATTTAAAATTAATTGCTTATAAACTTAAAAGATTATGATATAAAATTATTAACGAAAATAATAACTCAAAAGGTGACAGGTTAAGGTTTTTTTTCGATTAAGGCGGCAAAAAAGCCGTCTGAGCCATCAAAATCCGGCCTAAGTTTTAAAAAACGCTCATCTTGAACCCGTGCCTTAAATGCCTCAGTAATAAAATACCCCTTTCTTTGGCAAATATCCTCACCTAAATGAATAATTTTAAACTGAAGGTTTTTTGCCACAAATGACTCTACAATACACTCATTTTCAGACGATAAGATAGAACAGGTGGCATAAACCATGCGCCCGCCATTTTTAAGTAAACCTGAATACTCATTTAAAATGTTGATTTGCAAGCTGTTTAAGCGTTTTATAGCATCTTGTTGCAACCGTTTTTTGATATCAGGATTTCGGCGCAACGTTCCTGATCCACTGCATGGCGCATCAATTAAAATAGCGTCCAAACCCGATCCATAGTGTGTCTTAAACCACGAGAGTTTGCTTTTGGAATCCAGCAGTTGAATATTCTGCAATCCCGATCGTTTGATGCGCTGTTTGATATTTCCAAAACGCTTGATATTTAGATCGTAAGCAAATACAGTGCCTTTTCCATTCATTAAGCTGGCCAGATGCAAACTTTTCCCACCCCCGCCTGCACAAGCATCCAGCACTTTTTCTTTGGGTTTCGGATTTAATATCAACGATATGAGCTGGCTGCCTTCGTCCTGAATTTCGCATAGCCCTTTTTTAAAGGCTTGCGATTGAAAAATCCGGCTTCGTTTTTTACAAATCAATGCTTCGGAAGATAATTTACCCAAGGATGTTTCAATACCTTCATTTTCCAAAGCAACTTTTAAGGCCTCAGCATTAGTTTTATACCCATTGGCTCTAAGCACAACCCGAGCCGATTGATTAAAGCTTTCTAACAACCGTTCAAGATCCTTAACCTCAAAATTCTCTAACAGATGTCTGATTATCCATTCAGGAAACGCATACTCAAATCCAAGACGCGAAGCCGTATCGCCAATTTTGATATCCTCACAAATATTTAGATAAGCATCCCAAAGATTGTTCTGTTCATTCACCGTGAGATTTAATTCTGAAAACCCATTTTTGGGAGACAAATTAAACGGGTTATGCTCCAGCATGTATAATGCGATAATAGCATGCGCTTTTTTGAGCGGTTTATTATGTTCCTGAGAAAAAAAACGATCCAGAACTTTTACATATCTAAGCTCTTTTCGGAGTAAATCAAATATTGACTCACTTAATAATTTCCGATCGGTTGATCCCAAATATTTATGTTCCGAAAAATAAGCCGAAAGTATCGTATCGGCAGGTTTGTTTTCATTGGATAATCGTTCAAACATTTCTATGAAATGTTTTGTCAGAAAAATTGATTTTTTCTTAGACAAGCTAAAATTCATCTTAACTTTTAAAGTTTCGTTTTGCTATCGATTAGAAGTAATCTCCAGTTGAATGCCGAAATGCTTAAATTCAGAATAAACTTTAAGATTATCTAAAACTTTGATAAAACCACAATCAATTGGAAGAATTCATAAGTTTTTCTATTATGGGTGTTTAACTGGATGAACCGTGTTTATACGTAAACTGTGATTAAAACGCTGCAATGACTTCTTACCAACATATATCTATTGAAAAAGACGGGGTTTTTCACATAGATGATGTCTCGGACATTTTGAAATCTTTGATTAGAGAAAAAAAAGATTTTTTGTTTACATCGATCCAAACCGCCACATTGGTTTCGTTTATTATTAATCTTAAACCGTTCGATTTTTTAACCACCCTTCAACTCTCAACTTCTGATCGTACCTCTATTTACTGGAGCGACCGTGAAAATAAATTTGAATTATTTGCAGAAGGTCAGGTAGACCGGATTTATGGTGAGAGCAACTTTGAAATTGATAAGGTATTTTCCCAGTTAAACCTAAAGCTTAAAGACCTACCGCCAACTGTAAGATTTTATGGTGGGTTTAAGTTCAACAACCAAACCGTATGCAGTGATGATTGGAACGGGTTTGGCACATACCAGTTTGTATTGCCTCATTATGAAGTATTCCAGTCGGATCATCAATGCTACTTCACGTGCAATGTTATTTTACATCCCGATGGTGAGCCTGAAAAAGAAATTCAGAGTGAATTAAATCAAGACATAGATTTTGTAACAAAAAATGTTACTCTTCCGCATTTTCCGCAATCCATTAGCAATCGCGTTGATCAGCCGGATTACGCAAGCTGGAAAAGCCTGATATTGAAATCGTTGCAAAACTTTAAAGACGGATCGCTTGAAAAAATTGTCTTAGCCCGTAAAACCTCTCTTTCCTATAAAACTGCAATTCAGCCATCTTCTTTTTTAAAGCATCTCAAAGAAGCTGTGGTTAATGCATTTCATTTTTATTTCAAGTTTGGCAATTCACTTGGTTTTGTTGGCGCCAGCCCGGAAAGACTTTATAAGCGAGAAAAGCTAAACCTTTATACCGAAGCCATCGCAGGCACAAGACTAAGAGGCAAAACGTTTGAAGAAGATTTAGTTCTTGAACAAAATTTGCTTCAATCTGATAAAGACATTCGTGAGCACGATTTTGTGTGCGAAAGTATTAAAAGCATTTTAGATGATACCTGCTCAAAAGTATCCTTAAAAAAACAGCGTGATATCTTAAAACTTGCACGTGTGCAGCACCTTCATAGCCAATACCATGGAGAACTTAAACCCGAGTTTTCGGATGCTGAATTAATTCGCGAGCTTCATCCAACTCCCGCTGTCGGGGGGGTTCCCAAAAAATTAGCCATGGAAAAAATTGCTGAATATGAACCGTTCGATAGAGGATGGTATGCCGCTCCGTTGGGTTGGATATCTTCCGAAAGCTCGGAATTTGCCGTTGCCATTCGCTCAGGATTAATTGATAAACACGACTTGCATGTTTTTACAGGCGCTGGTATTGTTAAAGGATCGAATCCACTTGAAGAATGGGAAGAAATTGAAAATAAATTGGGCAGCTTTTTTGTAACCCCATCTTTAAACGGACACGTTGAATGCAAAACATAAACTCGGTTTGGGCATTACTAATTGTCGAGGAGTGTTTGAGAAATGGCATCAACACATTTTGTATTTCGCCGGGTTCACGCTCAACGTTTTTAACCAGCGCTGTTGCCAGGCATCCCAAGACTTCAACAAAACTCTTTGTCGATGAACGCTCCGCGGCTTTTTTTGCATTGGGTTACGCAAAGGCCTGCGGCAGGCTTGCCCCGTTAATTTGCACGTCGGGTACGGCAGTCGCCAACTATTTTCCTGCCGTTGTAGAAGCATCAATGTCAAAAGTCCCTATGCTGATTTTATCGGCTGACCGGCCACCTGAGCTTCGAGATACCGGTGCGAATCAAACCATAAACCAACCGGGTATTTTCGGGCATTATACCAAATGGGATTTCGATATGCCTTGCCCGGATGAGGCCATACCACCTGAAATGGTACTAACAACGCTTGATCAAGCCATATATCAAGCCACAAATACGCCGGCCGGAGTGGCTCATCTCAACTGTATGTTTCGTGAACCACTATTGCCTGAACCAGCTACATTCGATTCATCATACCTCAGCCATTTGACAAGATGGAAAGATAGCCAATTACCTTACACCTCATGCCATTCACATTTGCCAGCAAGCTCAATTCAGTGCATTATTGATTGGATTTCAGAAGCCAAATCACCATTTATAACGATCGGCGCTTTGGAGTCGCAAGAAGATATTCAAACCACTAAGGAACTGTGCCTGCATTTAAACATGCCTTTTTATTGCGATACCTCTTCGGGGTTAAGATTCACGCAACATTCACATCATATCTCATATCTTGATCAGTTGCTTCTTTCCAATGCGTTTAAATCCAAGTTTCAACCGGATGTCTATCTTCATATTGGCGGGTCGTTGGTTTCCAAACGCATTCAACAGTTCTTTTCCAAATGCGAATCCGGGAAAAAAATCATCATTAAAAATCACCCGTTTCGAAACGATCCTTACCATCAATTTACAGACAGCATTGAAGTTCCGTACAGCGTATTTTGCAATAGCGTTTTAGAGCGTTTTAAATCCATGACATATAATGCTGAAATGATCTCAGAAGCTAATGCTATTGCCGGTAAAACCCTTGGGGCTTACCTCAATGAAGAGATTGCGCCCGATGAAATTTCCGTGCCGATGATCGTTTCAAAATATCTTCATGAAGACGGGGCGTTGTTCCTTTCGAACAGCATGCCGGTGCGGGATATGGATATGTTTGGCAGACCAAAACCCGGCATCGTACCTGTTGGTACAAACCGAGGCGCAAGCGGCATTGATGGCATTATTTCCAGTGCATTGGGTTTTGCTCACGGCCTGAACAAACCAACCACCTTGGTTATTGGCGATCTTTCGGCATACCACGATCTTAATGCCTTTTTCCAAATCAAATCCTCTACTTCTCCAATCGTTTTGATCATCATCAATAATGGCGGTGGTGGGATTTTTTCATTTCTACCCATCGCTTCACAAACCGATATTTTTGAGCCCTATTTTGAAACGCCCCTGGAGCAAAATTTTAAAGCGATTGCAGAATTGGCTTGTTTAAGCTATGCGTTGCCGAAAACCAACCGGGAATTCATAGATTTTTATCTGGAGGCTCAAAAAACAGGGCGTTCAACGTTAATCGAAATTCAAACCGGTCGCCGGGAAAATGTTCTTCAGCATAAATCGTTGCAAGCGCATTTGATCAAACAGCTTGAAGCCAATGGTTATCCCCATTAATTCTTATCGATTTCATGTTGATTACGCCATAAACGAAGGCAAACCGTTGATTTGTTTTTTGCATGGATTTCTAGGTTCGGCTTCGGATTGGGAATCTGTTGCCGCACAGATGTCCAGTAATTTCGCCACATTGTGTATAGACCTTCCCGGACATGGAAAAACAACGCTTGATCCATTGCACCCGAAATGGTTTCGAATGCCTGATCTGGCCTATGCTATCGTGGCATTAATTAACGCTTTGGGATATCAACAGGCTTACCTTGTGGGATATTCTATGGGAGGCCGCCTGGCGCTTTACCTGGCTATTCATTATAGCGCAGTTTTTAAAAAATGCGTGCTGGAATCCTCATCGCCCGGATTAAAAACTGTTGCCGAGCAGCACGCACGAATCAAACACGATTCAACGCTTGCCAAAGAACTCCAAACGAATGATTTTTCAAAATTTTTAGAAAAATGGTATAATCAACCTTTATTTAGGTCTTTAAAAAACTTGCCAACATTCAACAAGCTTTTTAATGCACGTTTAAAAAACAATCCTCATGAGCTTGCGCTTTCGTTGCTGGAAATGGGTACAGGCGCGCAACCCTCATTGTGGGAAAGGCTTAACGATTGCTCATCTTCTATTTTAGCTTTAGCCGGTGAATACGATGCAAAATTTAGAGCTATTGGCGAGGAGATGTCTTTAAAATCGGATGCTGTTGAATTTGAAATGATTTCAAAGGCAGGGCATCTCATTCATCTTGAAAATCAATCAGAATTTATTAATTGTCTTAACCAATTTTTTAAATAAACCGACTTATGAGTAACATTCAATGGATTAAATCTGCAGATTTCAGCGATATTATTTATGAAAAAGCTGAAGGCATTGCCAAAATTACAATTAACCGCCCCGAGCGCAGAAACGCCTTTCGTCCGTTAACTGTGAGTGAAATGATCAAGGCGTTGGATGACGCCAGAGACGATCACAGCATTGGGGTGATTATTCTTACCGGCGCAGGCGATAAAGCATTTTGCTCTGGCGGCGATCAAAAAATTCGCGGCGATGCCGGTTACAATGACGGCCACGGCGTGGATCGTTTGAATGTTTTGGATTTTCAGCGCGATATCCGAACTTGCCCTAAACCGGTTATTGCAATGGTTGCCGGTTACGCCATCGGCGGCGGACATGTGCTTCACATGATGTGCGATCTAACGATCGCTGCCGAAAATGCTATTTTTGGCCAAACCGGCCCGAAAGTCGGTTCGTTTGATGGCGGTTATGGCGCAAGTTACATGGCTCGGATTGTGGGTCAGAAAAAAGCCCGCGAAATTTGGTATCTATGCCGCCAATACAATGCCCAGGAAGCCTTGGATATGGGACTTGTGAATACCGTTGTTCCATTGGAAAACCTGGAAGCCGAAACCGTTCAGTGGTGCCGAGAAATTTTGGAGAAATCGCCACTGGCAATCCGATGCTTAAAAGCCGCCTTGAATGCTGATTGTGACGGGCAAGCCGGTTTGCAGGAACTGGCCGGTTCGGCAACGCTGTTGTATTACATGAGCCAGGAAGCTCAGGAAGGCCGCAATGCTTTTGTTGAAAAACGTAAACCGGATTTCTCAAAATTTCCCAAACGACCGTGAATGTTACCAATATTCGGGTATTTAAGTATCAAATCCCGTTTAAATCTCCCTTGCACTTTACCGGTCATACCCTGACCCATAGGCAAGGATGCGTGGTTGCCCTTGAAAACGATCAAGGGCAAACCGGTTATGGAGAAATTGCACCCCTAGAAGGGCTTCATAAAGAATCTCTGGAATCTTGCATTCATCAACTGAGAACTCTAAAACCTATTTTGCTCCCCAAAACTTTTGATTATGACCCTATTACGCCCGGCGATCATATGCTTAATTGGTTGGGTGGCTATAATTTATATCCTTCCGTGCAATTCGGGTTGGATATGGCGGCGGTTCATTTGATCCGCCACAACTTTAAACCGCGCCCTGATGATAAGAATCGTATGATAGCCGTTAATGCCCTCGTTGATGCCGATTTAAACTCAATTGAAACCAAAACATCACAGTTGATTGAAGCCGGCTACAAAACCATCAAAATGAAAGTCGGGCGAAATTCAGTGGAAAAAGATATCGCCTGCTTAAAACGCCTTCAACAGCTTGGCGGCGCATCTCTTAGCATTCGGTTGGATGCAAATCGCAAATGGTCGTATGAAAAAGCGCTTGCGTTTTCAAAATCCATAGACATCGAAACTATTGAATACATTGAAGAGCCAATCCATGAACTTTCAAAACTTTTGGAATTTCACAAAGCAACTCAAATGCCAATTGCTTTGGATGAAACGCTGGCTCAATTTAAAAACCGGCCCAATGAATTGCCTTTAACTTGGCCTAAGGCTTTTATATTAAAACCCTCTGTAATAGGCAAACTCTCCGACATCTTTGCGCTCAAAGATTTTGCTAAACATTATGGGATTCATACCGTTATCAGCAGTGCGTTTGAATCGGGATTGAGCCATTCGTTTTATACCTGGCTGGCATCATTAAATAACGCACCTCATAATGCTTCAGGCTTAGATACCATTAATTATTTGGCTGATGATATTCTTCAAACACCGTTTACGGTAAAAAACGGCTTTGCGCTCTATAACACCGATGACTATCCGCAGCCTTTATTGAATCATGATAAACTCACGGAATTGTCTTTATGAGTGACTTTTTTCTTGATCGTATGGCAACAATTTATGCCAACAAAGTCGCTATCCGGTCCTCTAATCAAACGCTAACTTATGCTGAACTTTCAGACCTGGTGTCCAGATATGCTGCCTTGCTAAACAATCAAGGGATTTCATCGGGCTTAAGGGTTGTGGTGTTATCCGACACATCCATTGAAAGTATTATTATTTTGCTTTCACTTTTCCGGCTGGGCGCTATTGCTGTGCCATTAAACACCCGTTTGAGCCCCGTTGAGTGGGAAGAACAGCTCAACACCATCCAAGCCCATAGGCTTTGGGTCTCCGAAACGTTTCAATCAACTGTTCCAACATCAATAAAAATAACCCGGATTGAACCTCTGAAGTCAGGTTATGATACCCACGAGACGCCATTACCAGACTATAAAGGCTTTGAGCAACCGGCCACACTGATTTTTACATCGGGTTCATCGGGAAAACCCAAAGCCGCTATGCACAGACTATCCGCTCACCTGTTAAGCGCTAAAGGCTCAAATGCTAATATTAAACTGACGCAGGAAGACAGCTGGTTTTTAAGCCTGCCATTGTATCATGTTGGGGGGCTAAGCATTCTCTTTAGAACGCTTCAAGCCGGTGCATCGATGTTTATCGCCAGCGCTGCACAATCGTTTGAAGAGAGTTTGATCGGTTCAGGCTGCACGCATATTTCGATGGTCAGCACGCAGCTTTACCGCTCTTTGCAACATCCCGAGGTTTTGGATCAGCTTAAATCGTTTAAATCAATTTTACTGGGTGGTAGCGCTATTCCAAGATCGTTAATAGAAAAAGCTCTTGAATGCCGGTTGCGAATTTACACCAGTTACGGCTCAACCGAAATGGCCTCTCAAATAACCACAACAGCATCATACACGTTGGATGAGCTGCAAACATCGGGTTGCCTCTTGCCCTATCGTGAGCTTAAACTTTCTGGCGATGGCGAGATCATGGTGAAAGGGCAAACATGCTTTGAAGGTTTCATACATCAGCAATACCTCGTTCAACCGTTTGATGACGAGGGATGGTATTGCACCGGCGATTTGGGAAAACTTGATGATCAAAACAGATTAGTGGTGATCGGACGTAAAGACAACATGTTCATATCCGGCGGTGAAAACATTCAGCCCGAAGAGATCGAGCAGGCCTTAAAAGCCTGTCCGAATATCCAAGACGCTCTTGTAGTACCAATTCCGCATTCCAAATTTGGCCATCGGCCTGTGGCTTTTGTGGCATTTGAAACGCCGCAATTGTTAAATCCTTCTCAATTGAAGGATTGCCTGGTGAAAACGCTTGCCAAATACAAAATCCCGGATGTCTTTTTGGAAATGCCGGCTGATCTTTATACGAACGGTATAAAGCCGAATCGTCAAAAAGCCAAAGCGCTGGCAATGAGGTTAATAACCACTCAACCATCATCTTAAACATGCTTTACTACATTACCGGCGGGCAGCGTTCCGGGAAAAGCCGATATGGACAAAACCTTGCTTTAACGCTTTCTCCACATCCAATATATCTGGCCACTTCACGAGTGTGGGATGATGAGCATCGCAGGCGTATTGAACAACATCAAACCGATCGCGGCGCTGAATGGAAAACCATTGAAGAAGAAACGTGCCTCAGCAAGCACAATTTTAATGGCGAGGTTGTTTTACTGGATTGCATCACGCTTTGGCTCACAAACCTCTTTTCCGATGCCGGCTATAATGCCGAGAAAGCTTTGGAGATTGCCAAACAAGATTTTGACGAGCTTTTAAAGCAAAATTTTACATTGATTGCGATTTCAAATGAAATTGGAATGGGTGTGATACCAGACTCCAAATCGGTGCGTCAGTTTGTTGATCTTCAAGGATGGGTGAACCAATATGTTGCCAAGCGCGCCGATAAAGTCACCTTAATGGTATCCGGGTTGCCGGTGATGGTGAAGTGAGCGTTTAACATAAAAATCACACTACTTCAATCATAAAGGATTCATTGATCTGCAATCATTTTCAAATAACTTTCAGGATTCAGAACCAAGATTTCACTTTTAACAAAATCCTTTAAGTTTCGGGTTAAGATAATATTAATTGTCCCGCATTTGACTGCTGAAAAATGTTGAAGAGCATCTTCAAAATCCTCAAACTCCGAAACCATTGCTTGTTTTACAACAACTCTGTCCATTTCTAAAATATCAACAAATGTAAGTAGTCGATCCTGAAAAAGTAAGAGAACAGGGAAGAAATTGTAAAAAGAGAAGAAGCTCTTATTGAAAAACGAGTGTTTTTTCCATGAACAAACCGTCAA
>JANQGG010000028.1 GCA_028277445.1 Chloroherpetonaceae bacterium | reverse complement strand
TTCTAATTCTTCCATAATAAATAGTTATCCGTTATTAATACACATCAACGAATTAACTTAATCTCATTTCTTGGATGTTTTTTTTGAAGGATGTCGGCTTGTTTTTCTTGACTTACATGCGTGTAGATTTGTGTGGTGATAATTGAGCTGTGTCCAAGTAAATTTTGGATATATTTTATATCAACATCTTGTTCAAGTAATAATGTTGCAAAAGTATGTCTAAAAACATGAGGCGTAATATTTTTAGTAATGCAACACTTCTTCCTATATTTTCTAATCATCAGACGTACCGATTGTTCTGAAAGTCTATTTCCTAATCTGTTTAAAAAGAAGTAATTATCGTCTTCTATCTCTGATGAAAACAAATAATAATAATTCTTTAGAGCCTTTTTTATGTCTTTATTGATTATTTGAATTCTTCTTTCTTTATTGCCTTTGCCATTAACTTTTATTGAAGAAAAACCTTCTCCAAAGTCATTGTATCTTATCGAACACAATTCGGAAACTCTTATGCCTGTGCCAAAAAGCAATTCAAGCACTGCTATATCACGTGTTTTTTCTTTATAAGCATAATGGGATTTCTTATCGGTCATTTCTCTGAGCTCTTTGTAGGCAGTGCTAAATAATTGTGAGGCTTCCTGTATATCCATCACCTTTGGTAAAACTGATGGTTCTTTAATCCGGATTTTTATTTTTCTAAAGGGATTATGTTTAATTAATTCTTCAAATTCCAAGAAATTAAACATGGCTTTTACGGATGCAATTTTTCTTTTGATAGTTTTAGGTTTAAAAATAGAAATGAATTGGATATAAAGTTTTAATTCATCTCGGCTAACTTGCGAAATATCATTAAGGTTAAAATTTTTATGTATGTATTTATTGAATTGTTTAAGGTCAATAGAATATGCTTTTAATGTTTTATCACTAAGATTTTTTTCAAATTTACAATGAAACAAGAATTTTTTTATAGCCTCCATAATAAATAATATGATATGATTATGGGGAATAAATAATAAGTATTGTTATAAAATAAAATTCAAATAATAAAGTGCTGCTAAGATAAAATTTTTACGATCACAAGAATATGAAGAAGTAAAAAGGAAGATAATTGCTTGTTAATGAAGCGGAATTAAGTATTGAATTAAAAACATTTGTTGTTAACGTATAAAGAACAAAAAATATTGTTGATGTATTCTTTTAAGTTGTATGGGAAATTACTGAAAAATTAAGACCAACACCTTCGCTTTGTTAAATGAATTAGTAAAAATACTATCATTTTGTTTAACATAGGCCGGATCAACCTATAATTACGTTTAAGACATTAAAGCTCTAAAACGTAAACCCAGAACTCAGATAAAACGCAGTTGTGTTTAAGTCGCCCGGTTCGCTCACGGTTCGGCCAACCGAGAAACTTACCGTAAAAATTGGTTCAATGAACGAGAGCCAAAATCCGCCGCCTACACTGGTATGCCAGTCGTTTGCAGTGCTTTCGCCATCAAGAAAAACACGTCCGGTTTCCGAAAACAACAGCGGCCCAAAATAAATCGGGACAAAGAATTTTAATTTGGTTAAATACAGCCTGAGTTCGCTGCCGGCGTGAATTTCCGCATCGCCGGCGTAGCGTTGAAACGGAAATCCCCGGAGATTTTTTTGACCGCCAAGATAGGCCGCTTCAAAAAACGGGAATGGCCCCCAGATTTTTTCACCGCCAAACCGAAGCGCTAATCGCGAAAGCTTAAAGGGTAGGGGAACATATGTACCCATATCAAGCGTTAGCTTGGAGAAATCGGTAGGGTTTTTCAAAATGTTTAGAAAATAACGGCCTTCAAGCGTTAGGTACGATCCGCTGCAGGCAGACGTCCTTGTGGTTGGGCTGCTTTGGGTTTTCAAATTGAACGAAAGATGCGCTTCCTGAGCGGTTGAAAGAACAGTTTTTTCACGCGTATCAATGCTAAAGCCGGCAACCAAGCTCATGTTTTGGTTTTCACGAATGCCTTTTGGGCGAAGGATATTTAAAAATGTTTGATCGTCAATGCCGATATTTCGGTCGCTCCTGAGTTCAATATCCAGATGCTTTAAATCCGATTCGATATAGAACAGCGTGTGGGATTGAAACGGAATCGTTAAGCGCGCGCTAAGTTGTGTAGTTTGAACATCGGATTCATATAAACCATCGTCTTCAAGTTCGGGGTCAAACGAGCTGTTGTTGCCAAATCCATAAAAATAAAGATTCTCTAAACCGGAAGTTTTTGCATCAAATGTGAGGCTGGCGCCAGGGACTATCGAGCGAAAATCGGCGTGGTACATCAGTTCATATTTTTCACCACCAAATGCATACCCGCCCCCAACTGCCATTTTATAAGCATAGGGTGATTGGCGGAACGCGTAATGCTCCAGCCTGGCGCCGTGACCAAAAAACAAACCGTAATCGGAACTGTACGATGCACTGAGATTATCAATCGAGTACCAAAGTTCGTTGCCGTAATCGCGAACGGTGCGTTCGTATTTGTCAACCAAGTCGGGTGGTATTTGAACATGATTGGTGTTAACCGATGTATTAGGCCCGGGTTTGAAATATGTTTCCGACCCACTATCGTAGAAAAATGTTTTTGAGGTGCTAAACATCCCCGTGCAATGCACCAGCGATTTGTCATAAAACTGATCCTTTCCTTTGCCACCAATAATTCGAACCGGAATGCTGGTATTGGCGTTGCCGGTAATCACCACTTTATCATCATTATCATGCAAATACACGCGTATTTCATGGGTAAATTCAGGATCGAAAACGCGAGAATACCACGGCTTGCCTTTTTTTGTCCATTCTTTTTTATCCATTTTGTAAAGCTTAACGGATACCGAGCCGTTACTGTGCCGTTTGATCTGGCAGTAATCATCGTCGTTGCTGCCATCGATATCAACATAAGCGGCATATATCCGATACATTTCCTTGGCGGCGTCTAAAAGGTCATCACGGCGGGATTTCAGCGCCTTTTCCAGCCACTGGGTTTTTTCGGTTTGCACAGACTTCGGAAGCTGGGCAATCGCGGCAGAGATGACCGAATCGCTTAGTGATTGCTGAACTTGAGTAGCCACCGAATCCCAGGTTGATTTGTCCAGAGAGGTGAGGCATTTGCGATCCACCCGTCGCCCCGACCAGGTTAAAAACCAGATGCTTGGATACGATTCGGCAAAACTGTTCATTTGGGGGATGATCTGTGTTTCAATCCATGGGAAAATACCTTCTAAGCGTGCAAACGCCTGATCGCGATCGCGGGGAATGGGTTTCCAAATGCGTTTTTTTCCTTTTTTGAATCCGGCCCATCGCCACTGGTCGTAATGCCTGTCCCAATCACCTAAAAAAATATCCAGCAAACGTGCTTTCAAGTAAGCAATTTCATCGACCTGTTCATCATTATCGGAAATTAATTTTTCATAAAATTTGTGAGAACCCATTACCTTATCAGCGCCTTTAAAGCTGAGGCTGGCATTTTTGTGCTCGTTGGGGTGAACCTCAATTGTGCCGAGCATACCGCCGAATTGATCGGTAAACTCTCCTAACGCAACGCTGTCTTTAGGCAGCACGCATATCTGTGCTTCGGAGTATAACACACCAACTGCCCGGGTGATCGGTTTAACGATCACTGTTGAAAAGGGATGGTAGGAGCTGATCTGATCTTGCAAAATATCGGCGACGATACTTTTTTGGAGCGCTTTCGGAACCATCTTTAACGGGTCTTTATCAATCGAACGAAACTTATACACTACGCCGTTTTTCCCTTTGAGCCGTAACGATTGGGTTTGGAATCCTCCGCCTTTGCGTTCAGCCGTTAAGCCGCCGGCAAAGTTTTGCATATCCAGTATCGGCGCTTCAATAGGCGTTGACCAAATCTCGCGCCAATGGCTGCCAAAAATCAAATTATGAAACGAGCCTGTTTTGTATGATGGGTTTGGTACAACGGTTACGGTTCCCAATGATGGGATCGTATCGGGCATAATAGAATCGGAAGATTTGGCAAAAGTCGGGTTGAAAGCCAGAACCATTGCAAAAACAAAAAGTAAGCGTCGCATTTGGTGAATAAGTTGATTGTTTGTGCCATTACCAGAATAGGCTTTAAGACTTAAAATTCAAAGAAAATGAGGATGTTAATATCCATGAAAAGATAGGGGTTGCTGAAACAAATGATGGTTCAAGCGTTTAAATGCCCTTTTATCTTGAACCGGTAAATCCCTTGCCGCTGATTTGATAGAGTATCACCGCGCCGATAACCCCAATAACAAAATTGCCCATCCACATTGCTAACCAGGGGCTTAAAATTTCGCGATCGGCCAGTTTTTCGCCGCCAATTAAACAGACCCAATAGATCAGGTAGAAAAGCAAAGAAAAACCCGCGCCAACGCCAACGCCGCCACGCTTTGCCAGCACGCCTAAAGGTACGCCAACAAATACAAACAAGAGACAAGCTACCGGTAAGGCATATTTTTTATGCACTTCCACCATGTATTTTTTAATGGTCTTGCGATTGCTCCGTAGCCCGATTGAGTTGTAGTAGGTATCGTTTAAATCGCTGCGGGTAAGTTGAATAGCGTGATCAATAATTTTCTGGCGACGTCTCAGCGGCAGTCGATCCAATTTATCAATGAAGCGACTGGTATCCTGGGAATAAAGCTTTGGATTTTGAACTAAATCCTTTTGTATTTTAAAGGGCGTTATCGCAAAAATGCTGGCGAGGCGTTTGGATATGGTGCTATCAATTCGGGATCGGGCCAGCTCTACTCTGAGATTCAAACTATCGCAAATGTCAAGCATGGTCATGGCAGAAAGCTCGCGATCACCCCTGCCGATGTTGTTTTCATCGGTTCGCTCAAACCCAAAGCCGGTCGCTTCAAAAACCACTTTATGCGTTTCAAATTTAATTTTTCGGTACGATAATTTTTTGCGGTCGGTGATTTCGTGCATTTCACCATGTTTGAGCGTCATGATGAGATTCCGGTAATCTTTTGTAAATGTAAACGAGCCGGAATCAGCCGTAATAACCACCCGGCGGAAATCGTTGGAGTTTTTATAGATGGTTACCCCGGCAATGTCGGAGCTTGTTTCACTCGTATGACGAGCCAGGATTTCATACCCTCGGATCATGTCGGTAAAAACATTTTCTTCTAATCCGAAACTTGGCTTGGTTCGTGAAATATCCATCAAAAGCACTTTGGCTTGATGGTTGGCTTCGGGAAGCACAACATTATTGAAGCGTTCAACCAACAGGGTGATAACCATTCCGGCCAGGACAACCGGAAGCATAATGCGTTTTAACGATACGCCGCTGGCGCGAATAGCCGTCATTTCCGAGGAATTGGTAAAATTACCGAATGTCATTAATGTGGAAATCAACACGGCCATCGGTGCGGCCAATACAACCATCCAGGCGATTTGGAGAATGATCAGTTCAACAATAACCATCATATCCAATCCTTTTCCGACAAAACGATCCAGGTATCGCATCAGAAACTGGAGCAAAAACACAAAGATGACCGTTGAAAAACCAAATAAAAATGGGCCAATGTGCTCAATAAGGATATATCTGGAAAGGATTTTCATAGTGTTGTTTATGAAGACTTTGGCGTGGCGCTTAAACAAATATAAATCTGATGGTGGGTTTTACCGTGCAAAATCATGTGTTTATGCCGTTCAGGGCGAAACGCTTTGTTTGCAAGCTCATCAACACTCACCCATTCTACGCCGAATTGATCTTTATCGGGCAAGAAACCGTTTTTTACCTCGTATTCTTCGGAGATGCTGCATGAAAAAACAACTTCCAAAACATGTTTGTATTGAACAATCGAATCACGTTTTTCTTTGAAAAAGTCATTGACTTGATAAATATCATGGATGCATATTGGGGTACCGATTTCTTCGTAGCATTCCCGACTTAAGGATTCGGTTAGCGTTTCGGACGACTTTTGTTTCCCACCGGGTAACGAATAGATGATCGTATTGTTACGACGCTCTTTAATACAAAGCACGTGATTGTTTTTTATGATAAGCGCTTTGACTGAAATTTTCACCCCTGCCATTTGATTGATTACTTGATTTGACGGGGTTCGACAAAATTACCCCAAAACTCATTGTAGGGATGGATCGCATCGGTTTTTGATTCGTTGTTATAGACCGGATATCCATCGTTGTACCACTTAAAAATACCACCTCGTAAGTTGTACAACCCACCGGCGCCTTTATCTAAACAGAGGTCATGGACAGATGAAATAAATTGCGAGCTTCTTTGGCCAACCGAACAATAAAACACAAGTATTTTATTTTCAAAATTTTTTTCATGCGCTTCTAAAAATTCGTCAGCCTGCATTTGGGTATCTATAAAAATAGCATCTTTTATATGGCTCATTTCAAACTCAGTCGATTGTCTTGTATCATAAAGCAAAATATCCGAGCTTGAATAGTTAAGTTTTTCAAACAACTCAGTGGAGTCTATGTTTGGAAAAGGATATGTTTTTTCTACAAACTTCATCACTAAACTAAGTGAATCAAACGATTTAAATATTGATGAAAGCATTCGTTTTTAATTTTGTAAAGACAATAAACTTCTTAATATGACTCAGATTTTTTTGGCGCGTCGTAAAAAATAAATCAATCATAAGTTAAGTTCAATGAAATTATTTTCGGATGCTTTAAAAACATTTCCTTGAATTTGTTATTTTCGGCTCAAGTTATTTGATCTTTTTACTAAAAAGAGTTAATAATAAGATGTGTTATCAATAGTGTATTTTGATCAAATGCTTACGAGTTGCATATTTGATGTTTAAATGAAGTTCAGCAGCAAAATATTTTGATGAATATATTCGATCGGATGATTGTAAAGCTAATTAGTAAAACCACGTTATGCCATTAACCAAAGGTCCTCAGACAGCAAAGGCTACGCACACAGAGCCGCATGAGATTCCATTTAATTACACATCAGCCACAGATAGAAAAGCCCTGAGTTTTTTACTGGGAGAAGATATTTTTTCATTGCTTGAACAGTTGCGTGAAAAACGCGTAACGGGTCGTTCGGCAAGGTTATTGATGGGCATTATCGGAGAAATATCGATACACCGGCGCAACCCGTATTTGTATGAAGAGTTGGTGGAATCGGCAGAAAGAAGAACCCGCTTGTTTGATCATGCCGAAAAAGACTTGCATACGGTTGAACTGACCGGAAACGGTGATGATCGGGTTCAACGCGTGATTTCAACCCTGCGTGAGAAGTTGGAAGAGTTAAAAGACAATGTTGAGCGAATCGGAGAGTTTAGAAAAAAAGTCGGTCGGGAACTTGGCGCTATTGTCGGTGAAAACAATGTCCATTTCGACCCGTTTGCAATTGCTTCTCATGCAACGGATGCTACGGACTGGCGGCTCTACTTACCGGTTGCAATTGTTACGCCCGATCAAGAGCATCAGGTGGCACGGCTCATACAAGCCATTTCCAAATTAGGTTTGAATGTAATCCCACGTGGTGCCGGCACCGGCTTAACAGGCGGCGCAGTCCCGCTTCGGCCAAATTGTGTGATCATCAACATGGAAAAAATGAATCGCATCAGGGGATTGGATGAGCGAGAGTTTACTTTAGATAACGGCCAAGTGGTTACCGAAAAGGTCATAGAATTGGAAACCGGCGTAATTACCGAGCATGCTATGGAATTTGCCGAAGAGCATGAGATGGTATTTGCAACCGATCCCACCAGCGAATGGTCATGCACGGTTGGCGGCAATATCGCCGAAAACGCCGGTGGAAAAAAAGCCGTGCGTTGGGGGACATGTGTGGATAATGTTTTGGAGTGGAACATTGCCATGCCTTCTGGCAAGAATCGTACGGTGAAACGAACCGACCATAAGCTGAGAAAAATCCTCCATGAAGACGAAGTGACCTATAAAATTTTTGATGAAAAGGGAAAAGAACTCAAAGAAATTAAACTAAAAGGTACCGACGTTCGCAAAAAAGGCATTTGGAAAGATATCACCAACAAAGCCCTCGGCGGCGTGCCCGGTTTGCAGAAAGAAGGCACCGATGGCGTGATCACCTCAGCGGTATTTGTGCTTTACCCCAAATACGCCGTTACTAAAACCCTTTGTATGGAGTTTTTTGGCCCGGATATGGACGAGGCGAGCCATGTTATTGTTGAGCTTTCCAAACGTTTTCCACTTCCCAAACAAAACGAAGAAGCCCTGCTGGCATTGGAGCACTTTGATGATGAATACATCAGGGCGATTGATTACAATGTAAAAGCCATTCGGGCTGAAACGCCAAAAGCCGTACTCCTGATTGATATTGCTGGGCATCGTGAAAAGGATGTTCAGAAAGGAATTGAGCGCGTAGAAAAAATTCTGGAAGATCATCCGAACACCATTTTGTTTGTGGCCAAAGACGAAGCCGAAGCCAAACGCTTTTGGCTTGATCGCAAACGCCTGAGCGCTATTGCACGGCGCACGAATGCATTTAAGCTGAACGAAGATGTGGTGATCCCGCTCCATACCCTGGCGGATTTTGCACGCTTCGTTGATGATATAAATGTCCAGGAGGAGCGGTATTCACAGATGCATTTTATTGACAGGGTATTGGCCAACTTAAAAGCTGCGCAAGTCAAAGAAGATGCCGAGCAATTCCAGCAAAAGATTGAATCGGCGGTTGAGCTTTGTGCAGAGACTCGCGAGGCGTTAAAGAACGCCTCCGATGTAAACCTGCGTTCGCTCAGCACAATTACAAGTTTTCGAAAATCGCTCTGCGATCTGGTTCGCGGATATCCCAAGATGGTAGAGGTGATTGAGTATTTACACACCTATATCCGCGACCGAAGAATTGTCATTGCAACGCACATGCATGCCGGCGATGGCAATATTCATGTCAATATCCCTGTGCTTTCTAACGATCAGGGTATGATGGAGCGCGCCGATCATGTCGTCGACCAGGTGATGGAAAAAGTGATCTCGCTGGAAGGCGTGGTTTCAGGCGAGCATGGCATTGGCGTGACAAAATTAAAGTATTTGGAAAATGAGAAGGTTCAAGAGCTTTCGGAATATCGCAAAGAGGTTGATCCTAACGGATTGATGAATCCCGGAAAATTAGAGGATCTTGCAGCCCTTGATCATATTTTCACGCCTTCGTTCAACCTGTTGGAGTTAGAAGCGCATATTTTAAAACGCGCGCAAATCGAAGAGCTCTCCAAGAAAGTTGACTATTGCATTCGTTGTGGTAAATGTAAAATCGATTGTTGCGTCTTTTATCCGGCGCGCGGCATGTTCTATCACCCGCGCAATAAAAATCTGGCCATCGGGTCGCTTATTGAAGCATTGCTATACGACGCCCAGCGTGCGCGATCCACAGATTTCAAATTATTGCGATGGTTGGAAGAAGTGGCCGATCATTGCACCATTTGCCATAAATGTTTGAAGCCTTGTCCGGTTGATATCGACACCGCCGAAGTGTCTATCAACGAACGAAGCATTTTGGAAGGGTGGGGTTATAAGCATACCACCTTTATGACCAAGCAAACTTTGAACTATCTCAACAGCCAATCGCCAAATTACAACAATTTGTTCAGGAGTATGGTTGTGAAAATGGGCGGAGCGGTTCAACGGGCGGGCTCAAAGCTTACATCGCCGCTTCAACCTCACGATAAGGCGCCAAAATTTTACCCGCTGCAAATGTTGCGTTCATCGGTGCAACCGGTTGAATCCAAAACTTTGCGCGATGTGTTGCCGCATTGTGAGCCCGATCAGGTGTTGGTGTTTGATACTGCGCAAGAAGCAAAGGGAACAGTGTTATATTTTCCCGGATGCGGCTCCGAGCGGTTGAACTCAAACATTTCAATGGCAGCCTTGCATATCTTGAACAGCCAGGATATTCGGGTGATCTTGCCACCGCCGTTTTTATGTTGCGGATTCCCGGCGCATGTCAATGCCAAGGACGATCAATACAATAAAATCGTTCTGAGAAATACCGTGATGTTCAGCCAGATTCGCGAAATGTTTTCGTATTTGAACTTTGATGCGTGCGTGATTTCATGCGGAACATGTATGGAAGGTTTGGAGAAAATCGAGGTAGGCGCGCTTTTTGGCGGTCAGGTGATGGATGCGGCCATGTATCTTCAACAAAAAGGTCTCCGGTTGACTAGCAACGGATCGTACCTTTACCATGCCCCTTGCCATGATTCTCTGAACGCATGCGCCAAAGAGGTACTAAAGAATATCGGCGGGTTTGATGATGTGTTAGCCGTCCCGAATTGCTGCTCGGAAGCCGGCACGCTGGCGCTTTCACGCCCCGATATTACCGACTCTATGCTGCAACGCAAACGTGAAGCAATCAAAGAAGCCAGCCAAGAAACCAATGCTACGGTAATGCTCACCAATTGCCCTTCATGCGTTCAGGGATTGGGTAGAAATCGTGATATGGGGATTGAGCCAAAACATATCGTGGTTGATCTGGCTGAAAAAATTTCCGGTAAAGACTGGAAAAACCAGTTCATTGCCGAAGCCCGAAATGCAAAAGCCGTGAGTTTTTAAAATTTTAGGGGGTAATTCCAACAAACAAATGTTATACCGGACGCTCGATCCGGCATCCGGCAAACGAAAATGTTGTAGAGGCAATTCATGAATTGCCCCTAGATTCAGACATCGTTAATAAACTAACTCGTGGCTTGCGGCGCGTTGGTTCATTTGTAATTACTAGAAATCGAGGTTTAGAATTTTGGGAGCGTAAAAAACGTGTGCGCCCGGAAGGACTCGAACCTTCAACCCACTGATTAAGAGTCAGTTGCTCTACCAATTGAGCCACGGACGCATGCTCTCTGAAAGCTTCAAATAACAAACGCATTGTAACAGCGCTTTGTACAAATCTTTCAATCGTAACTAATCAAGATCAATTTAATACGTTGCTCCTGTGGAGAGTAGAAGTCAATGGATTCCTTTTTTCGAAGGAAAGACAATATGTTACAGAGCAAAAAATAAACGTTAATTCGTATCGGATTTAGCCGGGATATCATCCAGTTGAAAATTGCCCGGTAATGGTACCGATGGCGAGATCGGCGTTTGCTTCACATTCTTTTGAATCACGCTTTCTTTAACGTCATCATCCGATGCAGACGGCATTGTAATTTCAGCCAGAACGCATAATACCATAAACACAGCCGCTAAAATGCTGGTGGTTTTACTTAAAAAATCCGCAGTCTGTCGAACGCCCATGCTTTGCACAGACCCCAATGAACCAAATCCTCCGGCAAGCCCCGATCCCTTACTGCTTTGCAACAAAACGGCAAAAATGAGCAAAATCGCAACAATAATCGCAAGTACAACTATAAATGTATGCATTTCAAGAGTAGTGTTTTAATTTAAGCCCATAATGTACACATTAATGATATTTATATCAATATTCAGTCTTTCATTATGGAAACTTTTTCCAAAATGCTCATCGCTTTAGGTGTTGTTTTTATTGTAGTTGGTGCGCTGTTATGGGCGCTTCAGCGCGCCGATCCGAACATCTTTTCCTGGTTGGGCAAAACGCCGCTGGATTTTAAAATTGAAAAAGAAAACTTTACTTTTTATTTCCCGTTGGGAACATCCATATTGATTTCATTAATTCTGAGCGCCATTTTATTTTTTTTCAGAAAGGGGTAACAAAAAACATGGCTGAATCCATTAGCTCTATTGAGGCTCGTATCGCCAAAGTCTCGCGAAAAACCAAAGAAACAGACATTACGGTTGAACTAAACCTGGATGGCCAGGGTAATTACGATATTCACACCGGTTTGCCCTTTTTTGATCACATGCTCGAAAGCCTCAGCAAGCACTCGCGCATCGATATGAGTATTTCCTGCAAGGGTGATTTGCCCATCGACGACCACCATTCGGTGGAAGATGTAGCCATAGTTATTGGCCAGGCCATTTTAAAAGCTTTGGGTGATAAAAAAGGCATTGAACGTTACGGCTGGGCGTTGATCCCGATGGATGAAACGTTGGCGCGCGGCGCAATAGACTTATCAGGCCGGAGCGTACTGATTTACAATGCCAGTTTTGGCCGACCGGAAATCAATGGGTTTTCCATGGAAATGGTGGAGCACTTTTTCATTTCCCTTGCCGAACACTTGAAAGCCAATATCCATTTGGAGATCTGTTACGGGAAAAATACGCATCATAAAGTGGAAGCATTGTTTAAAGCGCTGGCGGTTTCGTTAAGGCTGGCAGTAAAAATAACTTCCGGGCAAATGCCTTCAACCAAAGGGGTGATTTAATGTTTCGTATTGTTTTTTGGTTTCAAATTGAAATTCAATATGCGATCAGCTTGAAATGCAACTAGAAACAACCCATCAAAACCAATCCGGTTGTTGAGCGCTCTTATGGCAAAGGTGTAAATGTTAAGTTTAAGAGTTCATGAGTTAGATCATCACTAAACTATCATTTGAAACGAACTGATGGTGGGCTATATTTAAAACATTAATATCTGTATCAACTTCAATGATAGTTAATTATTGAGAAGAAAATTATAAAATTTAAATTGAAGTAAAATGACCACGTTATCAAATATTACGCTTTCTGAATTTGAAGCCTTAGCTCATACTGCGAAGATACCCTCAGAAACAAGGTTAACGGTCATCATTGAAGATGACAAAGCTGCATATGAATTGGTAAAACGACAAAAAGCACTGGAGGCTATGAAAAAACTAAGAGGATCAGGAACTGGCCATTTGTTGGAATCCTTACTGCAAAAACGCCAAATGGATAAGCTTCAATGACAAAATATGTTCTCGATTCATCGGCATTGCTTGCCTATATCGAAAATGAAAAAGGCTCTGAAAAGATCGATAACCTATTAATTGAGGCACTAGATAAGAAGCATGAGTTGCTTATATCAGTCATTAGTTGTATTGAAATTTTTTACATCACATGCCAGGAACAAAATAAAACAATAGCAAAAGACCGGCTTGAATTGCTAAACGATTTACCCATCATTCAACATTCAATCAGTTATCATGATGTTCTCACCATTGGAGAATTGAAGGCATTGTATGCTATGTCCTTTGCAGATTGCTGGTTTAGCAAAAAAACATTCAGCGGTACTTGTACATAAGGATCCCGAATTTCAACAGGTAGAAGAAATGATTGAACAGATCATACTTCCATACAAAGGAAAAAAGAATTGAGTCAATAAACCCCATTGAACAACATATAAAAAGCCGCCCTAGACATCTAAGGCGGCTTTTTTAATTACTTCAGCACAAACCATGCTTCGGCGTTCCCGAACAACGGAAATCTTGATCTGCCCAGGATATTCAACGGTGCTTTGGAAAAGATCAAAAAAACAATGATTTGAAACGAATTAATATAGACCTATATTAAGGTTGAAAAAAAGATCAAAATATAGGTGATTACAATGATGCAAATAAATATTTCAAATGATATTGTTCCTGTTGCGGAGTTTAAACTACAAATTTCCAAATATTTAAACAGCCTTAAAACAAACCGGCGACCGATGGTGATTACACAAAATGGAAAACCAGCTGGTGTAGTACTTTCACCAGAAGATTACGACGAGCTTATTTACCAAAAATCATTCATTGAGTCAGTTTACCGAGGGCTAACAGATGTTGAAAAAGGGAATGTTTATACAACTGAGCAATTAAAAGCTGAACTAAATAAAAGACGTATTTAAACTCACAAGTTTAAACTATAAAACAATAAAAAGCCGCCCTGAACGCATCTAAGGCGGCTTTATAATTTACTTCGCGTAGGCGACGTTTCGGCGCTCCCGAACAACGGAAATCTTGATCTGCCCAGGGTATTCAACGGTGTTTTGGATTTTATCGGCAATATCGTGAGCAAGAACTTCGGCTTCGGCATCACTCACTTTGGTGCCTTCAACAATCACACGAATTTCCCGGCCCGCTTGCAATGCATAAGTTTTCTGAACACCCGGGAAGGTTTTGGCAATTTCTTCCAGGCTTTCCAAACGGCGGATATAACCTTCCGGTGTAATAGCACCCCGGGCGCCAGGCCGCGAACTCGAAATCACATTTGCCGCTTCAACCAGTTCAGCAATCGGATGCTCTTTGGGTACATCGCCATTATGCGCCCCGACAGCATTAAGCACAATATTGTTTTCACGGTACTTTTTCAAAAACTCCATGCCGGCAATCGCATATGGTTGATCGGGTTGATCCAGCATTAGACCGATGGTGTGCAGCAAGCCAGCACGTTTGGCCAGTTTGGTATCCAGTTTTAGCTCGGCGGCCATCAATCCGGCAATCATGGCTACTTCTTTGGAGTGTTGCAATAAGTTTTGGCCATAAGTGGTGCGGTATTTCATCTTACCGATCAGACGCATCAGATCCGGATGAATGTTCGGTATTTCAAGCGAGGTAATGATATCTTCACCCGTGCTAATGATAATTTCTTCCAATTCCTTTTCGGATTCTTCAAATGCCTTTTCAATGGCTGCCGGGTGGATGATGCCATCAACCAGGAGTTTTTGCAAAGTTAATTTGGCCAGCTCGCGGCGAACTGGGTCGAAGCATGAAAGGATCACAACTTCGGGGGTATCATCCACAATAATATCCACGCCGGTTGTGTTTTCAAACGCTTTAATGTTTCGTCCCTCTCGGCCAATAATGCGGCCTTTCAATTCATCATTTTGAAGATGAACCACTGAAATAGCATTTTCACTGGTTTGATCAATCGAAACGCGTTGAATGGACTGCAGGATGATTTTCTGAGCGGTTTTCTGAGCGGTTTTTTCAGTTTCTTCGTAAATCGCTTTGATTTGTTCAGCCGATTCCTCTTTGGCCTTTGAGATCATATTATCAATCAGCATAGCTTTGGCCTCTTCGGCATTCAATCCGCTAATGCTAATCAAACGCTGATTTTGTTCGCTCAGCAGTTGCTCCAATTCATTGCCGCGATCTTCAATGTACTGCATTTTTTGGGCGAGTTCCTTGTTTTGATCATCCAGCGCCCGCTCACGTTTTTGGAGTTGATCGCCTCTACGGTTAAGCGTCTCTTCTTTGGTGCGAATTTGTTTTTGCGTTTGAGAAAATTTGTTGTTTTTAATGGAGACTTCCTGGTCAAATTCGCGCTTTTTGCGTTTCCACTCGTCGTTGGCTTCAGCGACCTTCATATCCCGCAATTCCTGGGCTTCACGTTGGGCTTCCTGAATAATTTGAACGGCGCGTTCTTCGGCTTCCAAAATTTTCGTAGTGCCGATGCGCTCTAATAATATCCGTCCGATAAAAAAACCAACAATGAAAAATAGAACGCTAGCAACAATGAGCAAAGTAAAATTAATCATGATGTCCATATAAATTAACCTCCTGTTATGTAAAACTGAATAAACCATTCGAGAAGCGGCTTATCAGTGTTGTAATACAGATTAAATGTTTAAGAAATCAGTTATAGTAATTCAAGCTAAGCGTGGTAAGTCAATGGGTGGGATAAAAAAAATCCGCACTGAAAATCCAAGGCAGTGATAGGCAAGAAGAACGAAGCCTAAACACAGTGGGCGCTTCCTCCGTGTGTTTTGCTTCCACTGTGAGAACGAATTCTCGAGCACAAAGGCTTGAGGCCTGCAATTCACAAAGAGAGATGAGCTCCCTGTTTCTTAAATAGGTTCTTCTGCGTAAGAAACCTGACCTTGGAAATACTGGTGCGGATAACTTTAATGGACAAATCAATTTAAAGAGCAGATTCTCTATTCGGCATTATCAAACGTTTCAGGCTTTGTAATGCTATTTAATCGTTTGATTTCTGTGATCAGTTCGTTTAATCGAGATTCAACAAGTTTGTTTTTTTCAGCCAAATAGATAGCTGATAAAACGGCACATTGTTGTAGACTAAGGTCAGGGGCTTTAACCCTGTACGATTTCATCAGGGTTTCTACTGTTGTTGCAGCTTCCAGCGTTGTGTGTTTATCTTCAACGCGCAAAGGGTATTCTTCACCAAAAATCCTGACTTTAAGTAATTCCATAAACAGAGATCAATTGTGATCTAAAATTATCGTTAAAACCGCTGTAGTTCAAACTCGATTTTTTCAATCATTTGTCGGAGCTTTTCCTTAATTAACAACTTCTCTGAATGAGTCATCACGAAGTTTGGGAACTCATTCGTTCCTGCAGCATCGTTAAGATTTTGACGGATCTCATTACTCATGGTCATAGAATGGTTTAGCTCCAAATCTAACGTATGAACGTCCTGAATTAAGCTGTTTAAATGCCGTTGCACAATTTTCTTTTCGTTCCTAAGAAGATGAACTTCATTTTTCAGATGTTGGATATTTTGGGTGAGTTCAATGATGTAATCTTTATAGTCTTCGTTGCTTACCATCATGTATTTCAAAAAATTAATGAAAGTAGCACTTCTCAGAAAATCAATGCGATACAAATGAATTCATGATATGTCCAAAATTACCAAACAATAAGTAACATCTAAATGGTTGATGTTAAGCATCTCTCAGGGCCGCACCATGCTTTTGACTTACCTTGTCAATAATTCTATTGAGAAGAGCATGAATTTCGTTATCGGTTAATGTATGGGTTTGGCATACAATCGTCAAAGAAAAAGCAATGCTCCGCTTGTTAGTAAATGTTGAGTCTTTAGCGCTTCCTTCATAAACATCAAAGACATTGACCGCTTTAATTAAGTTACTGCAAGATTTAATCGTTTGAATGATATCTTGCGAGCGTATGTCTTTAGATATAAGAAATGCTAAATCTTTTTGAACAACAGGATACTTGGCAGGTGGTTCATAATCCACATCAAATCCCGACAAAACCTTTAGGGCATTCACATCAAACTCTGCAACAAATACGGGCTGTGAAATATCAAATCGTTTCAGAACACTTGTGGAAACTTCTTCAAGCTTACCTGCTACAACAACGTCAGTTGTTTTTCCTTTCGTATCCTTTTCAATCTCCAAAAGGAGACAGGAACGATTATACAACATAAACTTTGATTTTTCAAGAAGTTTTAGCTTTCGAAGTAAAAGCTCTGCAACACCTTTCAAATCAAAAAAATCAATCGCTGCAGAGTGTTGATTCCATCCCTGCGGTTCTTTCTGACCGGTGAGTGCAAAACAAAGCACGTTTTTTTCGATATATCCTTCCACAAATTCGTTTTCCGTGGAATAGTTTTGGTTTGTGATTTGCTCAAAGGTATGGCCAACCTCAAATATCTGTTGATTGGTTGTTCCAAAATGGCAATTTCGCGAGATGATTTTCAAAAACGACGGAACCAGACTAGGCCTCAGCGATTCCATATCCTCACTGATCGGATTAAGCGTTTTAACGAGATGATTGCTAAACTCTTCGGCGTCTTTGGTTTGCAACATGGGGTTGGTTAATACTTCCTTGAAATTTAATCCGATCATTAATTGTCGGACATAATCGCTAAAGTATTCTTTTTTATCGCGATGATCGGGATAGGTGGCAATTAAGTTTTCCGAAGCCACGATATTATCGTAACCATAAATACGCGCAATTTCTTCTATAAGGTCGATTTCTTGCTCGACATCCGGTCTGAAACTTGGGATTTCGATGTCATAGGCAGGCAAGTCTTTGGTCAAAACCTTGAATCCAAGGTTTTCCAGAATTTCAATCATCAGGCTGGGCGCAATTGAAGCGCCAAGAATCTGATTGACGCGATCGGGACGAAACTGAACTGGCTTTTTTTCAGGGAGTTCGGATAGGCATTCAAACGCGTCTTCAACTTTGCCGCCGGCCAATTCAAGGATAAGCTTTACAGCGGCTTTCGATGCATGATGGATGTTGCCATAATCAACGCCCCGCTCAAATCGGTAAGAAGAGTCGGTTGAAATGCCCAGAGTTTTTGAGGTTTTGCGAATTCGATTGGGTTTAAAGTACGCCGCTTCCAAAAGAATATCGGTGGTTTGTTCGGAAATTTCCGAATTTTGCCCGCCCATTACGCCGCCAACCGCAACCGGTTTTTCGGCATCACAGATCATAACCATGCCTGGCAGGATTTGCCGGGATTTATCATCAAGGGTAGTAAATGGCGTGTTCAGATCGCTTTTAACACTAATCTTTTCTTCAGCTAATTGTTTAAGATCAAACGCATGAAGCGGATGTCCTAAAGCATGAAGGATGTAATTGGTGATATCCACCACATTATTGATCGGGCGGATATCTATGGATTGAAGGTGCGCTTTAAGCCAAGAGGGCGATTCCTTAATGGTTGCGCCGCGAATAATAACCCCGGTATAAATCGGGCATCCGGCTTTATCTTCAACTGTAATGGCATTTCCAGCAGGTTTGAACTCAATATCGGCTTCGTCCAAACGTGCCACGTTCCTGTAACCAATCAAATCCCTTGCGACGCCATGATGCGAAAGTGCATCAGGGCGGTTTGGGGTGATGCCGATTTCAAACACCGTATCTTTCGTAATATAATTTTCAAAAGGCGAGCCAATCATGTGCGATTCATCAAGAACCATAATGCCCTCATGGTTATCCGATAAGCCCAATTCATCTTCAGCGCATATCATCCCTTGTGAAAGCTCGCCGCGAATTTTTGATTTTTTAATTTTGAAGGCTTTTTCACTTCCGGGTTGCAATATTGCGCCAACTTTAGCCACAGCCACCAGTTGGTTTGGCGCAACATTTGGCGCACCGCAAACAATTTGTAAAGGTTCATCTTCACCAATACTAACTTTGCAGACGGTTAAGCGGTCGGCATTTGGATGAGGCTTGGTATCCAGAACTTTTCCTACAACCACGTTGGAAAAATTAGCGTCTTTTTCCTCTAAAGCTTCAACTTCCAAACCTAATGAGGTTAATTTGTTGGCAATGTCTTGAGAAGATTCGGATAAAGAAGGGGCAAAGTTTTTCAACCAGTTTAATGAAATTTTCATTCTGAAGCGGGTTTAAGTTAAAAAAGCCCTGATTAAGCAGTTTAACCAGAGCTTTTTTGATGTGACCCCAACGGGATTCGAACCCGTGCTTCCACCTTGAAAGGGTGATGACCTAACCACTAGTCGATGGGGCCAAAATTTGTGTGGGTGAATGAGGGGACTCGAACCCCCGACCTCCAGGGCCACAACCTGGCGCTCTAACCTGCTGAGCTACAATCACCATGTCAAATTCTAAAAGAGCTTTGCGTGTTGTATGCCCGACTGGACTCGAACCAGTAACCCTCAGCTTAGAAGGCTGATGCTCTATCCAATTGAGCTACGGACACAGTACTATGTCGGGGTACCGGGACTCGAACTCGGGACCTCCTGCTCCCAAAGCAGGCGCGCTACCAGCTGCGCCATACCCCGAAACAATAGAGCCCCTATTATAAGCTTAAGTCGCCAATTATCCAAACTAAATGCGGCGATTCATCATTTTATTTTGTTATTGTTTTGTGATTTTTTCTTAAGATATTACACCCTCGGCAAATGCATTGGCATGGTTTTAATTTGTTATTTCGTTTATAACATTTTTGACTTAATTTTATTTATGAGCGTTAAGCGGTTTGGGGTTTCTTTAGAAGAAGATGTACTTAATTCTTTAGATAAGTTTGTACGTGATAGACATTTTTCAAACCGTTCTCAGGCCATTGGTCATCTTGTAAAAACGCATTTGATTGAAAAAAAATGGGAATCGGATCAACTTGTGGCCGGGGTTATTGTAATGGCTTACGATCATCATAAACGTGACATTTTGAGCAAATCTACCGATATCCAGCATGAATATCACGATGTTATCTTAGCAACGCAACATTTTCATCTCAGACACGATTTTTGCCTGGAAACTATAGCGGTTAAAGGTAAAGCCAGCAGGCTCATTGCTCTTTCTGATCGTTTGATCGGCATGAAAGGTATTAAAGACGGGAAGTTGGTGATGAGCGGCGCCGATTAAGCGAGCTAACCTATTAGACAACTGAAATTAGAATAACTTAAATCCGGTTCGCCGGATATTATTTTAAACTAGGGTAACACACTTTTTGAAAAACGTGGCATAATGTAACTTTGTAAATCAAAAAGATATGCATAAAAGAGAGAAGCTCCTTAAGTGGGCATGGCTTGTTGGTATTTTGAACCTGATTATGCTCTCGGAGAGCGACGCAAAAACAGATAGTTTAAACAGCGAGCAAAACGTGGGGCAAGTTTATGAAACGCGCGAGGTGGTGATTACCGCAACGCGAAGCGAGCTGCGTCCTGAAAAAGTTCCTCAACCGGTTGCACTGATTACCAAAGCTGAAGTTGAGCGTCGGTATCAATATAACGTAGGGGAAATGCTGGATGCGTTGCCCGGCGTTAGGATTATTCGTTCCGGCAGCACGGTCGGCGCAAATTACGGGCTTTCAATTCGTTCGCTAAATGGCGGACCTTCTTCCGATAAAACTTTGGTGTTGATTGATGGACGCCCGATAAACAACGCTTGGAGCGGCGGTTTGAATTTTAACATGCTACCTTCGGAACTGGTTGAGCGCGTTGAAGTGGTTAAAGGTGCAAGCTCGGCGCTTTATGGCTCCAGGGCGACAGCCGGGGTTGTCAATATCATGACCCGAAAGCCCGAGTCAGGATGGCGCGCCTGGGTGTCTTTGGCCAGAGAAGTTAACGCAGCAAAAACAATAGATGATAACACAGCCGAAGGATATGGGCGCCCGGATGTAGCGGTTACCAATCTTCAGTTCAATACATCTTATGGAGGCAACGACATTAATCATTTTCTGGCGTTAGGATACCGTTCGGCGGAAGAAAACTTTACAACAAACCAAAATCGTAACGATTGGGAAAATATGGATGTCGGCTACAAATTGGGTCGCACATTTTCGGAGAAACTTAAAGGCGCTTTAAGCGTCAATTGGCATGTCAACGCATGGGAAAACCGCGCCGATCGGGTGCCTTCTGAGCAGGACTATCGTTATTTTAGTTTAGACGCTCATATAAACTACGCTTTGCCGGTTGGGCTTTTAGATATGCGAGCGTATTACAACAATGCTGATTTTGAAGAGCTTTCGCTTCAATCGGATGTTGAAACAGGCTACAATGCCTCTCGGTATGGCCTGATCGCCGATTACACATTGGGAATATTGAATAACCAGGGTTTGCTTAAGATAGGCCTGGACGCTACAATAGACGATGCGGAGTCTCTGGATCGGCAAACCGTAGTGGCGTTAGCTTATCAAGGGGTAAAGAACGTTGATGGTAAGGCCGTTGATTTTTATACCGGTAGTTATGGCGATAATAAACAGCGCAATACTCTTTGGAATCTTGCGTTTTTTACTCAGTATGAGCACAAGTTTTATAACCGAATCAATCTGGTGGCGGGCGCTCGGTTGGATAGGCATTCCGAATTTGGGACGGTATTCAATCCTAAAATTGGAAGCGCGATAGAAGTCTTTCGTTTCAACCGATTTACAACCAACTTAAAACTTAATTATGGTAAAGGGTTTCGCGCGCCGGCTATTCAAGGGCTTTTTTCAAAATCGTTGGGAGGTTATGGCAATCCAAATCTCAAGCCGGAAAAGACCGAAAATTTTGATATCGGCATTTTCCAGCGTTTTTCAGATTGGGGCAGTTTAGAAATCTCTTATTATACCATGAACGTAACGGATTTAATTATCAATGATAAATTAGGTTCAACGGGAAATGGTTACCGAGTGGCCGTATCTGAAAATGGAAGCATAGATACGCTCTCGTTTAACTATCGAAAAAATTTAGGCAGCTATTCTCCGAGCGGCGTCGAAATTGGGCTGGTTTTAAATCCTCATCGTCAAATAACGTTTAAAGGCGCATACACGTATTTGGATCCGGACGATTTTACATTTCAAACTTCGCGCCACCGCTACAACCTGAGCCTCTATGGTTGGCAGAACATTTCAGATGTTCGCTTGGAAACGGAAGTCTCCTATAATTACACCGGGGATGGGTACTTTTTTGATTTTAAGAACCGGCCATTCGAGGCCTTTAATACCATTGATGTGTTGCTGGCGGCGCATTTTTTAGAGAATTACCGCATTTCAATAACGGCTAAAAATTTAGGAGATACGGCCTACAGGCTTTGGCATTATGAGTGGCAGCCTGGCCGAACCTACGCGTTGCGTCTGGAAACGCGGTTTTAACGGATGAAATACTTATGGCGTACTCAAGATACACGCAGTCTGAATTTTGGGAAGAAACCTGGTTAGAAGTTTCCAAAAACAATCCATTAGGCGAAGCTTATCGAAATCCCAAAATCTGGGATAACATGGCTTCCGGGTATAACAAGTCTGAAACCGATCTTTCGGAACGCAAGCGGCGCGAAGCTGATTTGGTTCGATTGCTTTTAGATCGAGGGATTCTTTTTAAAGGCGCAAACGTGCTGGATTTAGGATGTGGGCCAGGCAATTTTGCCAAAGCGTTTGCCGATTGCGGCGCCGAAGTCGTGGCCTTGGATGTTTCGCCAAAAATGATTGACGTCTTAAAACGTGACTTATCTACAAAGCAGCGAGAACGCGTTCGTCCCATGATTGCAGATTGGCAAACCGTTGATCTGGATCGTGAAGGGTTTCTAAAGCAGTTTGATTTGGTGTTTGCCCGAATGACGCCGGCATGCAATTCTTTACCCCAATTTGAAAAAATTTTAGCGGCCAGTTGCGGTTGGTGCTATTATGCCGCCTGGGCGGGGAAGCGTATCGATACGCCTTTGGATGAAGTGTGGCGGCACGCGACCGGCGAGCCAAGAAATAAAGCCAACAACCAGTTTCAACTTATTTTTAATTTGTTAATGACGCGAAACATGTTTCCGGAAGTTTGGTTTCATGGGGTGGATTGGCAAAAAGAAGAAGCGATTAGCTATTCGGTGGATTGTTATGCCGCCTTAATTGAAAAAGTTCAGCCTCAGCTCTCGGAGCTTCGGCATTGTATCGAGGAATATTTACAACCGCGCGCCAAGAGCGGAAAAATTTTAGAGCGCAAGCAAGGCATGATTGGCGAAATGCTTTGGAAGGTGGGTGAAAATTAAAGAGGTGACTTTCATGATTGAGTCAGCAGAAACAAGCATGAAAATTGTTCTCCTCACCCTGGCCCTCTCCCATTGGGAGAAGATTTAGATGAGGGCGCATTTCAAATTTATACTATGAACAAGTTAGGTGATTAAGTAACAAGGCTAAAACAGTGCAAGTGTAAAAAAAGTCATCGCGAATGCCTGAAAGGCATGTGGCGATCCAGTAATCGTCTGAATTGCTTCTTCGCAAAGCTTCCAATGACACATTTACGTTATTGGTCACCCTGAATTAATTTCAGGGTCTCAGAAAATGCCTATTTGGTTGAGATGCTGAAACATGTTCAGCATGACTAGAAAAAAGAGTGTCATTTTCTGTTTGTTTATTGGCAAATATTTAGCTCGCAATGACCTCAAAAAAAGCAAACGCTTAATTTTTTTTTAATTTTTCTCGGATGAACACACAACAGAGCAATCCAAAGTCATTTTTTCTAACACCAATACAAACCGTGTTTTTGGCCTCTATGATTGCGGCTGATTTTGGTTTTGGCATGGTGGTTAAAAATCTATTGGCGCCCACGCATATTTTAAACGTGGTACGTATTGATATGGTTGTTCCCTTTATGCTCATGCTTTTAACCCGGGTCATGATCGATAGATTCGGGGTGTTAATTCTTTATGAAGGCGTTTGGGGATTGCTGGCGGTATTGGCGATGCCGGGAGCGTTTGGGTTGCCGGGATTTTTAAAGCTTTTGCCCGCGCTTTCTCAAGGGTTGATTTTGGACGCTTTGATGACGGCTTTTAAAAGATTTCCCACGTCGCGTTTGTATATATCGGCCATTGTAGGAGGGGCAATATCAACAATCGTGTTTTTCGGTTTAAAGCTGGCATTGGGAATGCCTTGGTTAAAGGTGGTTCAAATATTGTTTGGTCTGCAAATGCTGACCAATTTAATAGTTTGGGCACTCGGCGCGTATTTGACAAAAGAGGTTTACGGGCGAATTCACTCAAGCCAAATGGCGAGGAGGATAGCGTTTGTACCCGACAATTGAATTAAAAAACCTAAGCTTTAAAGCCCAGGATACCAATCAAACATTATTGGAAGAGATCAATTTTAAGATTGAACCGGGCGAACGCGTAGGTTTGGTTGGACCTTCGGGTTCGGGCAAAACCACGTTGTGCTTTCACCTTTGCGCATTGCATCAAAAAGCTTTAACCGGTTATACTCGCGGCCAAATTTTGATTCAGGGCGTTGAGTTTAGCTCATCTTCCAATCGGGAAAACGCATTGGCGTTTCGCCCGGCGATGATTCTGCAAAATCCTGAAAGTCAGCTATTTTCAAACACGGTCATCGAAGAAATGACGTTGGGTTACGGCGAACGCTTTCAGGATAAAATTCACAGTGCGCTTAATGAAGTAGGCCTGGCGGGATATGAGCGGCGGGATTTAAACGCGTTGTCGTTAGGTGAAAAACAGCGCGTGGTTCTGGCGGCATTTTTGATTCAAAACCCATCGCTTTTTGTGTTCGATGAACCTTCAAATAGTTTGGATAGCGATTTACAGTGGAAGCTGCTTGAGATTTTGAAAAATTTAAGCATGCCCCAGGTGATGATCGAGCATAATTTGGAGCTTTTAACAGAGTGGGCGGATAGGGTTGTTGAAATGCGAGCGGGGAAGATCGTCATTGATGCGCCGCTGCGAAAATGGTTGAATCAATCGGCATTAAAACCCCGATTTTTTCAGGTGGCTTTAGAACTGGCCAAGCTAAATAATGCCAAGCTTCAGACCTTTCACCCAAGAGAGTTAATTAAAGAAACCAAGTCATTTTTAAAAGGCAAGTTGTGCTTACATTCCGAAAACAATTTACCAACCAATCAAACTCAGCCGTTAATTCGGGTTGAAAATATCTCATGCGGCTATCATAAAAAGAATTCGGTTTTAAGAAATCTTTCGTTGTCGGTAAATAAGCAAGAGCGAATTGCCTTGCTTGGCAAAAACGGCGCTGGAAAAACCACATTGCTGAAATGTTTTTCAGGATTGGTATCGCCTTCGGAAGGGCGACTTTATTTTAAGGGCGAGCTTCAAAAAAAATGGCGGCCTGAAAAACAAGTTGGGAAAATAGGGTTCTGTTTTCAAAATCCGGATTACCAATTGTTTGATCACACGGTTAAAAGTGAGTGCGGCTATGCATTAAGGAATTTAAACTGCGATGAACCCACCATTGCATTGCGAGTAGAAAAATGGCTTGAATACTTTGGGCTGAATAGTTTCCAAAATCGCTCACCATTTAGCTTAAGCTATGGCGAAAAACGCCGGCTTACTTTAGCGTCAATATTAGTTTCAGAGCCCGAGTTAATTTTTCTTGATGAACCTACAACGGCGTTGGATGAACATAACATCAAGATGTTGGAGAAGACATTGTGCGATTTAAGTCGGGTCGAGCATAAAACCGTTGTTTTTGCGACCCACGATTTGGATTTTGCATTAAACGTGGCAACGCGATTTATCATTTTAGGCCGGGGCGCTGTGTTGGCAGATGTGCAAAAATCAGACCTCACGAATTCGTTATTGACGGAATACGGGTTTCGATTGCCGGTTGCGTTACAGTTGATCCAAGGGGATGTGGGAACGCAAGAGGCGTTTGGAAGTCAAGAAATATTAGGTGCATTAAGCAAACTTCAATGATAAACACGTTAAAAACGCAAAAAAACACTCGACTTCCACAATTGCATGTTTTAACAAAACTTGCAATGTTCCTAAGTATTACGGTATCGGTATTTTTTATCGCTTCTTTAACGCCGCTTCTGCTTATTTTGGGATTGATAATAGGCGGGTTTTATTTACGTAACGCAACATTGGGCGCTTTTAAATGGCTTATAATGGCGTTACTATTAAGCGCGCCAACAACGATGGCTATTTTTGTGATTTCTTTTGGGGTTGAAAAGGGATTTAGCCAAACGGTAATAACCATGGGCGCATATGAAGGCGCGCTTTTTTTAATGCGTATTTTTCCCTTGGCGTTAGCAAATATTTTATTTGTAAAAACAACGGATGCGCGTGAGCTTCAGTTGTTGTTTAACGCTTTAAAGTTTCCCTCTGAAATTAGCCTACTGATTGCGACAGTGTTTCGGTTTTTCCCGTTAATGAGTCAGGAAGCGCTTAGAATTATTGAAGTTCAGCGCTCTAGAGGCTTAAAACCCACAAGTTTACTGCGCCCAAAAAAGTTCTTGCCGCTTGTTATTCCTTTGCTCTTAATAAATATTCAGCGATCATACGAAATGAATCTATCCATGGAATTGCGAGGCGTTTATGTTGCTCAAACTCATGTTGAAATGCGCTTCACCAAATACGATATTTTGGTTGGGGTATTGGTTTTTTGCGGTTTAGGTTTAATTTTTGTCGCTTAGGCATTAAAAATGGAAGCATTGAAAAAAATGCAGTGGATTATTAATTGCTTTCATCATATGCGCTTTAACTAACCAAAAAAGCTTTTCTACATTAAAATCAAAAACCATGAAAGCCATTATCCCTGTTGCCGGAGTCGGAAGTCGTTTAAGACCTCATACACATACATTGCCGAAAGTTTTATTAAATGTGGCCGGAAAACCCATCATTGGTCATATTGTTGATAAACTTATTGAAGAGGGCATTCGCGAGGCTGTTGTAATAATCGGCTACTTAGGCGATATGATTGAAGAATACCTCACCGAAAATTATAATATCAAATTTAATTTTGTTGAACAGGAAGAGCGAAAAGGTTTGGCTCATGCCATATGGATGTGTAAAGAGCATATCAAAATGGATGAGGACGTGCTGATAATCCTTGGTGATACAATTTTTGAAGTGGATTTAAAAGATGTGATTCATTCCAATCAATCCTCACTAGGTGTGAAATCCGTAGATGATCCCCGACGCTTTGGCGTGGCAGTTTTAGAAAATAAAATTGTTGCCAAATTGGTTGAAAAACCGGATATCCCGGTGAGTAATCTGGCATTGGTTGGGTTGTACAGCATTAAAAATACAAAGCTACTTTATGAGTGCTTGGATTATGAAATCGAACATGATATTCGCACAAAAGGAGAATACCAATTAACCGATGCGCTTCAGTTGATGATTGAGCGCGGCGAACAATTCTCTACATTTCACGTTGAAGGTTGGTATGATTGCGGAAAACCGGAAACGTTACTTTTAACCAATGAAATTTTATTGCATACAAAAGCTAATGAGTATAAATGCACAAAAACTTGCGTGATTCATCCTCCTGTATTTATATCTCCAGATGCTAAAATCGAAAACAGCATCATCGGTCCATATACAACCATTGGCGCCAGAGCTGAAATCAAAGATGCTATTGTTAAGCATTCCATTATAGGAAGGGAAGCAAAAGTCAATGGATTGCTGTTAAACAGTTCCATTGTGGGTACGAATGCGATCTTAAACGGTAACTTTAGAAAATTAAATGTCGGCGATTCATCGGAAGTTGATTTCCACTGATTAAAAATCAATCATTTGCAATAGAACGGCTTTGGATTATTAAACATACTATAATATATTCACCTCGTATTTGACATTCCCAATATCTTTGGACACGGTGTCAAAGGCTTATGCATATGAAATTCACCAGCGTTGTTGGGAGTTTTGTACCGTGTCCTGACATAGTTTTAGCATTGTTAGGTAGCCTTAGCCATAAAAAGCTGAAGGCTTTTTTTTTGCAATTTTCCGAACGCATTTTTTAACTCACAAAAAACGATCAAAATGGCAAGATTTTTATTTACTTCAGAGTCCGTTTCAGAGGGGCATCCGGATAAAGTATCTGATCAAATATCTGATGCAGTGCTTGATGATTATTTACGACAGGATTCGAATTCTCGCGTAGCATGTGAAACGTTTTGTACCACAGGTCTAGTGGTAGTTGGTGGTGAAGTAACTTCCAAAGGAAATGTTGATGTAGAAACCCTCGTCAGAAAGGTCATTACAAAAATTGGTTACACAAAGTCAGAATATAAATTTGATGCTGAATCTTGCGGTATTTTATCGGCCCTTCATGCGCAATCGCCTGATATTAACCGAGGTGTTGATCGTAAAGAAGAAATCCCTGATCCATTAGATCGCATTGGCGCCGGCGACCAGGGCTTGATGTTTGGGTTTGCTTGTAAAGACACCCCGGAACTTATGCCGGCAGCCATTCAGTACGCACATAACTTAGTTAAAACTCTGGCCGACGTTCGTAAAGATGGAAATTCAATCAATTATCTCCGACCAGATTCAAAAAGCCAGGTGACTTTAGAATATGACGGCACTCAAATTGTGCGAGCCGATACGGTTTTGATTTCAACGCAACACGATCCTGAGGCTGAAGGCTATAATGAAGAGCAATGGCAAAATCGAATTAAAGAAGATGTCATTGGCTGTGTGATCCGTAAAGTCATTCCTGAAGAACTAATTGATCATAAAACTAAATTTATTGTTAACCCAACCGGACGGTTTGAAGTAGGCGGACCTCATGGTGATACAGGTTTAACCGGACGAAAGATTATTGTGGATACTTACGGCGGCGCAGCTCCTCATGGCGGCGGCGCATTTAGCGGTAAAGACCCATCGAAAGTTGATAGAAGCGCGGCTTATGCGGCTCGTTATATTGCTAAAAATGTGGTTGCTGCTGATTTGGCTGAGCGTTGCACGATCCAGGTTTCCTATGCCATCGGTATTGCACGTCCTGTATCCATCTTTGTTGATACGCATGGAACAGCGGTTAACGGAATGAAAGATGCCGATATCCAGGAAAAAGTTGAATCAATTTTTGATTTGAGACCGGCTGCTATTATTGAAGGATTTGGGTTGAATAAACCATCTGGATGGTGCTTCCAGGATACCGCTGCCTATGGCCATTTTGGAAGAGATATTTTCCCTTGGGAAAAAACAGATAAAGTGGATGAATTGAAGCAGGCGTTTAAATAAAGATGATTACGACATAAGCTTTTTAACTTTTAAAACGAATATTTATGACGACTCAAGAGAAAAAATTACAATATAAAGTTAAAGATATTTCACTGGCAGAATGGGGACGTAAAGAAATCCGGTTGGCTGAAGCGGAAATGCCGGGTTTAATGCAAATCCGTGAAGAATATAAAGCCCAACAGCCTTTAAAAGGCGCTCGTATTGCCGGCTGTTTACATATGACCATTCAAACCGCCGTTTTAATTGAGACTTTGATTGAGTTAGGCGCCGAAGTTACATGGTCGTCCTGTAATATCTACTCAACCCAGGATCACGCAGCGGCTGCCATTGCTGCGGCAGGCGTGCCGGTTTATGCCTGGAAGGGAATGAGCGAAGAAGAGTTCTTCTGGTGTATCGAACAAACCATATTTTTTGAAGACGGTCAGCCTCTGAACATGATTTTGGATGATGGCGGCGATCTTACCGAAATGGTCTTTGAAAAATTCCCCGAACTTGCTTCAGGCATTAAAGGCATATCCGAAGAAACCACGACAGGTGTGCTTCGTCTTTACGAACGTGAGAAAAAAGGCACGCTCAACATTCCTGCCATTAATGTCAACGACTCGGTAACCAAATCTAAATTTGATAATAAATACGGTTGTCGTGAATCCTGTGTGGATGCCATTCGTCGTGCAACGGATTTAATGATTGCCGGTAAAGTGGCTGTAGTTGCCGGATATGGCGATGTTGGGAAAGGTTCGGCCGAATCGCTCCGAAGCGCCGGCGCTCGTGTGATCGTCACCGAAATCGATCCGATTTGCGCGCTTCAGGCGGCAATGGAAGGCTACGAAGTTAAAAAAATGGATGATGCGGTCAAAGAAGCCGACATTGTGGTTACCGCAACCGGTAACTGCGATATCGTCACCGAGCGCCATTTCCGTTCAATGAAAGATAAGTGTATTGTAAGCAACATTGGCCATTTCGATACCGAAATTGACATGGCATGGTTAAACAATAATTACGGCGGTACGCGAAATGAGATCAAGCCACAGGTTGATTTATACACAATTGATGGTAAAGACATTATTGTGCTTGCACAGGGCCGATTGATGAACCTGGGTTGTGCGACCGGTCATCCGTCGTTTGTCATGTCAAACTCATTCTCAAACCAAACATTGGCTCAGATTGAACTTTATAACCACCCTGAAAAGTATGAAAATAAAGTTTATACGTTGCCAAAGTTTCTTGATGAAAAAGTTGCCCAATTGCATCTGGCTAAAATTGGCGTTGAACTCGATACGTTGAATGAAAAACAAGCCAACTACATTGGGGTAAATGTGAAAGGACCATTTAAACCTGAGCACTACCGGTATTAAATTTTTACTTAGCGAAAATAATTTGCTTGAAGGTAGTCCTTGTGGCTGCCTTTTTTATTGAAATAAATTCTGATTTCCTCAAGATCACATGAATGCTTTGTAATAAATCCATATAACGCGTTGCGACACAAAGCAAACGCAGGTTTTTTTTACAGATTTCTTTTTCTTATTTGGAACGGTTTGTCATAGCCTCTAACGCCTCCCATGATACGACAATTTGTGGTATCAGTACCACATCCGCTCTATCTCTGCCGCAAGACGTGCATCAGCCAGTTGTCCCCGATGCATAAACCAATGGTCGGCAGCGTACTGGAAGCAACGTCGGTAGGTGCCAAAGAGTTCTTCTGCGCCGTCAGGCACATGCATACTTGTGTTGTCCAGGTCATGCTCGGTGAAGGAATCAAGGAGTGAGTTCGTCGATGCGCGGATGCTTCGACAGTCCTGGAGAATTTGATCAAATGAGGGAAAGAGCGCAGCGTTCTCGGAAACGCTAGCTCCATCGAAGAGGATTTCCCACTCCGCCAGAGGGTTTGGCTCGCCGAGCATAAATTTGCGCATCACCAGGGCTTCGATGTAGGCGAGATGACCAAGAACCCATACTGTGTGGCATCCGCCTCGTGGGGTGGATAGAACCATGCCATACTCTCGCATGTCTTCGATGCGTGCAAGGACGATTGTTTCGCTCCGTTTCAGATTCTCTCGAATAAGGTCGATCGAGTGCATATTTGTTCCTTTCTTCGTCTGGTGAGTAAACTCACAATCCCTACAATGTTTTAAACCATTATGTGCGATATGCCGTCACTTTGTTCTTCCCATCTTCCCTGACGCTCTTTTTTTGTCAAAGAGTATTTCTTAGCTCTTCTCACTCTCTGAAATTGCACGGGCAAGTCACCTTCCTAAGTCAATTCCATGTGCCGGAACTAGAAGAGCGCTAACGTGGATTAGGCGTCGGCAACCCGGATCAGAGTATTTTAGAAGAGTTGCTACCCAGCTAATTCCGGGATTTGCCATTCTATTCTCCAGTAGATGCTGTTTTCACGTTCCATCAACCTGTTGGTAATGAACTCTCGGCGAAGGGTACAGTAGTCAGGATGATACCTCTCGATGATTTCATTGACCTCTACCTCGTTGTATCTCACTCCCTCTTCGAAGTGATTCACCAGCCATTTCAAAACGACCAAGCGCTTTTTGTAACCAGTAGGAATAGCTTTGATGCGACCCTCTTCCAGAAAGTTGCTCAGCACCTTCCGTTCCCAAGTATCATACTCCGCATCGTTGCCCAAGGTAGCTACCTTCTCTGGAGTGAAGGAACTGAAGACCTCCTTGCTCATTGCCAGCAAGCTTTCTGGGTTCAGTCGATGTAGGTGATCATTGCCATCCAGGCGCATACCTATTAGTCCAAGCTCTTTCAGCTTGCTCAAGTGATGGGACACAGTAGGTGCCTTTAAATCTAGAAGTGTTGCCAACTCTTCCACGCTACACTCACGGTTGGCCAAGATACCCAGGATCTTGAGTCGATTTTCGTTGGCCAAAGCATTGAAAAAACCTAGTAGGGTTTGAAGTTCACCTGTTGCCATATCTACCTCCTATTTTGATTATAAGTCTAATTAGAAATATATCAAAATAGATGCTCTGGGTCAAGGTAGATATCTCTAACGCGCTGCTGTGCAACTTCTCCTATCAGCTCCCGAAAAGCGCCTGCAGTTTTCTCTTTTGGCTTTTCCTCAAGTCCTTTTATTCCATCTTTTTGATGTTTCTTCTTCCATGAACTGACGGAATTCTTATTGACACCTAAAAGCTCACAGACTTCTGTTTGACTTTTGCCTTGAGCAAGCATTCGTATCGCGGTCTTACGAATGGCTTCTTTGGTTTCTTTTCCCGATGTTCTTAAATCTGTTTTTTTTCATACCAAAAAGATATGAGTATATTATTACCCCAAATCGGTCATTAGAAATTTTAACCTATTGATCGATTTGGGATTATCTTTTCTCAGTACTATACCACCGATTTAATAATAAAACAGTATTTTTCTACCGACATAGCCTGGCCTTTTTTATTGAAATAAATTCTGATTTCCTCAAGATCACATGAATGCTTTGTAATAAATCCATATAGCGGTTATGCATTAGTAGCTGAAAAAGCGCCGGAAGCTCAGTAGCACATACCATAATTATGTTGAATGTAAATATAGAGCCTCAAAAAAATCACCGTGTTTTGCCGTCCGACTTAATGCAATTGTTATAATGCGTGCATTAATCATCAACTTCTGTAATTGTATCATATGCTTCACGAATTTCATCGGATATTCCACAATTTTGCCAATCACAGTATTCTTTTAATTCAGATATAATGTCCGGATTATTTTCTTTTAAACCGGGAACATTCTGAAATAAATCCACTAATTTTCCCAATGTATTGATCGCTAAATCTTCAAAGGGAATATCATTCATCCCATACTCATTAAGTTGGTACAAAACGCCATTTGTTATTTTCCACAATATCTTTATTTGAAAATCAGGAGCTGCAAGTTCAATTTGCTTTAGAATCTTTTTCAAATCGCGGCTGATTTCATAAGTAGAAAAATTATCTCTCTCACACTTAAAAAATATCTTATCGATTGCTTTATCAAACGATCTATAACTCTTTTCATTATCTATCGATAAAAGCAACAATAATTCTCGTTTTATAGTTGAGTGATTTCTTGAGAATGAAAGTATCATTTTGATAAGTTCATTTTTTGATAATCTTGATAATTCCTCATTCATTGTTGATTCAAGGTCGCTTTGTTTTTCAAGTTCTGTTAAATATTTATTTCTATTTTCTAAATAATACAAAAGTACTGCAACTATATGCTTGCAAGGATAACCGTCATATGGGCAATTGCAATTTGCTTCCAGATGACCTTGATTATTCCAAATTTCGATATCGTATAAGCCATAGCTACCATGAACCATTGATTGGATAGAAGAGAGTTTTGGGTCATATTCAAAATTTTCAACCATGTCATCTTCAAAATAATCGAGACCACGATTGTAAATCACTTCACCTGCAAACTCTTTTATTGCTTTTCGGGAAATATTTGCTAAATCAATCATAAACCAAAATTACAAAACTTTAGATTCTAAAAGTAAAAACTATATCGTCAAATGCAGAGAATTATAACGGTTGAACTGTGCTGCCCTGTTTTTTTAGGTCGTCACAAGTGAAATGTTCGATGTGATTTATCTGATTTCAATAAATATTCCAGGGTGCTGTTCAGCAATTCGTAAAAGTGATTTTGCAGGACCTTTAGGTTTTCTTCTTCCTTGCTCCCAATCTTGTATAGTACGTGGGCTTACACCCATTAAACTAGCAAAAGCTGATTGCGATAGTTTCAACCTTTTCCTGATAGTTTTTGCAGGAGATGGTTCATTCAATGTGCGTGTTTTTAATTCGATTTCTCCTTTTTTAAAACGCTTTATCTCATTTATTCCATCTAATATTTCTTGGCCGATATTACGATCACTCATTTTCAATTTCCTCCGCAATCTTTTTAAGGATATAGCCGGGAATAGTTGCTTTTTCACTTTTAGAATAGAGAGTAAGTAACCATATTTCCTGATCCAATTTTTTCCAATAATACATGATTCTTATTCCACCGCTTTTACCTTTTCCCTCTGGCGCCCATCTAACCTTCCTGACGCCCCCACTTCCACGAACTATGTCTCCGGCTTCTGGGTTAAGAAGCAGATACCATTGAAATAACCGATATTCATCATCAGTTAAGTATTTCGGTAATAACTTTGTAAATATAGTTGTTTCAATGAATACCATAAAGATAAAAATACGGCATTGCCGTATACTTGTCAACGATTATTTCCATCGAACTGTCGAACTCACTGGTTTTTAGGGAGCGCAGCGGAATAAAAATCCAGTGCAGTGATTTATGTGTGCCCGATAAGGCACGTGTTAAATTCATTTAAGGAAGATAACACAGGTTATCCTGAGGATGCAAATTCATTATGGGCGAGTTGGCAAAGTCCATTAGTAAGATGCAAGGGCGTTTCGTGTGACCGGAAGTCTGAAGGAAGCAAAACTGCGAGAGTCTATACGGACGAACAGGAATTGCATAAGAGGCGCAACATTGTGGGTAAGTAACCACATCTTTACGAAGCCCGTAGCCAATAAACAATGCTGTGTAGATGCAGCCGTCAAAGACTTTAAGGATAAGCGCCTTACCCAGCCAGGGATATCTCGGCAGCCATGTTGAGAAATCAGCAGAAGCCAGACATAGTATCCTGATTATTGGTAGATCAGGAGAAGGGTAGAACATTAGCCGTTCCGAGTTAAGTTGGGATGATTGAGGATGTAAAGCAGAGTCATAGTCCCGGTCAAGCCCGTCATGAAGAGGAACACAGTAACTAAAAGAGACGTTGCCAAAGGTTAATGAACCGCCGCATATAGCCTATCCGAATTTGATTCAGTAAGACCCGCCTTGTTTATCTTGAGCTAAGCCGAAGGACACGGTGGTGTGAGAGGCGCAATTCGACAGTACAAACTACAAATAATATGGGAAGGTTTAATCGTTTACTCTTGAACTCTTCTATAAAATCTTGATGCTCAGCAAATAGTTTAAAGCTTGGGCTTCCAAAGGCAGCTGACACATTAATACAACGACACTTTGTCTTGCTGTCGAATTTAACTCCTCTTAAAAAGGCTGTTCCCAGAGCCAGCCAAAGAGAACATGTATCATGTGTACAACTTTGCCAGGTAAGCATGTGGGGGGGAAAAAAAGGACAGGGTTTGAATCCTGTCCTGTAAGTTTTACAAAAGAACTGATTGCTAATGATAGGTCTTAGCATTCATTAATTTATCATCACATGTCTTCGGGATTCTGAATTGTATCACCTTTATCCACGCTTTCATCAACCACATCATCATCACCAAATTGAGGAGAAGTAACATAGATCCAATCGGTATCATCTTTGATAGTTAAAGCGCCGTCTAAATCAACAGTACCGGCTTCTACATCGACCGGGTAGACTTTGTTCTGGTGCAATACAAAAATATGATCACCCTTGTAACCTACAGCCACAGGCAATCCAGCAGCCGGTGTGGTGATGGTGGTATACTTTTTATACGTAGCTGAAGAGGGATCGACATCAATGATGTAAATTAATGCAGCGCTCAGGTCAGAGAAGACCGCTGTTTTTCCATCCTTGGAAAGATCAAAATAACCTGCTTTTTTCCAGGCCAGCCTTGCGCCGGGGATCATGACAGTTTCAAGCGTTTCATTACCCATGTGTAAAAGGAAAACTCTGTCGGACTCTGTATCCGGGTAGGATTTTCTCAGATCCCAGGCAGGGCATACAGCCACAGGCACCTGACCGGTACGATCATGATACATAATGTATGTCCGTATTGAATCACTGGCAAAATTTGGATAAGCAATCCGTTTTGTTACGGTCTTTGTAGAGATGTCGATGACATCGATGCCATCATTGACTGGGATAAAGGCTTTATCAGTAGTTTTATTGTAAGCTTCGCCATGTGCACCGTCTCCAATAGTGATCTCTGCCAATACGGTGTTGTTTGGCGCGTCAATGATTCGAGCCCAGTTATTAGCTGCATCATAGGAGAGAATATAATTGTCCTTGGTAACAAGCGCTGCAGAGTGGCCTGAGCCGCTATCTACTGTCGTTACAATATTGTTGTCTGTATCGATCCAGTTAAAGGTAGAGTCGTTATTGGCAACGGCTACCCATCTACCGTCTGTAGAGAAACCCATGTGTGCACAATAACCACCAGTAGTTGATATAAATTTTTCAGGGGTTTCCATGTGATCGTGGTTGCCATGCAGATGGAATCCGTTGGTGAAACTGATGGCATTTTTTGAAAAGCCCATCCATATATGGTTCGAGGGTGAGTGATGAATCGTAAGGTTGGGGTGTATGTCGGTAGTAAACGCAACACGCTTTCCACCGCGGGAGTGGTAGGCGGTTAAGATTTTGGTATCGGTGTCATACCCCCAAACCCATGCAAGTGGGTTTTTCGATGGATCACTACTGCCATTGCCATTACCAGGATCAGTCGGACAGTCATCATCGTCGCATCCTGTCAACAAGAAAGGAAGACACATAATGAGGAAAGCAAAAAGCAAAGTCGGGCGTTTGAGAAAGGTTTTCATGGTTTTATTCTCCTTAGTTAATTTTATGATAATGCAAAATCATTTGCATAAAAGGAGAATAATATAATCTTAGCCTTATTGCAAAAATATTTGCATTAATATCGAATAAAACCTAAACTTCAAAAAAAAGGAGGTATTAACATAACAGTGAAACGTAACACCATACAGAGAATGGCCATAGAACAGGTATTCAACCAGCATAAAAGGCCATTAGGGGTAAATGAGGTGCTGGAATTCGGTCGCGCAATTGTTGAAAAACTCAACCAGGCGACTGTTTATCGGAATCTTAATAATCTCACGGAAGAAGGGTGGCTGAATAAGATTGTACATCCAACGCTTGGGACACTTTATGAACGAACCGGAAAAGGGCATCACCACCTGTTTCATTGCCGTAAATGCAACCGAGCCTACGATCTTCCAGGATGCGCCCTCAACGAAAAAGAAGCGGCGCCAGATGGTTTTTTGTTGGAAGATCACGAGATTTATTTATACGGCGTTTGCCGGTCTTGCCACAACAAGTCTCATTAAAGAGTGAGTGGATTTTTGGCAAATGCTTCAACACAAGTGGTGGCTTAAGAGATCAGGGTATGTCCTAATAAACCTTCTGTTCATTTATTCTAGAGATTGCCATTCAGGCTGATCAAATCCACACTACATCCTTTTCCAAACCTACGATGATATCATCCTTGTTTTCACATATCTAATAACATGCTAAAAGAAAAAACCTCCTGGATGCCGGATCAGAGTCCGGCATGACATAAAAAGTGTGTTTATATGGAAAAATCAAGATTCCGGCATTTGTGAGGAATGATGCTCTGCAATCATCCATCGCTCGCCATTCCACCGGTACACGAAGGTGAATCGTGCAGGCACAACGCTGCCATCTTTGAGCGTAAAGGTATAGATGCCTGAGTTAATGGCAATTTCACCAAATATCCGGACATTTGATTCATCAATTTTACCCACCGGTTCTTTGGTAAGAAAATGAACAAAATAATCCTCAATTTCCTCCTGATTGTGGCGAACCTTGTTGGATACCGTAGGAAGCAGAATGCTGTTGGGTTCGTACAAAGCCGCTACCTTTTTGGGATCTAACGTTTTTAGCGCATTATTCCACTCATCAAAAAGCGCTGTTATTTCATTTGTTTTCATGTTTAACTTCTCAATAAATTGTAGGTTGTTAAGAATTCTGCCTATAAACTAAGTCTTTAAGTTTGGTAGCAGACCAAGTTGAGTTGAGATTACTATCTGATGAAGATTTAGCTGTTGAGACGAAATGCCATCTGGCATGAGCGACATTCTTAATGCTAAATACGGCTTAATATCAAAATCAACTTCAGAGATAACGTGCTGTTAAGCTGCAAGCTTCAGCGAGTCCGCTGGAATGATTGGTTGGGCGAATAGAGCGAAGTTGTGAAATCTGCTCAACAGGCCATCCAGTACCTGATTTTAGATCATCAGAAGCGGCAAACAGCGAATGTTTTACTCTTTTTTTTCACTTCTTCACCCTAAACTCCGGGTAAGCTCCTAAATTGGAGACGTCTTCCTTTTCCAATTGCCGCCCTTTGTAGGTAAGGACCCAGCTATTTGCTCCTTTCCCCATGCTGATAGGGAACTGCTTTTTATCTATTTTTGATAACCATTTCTTAAGCTCGTTCCATTCGTCGCGACTCGCGAAAGCCAAGTTGTACTTCTTACTGACTGAACTGATATGCACAGGCTCTTTCCCATTGATATCTTTAATAAGATAATATTCAGACAATTGGATGTATTCGGCTTCAGTGAGTAAGACAAGGGATTCCTGTTTCGTTACCGTACCCTTGTATAGAGTAACAACGTCATCGCCTTCAATGATGCTTTCTTTTCCTTTCGTTACATGACGAAAAATGTAGTCGGCACTCACGTCCAACTTGACATCTTTGGCTCTATCAAGTCGGTATGGAATGCGTGTTTTAATTATCTTTGGTGTGATATCCTCAGGCTTCTGAAGTGTGCCATTGTCATCGAAAAGTTGCCCCATTTTCACCAAGTTGACATTGCTACCATCTATCTTAACGGAAAGTACAACGGATACATTGCCCTCTAGATCGCGGCCTATACCGCCATGTTGAATAATTATCCCTTCAGCTGGAGTCAGAGTGCCTGAAACGTCTATGTGGCGCGCCTTAAGCATGAGTTCCTCATTTATCTTTGTGTTTTTTCCAGCTCCAATCTCCCCAGCACCAACGATAGTGCCAGATAGCGTCGGCGAGAGTTTAGCGTTGAACGAACCCGATGACTCCCGCATAACTTTGCCTAAGTCGATCACGCCGTAGACAGTACCGAGCTTGTCCCAACTCTGCAATCGGTACCAAGTATCTCCGCGCGTTAGTCTGAGTTCTATCTTGGCGATTCGATCAGCTTCGGTAATAGGGTCACCATCGGTGAATAGCAGTGCATCGGTCTTCATAACGCTTAACACGATCGATTTTTTGATTTTCGTTCGATCATCCAAACCATTAGCTTTCTTTTTAGGAAATGGTTTGGCGATCATTTGCAAAAGATCGCTCGAATTCTTTACTGCGTCAATGTAACTCGCCTGTCCACGATCTGATAAGGACAGAATCGCTGGTTCTGCAGGCGTAGCCGTCGAAGGAGGGTCAAAAGCGATAACGTGCAAGCTTATCAATTCTTTTGGAGGGCTAGTATTCCAAACCACGCTCTTGAATCGATGTGTAACCAGCTGATTTCCAACACAGCCGGACAAAATGAAAATCAGGGACAGAATTACGATTGAACGTTTCATGGGCTATCTTCCTCCTTATTAATAAGCTTATAGACTCCTCCATTCAATATCTGGCCTCCCACGGCGTAAGTTCCTGACTTGAGTTTTTTACCGTCGTAACGCTCCCGTGTTATCCGGTACTCCTCCCTATTTCGTAGCGACGTCTCAGCGAGTGCCTCTGACTCCGAGTCATAGTCGCTAGCGATCACCCAATAGTCTGGATTCATATCCAATTCTGCATCAAGACAGATGGCGTAGATAGTCTCGCTCATGTTTCCCCCTCTTTTTACCTTAGGTTGTAAATATCATAAGGTTCAGTTAAAAAACCACGTTTCCTATCCCTCACTATATCAAAGTGGTATCCATATTCTCAGGACCCCAATGACGAGTTCAGGTTGCGTGGGCTGCCGCTTCGCTCTAGCCCACGCCGACCGCTGGAATGATTGGTTGGGCAACCAATTTATTTTTTGACGATACCTCTTACGGACAACTTATCTCAGAACACGATTTTCCCTTTTTCCATTTGTACATGGTGCCAGTATTATTTGCCGCTGTTCGACATGCTTTTTCAGTAATGCTACCTGTGCAACTTGATACTCCATATGTGTAAAGGCAACATGCGCCAGTTGGAGCTTTATCATCAAGTTTCAAATCAGCTTCTGATAATGCTTTTGCCTCTTCAGTGGCGCTCTCAATTGCATTTTTCATGGCTTCGCGGGACTCTTTGTCATTTAACTCTTTAATCATAATCATCCTCCTTCAAAGAAAATTTTACTGACGTTAATGATTGCCCAACATTGATTATATGGTTTCCGCATAAGACTTTAAACACTGCTTTTTTGTCCTTATAATACACCTGCGAATAACTGTTTTGAAGTTATATAACGTTTTATTTTTAAACAAGTTAATACTCACTTCAGCATTTATGAAGTCGTCTTATAAGGGTCAGTATAAGACGTGTGTTATTTTAGTCCATCTACTGGGCTACGTACGCCTGAATGACCGCGATTTAGAACATGGGCGTAAATCATAGTAGTTTTCAAATCCTTGTGTCCAAGCAGTTCCTGCACGTTTCTGATGTCATAGCCGCTCTCCAAAAGATGTGTAGCAAAAGAATGCTGGAAAGTATGGAATGTTGCCCGTTTTGTCAAATCAAGAGGCCGAAGTGGATCAAATCAACGTAAACCTTTCCGGGATAAAGCTCTCCAAACAAACCCTGATTGAAAAAGGCTACAAAGATGGGCGGGTTTTAAACCAGCCCAAACACTATAGAATCCGGTAATTCTAGGATTCAAGGCAACCAAAGCAATGATTCGGAGTTCAACTTCGCTCAAAAAAAAGAATAACCCAGAACTCTCTTCCTTGAAGGGGTTTATCATGCCGGGAATCTGTATTTGAACTTATGAAACCTATTATAAAGACTTTTATCGTTACCTCTTCAATTTCTCTTTACTCAAAGCAAGACTTTGCAATGAGCTTTCAAATGTAGCTTTACTAATGCCTTTGGTAATAAATACAAGTCGCGAACTTCTATCGCTATCCGGCCACTCTTCCATTTGATAAAGCGGATACAAAATATGCTGAACACCCTGAACAATTAAAGGACTATTGTATTCGGCGATATTCACGATCCCTTTCATACGCAGCACGCCCTCCCCCATGAATTTTAACAAAAACTCGATCCATATCATAAAGGCTTTTTCCGGTATAGGTTCATCACGGGTAATGCAAAATGCCGAAATATCTTTGCCATGCCGGTTTATATTTTGATGATGCTCATGATGGTCATTATGCTTTTCGCGGTAAACTTCTTCATTGAGCCATTCTTTAACATCCGGCCTTTTATGATGGATTGAAAACGGTCGTGCCTGAAACAGCTTATCAATATCAACCACGCCATTGGTTGCTTCAAATATTGGCGCAGAGGGATTTACACTGCGGATAAATTCTTCGATCTCAAGCCGCTCGGTTCTCTCCGCCAGGTCGGTCTTTGTTATAATCAGGCTATCGGCAACAGCAGCCTGTTTTCGCGCTTCAAATTGTTCGTTGTAAGTTTTGGTAAAACAAGTGGCATCGATGGTGGCAATTACAGAGCTCAATTCATACTCACCGCAGAGTTCCGGCGAGCTCATGATCGTATGAATAATTGGCGCCGGATCGGCAAGGCCGGTTGTTTCGATAATCACCCGATCGAACCCGCGAACGCCATTCCTGGAAAATCGCCAAAGAATATCTTTGAGTGTTTTTTTAAGATCGCTATGGATGGTGCAGCAGATACAGCCACTGCTCATTTCAATCATGGTTTCGCTGGCGCTTTTTACCAAAAGATGGTCCAATCCAACTGCCCCAAACTCGTTAATGATAACAAAGGTTTTGCTGAACTGCGGCGAGCTTACGAGATGGTTCAGCAGGGTGGTTTTTCCGCTGCCGAGAAATCCCGTAAGAATATGCACGGGTATTAGCTGTTTTTGCATTATAACTTTCGGAGTTTAAAGCAAACTTCACTGCCTTTGATCAGGGATCAATATTGATCAGAGTTTGATCAATCATATTAAGACGCCGGTAAAAGCAGTTTCTTGGATTGCCCGCTTTGTTTTTAGTATGGCAGATATTGCCTCGCCTGGGCCTGACTTTATACACCAGTGAGTTCTGCTCGCAGTTTACATAAACCTCAAGCAGTTCAAACGTCTCTCCGGAAGTTTTACCCTTTTCCCAAAGCTCATTGCGGGATGTGCTCCAAAATGTCGCATTGCGTGTACTTAATGAGTGTTGGAGCGCCATATCATTCACATAGGCAACCAGGATCACCTCGTTTGTATCAGCATTTTGTACCGCTACCGGCAGGACATCACAATTCTTTTCGGCTATCGAGCTCAACTTTTTAAAATCAAGCATGAGCTTCGTGCCTTCTTCAAGTTCATTTACTGACATAGGTTACTTCCTTTCTATAATAAAAACATAAAGATAGTGTAATGAAGTGATATCAGAAACCAACAACATTGTTTCTTATGGATACAGCCATGTCTGGCTTGGTTTCTCGATTGGCCGTATGAGAACATCATCCATTTTAATCACAAAATAGCCTTCAATAGAATCAGGTTGAACGGTTCCCTCAAACTCATACCAGGCGTCTTTTTCAAGAATAAAATCCTGAGGCTTATTGATAAGAACGCCTACGGGCATTGCATCAGCCGCACAACAAGACATCACGTATCTGAAACCAAGCAGATAATCATCCGAACCCTGACCATCCTGATACAACATACCGATTGTTTTTACACGCCGTCCGAGAAAGGATTCGGGCTCAGTAGTCAGTTTCAGGAAATCAGTAAGCGCTATGGAATCCCGGTCTCCCAACTCCGGGACGGTTAAAGATTTCGTGCTTGTTTCCAATTGAATATTTCTCTTAACCAACCTTGTAGCAAGCCCGTCGGTACCATATTCCGCATTGCCAAAAGCAAGAATGAATGGGGCAGGCGCCAGTAAAATGAGTGGCTTAATAAAAGCGCCTACTCTGCTTTTTACATGGTTGTGCGTGCATCCACAATCTGAAAATGGCACCAGCAAGAACATTACATAAATAAGAGCTCCACCTGCAACAAGCCACCACAGATCAGGCTTGAGAAAGGTGTGAAGCGTTGTTGCCCCGTTATTGTCTGGCAAAAGAAGGCTCACTAATAACAGGGCCCAAAGAACTGAAACCACTTTAACCAATATCTTTCTCATAGTCCACCCGCGCCGTTCAAATATCGAATAAACATTATGACCGAAAAAACCAGAACAACAACAACGCTTGCCAACACAACAATGAATTTTGCTCGAAATACGGAGCGATACATAAGCAGCAACTTAATATCAAGCATGGGTCCCAGAACCATAAAAGCCATCTGGCCGGTAAGGGTAATAATTCCGGTGAATGAAGCTGCGATGAATGCATCGGCTTCGCTGCAAAGGTTCAGTGCAAAGGCAAGAAACATCATACTGCCTGTTTCAAGAACAGGGCTCTGGGCCAGATGCTCAATAACCGATGTGGGTATAGATGAGCGGATAATGGCAGCGATAAGTGTGCCAATAACAAGGAACGGCGCCACATCAAAAAAGTCATCACGCGCATGCTGCAAACTTGAAATAACGCGAGATCCGAACATCCCGGTTTTATGAGGTTCGGAATGGATTACATGATGTGTGTGTGAACACCCCGGGCCATGGTCATGCTTATGGTCATGGTGATGACTATGGTTATGTTCATGCTTGTGATCATGGTTATGGCTGCAAGCTTTTTGTTTTTTTGCCGGATAAACACTTGAAAGCAATGCTTTTTTGTCTGAAAATGCTCTACCCATAATCATAGCTGCCGTGCAGGCAATCCCAAAGCCTATCAGCAGACGTGTGAGCACCACAGACCATTCCCCCTGATACGCAACGGAGGTTGACCAGATAACCACCGGATTTACAATCGGAACGGCCAGCATAAATGCAATCCCGGCAGAAAGAGGCACACCCTTTTTCAGCAATCGCCTTGCCACTGGAACAATAGCGCACTCGCAGACCGGAAAAAACATACCCATGGATGCCGAACCGGCTACAACCGCAAAGCGGTTTCCCAGGACCAGTCGTTCGATAATCCCACTCGGAACAAATGCCTCAACCACACCACTGACAATGGAACCAATGAGCATGAAGCTCAATGCCTCAAGAAAAATAGAAGACCAGGTCAGAGCGAACACATGGCGCGGAATGCCAAGCGGAGCCGGGAAAAAGAGGAAAAACAGCAATGATGTTCCAACTGCCACTAGCAGCGCATCACTGACCGTAAAAAAAGGCAGGTTTCTGGTTTTTAAATCGCTCATCTGCGGCTCCCTCTGGCTAACATTAAATCGAATTTTTCAGGTTCAGCAAACATATTTACATTAGTCATCAGGATTATTGAGTCTTCTTGTTCCATGAGTTTTTCTCCTTTTCAGATGCCGCAAATAATGAACCGATAAGAGCGCGACACCATATCCAACTACAGCTACCTGGATAATGGTGGCCCCCGTGTGCAGCCTTGGGGCATAGCTCAAAGCAAGTCCAAGAACCATGAAGAGCATTGATAGTATCGTTGCCCCGGCCATCATCCATAGAAGCGATCCCGAAAAGCGCGAGGCCGCAGCTGCGGGTATGGAAAGGAGCGCAATCACTAAAACGATTCCAACGATCTGGGTAAGCAGCACAACTGTTATGGCTGTCATAATGGTCAGAATGAATGTTACCAATACCACCGGCGTCCCTTTCACTCTTGCGGCTTCTTCATTGAAACACACAGCAAGAATTGGATGGTAAAAAAGCAAAACCGCAACAAGTAAGATAGCATCAAGACATGCCATCAAAAAGAGATCAGAAGGCGACACCATGAGTATGCTTCCGAAAAGGTAACTCATAAGATCCTGACTGTACCCTGGCGTTTTCATAATAAAACTGATTCCGATAGCTATACCCAGCGCCCAAACGATACTCAAAACCGTATCAATGCGCTCACGGGCCGAAACCGTGACCCAGGCAATGATAACAGCCGCCAGGATGGCTGCAAAAAAAGCCCCGGCCAGAGGATGAAACCAGTCAAGATCATGAACGACTTGGAAATAACGCGCTGCACCCAACCCTCCCAGTACACAGTGCGATATGGCGCCGGCGATATAAGTAGACCTGCGGACCACCGTAAGACTTCCCGTAATACCTACGGCTACCGAAGATAACACTGCAGCCAAAAGCGCATATTGCAGAAATGGGTAGTGAAAAAGATCCTCAAAGAAAACCATCATCAGTCTATACCAACTTCTTTCTTACCGGGTGTGGTCGTGCGAGAGCATGAAACGGGCCTGTTATGAACACTGCAGGTAAGTTCATGGTGCAGAACGGCAATCCCGCCACCCCGGGCCCGCTGGAGAATATCGGGATGCATGTCCGATAACGAACTTAATGCAACAACCCGGTTGACGCATAAAACATGAGTGGCACATTCAAGTACAGTATTTACATTATGTGATACCATCATAATCGTCTGCTCACCGGCAAGGCTGCGCAGCAATTCATGAATTTCTGCCTCCCCTTCCGAATCAATGTTTGCCGTTGGTTCATCCAGCATGAGCAAACGGGGCTTGCCGATAATTGCTTGTGCAATCAGTGCGCGCTGACGTTGCCCGCCGCTGAGTTCTGCGAACGACCGGCCTGCCAGGCTCGCAATACCGACCCGATCCAGAACATCCAAAGCAGTTCTCCTTTCAGACTTACCGAAAAAACCGATCTTGCACCCTTGAGAAAGCCCCAGGAGTACAACATCCAGAACCTTTATCGGAAACCGCTCATCAAATTGCTGGCGCTGCATCACATAGCCCACATTTTGCCGGTTTTCCGAGGGGCTATTACCAAATAGCTGCACGGTTCCTTCGCTGGGCCTTTCAAGTCCCAATGCCAGCCGTAAAAGCGTTGTCTTTCCTCCACCGTTCGGGCCGACAATCCCTACAAAACACCTGCTGCTTATATCGAAAGTGATATCACAGAGAACTTCTTCCTGATCGTAAGAAAAGCACACATGGCTGAACTTCAGAACTGCATGTTGGTCAGTCATTTCCGTTTAATCCCTTCTGAACTTTTACGCCCATTTCCCGCATCTCTTTTAAATAGTCTTCCGGTAATGGATTGATAGGCACTACCACACATCCGATTTGGTTTGCCAATGCTTCGGCACTTTTGACCGCGTATTGAGGCTGAACAAAAATCACCTTTGGCTTACGCTCGAGGGCCTCATCAATAAGCCTGGCCAGGTCGCGGGCGCTGGGCTCTTTGCCTCCCGTTTCAACTGGTTTCTGGATGAGACCGTATGCATCGGTGAAATAGCCGAATGCGGGATGAAATACAAACAACTCGGTTCCTTTCACCGGTTCGAGGATTACTTGCAAGTAATTATCAAGAGAATCAAGTTTTCCACTAAACGCACGCACATTTTCTTCATACACTTTTTGACCCTGTGGATCAATTTGTACAAGTGCGTCTTTAATGGTTAAGGCCATTTGTTTGGCTAATAGGGGAGAGAGCCAGATATGCGGATCTTTGCCGTGATGCACGTGATCGTGATGGTCGTTTTCTATCATCTCACGAAGTTCAATTCCCTGGCGCAGATCTACGATTTTTATATTCGGCATGCTCTTTTCGATTTTGGGCAGCACGCCATCCTCCACCTCTATACCAGTACGAAAAAACACAGAGGCCTTAGAAAGTTGGACCATCTGATCCGGGGTAGGTGTATAGTTGTGGGGACTTTGACCCGAACCTACAAGGGCATGAACTTCAAAACGATCACCGGCAATATGCCGGACAAAATCCCTTTGTGGCAAAATGCTGGTAAACGCCACCCGTTCATTGCTGAGTTCGGGTTTAGAACAGGAGGCCAGGAAAACCATCATCAGCACACCTGTTAGATCTTGTATATTTTGAATCATTGTTCTCTTCTTGCAGAAGCTGATTATTGACACTCCTTGCATACCCCTTCCAATTGAATGATGTGATTGGTGATGGTTGCTTCCAGGCGCTGCGAAACATGCGACTCGTATTTGTGTGCCAGACACATATCGATCTCAAACACCTTGTGGCAAGACGTGCAAATGAAATGATGATGATGTTCATTTCCGGGATTTCGGCAGACAAAAAACATGGTTTGTCCGTCATCTCTATGCATACGGTGAATTAATTTACACTGCATGAGCCGGTCGATGGCACGGTAAATGGTAGGGAAACCCACATCACAACTCAGCATTTCGCTCAATTCATCCTTGATTTGCTGGGGTGAGTAAATCTGCTTGCTGGCATGTAGGCATAGTAATAGGGTACTTACAATCGGAGTTACCCGTCCGCCGTTAGTGCGGAGTATATCTAAATACTCATTGGGTATTTTGGCAGCGCTTGTGGGCATAAACACTTCTGGAAATTAATCAGTAAAGGGGAAAATATAACACAAGTATTTTGCTAATGCAATATATTTGCGTTAGGGAAAATTTGTCAATTGTTTTGACGGGATGTTTGGCCAGCTTTGGCCTGAGAGAAAAGAGTATTCAGAAAAGGAAAACAATCAATTGCCAGATAGGTTGTTTTTCTGGAACAGCAACCTCATTTCGACTTATCTCCCAGATTCATATTCTGTCTTGATCTGGTTTTCAGTCATCAATCATACTTGTTATACGTTAAAATTTTTAAAACGAACCTATTTTTGAGTATTAAAATCTATAGACGGCGCTTCCCAAGTTAATGGATCACCAGTTAAATTGTGTTTATAGCTAACAATTTCAAGTTTTTGCGGCACAATCTTAATTAGGATATAATGCACTTTCCCATCTGAATAAAATTGTTTCCACTCATCTTTCCAATATTTTGAAGTTGATTCTTTGTCATTAACTAGAACCGCCAAACCTTTTATTGAAACATATCCAGCACCATTTAAAGCTTGATAATATAAAGTGACTTTGCTATTGGCTTTTATTTCACGAACTTTTCTGCTGTTTTTATTTGTACCAAGCCAAACAATAAAATCATCTTCAGGAGCAAATGGATCCATCGTTCTTGCTTGGGGATATCCTGAATCGTCAATAGTGATTAAAGCACAATACTTTGCGGATCTCATGATTTCTTTGGCAGCATCGAGCAACGAGACTGATTTATTATTATCTTGTGCTAAAACGGATATGGCCTGCAATGTAATGATTAGAATAATGAAAAAGGAGGGAGTGTTGAGAACTGAGTTAAAGAAATTATAAGTTATTTTCTTCTTCGTTTTTAAACCTTCGTTCATCATGTATAATATTGAAGAATTTTTTTAGTATGCGTAAGTGAATAACTATTTGCCATACGATTATAAAATATCTTTAACAGATTCAGGGGGACGGCCAATTTTAGCTCGATTTGCATTTATTACAATCGGGCGTTCAATGAGTATAGGATGTTCTGCCATCTGTTGAATAATTCCTTCCTCAGTCTCTGCTATAGTAATTCCGAGTTTTTTGAATTCACCTTTACGAACAAATTGAGAGGGTGGAAGCCCAAGCTTTTGCGAAATCTCTTTAATCTCGTTTTCAGATAATGGTTCTTGTAAATATTCAATGATTTTGAATTCTATCCCATTTTCTCTCAAGATTTCAAGAGTTTGTCTACTTTTTGAGCAACGGGGATTATGTAATATCTCAACCTTTGACATAAGCTTTCCTTATCTATTATAGTTTGTCACGTATAACGGTGAGCTAAGGGGCCTTCCAGAGTTTTGCTTAAAAGCAAAGGCCTCTGATTACTGAAGTATATTCGGAATGGCGTAGGCCACAAGGTCCGACTTGAGTGCATTGTTATGTGATTTTACGTTTCTTTGTACCTGCTTTCATCATGGTCCATACAACAATGTGATGAAAAGGTCGAATTAGGTTGAAATACACAGGCCCCGTCCAGTGAAGGTACTTAACAACCGTGAATACGTGAAATCTGGTGCGATCATGACTTAGATTTTCTGCAACAACACCCAAAAAAGCTTTTAAATGTTTATCTTCTGGTGTTTCTGAAACCCAATACGTATCCTCTTTTGCAGCTCGCACAATAAAGAATGATGCATTCTCGCCGGGTTCAAAGGAGAGATTCTCTGGTAAGGGCAAGGTTTCTGGCTTTTCATGACGAACAAGCCCAAGGACACCTACAATAATTTCTCTGATTCGATATAGGGATACCATCCACCAAGGACAGTAAGAGAGCATCCCTGAAACAAAAACTCTTAAATCGACATTACTTTCTATTGTCTTGACATCGATATGATTTGCATCTTGGAAATATACATCAAGTTCTTTGTATCTTTGAATGAAATCCATTTTGAAACTCACATAATGACAAAATCAGCGGCGCTCATTTGCGTCCGCTGGATTTATCGGTTATACACTGCGTTATGCTTGTGTCGTTGGAAAACATCCTCGATGACTCCGATAGCATTCTTGATACCATTTTCATTCTGAATTAAAATGCTTAGCTTCTTTGAATGCTTGTGCATAGTTACACTTTTTGACATTTCATGAAGCGCGCTTGTCAGCTTGCTAACAGATAGTTTTTTATGTGGAATTGGTTTCGGGCCAACACCTAATGCATGAATGCGTTCTCCCCAAAATGGCTGATCACCAATAAAAGGGCAAATAGTCATCGGCTTGCCTGCACGTAGAGCTGCCGCTGTGGTACCCGCGCCCCCGTGATGAACTATGGCTGCCATACGCGGAAAAAGCCAATCATGGGATGCCATGTCGATTTTCAGGATACTGTCAGGCAGCTGAGCGGCTTTGAGGCCACCCCGTCCTGTGGCTATTATTCCACGCAATTTTGCCTTCCGTAATGCCTCGATCGCGATATTGGCCAATCGTTGCGGATTACGACCGGCCATACTGCCGAAGCCTATATACACAGGAGGGTCTCCCGCATCGAGAAAAGCCTTTAATTTTGGGTCGGGTTTCCAATCGTTCAACGAGTCCAGAAACCAATATCCATTGACCATGGCATTGCCAGGCCAGTCCATTGGTCGTGGCACAACATGCGAGCTATATCCATGCAATATGGGAATAGGCTTTCCATCTGCAGTGTAAAGGATCCCTGACGACTTTGGGAAAGGATTAAGATTAAGAACATGCTGCCGAAACTCATTTATGATTTTGGCATACATCCTCAACCCCAGTTTTATCAAACCATATGTTGACCTGTTGTACCATCCTCCAATAGGTATTGTTGGCATACCCGCGAGTGGAAATTCGCTTGTCGGAACAATCATGGGTTGAAGGTTTGCCATTATCACGGGAATCTTCATTTTTTCTGCAATGGATACAGCACCCAGGGATTTCGGATGGTAGATAACAAGATCCGGATTGACGGCCTGTGCAGCTTCCCAGGAATCAATGATCATCTGTTTCGTTAGCGGTTTGAGATACTTCACCAACTTGAGCATTGTCTTGAACACACCGAATAGTCCAACTGTATTTTCTATTGCATCCCGTCCTAAATCGGTATCCATCAATTTAAGCAATTCATCCGTCATGTAACCATAAGCAAGGTTATGATCTGCAATGAAGGATTCGAATCTACTGGCAGTGCAGATGGTCACCATGTGTCCGGCGGCTTGCAGCCCTCTTCCTAACGCCACATATGGCTGAACATCGCCACGCGAACCGAACGTAATGATCAAAACCTTCATAAATTATTTAGTGTATAACATAGATTATATGGTTTCCGCATAAAACGCCAAAAACTTCTTTTGAGTCCGCATAAGACGCTTGCGGATATTCTGATAAAACCATATAAGATTAATTATTATAACACTTTATACCAAACTCATCATTTATGAAGGCGTCTTATACGGATCAGCGTAAGACGCCAGGTGCCATAGTTGATAATAAGCAAAACAAATATAGTTGAATTGAGTGTTTGAGAAAAGTAAAAAACAGTCCCTCCTATCTTTGAATGTTAAAAATTCGAATAAAAAAAGAGCCGGGAGGAATAATCCTGCCAACGGCCCTTTTCCAATTAACTATGACAATGAGAAGCGTAAAGAACAAATAAAGAACATTAACAAAAGATCAATGGGAATATAGCAAAATTTTAGTTTTTCACAAATACTATAACGCATTAAACGTCTAAGAATATTTTGGTAGATTAATTGAAATCTGCAATTAAATTTTAGGCATTTCATGAGTGATTTTGTTCATCTCCATACCCACACGCATTTCTCGATGCAAGAAAGCACCATTCTTCCCAAACAGCTTTTTAAACGCTGTAAAACACTTGGGATGAAAGCCATTGCCGTCACAGATTATGCCAGCGTATTTAACATGCCGGAATTATTTAGTTATGCCAATGAAGAAGGAATCAAACTAATCATTGGCGCTGAGCTCTATATGGTGGATGGCTCAATGCTGGATAAGGTTGAACAGGAGATTTTCAACCTGGTGTTACTTGTTAAGACGCAAACAGGGTATCAGAATCTTTCACGGATTCTTTCGGCATCGGCGCGTGATGGCTTTTACAAACAAAAACCACGAGCGGATGTTGAATTGATAAAAAAATACCATGAAGGCTTGATTTGTTTATCCGGGTCTCAACACAGTCAATTGGAACGGTTGCTTTTATCCGGCGATAAACAATCCGCGAAGCAATGTGCAAAAACCTATAAGTCGATATTTGGTGAGGATTATTACATAGAGCTGGCTAACCATTTCAATGAAAATGATGAGCGACTTAACCAAGAAAAGGTGGCATTGGCAAACGAATTGGAAATTGAACTAGTAGCTAGCAATAATGTGCATTATTTGGAAAAAAAACATTGGCAATATCAGGATGCCTTGCAGGCCATTAAAAACAAACAAATTTTATCAGCGCCCGATAGAATCAAGCTTCCTACGAAAGAATACTACTTGAAGTCCCCGGATGAAATGGCGGCGCTTTTTGATAATGAACACAATGAGCTTAGCAATACGAAAAAACTCGCCGATAAATGCACGTATAAGTTTGAAGATGAAGAGCCAAAATTACCCCATTTTTCAATTCCCGAAGAATTTGAAGATGAAAAAGCCTATTTACGATTTTTGACTTACGAAGGTGCAGCCCGAAAATATGGCGACTTGGATGCCATGGCCGAAACCGGTCGGGAAATTAAAACGCGAATTGAGTATGAGCTTGAAATTATCACCGGGATGGGGTTTAGCTCATACTTTTTAATCGTGAGTGATTTGATCGCCGCATCGCGAAAAATGGGGTATTCGGTTGGCCCCGGACGCGGTTCGGCAGCCGGAAGCATTGTCGCCTATCTGACCGATATCACTCAAATCGATCCCATCAAATACAAACTCTTGTTTGAGCGATTTTTAAACCCTGAGCGTATTTCCATGCCGGATATCGATATTGATTTTACGCCGGTAGGAAAACAGAAAGTGTTGGATTACACCATTAAGAAATATGGCGCCGAAAGCGTGGCCAAAGTGATTGCCATTGGTACGCTGGGCGCTAAAGCGGCTATTCGGGATGTGGGACGGGTGTTAAACTTGCCTCTTCAAACCGTTGATAGGATTGCCAAGCTTGTGCCTTCAAAACCAGGAACCACGTTGGCAAAGGCATTTAAGCAGGTTCAGGAACTCAGGGATTTGGAAAAAAGTCCCGATCAAAAGCTGAGGCGACTGATGGAATTTGCCAAAGAAGTCGAAGGGCGAGCCCGAAATGTATCGATGCACGCCGCAGCGGTTGTGATCACCGATGGCCCGATCGAAGATGTGGTGCCGCTATATGTTTCCAACAAAATCGTTACCGAAGAACGCCGCTATGCCGATGAGGAAAGTTTGCAGGAAGAAGACCCACAGGATAAAAGCTCAGCCGGCGATAAGCAAGTGGTCTCTCAATTCGATAAAGACTGGATTGAAAAGGCCGGCCTGTTAAAAATTGACTATTTAGGCCTTGAGACTCTCGCCGTTGTGGATGAAACGCTTCGACTCATCAAACGCCGGTATGGGGTCGAAATTGACCTGGAAAAAATACCAATGGACGATAAGCCGACCTTTAAAATTTTCCAGGAGGCTAAAATGGCCGGCATTTTCCAGTTTGAATCGCGGGGCATGCAAAAATACATGAAACGGTTGCGCCCAACAGTTATTGGCGATATTATCGCTATGAGCGCCCTTTACAGGCCGGGCGCGTTGAATGCCAAAATTGATGAGCGGCGTAATGCGGTGGATTTGTTTGTTGATCGAAAAAATGGTCGGGAAGAAATTGCATATATGCACTCTTCTTTGGAAGAAGTGCTGGCAGAAACCTACGGGGTTATTGTCTATCAAGAGCAGGTCATGCAAATTTCCCAAATTATGGGGGGATTCACGCTTGGTAAAGCCGATAAGCTTCGAAAAGCCATGGGTAAGAAAAAGCCCGAGATTATGGCAAAGTTCAAGGATGATTTTATTGAGGGCGCGGTTGCTCAGGAAATTGATAAAGCCATTGCTGAAAAAGTGTTTGATCTTATGGCGGAGTTTGCCGGTTATGGGTTCAATAAAAGCCATTCAGCCTCGTATGGCGTTTTGGCGTATTGGACAGGTTATCTGAAAGCCCATTATACCGCCGAATTCATGACCGCTATTCTGAACAGCGAAGCCGGCGATACTGATCGTATGCGAATGCTTACAGACGAAGCAAAAAGCTTAGGGCTGACGCTGCTCTCACCCGATATCAATATCAGCGATGCATTATTTACCGTTGAAGCTACTGATGATGGCAAGAAGGCCATTCGGGCAGGTTTTAGTGCAATCAAACATGTTGGCGGGGCTGCTAAAGAAATTGTAAGAGTACGAAAACGCAAGGGAAAACCGTTTGATGATATTTTTGATTTTTGCACATCGGTTGATCTTAGAATAGTCAATAAGAAAGCGTTGGAGTGCCTTACCGAATCGGGCGCAATGGATTCGTTATTACCTAATCGCGCAATGCTGTTCCATAACCTTTCGAAAATTGTAGACGTTTGCCAAAAACATAATAAGAAAGAAATGTTGGGTCAGGAAGGCTTTTTCAATACCAAAGCTTACTTCCAGGAAAATATTGCATCAATAGTAGATATGGAGGAAGTTGAGGATTGGGAAGAAATGGAAAAGCTGAAGCGTGAGAAAAATTTGTCGGGATTTTATCTATCCAAACATCCCTTGGAAAGCTACCGACGTGATTATGAGGCCTTTTGCACCATTAGGCTTTCGGATAGGGATTATGAAAACAAACGGCTTCAAAAAGTCATTGGAATGGTTTCCGATACAAAAAAGCATTTGGATAAAAAGGGAAACACCATGATGTTTGGGGTGATAGAAGACTTTGAATCCAAAGCTGATTTTACGGTTTTTGCCAGCGTCTATGAACATTATCAAGACATATTAAAAAAAGACGCTATTGTGATGCTTATCACTGAAGCTGAGCTAAAAGATGGGCAAACCAAACTTCTGGTTAGTGAAGTGATTCCTATAGATGAGGTAAGAGAGCGTTGCGCCAATCAAGTGATCTTGCAAATCAGAGAATTAAATGATGATGTTTTAAAGAAAATCAAACAGGTAAAATCTATTTGTGAAGAACATAAAGGCCCATTGCCATTAAGAATTGATTTGGAGATCATGCAGAATGATACATATCAAACCTTAAACCTTTTTGCAAGAAAAATAACGCTTGAAGCAACCAATGATGTGTTGGAGCGATTTTCAGAATTGTTGGGCTCAGAAAATGTCAAACTTGCAGTTTAAATGATGCAACAATATGGATAGTAAATTATTTTTTTTATCTTTCTTAAATATTATACGAGCCCATTAATTATTAACCCAAAGTAATATGTCCGAACAATCAAAATATTTAGTTGCCACAGATAGCAATTTTGAATCCGAAGTTTTAAAGTCCGATAAGCCGGTATTGGTAGATTTCTGGGCTGAATGGTGCGGCCCATGTCGAATGATTGCCCCAATGATTGAAGAATTGGCTAGTGACTACGATGGAAAAGCAGTTATCGCAAAATTAAATGTGGATGAAAATCCAAATGTATCCATGAAATTTGGTATTCGTAGCATTCCAACCTTGCTGGTTTTCAAAAATGGCGAAGTTGTTGATCAAGTTGTGGGCGCTGTACCTAAAAATGTGCTTTCAGAAAAATTGGATGCGTTAGGCGCTTAAATTACTCATCAACACTTAATTAGTTATTGTTTCCCAATAGATAGTTTAATTTTGATCAAATAATGATTCAGCAAACACGGCAGGTCTATAACGTAGTTGTTCTTGGTTCAGGACCTGCCGGGCTTACAGCCGCAATATATGCTGCACGTGCTAATTTAAATCCACTTGTAATTGATGGGTCACAACCTGGGGGACAGCTCATGATTACAACTGATGTGGAAAATTTTCCGGGCTTTCCCGAGGGAATTATGGGGCCGGCTTTAATTGAAAATACTCGTCAACAAGCAAAAAAATTTGGCTCAGAATTTCTTTACGGTCAGGTTACTCAGGTTGATCTAGATGAAAGACCATTTAAATTAGTACTTGATGATAATAAAGAAATTTGCGCCAAAACAATCATTGTTGCCTCGGGAGCAAAAGCAAATTTACTTGGTCTGGATTCTGAAAGTAAGTATATGGGATTTGGAATTTCTGCTTGTGCAACATGTGATGGTTTTTTCTTTAAGGGAAAAAAAGTTATGGTAGTAGGAGGCGGTGATACAGCGCTGGAAGAAGCCATATTTTTAACCAAATTTGCTGCCAGTGTAACAATTATACACAGAAGAGATGAGTTTAGGGCGTCAAGAATTTTAATAGATCGGGTTAAATCACATTCAAAAATTGACTTTATCCTTAATAGTACTGTTGAAGAGTTTATAGGCAATGGTCAAAAATTAACAGGCGTTAAACTTAGAGAGAAATTTACTCAAAAAGTTAAGGACGTAAAATGTGATGGCGTTTTTGTGGCTATTGGGCATTCACCCAATACCTCAATTTTTAAAGATAAGATTAACCTGGATTCAAACGGCTACATTCTGACAGGTAATAAGACAACCCATACTTCGGTTCCAGGCATTTATGCGTGTGGCGATGTTCAGGATAGCTCTTATCGACAAGCGATAACCGCAGCTGGTACAGGGTGCATGGCGGCAATTGATGCAGAGCGGTTTTTGCAGGAACACGATTAAAATCTTAGTTATTACTAATTGGTCGTTTTTCTTAAACAACATTAAACAAATTTAATTTAGATTAGAACACTTGTTTTTATTATCTAGCAATAGCTATATTTGGTCGGGCATTCATCGCTATTGAAATGCGTGCCATAGTAATCTTGGCATTTTTTATAATTCACCAGAAATCCAGCATATTTTGAAAAAAGATTATATGAAAACTCTGATCAGTTCAATAAAGACAATCGGAGCTCTTTTATTCGTATCACTTTGCTTTAACTGTTTTACCCCTGTAACAGCAAAGTCTCAAGATCTTGCGAGTTCGATGACTTCGGGTGCAATAAGAAGCTCAGAGTTTCTAGATGACATATTGTCAAAAGAACGTTATTTAGATTATCTATCCACCAATTTGTCGATTATTAGCTCAACAATAGGTGAAGATAAGTTTTCTATGGCTTACAATAGTTATGTAAGTCGCCATGGGTCTCCAAAAAAGATTTCGATAAATGATTTTGGTTACATCGGTGGGCCTGAAGGAAGAGTGTATAATTTCCCAACTCAAATTGATTATGAGCGCTTTGTTCAATACCTGCATTATTTTAATACCCATCAACGTTTATCGGCATACAAAAATTCAATCATAAAAAATGCGGCCCCTAAAGTATCGTCTGTTTTATTTGAGCAAGAATTGGTTAGCGCCATACGAAGCTACAAAGTTGGTGATTTTCAAACCTCTCGGATTCAATTTAGAGACATATATACATCTTATAAGCAATTAAATAAAGGGAATTTGGATGAGGTCTTGTTTTATTGGGCTGAGTCTGATTTTGGTCTTCGGTTTTATGCCGAAGCTCTGGATGTTTATCGTACATTATTGAAGACCTATCCTCAGTCTTCAAAAGCATCTGATGCCGTGTATAGAATTCTATTTATTCATTATGTGAATTCTGATTTTGATGAGCTCGCGTCGGTGTATAGGAATTATCAATCAACATTATCACTTAATAAGCATTCGCAGGATAAAGCAATTTTTATTCTGGCTACTATAGAGTATCAAAACCGGAATTATAAAAAAGCTATTCAATACCTCCAGGGTTTGTCTGATGATGGCAGATCGGATCAAATGACCTTATTTTTATTGGGTACGGTCTATTTGAATTTGGATGATGATGTTAATGCAGAAAAACAATTCAAAAAAGTTGTTAATCAGACCGTATGGCCGTGGTCAAAAAAGTTATATACCTACCTTAAAAACAGCGCTTACCTTCAATTAGGATATCTGAAGTATCGTGCAGGTAAAAACAAAATGAAAGAAGCAAAGCAGCTCTATGATGATGGTCAGATTGAACAAGCGGTCTATCAGCGTCGTTTTGCATTGAATCATTATAGAAATGCCGAATACTACTTTCAACAAATATCCAAAGGTTATCCTGAGTTTGAAGTTGCTAAACTTGCAAGTGTCTGGGCAGAGTTTAAGAAAAGTGATTTCGATGATAGTAAAGACGAAGTTGCGACATTTATCAAGCGATTTAAGTCATCGGATATTATTTATCAAGGGCTTTATTTGTCGGGCCATATCGCTCAGGTTGAAGATCCAACTGATCCAAGAACTTCATTAAAAGACTATTATTATGTCTTTAATGGCATGGCTGCTAATGAGTATCTAAAGCAGTTCTATACACAAAAAAGAATATTGGATCAACAACGTCGTAATGTGTTCAATGTGATTAAATCATCCTCTTCGCCTATTGAGCGTTCGGCTGCAGAAAAACTTCTATCTAAAATTGAACAAGCATTAAAATTAGTTAATATCGATAGAAATAATTTTGCGGTTTCTGATACGAGCTTATTTTCCCCTGAAAAGCATCAAGAGCTAAGCGGGTATTTGGTTCAGTTGGAAGATGCAAAAAAGGAAATGGCCAGTACAGGGTTTTTAAATTTGGCTTCTTTTGCTCAGCGATGTTATAGCGCTTATAAAAAAATTGTTGAAATGTCTCTTCAGCCTATAACCGATGAAATAAAGCTTTTTGTTGAACACTCAAGCATATTTTATAGTAACGAAGTTCAAGATTTTAATGAATACATCGACCACTATTTAGTAAGCTTAAACAATAGTGAAAATCAATCCTTGTCACAATTAAATAAACTGAATGCATTTAAGGGTTCTTCTTTGCATCAAAAGGCGTTAGTTCATTACTTAAAGAACAATGCAGAAATTATTAGAAATAGAAGTAGCTTTATGAAGACGCTTCTGAATGAAAGTCAGTTTTACGAATCTAATAATATTGAATTTGCAGGAGAAACAGCGCAGTATGCATTTAGTGGGTTAATTTACGAGCAGGTGAAAGATAAACGAAAATTGATTGATCATTATCGAAAAACAATTAATATTTTTAAGAATGCGGCTCGGAAAAAAATTGACCAAATGGAGTTTTATCTTAGAGAGATTGATAGGAGTGAAGTTGCTGAAGTTAAGATCGAAAATGTTGATGTGTTGCAAAATGAGTTTGATGACATTATCGGAGATTTTAGGAAAGCGTTTTTCAATGGTACTGATCACTTACTAATAAAACGACAATAGAATTCGAATTTTTATTACTCTATACTATAATTCAATTTTGGAGGATTTATGGCTAAAAAGAACAAATTATTTTTGTGGATACTCATTTTTATGGGTCAAGCAGTTGGTTACGGCTTTTATGTGTTTACAGGTACACAGCCCCATGGAACTGCACTTGGTAACCTTCATGAAGGTGGTTTTTTGGTCGGTGTACTTGTAGGTACTCTTTTGATTTTGTTCACTGTAGTACTCGAACGTTCACTTGCATACAAAAAAGCCGATGGTAAAGGTAATCTGGATCAGCTCTTGAAAGCAGTTAAACAGGATATTGAGCGTGGTGCAATCAATGAAGCACTGCAAAAATGTGAAAGACATGCAAGTTCTGTTGCTTCCTGTATTATGAGTGGTTTAGAACGATTCAGGTCGCTTGATGAAGTTGAACCGCGTTTCAATGCAAAAATTTCTGAAGTTCAAAAAGCTATTGATGAAGCAGCTAACTTTGAATCAGCTCAATATGAAACAAACCTCACGCCAATTAAAACCATTGCTACAATTGCTACGCTTATCGGTTTGTTGGGTACTACTTTAGGTATGATTAAAGCGTTTGCGGCTCTTGCTGAAACAGGTGGCGCTGCTGATGCATCGAAACTATCGGCTGCTATTTCTGAAGCTCTGTTTAATACAGCTTTTGGTTTAGCAGGTGCTATTCTTGGTACTATTGCATTTAACTATTTTAAAGCAAGAATTGATGAGTTCACTTACTTTATTGATGAAGCGGCATTTGAAGTAATTCAAACGCTTACAATTTCTAGGCGCAATCTTATCTCAGAACGAGAAAGAATGCAGGGATAAAAGCTCATAATTTTTAGTTAAGCTTAATAATTATACTGAGAACGACAATAAAAATTAAATACTATGAATTTCTTTGCGTTTTTTCTTCATGGCGGTGATGATCATGTCGATTTGGCACCATTGGTTGATATTGCCTTTTTGTTATTAACCTTTTTTATGATGACAACAACATTTAAAGTATCTGATGAAGTTGTTTTAAAATTGCCGGCATCAACCTCAGAAGAAAAAGAACCAACCACGCGCTATATCACTGTGACAATTGGTGATAGCTTATCAGGAAATCCGATTGTTTTCAACGCCGACTTACAACATGTTCGTCAAAAAGCGTTGGCAGTTATTGGTATTTCTGAAAAAGAAGCATTGAAAACAACTGGGTTTGAAGTCAAAAAGGATCAACTATATGGTATTCTCAATGTAGCCAGGCAAGTTGAACCCAGTCAAAAAATAGTCTTAAAATGTGATAAGCATGCTAAGTTTGGTATGGTTCAGGATGTGATGGTTGTTATGAAAAAAGTTAATTTTAAAGATGTACAATTGATGACTGAGTTAGAAAACTAACGCCTTCCTTTGCAAAGAAATCATGTAAAATGGTCATAATAAATATTAAACTATGAGCCTTTTAGAAAGATCACGTGGCGCTAAAGAGCAAATGAGATTGGGTAAAACCAATTCTCAAGCCAGGAAAACAAAAAAATTCAAAGAAAAGTCAGATGAAGTTGCCAATATTGATTTAGCCCCTCTGGTTGATATTGCTTTTTTATTACTGACATTTTTTATGATGACAACAACGTTTGCTAAGCCAAACGTTATGGAAATGGGTTTGCCCGAGGAATCAAAAGGTGGAAAAGCGGTTGAAATTAAGCCTGAAAATGTGCTGACAATTAGAATTAGTAAAGTTGGTAAAGCATATTTAAATCAAGGCTTAGATAAACCACAGGAATTACCATTTGATAAGATCAAAGATGAAATATCGAAGTTCGTTAAATCTAACCCATACATTATTACCACTATAAAAGTAGATAAAGACGCTGAGTATGTAAGTATGGTTGATGTTGTTGATGAGGTATATAATGCAGGCGTAAGAAAATTTGCATTAGCTGATATGAATGATAAGGAAAAGCAAGAGATTGACGAATTGGAAAACCCAGATGCAGTTCCATCGGAAACAAATTAAGGAGCAAGAGTAATGAAAACAAGATCAATGGGTTTATCAGCTGCACCGGAAACTTACTGGTGGGCACAAAAACCTTTATCATATCAATTAAGGATTGATTATCAAAAGCGTTCAATTATAGCTTTTTTGATTGGGTTTGCTATTGTGGTCCTGGCTAATGCATCCTATTTTATCGCAAAAGCATTAGAAGAAGATATTGATGTGGCAAAAACCGTTCAGGTTAAAATTGCCCCGGATTTAATTCCACCGCCCCCACCATTGGAAGAAACCACAGGAGAAACAGGTGAAGGCGAAGGCGGCGGGACCGAAGCATCCGGTGGTTCTGATATGTCATCAGGAGAAGCGAGAGGGGCAGTTGCTAGTGCAGTAGCGTCAGGTGTTCAGGCAGGTATAGCTGAGGCGTTATCATCCGGTATTTTTGGAGAAGGTGGTGGTATACCAACTGCTACGGAAGGCGCTCTTGGGACAGGTGAAGGTATTTTAAGTAATATTGGAGCAGGTGGCGGTTTAAGAGGATTAAGTGGTTCGGGTTTGGGAACAGGCGGCGCAGGTTTTGGTTCAGGTGGCGATGTTGGTTTTGGCGGAACAGGCGGCGGCATTGGCGGCGGTAAAGGAATTGGGCTTGGTGGTAAAGGAAAAGGATTAGGTGGAAGCGGTAGAAAAGGCATTGGCGTTGGATCAAGGATGGGTAATTTAACGGTTAGAGCCGGTTTAAGGAGCATGAAAATCGGTGGTAATAGCGGTCGTACTCAAGATGAGATATCAAGAGTAATTAATAAAAACTCAAAAGCTATTTTGGACTGTTACAGCCAAGCCAAAGCTGTAAATGCAGGTTTGAGTGGCGGTAAAATGGTTGTTAGTTTGATTATTAGACCCGATGGTGGCGTAGCAACTACCCGAATAGTAAGATCGACGATAAAAGATGGTCGTTTGGAGAAATGCATTCAAACAAAATTAAGACGTTTTAGATTTTCTGCAGTAAGCGTGCAGGAAATGCAAAAAGTCGATATACCGTATGATTTTTCCGATCAATAATTATGATGCATTCTCAATTTTGAGATATTATAAATGCTCAACAACATTATATATGCTCATGAAGCGTAAACATGTTATAAAAACCCACATGCTGTTTCATAAAAGTAAATTGACATCATTATTATTAGTAATAATGATGTCCTTTCTTATAACTCCTTTAATTGCAAAGGATGGGAATGATTCGTTAGCCAATTCAGAAAAGCAGAAAAATCAAATCAGTGAAACACGGCTGACAAAATTATCGCGCTTAATCCCAAATAATTCCTTAAAAGCCAATACAGGTGATCCATTAACGGATAAGGTGTTTTCAAACTATTCTATTAATCAAATTGAATTAATGATTAAGGAATACACCAAAAAAATGGATGTGTTGAAATCTGAAAAGGAAGAATTTGCTGATGTTTCATTAGATGTTGGGCGTAAGTTTATAAACATTTTCTCTGAAAGTGATGTCATTGATGAGTTAGTTATTCGTCAAGCAGATTTGTTATATGAAAAATCTGTAGATGATTTTGATAGGAAATACATTGAGTACGCAAATAAAAGTTTAGAATATGCGGATTTACTTGATAAATATGATCGCGGAGAAATTGCAGAGAAACCTATAGAACCGGTTGAGCCAGATTATGGATTTGAAAAAGTAGTAGACCTATATGATTTAATTATCAATAATATGCCGGAGAGTCCATATGTCGTTGATGCATTATATGGAAAGGCATTTGTATATGGAGAAAATATTCCTGAAAAGCGTAATGAAGCGATTGCAATTTTAAGAGAGATAACTCGAAAGTATCCTGATAGTAGGTATAATTTAGAGTCCTACATGTTGATTGCAGAATATTTGTTTGATTCACCTTCACGTTATCAACCCAGAAAAACAATTGAATCCATTCCTTATTATAAGAAGGTTCTGGATATCGTATCCCAAAAAGAAACCGATTCCAAATACTATGATCAGGTACTATATAAACTTGGTTGGGCGTATTTTCGTATCGGAAACATCAATGTTGAGAATTACTTGGAATCCATTACCTATTTCACGGCACTTTGTGACGATCTCGAACGTGCCGAAGAAATATACTTGGGTGAAACGTTACCTGACTTTATTGATCCACGCTTAAAAGACGAAGCTTTAGAATACATTGCTGTTAATTTTGTCTCTATTCAAAAGAAAATTGATGATACGAAATCAGCGGTTGATCGTGTAGAAAAATATTTTTCAAGGTTATCCCCCAAAAGGTATTACGAACCGATTGTTTATGAAAAATTAGGTGAAGCTTATGAGGATTTGTTAGAAGAACCCAACAAAATCATTAACGTTTATAAAATACTTCTTAAGCGGTTTCCCGAATATCAGAAAGCCCCATTCATAGCACAGAAAATCATTAAGCAATTGGATCAGGCGACATTAGAAGAAGGTCGTACAGACCGGGATGATCTTGAAATTCAATTGTATGAAGAACGGATGCGTTTGTTTTACAATTATGGGAGAAACAGTAAATGGTATGATAACTTAAAAAAGCGAGTAGAATTACAATCCAGGGGTGATACAAGTGCATATGCAGGTGTTGGTATGACAAGAGAGCGGATTGATCCTGTAATCTTAGAAGAAATTGATCAGATATCTAAAGAAGCACTTTTTCAAAATGTTGTTTATGGTGTAAGCAGAGCTCAATTGTTAGATGGCTCTATTGAACCGCCATTAGGTATTGTTGTTAATAAAGACAAAGCTAAAGCCAAGCTTTTATATGAACAAGTCGTTAAAGATGTTGATAATTATGTAAAGTTCTTTTCAAGATATGATTCAACTGCTTATTACGCGTTATTTCAAAAGTCATTTATTTTAGATACAAAGCTTGATAAAAAAGAGGGTGCGTTAGAAGGGTATTTGGATATTTCAAAAAACTTCGCATGGGATTATTTTAGAAAGCCTGCAATAATCAATGCTTATGTGATTTCAACTGAACAAGTTCAAACTAAGCAAATTGCGCAGTTTACGCCAGGTATTGATACCATGGCAAATTTTACAGGCAAGCCTGATTCACTTCTTAAGGAAGAAAAAGATTATATATCTGTTTTAGAAACACTTGTCAGGTTGTATCCACATGATTCGCTTGCGGTTCCATCTTTGCAGGTTTTATCAAATATTTATTTAGCAAAAGGTTATACCGATAATTATAAAGAAGTAAATTCACGATTACTTCAATACTACCCTATTCAACAGATTGATCCCGGGATTTTAGTCAGCTTATCAGATTATGCATTATTTGATGAAAAAGATTATGTGAAAAGTGAACAGTTGGCAAAAGCCATTTATTATGGTCCTTATGGAGATTCAAAAAAGGATAAAAAACGTAAGGAATTTGCTTATAAAAGAATTGGTGAATCTATAACACAGCAAGCTGAGTTTTATAAAGCTAAGAAAAACTTTTTCTTGGCCGCCAAACAATTTGAACGTGCTGCAATAACAGTTCCTGAATGGAAAGAAGCCAATCAAGCATCCGTATTAGCATCAGATAACTATGTGTTGGCGGGTAGAACTGAAGATGCTATTCGGGTGAATAATTATCTTATTACAAAGGCTAGCGATAATCCTGAATATAAGGTTAAGGCTTACAAAGGTATCGTTTTAGCTTATGAGAAATCTGAAAATTATGATAGTCTTTCAGGTGCATTAGAAAATATTGCGGATGAATTTCCAGATTCAACTAAACTTGCTGAAGAGAGTTTGAAGAAATCTATTAAGGCAAGTATGAGAAGTGAAAACTGGAAAAATGCTATCCGCGTAACTGATAAATATTTAGAACGGTTTCCGGATTCCAAAGAGGCGCCTGACATTGCTTTTAATAAAATTGATTTAAATGCAAAATTAGGAAATGATGAAGGTGTATTTGATGCCTACGGTGAATTTGCAGATCGTTTTGTTGATAAACCATTGAGTGTTAAGGCTTATTTTAGAAGAGGTGAGTATTTAGAAAGAAAAAAGAATATTGATAGTGCGAAAGTTGAATATGAAAAAGCCATTAATCGAAGCGAGAAATTAAAAGGTCAAGCTGAAATATGGGCAAGTGAAAGCCTTTACAAATTAACATCATATTTAATCGCTGATTACAAGGCAACACCGGTTAAGATGGTCATCAAACCTACTGCGTTTCAGGAAGATCGTAAAATTAAGAAACGACGGAAATCAAAAAAGAAAAAGCAGAAACAAAAAGATATTTCATATGACAATAAAGAGAAGTTGGTTTTAAAAGATAAAATAGGTGATTATACAGTCAGGTTAATCAAATTAGGTGGATACCGAGTTATCGATGCCTATTATACGCCAGGATTTTTATCTGAAAATTTAGCTGATAATTATTCATCACTTCCAGATACTCTTTATAAGGCAACCAGTCTCAGAGGCCTTAAGATCAAAGAAACAAAAAGAGATATAAATGTTGCTCAGGCCAATGCTGATGCAAGCCAAGGGTATTCCGTTGCAGGAAACGATTATTCGGTTGCCTACAAAAATTTATCTAAAGCTAAAAAGCGCGTACTTGAGGAGCAAAAAGGTGCTTCTGCATTAGACACCACATCTGTTGAAGGAGATTCGTTGGCTTTTGCAAAAGTTGATACAACGTCATTAAAAGCATTAAGCTATATCATTGATAGCTTGCTTACTAATACAGGTAATGTTCCTGATAATTTAAAATTAGCCGCTTTAAATGCCACGATAGACAAAACAAAGTCAAAAATATCGGAGATGTATTATAAAGCTGGTAAAATGAAAGAGAACAGCGTCTATGTATGGTTAAATGCTCAGGTTCCTGAAGAGGATAAGAACAAACAGATTAAAAGAATCAAACGAATTCGATTGAAAAATCCTTTGTTTATTGGTGATATCACTGAACTATTAACCTTGTCTAAGATAGCTAGTAATTTTGTTCAACCTTCTGTTGTTGATGCAATAAAAACCTATGAAGTTGGTATCAAGAACTCTAAAAAGCTTGAGTTGGAAAATGAATATGTAGATTTGTCAAATAAAGCTATTATCAATTTAGCGCCAAAAGCTGCTGAACGAATTGATTCATTAGCTCGAACATCCGGTAAGCTTTTTGATAAACTAGATAAAGAATACAGGGATAAATTAGCTAGTATTCAAAGTTTCTCAACGGATGATCAAATTGAGCTGACGCTAAAAATTGAAAAAATGAAGTTGGTGATTACCAACTATAATAATCTGGCAACCTCTGCTGTTAGTGAATATTACAATACATACCAATTGCTTAAAGATGTAGGTGCAACTGAAACTAAGCTTAATGCACTTGCCGATACAGCCACGAAATTTATCTTTGAGTTGGGTGATTTAAGCATGTCAAGAAGTGAAAACTTCAAACGTTATTCTAAAGAATTTGCACAAATCTTCAACAATGATTTTAACAAGTATTGGTATAGTGACGCTGAAGCGCCCTACAATAACTTGTCAAGCTTATGGAAAATTGCAGCCCAGAATGTATTAGGACAAGTTGTTGATTTTGTTGATGAGTTTAAATTTCAAAGCAAGGCTACTCAGCAGGCATTAAGAAGGCTTGTTAATAGTGATCCAAGAAAGTTTTCAATTGGTCAGGAAAGTAAGAAAATTATGAATTTGCCTACAAATTCAGACTGGAGAGTGGCCAAAGATGTTAGCGATGATAATTGGTATACACAGAAATTTGATGATAGCTCATGGGAATATGCTACTATAAATGAAGGTTTAGGCACTTTAAGATATGTAGGAAAGTATGAGGATCAAGATACATCTTATTTTGTTCAGAAAACTGAAGATGTGACACCAATATGGTTTAAAACACTAACCCTTGATAAGCCGGCATTTACACCTCCATCATATCCTGATACATTAATGTCTCGACCATTGGATAATCAGTTTATTGATGCACAGCAGCCTGAAGAAAGTTTGCCGGAGACAAAGACAACTGAAGAAGACGTCTTAAAAGAACCAGCAACGGAGACTTTGTCTGAAGAACCTGCTACGGAAACTGAAACTGAGGCAACTGAGAGTAAAGCAGTAGAGGAAATGCCAACTGAAGAGACATCTGAATCGGTTGAGGAAGGTTCAACAGAAGCAGAAGCAGCCGAAAGTGAATCAGTAGAAGAAGCACCAGCTGAAGCGCCATCAGAAGAACCGGTTGAAGAAAGTTCAACGGAAGCTGAAGCAGTAGAGAGTGAATCTGCAGAAGAAACGCCAACTGAAGAGACATCTGAATCGGTTGAGGAGGGTTCAAAAGAAGCCGAAACAACCGAAAGTGAGTCAGTAGAAGAAACCCAAACTGAATCACCTTCGGAAGAATCAAGTCAAGAGAGTTCTTCAGAAGAAAGTGAGACAAGTGAAAGTGAGGAGTCTAGCGAAGATAAGGAATCTACACCGGATTTGTGGGATGCGCCTGCACCAGAATATTTGAAACCTGAAGGAAGTGAAACTGGTGAGGAAACTGGCAAGCTTAATTTCAATAATCAATATTTTATCAAGACCTTTTTTATAGAAAAAGCATATGCAAATTCTCAAGTTTTAACTGACACAAGCACAGGCGTTGCAAATGAAGGAGCTTCAAACCTTCAAGCAACGGGGTTTACTAGCCAGGTTTCACAACCTGATTCTATTACAGTACAGAATTGGTTAAATGCGGGAAGCACTAAAGATTCTTTGGGTGTATGGAGAGATAGTACAGGTATGGTAATTTTTGATCCAAATACGCTTTTACCACCTCCAGAGCCGGATCCTGAAAATGTATTTTTCAGAAAATCATTTGAATATGATGGCGCTACTGATATTGCACAATTGGTAATTTCAAATGATATATCTTTGGATTCAATTGAGATTTATATTAACGGTGATTTGATAGAAGCAATATATAACGAAGTACCTCTATCAATTTTAGAAGAAGTTGAAATAGATAGCACGGTAAGATCAAAACAAACCATTATAGATATTTCTAAATTTGTTATAGACGGAAAAAATATTGTTGCCATAAAAACACCTGGAACAATTGAAACTACGGGACTTCAGGCTATGGTAAATATTTTATACTTTGCAAAATTAACCGACGACCAAATTAAACTTCTGGTTAAGCAAATTGGTAAACAAAGACGTGAAGCAAGAAAAGCATTAAAAGAACCTGATGTAGAAGAAGTTCAAAGAAATCAATAAATAGTTTTATGATGGTTTTAAACAAAATAGTCATTCTGGTTGCTGCATTATTAATAGTTACAGGTATTAATGTTTTTGCACAGGTTCAAGATAGTTCCGAGCCAATTGGAACTGATGCTAAAACCAGCATCAAGAAAAAAGATGATGGTAAAGTACTGAAAGATTTAACATTAGGCACAATTCAAATTAAGTATAAAATTCAAACCCCACGAATAAAATTTGCTATGGAAAGAATTCCAATTGATTTAACGGTTGATACCGAGAAATTAGAAAACTTAAACGGGTTAATAAGAAAACAGCCTAAGCGAATCATTTTTATGAATAAACGTTTAGAGAGGCCAAATGATATAGAAGCCTCCAGATTGATCAGGCACACAACACAAGGACAGTGATGAATCAGAGAACACCAAAGCCAAGTCAATTAACTTGGCTTTTTTTTTACATACGAGCCCTTATTCTGTTGTTAGTATTTGCGTGTGTTAATACACATTTATATGCTCAGGTAACATTTGAGAGTTGGTCTGATGACAATAACGACAGAAAAAATGAAGAAAAGATTATTAAAAGAGGGATAGATCATATTTACAATTTAGAATTTGATAAGGCTAATACGCTCTTTAAAAAAATAATATTAAAATATCCTGAGCGACCAATTGGGTTCTTTTATGACGGAATGGTTACTTGGTGGAAAATTATGATTGATATCCATAATGAAAAATATGACGACATTTTTTCAAAAAAAATGGATATTGTCATTGATAAATGTGATCAAAAACTTTTAAGAGATAGAAGCGATTATGAGGCGTTATTTTATAAAAGTGCGGCATTAGGATTTAGAGGACGCTTAAGAGCTAACCGAAAAAAATGGTTAAAAGCAGCAAGTGATGCCAAAGATGCATTGCCTCTTGTGGATCGTTTAAAACGAATTGAAGCTGATAACCATGACGTTAAATTTGGTTTGGGTATTTATAATTATTATGCCGATGCCATCCCTCAAAAATATCCTTTTTTAAAACCGATAACTTTGTTTCTGCCAAAAGGTGATAAGCAAAAAGGAATTAATCAACTTATAGAGTCATCGAACAAGGCTAAATACGCCAGTACCGAAGCCACTTATTTTTTATCTAAGATTTATTTTGGTTTTGAAAAAGATTATAGAAAAGCGAATCTATATGCAAAAAAACTTCACAATTTATATCCAAAAAATACATTCTTTTATGAATATTTAGCCAGAACCTACTATAACAAAAGAAATTTTAAACAGGCGCAAAATATTTATAAACAATTGCTGATGGATATAAACGGTGAAAAATTAACTTATAACGATCATATTTTAAGAAAAGTATATTTTTATTTAGGAAAAATATCTTCTTACAATAGAGATCATAAAACGGCGCTTTCTTATTTTATAGAATCAGATATTGCTTCCTCAAAAATTAAATATGATAACTCTACGTTTTATTGTGTGCATAGCAAATTAGAAATTGGTAAAATGTATGATGTGATTGGTAAAAGAGAAAAAGCTAAAAAGTATTATCAGAAGGTCATTAATTTAGATGATGTGGCCAATTCGCATAAATATGCAACGAAGTATATTCACAAACCTTATAAACGGTAATATTATGACTTATTATTTATTGAAATCAGAACCTAATGATTATTCAATTGATGATTTAGAGAGAGACCATAATACGGTTTGGGATGGGGTAAGAAATAATTTGGCGTTAAAGTATTTAAAAGATATAAAAAAAGGTGATAAGTGCTTTATTTATCATACCGGCAAGGAAAAGCAGATTGTTGGCTTAGCTGAAGCAATCACTGATGCTTATATCGAAAATCAAGACGTTAGAAACTCATATGTGGTTGATGTTAAGTTTCTTGAAAAATATCAAAAACTATTAACGCTTAAACAAATGAAAGATAACGATCAGTTTGAAGGTTTTGATTTAATTCGCCTGTCAAGATTATCGGTTATGCCTGTAAAGGAAAATTATCTAAAATTAATTTTAAACTCAGTATCCTAATCGATGAGTGTATCAAGACAAATGAAATTATTTAGCTTAGTTATTGTATTTCAATTGATCGTTTATTCTGCATATGCTCAATTAAGAACAGGGCTTGATATTGTTTGTGATTTTAGAATTAATGAATTAAAAGGAAAATCAATTGGCTTGGTTACAAATAAAAGCGGCGTTGATCGTTTCGGGGCATCAAATTATTACGTGCTTAAAGAAAATGGAATAAACATCAAGAAAATATTTTCCCCGGAACATGGATTTTATCTCAATAAAGAAGCCGGCCAAAAAATTACAACGACGTCATTATTGGAGGATATTGAAATTATTTCGTTATATGGAGATCAAAAGAAACCAACCTCATCCATGTTGCGTGATCTGGATATGGTGATTTTTGATATTCAGGATATTGGTACCCGATGCTACACTTACATTTCAACCATGAAGCTTGTCATGGAGGCCTGTTCAGCCCATAAAAAAGCATTTGTTGTGTTTGATCGCCCCAATCCCATTTCTCCCATTAAACCCGATGGGTTTTTTTTAAATCCAAAATTCAGCTCATTTGTCGGCCTTGTAGAATTGCCGTTTATACATGGTATGAGCGTTGGCGAGATAGCCACATATATTAAAGAAAACAAGCTTCCTGAATTAAATCTCACGATTTACAAAATACATGGCTGGGAAAGGGGTAAGTTTTTTGATGAGCAATTTAGTTGGGTAAATGAGTTCTATCCACCTTCTCCAAATATAAAAGATGTTGAAACTGAGATTTTGTACCCGGCAACGGTATTTTTAGAAGCGACAAATGTGAGCGAAGGTCGCGGAACTCAATACCCATTTTTGCAATTTGGCGCACCGTTTATCCAGTCTAAGGACCTGGTCTTTTATTTAAGAATTTTAAATTTAGAGGGTGTGCATTTCGAAGAGGTGAGTTTTACGCCTAAGTCCATCAAAGGAAAAGCGCTGACCCCCAAGTACTTAAACAAAACCTGCTATGGGGTAAAGCTAAAAGTAACTAACAGAAAAACCGTTAAGCCGTTTGAGGTGGGTGTGGCTATACTGACGGTATTGCAACGATTATACCCCAAAAAATTTAATCTTCTGGCCAGTGGAAGCTTTATTGATTACCTTGCCGGTACCGATCAATTGCGTAAAATGGTTCGAAACGGCAAAGATCATAAAGCCATTATCGCTGAAGCGCGAAAAACCATAGAACCGTTTATAAACCAGCAGAAAAAATACCTGCTTTATGACTAATTTTTGACCTTGGTAGGAACTGACTCTAAAAGAAACGCAACTAAAAGAGCGACCGAAGCGCCGATAAATGTGTAAAGAGTCCAGGCGATTGAAAAGAAAAATACGATAACGGCCATTGCCGCTAAACTGCTTATAAAGCCAATCGCAACTGACAAGGGTTTGTAATTTGCGCGAAATGTCCCTAATAAAAACACACCCAATACGCCGCCATAGGTAACAGAAGCAATACTCAGCGCAGTTTCAACGACTGATTGTTGAGATTGGGTAAAAAACAAAGCAAATCCGATTAAAACCAATCCCCAAAATAAACTGACCTTTCTCGAAAGCGTTAAGATATTCACACTAGGTTTTGATTGTGGTTTAGAAAACGGTTTGAGAATATCAAAAATCGTAGCGCTGGATATTGAGTTTATAGAACTCGAGAGCGTTGACATGGCAGCAGCTAATATTCCGGCTACAATTAATCCCGATATGCCTTGAGGAAGCGACTCAATAATAAACATCGGAAAAACCTCATCAGCTTTCATTTCTACGCCATTAAACACAACATACAATAACGAACCAATAACCAGGAATATCAAAAACTGCACAAACACCATAATTCCACTAAAAACAAGCGCTTTTTTACTATCGTCCAAGCTTTGTGTGGCAAATAAGCGTTGAACGATAATGTAATCCGTGCCATGAGATGCCATTGAAAGAAACATGCCGCCAAATATGGCTAAAATCATATTATAGGGATTACTGAAAATATCGCTGAAATCCAGATTGAACATGGTTAGTTTTTCTAAATCGCGTAGATGTTGAACGGCATCGGTTGGGCTGGAAAGAGAAGTTAAAATGAACACGAGCGATAATACCCCGCCCAGGGTATAAATCAGGAGTTGAACCAAATCCGTCCAGATCACTGCCCGAAGACCGCCATAAAGGACATAAAGCATTGTAAGAAGGGAAATCAGGCTAATGGCAACCAAATAGATTTCCAGATCGGAAATGCCCTGAAACAGTCCGTATCCCTTTAAAATCAGGGTAAGTGGAATTGCAGTGGCATACAGCCTGACCCCATCGGCAAACAACCGGGTTACGATAAAGACAGCCGAAGTCAGCTTTCTTAAATTAGCGCCAAATTTGGTTTCAATGAGCTCATAAACCGTAGTGAGTTCGCCTTTGAAATATTGAGGGAGAAAAATTTGTGAAACAATGAGCCTGCCAATAATATAGCCAATAGCTATTTGGAGAAAATTTAGATTGGTCAGGTAAGCAAGCCCCGGAATTGAAATGAAGGTTAAAGCTGAAGTTTCCGTTGCAACAATGGAAAAGGAAACCACTAACCAGGGGATTTTTTCATCGGATAAAAAATAATCGGTTGATGAACGTTGTTTTCCTCCTTTAAATATGCCGAAGGCTGTGATGCCAACCAGATAAATCAGCATCACAGCCCAATCCAAGGCTGTAAATGTTGCCATGAGTTGTTAAATCAAGATGAGAGTATGAGCTACTTACTTTTTTTACGAGTTGATTTTGATGAACTGTTTTTTTTACCGGATTTTTTTTGATCAGAAGCTTGCGCCGCGTTTTCATCCTCTTCGGGCATGGTTTCAAAATCATCGTTAAATGACATTTCTTCGTTAATATCATCAATATCTAAGTCTGCGCTGGCAATTTCCGGAATATCGCCGATCAGCTCATCTTCTTCGAAATCAACCTCGGATGCTTTTTTCTTTTTGGACTTTCGCTGCGATGAACGCTTTTTTGTGGGTTTTTCGGTTTCCGTGTCATCACTATCAACCGTCTCAATTGAATTCAATGCTTCTTGAACCGATGAAAATATAAAGAGTTGTTTATCAAGGCCGGTCATTTTCAGAAGGTCGCGCACACGATTTTTTACGCCGGCAAATGCAGCAAAACCTTCACGATCGGCAGTTTGCCGGTGTGCCATTAATAAAGCGCCGATACCGCTTGAATCGATCGCCTCAACCTGGGATATATCAACAATAATGTATTTTTTTCCTTCCGCTTCAATAAGTATAACAAATTCAGATTTCAGGTCCGGGGCAATCGTTGCATCCAGGCGAGATTCCATAAGTTTGAATATGGTCAGTTCCTTTTTTTTATCAACGGTAAATTTCATGGCAAAAGATGGTTAGAGATAGCTATAAGCAGGTATTTCAAATTTTCAACAATCTAAATGATTTAAAATTGATTTGACTGAAATTTAATTAATGCATCAAATATGAGTATAAGAAATGCTTAAACATAAAACCAAGATTTATTGCATTCTCTCAACAATTTTTTGCGCAATTGTGCTTGGTAAATCGGATTTTGGATGACTATCAATCCACTCTATTTCAAGACGGTTCCTAAAAAAAGTCATTTGACGTTTAGCGTAATTTCTGGTGTGCTGTTTTATCAGCGTTTTTGCTTTGGATAACGTAAGTTCATGATTGAAATACGCAAAGAGTTCCTTATAACCAACAGTTGCCAGGGCATTTATCGACGAATGCGTTGTTTTTTGGCCATATCGCTCAAAGAGTTGTTTTGCTTCTTCCAGAAATCCGGCGCTAAACATTTTTTCAGTTCGCTCATTAATTCGGCTGTAAAGTTCATTACGGTTAAGATTGAGACCAAACAATTTAAATGTGAAATCATCAGGCCGGGCTTGCTCTTTGTAAAGCTCAGATAGCGTTTTCCCGGATAGTCTGATAATTTCCAGGCTTCGAATTAATCGTTGGGTTTTGGTGGGATCCAGTGTTTTGGCATGTTCGGGATCTTGCTTTTTCAACTCAAAATACATAGCCTCAGCGCCTTGTTTTTGCAGTTCTGTCTCAAGCTCCTGGCGAATTTTTTTGTTTTGTTTTGGCAGCTTGGCAAAGCCCTTAATTAATCCTTCCAGATATAATGTTGAACCGCCAACCACGATGGCATTTTTTCCTTGGACCAGCAGGTTTTTTATGCGCATAGTAGCAGCATTGGCAAACAGACCGGCATCAAAATGCTCAGTGAGCGAAAGTTCATCAATAAAGTGATGTTTTACACGTTTAAGCTCATCACGGGTTGGTTTGGCTGAACCGATCGTAAGTTCCTTGAAGATTTGCCTGGAATCGGCTGAGATGATCTCAGCGCCCAATTGCAACGCCAGCTCAATGCCAACAGCGGTTTTACCGGATGCAGTTGGACCAAGTATAACAGGTATTAGAGGCCTGGTATTGGAAGCCAGAGACATGTTTTCTTAAATATTGTTCAACGATTGAAAGGCTTTGTAGAGCTTTGAAATAGGCAAACCAACCACATTATAATAGCACCCATTTATTTTTTCAATAAAGCACGCGCCAACATCATCCTGAATGCCATACGATCCGGCTTTATCAAAAGGTTTGGCAACTTCAATATAATGGTTGATCTCGGAATCGGACATGCTGGAAAACGTGACATCGGTTTTTTCGAAATCAGTAAGCGAGGTTGATGGGGTATGGATAGCAAAACCGGTATAAACCTGGTGAACCCTCCCCTGAAGCCGGTTGAGCATATCAAACGCCTCGTCTTTTGATTTTGGCTTATTTAGAATGGTTTGATCAATCACAACAATCGTATCGGCGCAAAGCAGGGTGGCATTCGTGGTTGCGCTTTTATGGATGTCTTTGATCTCCATAGCTTTGCGTAAAGCCAGTTCCGTGACAATTTTTTCGGGATGCCAGTTCGGATCAAAGCGCTCGTGCGTTTCAGCCGTTAAAACCTTAAATGGGATGTTTAGTAATTTCAAAAGCTCCTGCCGGCGCGGCGATTTAGACCCTAATATCAAATGAGAAACCATGGTGAGTTAAGTTAATTTCTGCCAGCCACGCTGCTGAAAATCACGATAAATGAGCCACCCGGCAACAACGGCAAGCAACAGAAATCCAATGCCCTCCAAAAAATCCCGGAAGATCAACTTGCCAATGCCAAACAAACACGAATACACCAGCACAAGGCTATAGACCCAGTTTAATACTAAAGCCGATAAATTCTCTTCGGATTTTACATCAGGCAGTTGATTGGCAATGGGTTTCCATAACGGACCCCCAACCCGGATTTTTCTATAGAACGCTTTAAGATGCTCGGTGTCGTCGGGCTTGGTGAGCAGCGTAACAAGAAGCGTTATGACGACAGTAAACCCTACAATCAAAAATAGCGTGTTCGGGAATTCAATAGTGGTGTAGTTTGAAATTAGCGCATAGGCCACAAAAGGCGCAATCATTGATGCGATTTCCGACCATGCATTAAGTCGCCACCAATACCAACGCAGAATTAAAACAAACCCGGTGCCGGCTCCGCATTCCAGAATAAACTCCCATGCGCCGGTAATGCTCTCCAAAACATAGAAGGTAATGAGCAGCGATACCACAGCAACAATGATGGTGATGATCCTGGAAATACTGACATATTCCTTTTCCGATAAATCCGGTTTGATGAAACGCTTGTAAAAATCGTTGAGGATATAGCTTGAACCCCAATTTAAATGAGTAGAGAGCGTTGACATGTACGCAGCAAGAAACGCAGCCAAAAGCAGTCCTTTAATCCCAATGGGTAAAACCTTTTGCATGACATAAATAAACCCGTCTTCTTTTTGTGAAGCCGGCAAATCCGGGAACATGATCACGCTAACCAAACCCACAATAATCCAAGGCCATGGCCTCAGGCAATAATGGGCTACGGTGAACCAAAGGGTAGCAAATAACGAGTGCTTTTCATTTTTCGCGCTCATCATGCGTTGTGCAATGTAACCGCCGCCGCCGGGTTCAGAACCGGGATACCACGATGCCCACCATTGAACGCCGACAAAAGCCAGAAAAGAAAAGAGGGTTAATTGATACACGCCACCCAAACCATCAGACGATGGATCGGTTGTAATTGTTGGGATAAAGTGAAACATCCAATCCGGCAAACTTTCCTGAACGCCGCCTGCGTATTGAACTGCCGGAGACTGTACAGCCAGAATAGCCAGAATAACACAACCGATCATTGAAATTGAAAATTGAATGAGATCGGTAACCGTAACGCCCCACAGTCCAGCCAACCCGGAGTAAAACGTGGTTAAGAGCACGCAGAAGACGATGGCGAATACTGGGTTTAATTCGGGAATCATAATGGTAATGATCTTAACCATGGCCAGGTTCACCCAGCCAATAATGATCACATTCATAAAAAGACCAAAGTATAAGGCTTTAAACCCTCTGAGGAAACCGGCGGCTTTGCCGCTATAGCGCAGCTCAATAAATTCGAGGTCTGTGAGGATTTCAGCCCGTCGCCACAATCTTGAGAAAAAAAATACCGAGAGCATACCGCCAAACGCAAATGCCCACCAAATCCAATTGCCGGCAATGCCGTGCTTGGCAACCAATCCTGAAACAGCAAGCGGTGTATCGGCAGCAAAGGTCGTAGCCACCATACCGGTTCCGGCAAGCCACCACGGCTGTTTCCTGCCTGATAAAAAAAACTCGGTCGTGTTTTGTGAGGCGAGTTTGGAATATCTTACACCGATAAGCAAGGTGAGAGCTAAGTAACCGGCTATGACAATGTAGTCGACCAATGTAAGCGGCATGTTAGTTTTGAGGTCAAGGATTCAAAAAGTTTTCAGAAAGTAACTAAAAATTTTGTTTTTTAAAGCCATTAATCCGTTGAATTAAATTCCTATTCCGTGACGCATTGCCTGATTGTTTATAACGCCGTACCCGATTTTAATCCCAAGACTAAAGACTTAAAATCTGAAATCGGGATTTTGGCATCGGTTGATGAAATTGCCCGCAGGCTTTCTAAAACCTATCAACTTACGATTTATCCTTTTACCGGTGATATCATCCATTTTATGCAAACCTTGCAATCCAAGAAACCCGATGTGGTGTTTAACCTGTTTGAAGGCGTCTATGGCCTTTCGCAAAGTGAAGCTTTAATCCCGTTGGCATTGGAAGTTATGGATGTTCCTTATACCGGATCATCGTCAACGACGCTTAAACAGTGTTTGAACAAGCCAGAAGCAAAGGCAATGATGGCTCAAAAAGGCATTCCAACGCCGGATTTTAAACGACTTGCTCCCGGCGATGACGTGCAGTTTGGCGGGCAATTTCCCTTAATTGTTAAACCCGAACACGAAGATGCCAGCATCGGCATATCCCAAAAATCAGTGGTTTATGATGCAGAAGCATTATTAAACCAAGTATCGTTCATTTGGGACTCGTTTCATCAAGCCGCGCTTTTAGAGCAGTATATCGAAGGACGAGAATTTAATGTGGCCGTTGTTGGTAATTCGGATGATGCAAAGAATAAGCCAATGGTCTTACCAATTTCCGAGATTGATTTTTCAGGTATGCCAAAAACCTGTCCCAACATCGTGACTTACAACGGAAAATGGGAAGAAGATTCGGAAGAGTATCGGGGAACAGTTCCGGTTTGTCCGGCGCATCTGACTAAATCAGAGGAAACGGCATTGCAAGATTTAGCTATGGCAGTTTATAACCTGTTTGAATGCCGCGGTTATGCCAGGGTGGATTTCAGGCAGGATGCGCAGGGCGAGTTTTATGTAATTGATGTTAATCCAAACCCGGATTTATCCGGGGATGCAGGATTGAGTAATGCCACGCAAAAAGCCGGCTATGACTACGACATGCTTCTCAAAAAGATTATATCTCTTGCCCTCAACGCTTAAGATATCCAATATAAAGTATCGGAAACGGTAGGACGCTGCACAATGCGTCCTACAAAGTTTTTATCAATCAGCGCCATTAAAGCGTTTGTGAATGCGCTCGGCAACCTGCTTACCGCTCAATGCCGCGCCTTCCATGGACGCCAGGTATTTCTGGTAGGTATAATCTCCGGCTAAAAAGAAATTATCTATTGGGGTGCGCTGATCTGGGCGGTACTTATCGACGCCGGGGACGGCTTTATAGACCGATTCGGGAATTTTAACCATGGTGTATTTCAACAATTTAGCATCACGAGAACGTGGGAAACGGTCGTGCAGATCTTTCATGATGTTTTCGATGATAATATCATTTGGCATATCCATAATATGATGCGCCGGGGCAAGAACAAGGCTCATGACGCTGCCGCCGGTAGCCGAACCAATGCCGGCTTGGAAATCATCCGGGCAGGTTAAAGAAACATCTGCAAATGTCGCAAAGGTTGTTCCATGAGAAAACATCAGGTTATCGGTATCGGTTATTTTTTTATCGAACCACAATTGGCAGTTGGCGACAGGGCTTCCGACAAATTGGTAGAGGTTTTGAAAATACCGGTGTTTGTTCCATGCTCTCGGGATAATTTTCTTAAAACTATGAACAGGCAAGGCTGAAACATAGGCGTCGGCTTCAATTTCCGAACCGTCGGCCATAATGGCCGCGCGAACGGTATCGTCCTCATTAAGGGCAAATTTACTTAACCGTGAGCTTGGTATAACCCTGCCGCCTTTTTCTTCGATGTACTTGATCATGGGATCAATCATCGAGTCGCCGGGATTGGCTTTAAAAAAGGCAAATCGCGTAGCGGCGTAGTCGGTGCCAAAGTATTTAAAAATGGTCACCATTGGCCGAGCGCTGATCACATTCGGCTCAATAAAATTCATGGCCAGCGCAATCGGCCGCCATAAGCGTTGGAGGGAATTTTCGGAGCAGCCACGTATGTGGTGCCACTCGGAGTAAGTCATATCGTCCTGGCTGCGGAAATACTCTTCATTACCGCTCAAGGCTGGGAATAGCCCTTTAATTAAAGAAAGTTTATCGCCAAGGGTTATAAAATCGGCTTGAAGCCCGCCAATTAGCTCAGCCCAAGGGCTGGGGAGGTCGGCTTTTTTAAACGCCGACTGTTGTCCTTCTGATTCGGCATAAGTTAAGGCATGATCTTTCCAGAGGTAATTGTCTTTAGCTCCTATCTTATCAAGCAGTTTCTGAAGTTCTTCATATCCGCCAAACACAATGTGCAAGCCGGATTCTATGGTATCGCCATCTTTATCGCGCCAAGCGGAAACTTTACCGCCGAGGACGCCTCGTTTTTCATATAAATCCACATCATAGCCACGATCCAACAAATTTATCGCTGCGCTAAGCCCAGCGACGCCGCCGCCAAAAATTGCAATTTTCACGGTATAAAATCCTTTCTAAAGCTGTTAATAAATGATGCCAAATATACAAAATCCAACATTTTGCATCTTAAGCTGGTTTGAAAAATATGATGTTTTCTTAAGTGAAAAATCATTTCGTCTACATTTAATGGCATCATCCGGTTTATCGGGGCGATCCATAACGATGGCAAAAAAATGCTACATGACAAGGGTGGAGCTTTTTTAATCATGATTTGATAACAATCCCTAAAAATGATCATACTCTCACCGAATGGATCAGTGTGAGCTAATAATCAGAATAGTTGATGTTTTCTAAAAAAAATCGGCATTTCGGCTACGCTCAATGACCGATTTTGCAATGTATACCCCTTCGTCTATGCTTCGGCAAGCTCCTTGCCTGGTGACCAATTCAGGAAAGAAAATAATGCTATTACAAAAATACCGGGTTAATACATGTCCGGAAAAATTAATCTGGAAATCAGGGTCTTGGGAAAGTTTTAAATAAATTATATGTTCGAAAGTCAAGATTAGCCAGGTTATAGAATTTTTTGAAGCGTAAATGTCGGGATAATGATGCGTTGTTTGAAGATCATACTAATACTAACCCTTGCCCTCTTACCTGAAGTTATCATTTCATCGGCTGAAGCCAGGGAATTTGTTGTGATCAAAAGCAATGCATCGCAACTGGTGGAAGGTGAATCGGCCATTCTTTCCTATACGCTTTATTCAACAAAACCCAATCGTGAAGTGGATGTTCTCAAAGGCCGAAGTTTTTGGAGTGTGGAAGGCGAATTTCTTCCTGTGCCAAGGCAAGTGGTTGATCGCCCAATGGTTATCAATGGGCAGCGATATTTTTCCAGGCATATTGCTTCAATTAAAGTCACCTTAAGCCAAGCCGGTGATTGGTTTATTTCTCCCGCAAAAATTTTTATAGAAAAACTTTCAACAGAGCGACTATTCGACGCCGGTCTGCCAACCATGGAAACCGTATTGCACCGGATTGGTAAAACCGAGCGTTATGAGCTTGAAGTTTTGCCGCTAAGGTTTGAAGTTACTCCAAAAGAAATGCCGCTGAGCATTCAGCCAGACAAAGTTCTTGCCGGTGAGGATATCGATGTGCTCTTTGAACGTGAAAAACAGGCCGAAGCCGATCGCAAAACAACAGCGATTACACTGGCAATTTTATTTGCAATTGGCGTAACCGGCGGCACAACCGTTAGAAAATTGATGAAAAATCATAACCCGGCAATTGTATATCTTGGCGAGCTTTCAAGGTACTTGATGAGCAGCGTCAATAAAGACACGCGATTTATTCCCAAACGCGAGGCTCATTATCTTCATCATTTGTTTCATGAGCTTTTTGCTTCGCCGCATCATCATGAACTGGAAGGGTTTATCAATTCTTATAACGAAAATGTTCTGACGCGCGTACAGGGTTTTCTGAGTCACAGTATGATCAAAAAAGTTTTTTTGGTGGAGTTCCAAGATGAAAAGCCGCCGGTTACGGAACTACCCTGGATTGATCCGACGCGTTATGCCAAAAGCATCATGAAACATGTTCGCAGCGGAAGATATTCATATATCCTTACTGAAAAAGATGATAAATTTGTCTACATTTGGTTGCTTTCCCAAGAGGTTTTTAACGCCTTTTGCCGCGATAAATATTTCCTCGAAAAACTCTACGCCAAAGAGATTCATACCTGCCCAACAGAAGAAGACGCCGGCGATACAATCGTTGTGGATAAAAGCGGGAAACTACTGCTAAAATCAGCTTCCAAAAAGCTCTCAAAGCAACCCGAGAAGATTTAAAATCACGTTCTAATAGTAAATTTTATACGTCAGACGCACATTTGTGCCGGCTTCCGGCATGATGCTTTTCACACGTGAGAGGTGATTGCGGTACTCGGTGTTAAACAGGTTTTCCACTGTAAATGAGAGGTTATGTACCTGAGAGCCCGTCATGAATGAATACAACACACTGGCATTTAAAATGGCATAACCCTCGGTAGACTCTTCAAACTCATCGGTTCGGTTTTGGCTGGCAGCCCATACCCATTCAATATCCCAGTCAAAATCATCAATATGGCCATTTAATCCGAATGTTCCTTTTAACGGTGGAATTAAAGGCAACGCATGATTTCTGTTAGAAAACTCACCTTGTGTGTAACTGGCTGAAGTTGTAAAACCCAGTTTCTTAGAAATGGATAAATTAAAATTGAATTCACCGCCAAATAATTGAGCTGGCTCGCCAACGGTTTGGTAAATTGGCAACAAGAGACGGTAATTAAACTCTCCGGTATTTCTGGGAACTATGAATGTGTTGAGGTCGTACCAAAAAAAGGTGGCTAACAGATTGAAGTTTTCAGATTCCACATAATTAAATAGCTCTGCGCCTAATCCAAACTCACTATTTAAATCAGGATTGCCAACTTCGTAAGAATAAGCGGCCAAATGCGGCCCTTCGGAATACAACTCCTCGATTGAGGGGACGCGAGATGATTGACTTAAATTTCCCCCAATCGACCAGTTTTTAGTGAGTTCATATAACAGAGACGCCGAAAACGCAGTAGTGAAAAAATCCCGTTCCCTTACAAAGCCAATATTGGCATCAGGTTTTTCTTTGTCCGGGGTAATGACATCGTAGTTTAACCGTCCGCCAAATTCCAGTGTTAACCGGTTAAGAACAATAGATTCAAAGACGTATAAGGACGCATTTTTAGAGAGACTGGGCGAGGTAAAAACATTACCTCCTATATCGAAATTGCGCACATGGAAAGATAGACCAAGCGTGCCCTGGTTAAAAATTCCACTTTTAAGATGGTTGAAATGAACAAAACCCTGGTAATTCAAGATCTTAAACTCTGCGCCCACCGACCCATTGGATTCTATCTCCTTATGATAGTAATCAGAAAAACTGAGGTGGGTTTCAATGGAAGAAAACAAACCACCATCTGAATACAATCTTGATTTGATATCCATCTGGTCTTTTTTCATTTCAATGAACACACCATTAGGGTGAGCCCCAACAAATCCACCGGGAATACCATAATCCAAGCTGAAATGTTTCAATGAACTCCCCACAAATCCTAAGTCGCCAATCCAACTCGCACCGGCGATAGCGGAGAAATTTTCAGACTGGGAATTTTGTAATTTAGTTTTTGGGGTTTGCAAATCATCGGTTTTTCTGCGGCTAACCATCCCTTTAATGGCAAAGGGTTTAAGGGGAATTTCGGCTTGGGCTGAGCCTAAATACCCCGAATTAGCGCTTTCGCCATACAAGCCAAAGTTACCTGTTATAGCGTCTTTCAGGGATTGTGGAATATCGTGACGAACCACATTAATGACACCGCCAATGGTTGTTGAGGTTTGCAGCAAGATTTTTGGCCCGCGAATAACTTCAATGCGTTCTGAAGAAAATGGATCAATTGTCACAGCATGGTCTGGTGAGGTAGTCGAAAGGTCAACCGTTGTTTGCCCGTCTTCGCTGATCAAAACCCGGTCTGAGCCAAGTCCTCTTAAAACTGGCCTTGCAGGCGCTGGCCCCATAGATCTCATCGCAATGCCGGTTTCATTTTTCAATGTTGAAGCAAGGTTCGAGCTTAATTTTTTCTCAAGGTCTTTGCCTTCTAACACATTACTTTTTTCAGCGATATGCTCCAGCTTGTTATGGGTATGTTTAGCGGTAACCAAAATCGGGTCGGTTCTGTAAATTTTAGGCTTTAATAAGATCACAATCTTTTGTTGGGCATAGGTTTTGTGATCTATTTCCTGGGTGGTTGAGTGGTAAGACTCGTGTGAGATGAGAATTTCAAATGGCTTGTTATCCGTGCCCTGAAAAGCAAACTGCCCTTTTTTATCACTGGTAATGGTTTGGTTAAGAACCTTAACTGTTGCATTAATCACCGGTTGATGGGTGAGCATATCAAGGATTACCCCTGAGAACCTAACTGGCTGCTGCGCCCCAAATAAGTCCAGGGAAAAAATCATTATGAAACAGGCCGCCACCAAAGGGCGACCTGTTAGACTAAAAATGTACATGTTAAGGTGTTGGTGTCACTTTAACTGAAATAGGCTTAAACTCTTTGCCAAGACTGCCATCGTGAAGAATTTTCACGGTTATTTGAGTTTTTCCTTCCGACTTACCTTCAATTTTAAAGGCCCAGGGCTCCCCGGGTTCCTGGCCAGTAATATCTGCAATGGCTGTGTTGGAACTGGTAACCTCTAAGCTATGAGGTGGCACACCCGGTTGAAATTTAATGTCGTTAGCATCAAAAAAGTATGCAACGATATGATCGGTTGTTTCACCATTTGTAACCAAAATAGTATCGGTTGATGTGGAACTTGAAGTCTTTTCATACGATGTCGCCAGCAAATCGCCACTGTCTTCGTCTTTCAGCTGTACTTCGACAGGGGGGCCATGATTAACCGTAGTATCAACTAAAACCGGAATTGGCAAGGTGGTAAAATCAGCGTGGTCGTTGTGCATAACTTTAAACTCAACCGTGGTATAGCCTTCCTTGAGGCCTTTCATGTGGAATTCAAATTCGCCTTCTTCACCTTCATGCCACCAAAGTTCAGCCACAGTTGGATCCGAAAAAACAGCGCTAAACGATTTATCGGCATCATCAGGCGGATCGATGACAAGGCTGTCTTCGTCATAGAATTTAACATCCCAATGATCAGTTAATCCTTGCGATATTTTGATGGTATCATCAGTCAGGGTTGTGCCTGGTGCGTAATCCGGTCCGTAATAGCTGAAAATCACATTACCGGATTGAACAATCTGCAATCCAACAGCTTCAAAATGGTCTTCTGGTGGTGAAAGCGGATCATCATCGTCACATCCAACAGCAAAAGAAAGTGTTGAAAAAAGGAGTGCAACAATCCATAGCTTACTAAAAGCTGAATAAGTATTAACGCGCATAATTCCTCCGTACGCAGTTTAGTTGAAAAATATGTAATAGCTTAGTTTTGAATGTTATTAGCTAAGCCTGTTGAGGAGGTGCGCGAGAAGGTTGAAAATGGGTTAAATAAGAAAGAGGTAATAGAATGCCCCGATGCAGGTAGTTGATTTGAGTTAGTGAAGTGTCTGAAAGAATAAATGGCTGGGTAGCCAGAACACTGTGAAGCGACGCTTTAAAAATACAGACTTGGCAGGAGTGCTCCTCGTGTTCGGTCTCATGCTCCGACTCGCACTCTGAGCCATGCACATCCGTGTGGCAAGTTTCGGTTATGTCGCAAGGAGAGCTATGGGTATGAAAGGCTGAGATTTCCAGCTGAAAGAAAAACAAAACTCCTATAAGCGCTGATACCATCCCACTAATGCCGAGGCTTTTAGCCAATGGGGGTGAGTATGAAATCAAGTGTTTCATTTTAGGAGCTGTTATTTTCAACCGGTATCACAAATATAATACAATGAATCTTCCGTGCAAACTATATGCATTTAAAGACACGTGATAAAAAAACCCACAAGAAAGTGGGTTTAAGTATAGATTTTAATAATCAATTTATTTTGTAAACTGATTTTTAAACGCGTTTGCTACGGATTTTAATGCAAACATTGGTAATGAGGTAATCGTACCTAGTACAAATCTGGCATGATCGGCGCCGGACATTTCATTAAAATTTTCTCGTTCACTAACAAATTTAAAACCCGCGTCATTACTTTCTGTGGTTTGCTCAGCAGCGTTTTCAGCAGGTTTTTGAGATTTGCTAGCCGGTGCGGCAGCCGCAGATGTTTTGGTTTCTTCAGCCATATCGGATCTCCTTAAAAGCAAATATTGGTTGATAATTTTTTTGGGTAAGTACTTATGATTTGACTAAAGTTAATCTTTCATGGTTAAAATCCCAATTAAATGATATTTATAAACCATACTTTGATTGAATCATGTGATAAATCTACTTTTTTGTAGAAAATATTTGGTATTACGCATATTAATACCTAACTTTTTTCAGTTAAAATAATTTTAATCCTAATTTTATTAGGAAAAAAACTGTTTATACAATATATTTTATAACTTTTATACAGGACGGTAGGAAAAATGACTTGGCATATTGACACCATTGATTTAAAGCTTCTTGATATGCTCAATGAGCAGGGAAGAATTCGCCGAAATGAATTGGCCGAAGCGGTTGGCCTTTCCATTCCATCGGTGAGCGAGCGTTTAGAAAAACTCGAACGACGTGGCATAATTAAAGGCTATACGCTATTGGTTGATGAAAAAATGCTTGGTTATGATATCACATCGTTCATTCGTGTAAGAATGGAATCCTCGAAGCACTACGATAATTTTGCCAAGCACGTCATTAAAGAAGATGAAGTTTTGGAGTGCTATTCAATTACGGGTGAAGGATCGCATATGTTGAAAGTCAAAACTAAAAATACCGGTTCTTTGGAAAAGTTGTTGGCTCGTATTCAATCCTGGACGGGCGTTGTAGGAACAGATACGAGTTTTGTTTTATCCACAATAAAAGAGACGGTGAATCTACCCGCTGAAAAATCATTTAAGGATTTTGAAAATGTAAGGATTACGGAGATTGGCGGCAGAAAAGGTTCGCAAAAGCAACACGATAAATAAGAAAATTTAAACTGATCATCTCTATAACAATAATAATAACAAGAAAATGGCTACAGAAAATAATGGGAGCCTTGCAGGCTCATTAGTTTCAGAATCGTTTGGAAGCTTGACATTCAATATGGATGTTATGCGTGAAAAATTACCAAAAGATGTGTTTTATTTATTAAAACAAACCATAAAAAATGGTGAAAAGCTCGCGCCAGAAACTGCCGGCGTTGTTGCACATGCTATGAAAGAATGGGCAATTGAACATGGCGCCACACACTACTGCCACTGGTTCCAACCGATGACTGGAGCTACCGCAGAAAAACATGATGCCTTTTTAAGTTTTGATAAAGATGGTACTGTAATTGAACGGTTTTCAGGAAGTCAATTAAGCCAAGGTGAGCCTGATGCTTCCAGTTTTCCTTCCGGTGGTATGCGTACCACGTTTGAGGCACGTGGTTACACGGCTTGGGATCCAACCAGCCCGGCCTTTTTGATGCAGTCAGCACAGGGTGTTACCCTCTGTATTCCAACCGTATTTATTTCTTATCACGGTGAAGCATTAGATGAAAAAACGCCATTGCTGCGTTCAATGACAGCCATTGATAAAGCGGCCAAACGTTTGCTTGGTGTTATGGGGCGCACTGATGTTCCAAAAGTGACAACATTCCTTGGTTCTGAACAAGAATACTTTTTGATTGATAAAGAGTTGTATGAAAAACGACCGGATTTGGTGATGAGCGGCAGAACAGTTCTGGGCGCTTTGCCGCCAAAAGGCCAGCAGCTTGATGATCACTATTTTGGATCTATTCCGGAGCGTGCATTGGATTTCATGCAGGAAGTTGAAAAAGAACTCTATAAGCTGGGTATTCCGGCAAAAACCCGCCATAACGAAGTGGCGCCTCACCAATTCGAAATTGCTCCGATTTTTGAAGAAGCCAATATTGCTGCCGATCATAACTTGCTCGTTATGGATATGATGCGCAAAGTGGCCAACAGAAAAGGCTTGGCGTTGTTATTGCATGAAAAACCATTTGCTGCTATTAACGGTTCTGGAAAACATAACAACTGGTCTGTTGCAACTGTTGATGGCGAAAACTTTTTAGATCCTGGTCACACACCCGAAGAAAATCTTCAATTCCTGGTGTTCCTGGTTGCTGTGTTAAAAGCCGTCCATAAACGAGGCGCATTGCTTCGTTCGGGTGTGGCTTCTGTTGGAAATGATCATCGTTTGGGAGCTAACGAAGCGCCTCCTGCTGTTATGACTGTATTTTTAGGTCATCAGCTTACTCAAATTCTTGATCAGATTGAAAATGGTGAAGTCAAAACTGCCAGCGAGCGCCAATTCTTGGATTTGGGTATTTCTCACTTGCCGGTTGTAAGTAAAGACAACACTGATCGTAACCGTACATCGCCATTTGCATTTACAGGAAACAAATTTGAGTTCCGCGCTGTGCCTTCATCAATGCCGATTTCTATTCCAAACACCGTTTTAAACACGGTTATGTCAGAAGCTTTGGGTGAGTTGGCTAATGATCTTGAAAATGAGTTAAAAGGTGGTAAAGAAAAAGATACGGCGATTTTAGATGTGGTTAGAAAAGCCATTAAAGAAACGAAAGCTGTTCGTTTTGAGGGCGATAACTACAGCCAGGAATTACAAGATTACGCGGCTGAAAATGGATTGCCAAATCTTAAAACAACACCGGAAGCATTGGATGTATGGTTGGATCAATCAAATCGTGAAATATTTGAAAAGCTTGGTGTTTTAAGTGCACCGGAAATCGATTCCCGATATAATGTACGTACCGAGCAGTATGTGATGGCCGTTGATATTGAGATGAAAACGATGTTGTTACTGATTGATTCTATGATCTTACCGGCATGTATAAAATTTCAGGCTTCATTGGGTGAATCTTACAAGCTTCTTTCTGAACAGGCCAGTCAGATTGGTTTGGGATCTGATACACTGAAAGCTCAAGGTGAGCTGTACAAGAAAATAGCTGAAGATATCGCTAAAACCATGAAGGGCGCTGAAGAGCTCAATGAATTAATTGAAAAAATGGAAGAAATGGAAGATGAATCGGCAAAAGCCAAATTCTGTGCCAGCGATGTTCTTCCAAAATCTGTTGAACTTCGTCAGATTGTTGATGAACTTGAATTATATGTCGATCAAGAGCTGTGGCCGTTGCCAAGCTACCTTGATCTACTTTTCAAGTATTGATCAAATGCCAATACTTAATTTGGTGGGCTTACAACCAATGTAAGCCCATTTTTATTTACAAAAACTCAATTTGGGTTTATTCATTTTTGGCCTTCAGCGTTGAAACTCCTATCTTCTTGGATTAATTTTTAAACACACCACAAAGAACATATGCAGGAGGTCTATTCGTATCCGATTACCTATCCGGAATTTTGGCTAAATAGCTATCCTTATATAACATGGGTATTTAGCATGCTGTTTTTTTCGGCGGCCTGGGCTGTCTTTTTTAAATACGGTGAATTTAAATATGGTATTGATCTGGGGTGCGTGGTAAAAACATTTGCGATACTTATTGCAACCATGCTTGCGTTCGGATTGCCTCAACAATACAATATCAAGTTTGAAGCTGAAAATGGCCACCAGGGCGATAAAATTACTCTAACACAACAAGCCTTAACCTATGAAACCCGATACGGGGAAGTAAATGAGTTGTCAATAAAAGACATTAAAGAAATTTACCAGGAGCCCGTAACGTTCAACCCGCCGGTTAAATATTTTGTGGTTTCGGTTTCTGAGGCAGGGCGTGACTCAATTACGGTAAAAAAGAATTTACCAGGCTTTTCTAACTTAATGGAAAAGCTTCAGGCATTAAGCGATGTGAAATTAAGACGCGTGTATTAAACCAAGCTTGCTCTCCGATTGCATGACCATACGTCAAGACTATTTGCAAGATGCGCTCAGCCATCTCAGAGATTTTATTTCAGATATCTATATTTATCCCGAAGTTGGGTCGACCAATGATATAGCGTTATCATTAGCAAAAACCAATGCCATTGAGGGAACGCTGGTTGTTGCCGATCATCAGTTGAAGGGCAAGGGGCGAAATGGTAACGAATGGGTATCTGAGACCGGGGTAAATTTAATGTTCAGTCTCATTTTAAGGCCTGACTGCTTGCCAAATGCATTGACGCTTCTCAGCTTGCTTAGTGCGCTCTCTGTTGCGGAAGCTTTGAAAAAACATACTGATCGGCATTTTGAAATCAAGTGGCCCAATGATGTTTTGTTGGACGGCAAAAAAATATGTGGCATTTTAAACGAATCGGCAATCATGGGGCGGCAAGCCGCCTATATTGTTATTGGGATTGGCTGCAACATTAATCAAACTGACTTTGGTCCGAATCTTCAGCATTTGGCAACATCATTAAAAGCATCTACAGGAAAGCGTTATGATCGGGTAGCAATTTTAGCCGATATATTAACGCGATTAAATGTTCATTATACCCAATTTTTAGAAGGCAAAGCCCGAGAGAGCTTAAAACTTTGGAAAAATTATTGCAAAATGCTTGGACGAACAATTCACTTTAAGTATGAAGGGCAAACACAACAAGGTGTGGCCGAAGATATTGATGAGCAAGGATTTTTAATTGTCAGGCAACCCAAGCGAACGCTGTTATTATCACAAGCTGAGATTTCAACCATTCGATATTAACATGAATTCACTTCAGCGCCAAACTGGCCATTCTATATCCCCTTCCGAGACAACCTATTTTTTGTCACTTGATATTGGAAACACCAAAACGTCGGCAGGCTTATTCAAAGGCGATGAACTCGTTGGCGTCTATAAATCAGAAACTGAAAGGTTGTGCAATCCTAAATCATTTGAAGCGTTTATAAATGCAATCCGATTCGAAAACCAATCAATTCTTAAAATTAAACCGCAAATTGGGGTTTGTAGCGTTGTGCCCAAACAAACCCAGTGCTTAAAAACCGTCTTGGAAAATTTTGAATTTCATGATGCTTACTATCTTTCTCATAACCTCAACTTTCCGTTTAAGATTCGTTACCTGACTCCTGAGAGCTTAGGGATGGATCGCTTGGCCTTAGTGGCATCCTGCTATGCGCATTTTAGGGATACTGCTGTTATTGTCATTGATTTTGGCACGGCCATTACCTATGATATTTTGACTTCCAAACAGGAATACATTGGAGGACTTATTTTAGCCGGGCCGAAGATTATCTCCGAATGTTTGCATGAAAAAACTGCACAATTACCGGCCGTGATGTTGGAAAAGCAAGAAGATGTTATTGGCCAGTCAACCGAGTCGTGTTTAAAACGAGGGCTTTACTGGGGATTAATTGCGCAATCTCAGGGTTTAATCCATCAATTGAAATTGGTGTTAAAAGAACAGTATCAGGAAACCGATTGTAAGGTGATCATAACCGGAGGCTATCATGAGTTAATACGCGATCATTTAACTGAAATAGATGTTTGCGATCCCAATGCGGTGCTCAGGGGTATTCGCACCATTGTGCGGTATAACCTGGGCGAATTACATGAAAAAAAATGAGTTGGAAAACCATTGCCACAACGCAAAAACAATCTGTGCAACAATCATCCAAATCACAATTCGGTAAAACCAATTTCTGAATTTGTAAAATTGTTTTTTCTCCATAACCACTAAGTTTTACTTCTCAGTTAAGCCTTAAGGCATCTATTTTTTTCATTGTCATTTCAGATTCATAAAGATATCATAAATTCTCTAACTGTTTTTCCCCAGGCAAATTCATTTAAACTATTGCTTAATCCTAATTCTATGAGGTTCAACAATAAATAACTTTCCTTTATAATGCGACATATCTGGATGTTGTTTCAAATAATCAATTAAACGTTTTAATTAAATGGGGAGTGGTTTCGGGATGATTTCTAATTTGCAATGAGATAATGCCTGAAAATTGGCTGGCGGGTATGAAAGAATATCAGCAAAATCTCCATTTAATGTAATTAAAATGGTATTTAGCTCCTGAGCCTTTTCGATCACAAATTTATCAGGAGAGTTGTGAGGTATTAAATCCCTTAATTTTAAAATAACATAACCAATATCTTTAAGTGCATTGATAATGAAATTAGATACACAATGATCGGCAAAAAAACGTATTTCACTCATACAGCCACATTAAATTCTGCCAAATCTCTGGCATAATCTAAACATGCGGCAATGTTTTGCTGGGTTAAATCAGGGAATTCTTCAATGATTTGAGTATAAGTGTAACCGGCAGATAAGTAACCCAGGATCAAACTTACCGGAATTCTTGTGCCTAAAATACAAGGTTTTCCATGAAGAATTTCAGGCGTGCTTTGAATATGGTCTTTCCAATTTACAGGCATTTTCAAGTTGTATCTGAATGTGTTAACTAAAACCATGGTTAAGATGCAAAATATGTGAGCTAATTTTAATAAAAAAATGTTTATTTATTCTGCTTTAAGGTTCAATACCCAGCAGCTTGCTGCCAATAGTCATTCCGGCGCAGGCCGGAATCTAGTCAATGGTCAAAGGGTTGTGCTTTTGGATGCAGGCCATCATAATATTAAATATTGATTATGGTCTGAAAATTTAAGGTAAAGCGCTTAAAAAGTAAGGTTATTAACAGATACTTTTTAACAAACGATTACCGAAAAACCGCTTTGGCCTGTTCAATTGCATCTGTAATGTCTTCTTCATCGATGCGTTCATAGTGAAGATAAGCGCGACCGACATCTTCCAATAACGTAAAACGGTTATACCCATCGGCTTTTTTCTTATCCGATTTCATGTTTTCAATAATTGCAGCAGGTTCAACATTTAAAAAGTACGTTTGTATCAATGCGGGATCAATATTGAATCGCAGAATGATGTCATTAATGCGCGATGTGGTTTCCGAAGAAATATTCCCCAACGTTTCCGAAAGACAACTGGCGCAAGACATGCCTAAAAGCACCGCTTCGCCATGACGCATGTCTTCAAAATTGGATAATTTTTCAAATGCATGTGCAAATGTGTGACCAAAATTCAAAATAGCCCGGATTCCGCTTTGTTCTTTATAATCGTCATTGACAACTTTAACTTTGGCATCAACGCTTCTGGCGATGGCTTCTTCAATATAGGGCGATTTTAAAGCAACAATTTCATCAAAATAGTCTTCCAGGTAATCCAAAAACTCTTCATCGATGATCAGCGCATACTTCAACACCTCGGCCAATCCACCATAAATTTCACGCTTGGGCAGAGATTTCAAGTAGGCCGGATCAATGATAATAATGATCGGTTTGTGGAAAAATCCGATCATATTTTTTCCCAGAGGGTGATTGATGGCCACTTTTCCGCCTATGGAGCTATCCGTCATGGCAAGTAGCGTTGTTGGAATCTGGACGATCGGGATGCCGCGCATGAAACTTGCCGCTACAAATCCAGCCAAATCGCCAACCACACCCCCGCCGACAGCAATGACTGACCAGCTTCGATCTACATTGGCCTGGATCATATCGCCATAAACCTTAAAAGCGGTTTCAAAGCTTTTGGATGATTCTTTAGCTTCAATGACAATAGTTATGAAATGAAAGCCTTGCTTATTTAATTCTTGAGAAATGTCTTTTTCAAAAAGTTTGGCTGTGTGTGTGTCATAAAAAACGGCAACTTTTTTACCTTGGCCAAGCTTATTGTACAAAATGCCAATCTGCTCAATGGCAGGGGTTTCAATGATAATTTCGCTCAATGTTTTTATGGATTTTGCTTTGGTGAATGTTTTTTGCGCTCATGTTGGCGAATATACCGTTCAATCATTCGGGTTAAGTGTTCAACCGTAGCGCCCAAATGGGTGCTATCGGTATTGATTGTAAAATGTGCTTTGGCATATTTGGGTTCGCGCTCATGGAGCATGGTTTCAATTTTTTGCTTGATTTCTTCCTTGGATAGCTTTTCGCCATTTGGTCCTTTGATTAGGGGACGATCGGTTTTATGAGATAACCGTTTAACAAGCGTTTCCAAATCTGATTTTAAATAAACCAGCGTACCGGATGATAATATCTGGCTTAAACACCTGTCTTGCTGAACTGTACCTCCGCCTAAAGCAATAACAAGTTCTTGTTTTTGGCATAGCTCAATAAGTAATCGGTACTCCAGATCTCTGAAATAGGCTTCACTTTTGGATTTGAAAATCTCATTAATGGATTGGCCTTCTTGCCGAACAATTTCTTTATCCAAATCGATAAAATCAAATCCTAAAGTATTGGCAAGTAATGGTCCAATTGTTGACTTTCCTGAGGTGCTAAAGCCAGTTAAAAAGATCAGGTTTGGTTTACTCATAGTGAATCAAACATCTTTATCATGGGGATTAGACCATAAAATAAAAAATTATGGTAATATGTATGCTTTTTTTATTAATGCAAAATTTGAGGATTACAAGCTACATTCACAGATTGATCATTGAGCTACGCTTTTGATTTTGGCGTTGCCATTCTCATTCATGCTCCAGCCCAGCCAGTTTTGCAGCCAGCTCATACTACCGGAAAAACCCAGTTTTCTGAAAGTGATTTCAAAAATCTTGGGATATTTTTTACCTACCGTTAAGATTAATGTATTGAAATCACTTAACGACATTTCATCGCGAAACATTGAAACCGCATATCTTGGCGGAAGGTCGTTGAGCACTTTCATGATTTCGTTCATCAAGTCATTTACAAAATTCGGTGGGTCGGTACGGTGATTGTAGCACATAAATTTCATCAGGTTCGACATGATGGCTACATTTGGCTCGTATTGACTGATTGGATCCAAATCCGGTTTTGAAATTTGTTCGTTAGCTAATGCCTCTTGGAGTTTAGTGGTTGTGCGCTCTAAATTACGAATCATTGAGCCAAATCCGCAAAACGTAAGTGGGGAAGCCAACGTGGCTGAATCGCCCAACAACAATATCCGATCATCAGCCGTTTGCCGGGTTTTTTGTGTGCCCGAATGGTGATATGCCGGAATAATGCCATAAACAAGTTTTTTCACGTTAAAGTCTTTGCCGGGTGTCTTGTATTGAGGGAGTTTCTGAAAGTAGGTTTCAAACAGATTAAGCAGCGATTTATCGTTATCCGAAATCACGCGATCGTAAAAAAACACGTATGTGGTTATTTCCGTATCGCTGGTTGGAAACCCTTCCCAAATAAGTTGTCGGCCGCTTCCGGCAGATGTATCGGCCGGTTCGGTACTAACCAAAATCTCACCGATGTTGTAATCAATGCCCTCCAATCCGCTTGCAACCGTGCCGACTGTCGGGCAAATGTGCGTTTGAGGCATTCCATCGTTGAGCTGCATGGCAATTGGCGACATTACGCCCATCGTGTCAATCAAAACTTTGGATTTGAAAAATTGTTTCTGACCGTTTTGGGTTTCCACCTCAACGACAATACCATCGTTTTTTTTGAAGCATCGTTTAAACGTGGTTTTGGGTAAAATCAGGTTTTCAGGATTTTGCGTAATGATGGCCAGCATTTTACTCAGTATAATATCCGACTCAACCACACAATCCAGAACATTATCTATAAATAAACGGGTGGGATTTTCGGTAGAAGCAAATTCTACAAAACCGGTTTTATAACGTTTAGTAATCACCTCATTAACATCGCTTTGACTAAACAGCCCAATCGCGATGAGGCGCTGAAGTTCTTCAGAAGATATGTTCCAATCTCGATGGGTTTTACCGGGCTCGTGACGATCCAGCAGCATTATTTTTTTTCCAAATAACAAACTCATGGCAGCGGCATGAACAGCGCCCAAAGTTGCCCCGGCGTAAATGAGATCAAATTCACCGGCAATCTTTACATCATCATCAAGCTCATTGCCATCAAAAATAACCGTTTCATAGTCTCTCCGGCCAATTTTGCGCCAATACGAATCCAAATCGAGTAACCTTAGAAGCGATTCTTCGCCGCCGGTTAGCTTTGAAAAATGTTCATATACCAGGGGATGGGTTGATTTTAGTTCATTCAAACTCATGATGCGAATTGATAATTCTTGAAAAAATATTACATGTTATAACATATAATGTTTGGACTCGTAATAGGAACGAAGAAATTGTTCTTTATAAACATTCCTGCAGAAGCTATTGTGATAAACGGATTATACAAAGTTAAGTTTTTTACACTCATTAACAATTAAACCACGAATCATTATGAAAAAGATCATTTTTGCCCTGGTTTTTTTAATTTCCTCCGCAAGTGTCACGTTTGCTACGGATACATGGGTTTTCGATAGAACCCACAGCAAGGTTGGGTTTTCAGTTTCTCATCTTGTAATAACCGATGTAGAAGGTCGGTTTAAATCGTTTAGCGGTAAAGTGAAAACCGACAATGAAGATTTTACGAACAGCGATATTGAATTAAAGATTGATGTTTCTAGTATAGACACTGATCTTGAAAAACGTGACAAACATTTGGTCGCAAAGGATTTTTTTAATGCGGAAAAATATCCGACCATTACATTTAAAAGCAAGTCGTTTAAAAAAGTTGATGGGAAAAACTACAAATTGGTTGGCGATTTAACCATAAAAGGCGTCACCAAAGAAGTTGAGCTTGATGTTATTTACAATGGCATGGTCAAAAACTTTATGGGTAAAGACAAAGCCGGATTTAAGCTAAAGGGTTCTATTAACCGTTTCGACTATGGCTTGAATTGGAATAGATTAATGGAAACTGGCGGAGCTATTGTCGGAGAAACCGTAACAATTGTTGCAAATATTGAATTAGACAAAACATAATGGATCAATAACCCCAAAAAAAACCTCTAATATCTTGAAAATGTTAGGGGTTTTTTTGTTTAAAAACTTTGCGTATGAAACTGGAATTAGAAATTGATCAAAAAACATTTGACTCGGAATATCATAAACTATCCGTTAATTTGATTCGAACATTTCATTGGCTAAATGAGAAAATTGCCGTTGCGTTTAAATCCTCGGGTATTACAAGTCAGCAATACAATATCCTTCGTATTTTGCGCGGGCAATACCCAAATCCTTGTTCGATTAAACGTCTCAGAGATCGTATGCTCGATAAACAATCCGATGCCTCACGATTGGTTCAACGGTTGGTTCAAAAGGGTTTGGCAAAACGAGAAGAATGCCAGAATGATCGACGAAAAATGGATGTCGTGATTACCCAAAAAGGGCTCGATTTGCTTGGTTATTTAGACCAAAAAACAAAGGATATAGATGCATCGTTATCAAACCTATCTTTGGATGAAGCCCATACGCTCAATGAAATGTTGGATAAGCTCAGAGGTTAATCTATCGTTATAACTAATCGTTTGATTTAGGCAGCGTAAGCGGTTCGGAAAAAACTTCATGCTTGTAGATGGCTACCAAAAACGCCGTAACAGGAATTGCAATTAAGATTCCCATAAACCCGATAAAATAACTGAACAAAATGATGGATAAAAAGATCAGGATCGGGTTTAAGTTTACCCGCTCACCCACAATTTTGGGAATCAGAACAAAGTTCTCCAGCGACTGCATCACGGTATACGTTATGGCTGAAAACAAAATTGGCTGACCGTATGAAGGACTCCCGATCAGAATAACTAGCAGCGTAAGGGTAATAGAAATGAAGATTCCAATATAAGGTACAAAAAGCATCGCCCCTGCCACAATGCCAAGCACCAAGGGGTATTTCAATCCAATTAAACTAAAAATACCGATATAACAGATAATTTCAATCGTCATAATAATCAGGTAGCCGCGCAAATATTGCCGGAATATGCTGCCGCCCAATTTCAAATATCTATGCACAGAGCTCAAATATATTCTGGGGACAACCTTGTAAAACGCTTTTTTGATGTTTTCAAAGTCGTTTAAAAAATAAAAAGAGAGAATGGGGACTAAAACGATGTTAAATAAAATGGAGATAAGTTTTGGTATGCTTTGCGCTATTGTTGTAGCAAATTCAGCCGTAAGTTTGCCAACATCACCCACTTTACTTTTTATGATTTCTTTAAGCTCGGCTTCAATTAAATAAACATTGATGTTAAACTTTTGGAGTAACTCAATGGAATAGAGCGAGCGTACCCATTCAATAAGTTTATCGGGTAATTGCTTTGATAAGATTAATAGCGCTGATATTTGGCGCGAAACTTCTGGAACGATAAGCAGAATTATAAAAATCAGAACAACAAGCCCGAACAATGTTATGAGCAAAGAAGCCAACCATCTTGGAAAACGCTTATCACATAACCAAGTCATCAAGGGTTCAAACAAATAAGCCAATAAAAAAGCAAAAATAAATGGCGCTAAAATACCGGTTAACATATTGACAAACCAAATGACAAATAAAATTGCCGTTACCCAAAGTAGACGATTTGCGTAGATATTTTCGCGTAACGGATACAGCGCAAAAATGAGTAATCCTAATAAGATCAGCGGATTAAGAAAGGCGTGAATTTCAAATGCAAAAAAGATAACGGCAACTGTTGAAAGACCAAGTATAAAATACTTGGATATGTTTTGATCTGTCATGTTACGACGTGCTGTAAGTAGTTAGTTGATGCATGACAACGGTTAAATTCGAAAATGAATTAATGGCGCGCAGTCTAAGCATCTCAAATTGCTGGTTTGATAGTTTCGCCTTAATTTGTTTGATCGAATCAAAACGATATACGGCAAGGCTTCTCTGAACAAACCCATCCGGGCTTTCCTGAGCAATCGAAAGCGCACGCTTGTATCCGGCGCCTTTACAAAACTCAATGACTTGCGGCGAATAGCGCCCAAACGGAAATGATATAAAATCAACGGGTTTGCCGGTAATATTTTCCAAGCAATGTTTTGAAGAACACAGTTCCTCTTGCAATTGATTCGGCGATAATCGTTTCAGAGAACGATGGCTCTTGGTGTGGCTTCCAATAACCCAGCCGTAATCAGAAAGCTCACGCAACTGCGATTGAGTAATATGTTTAAATGAACCAAAAAAGTTTGCATCCCAGGAGTTTGATTTACCGATCATATCTGAAATTACAAACAGCGTTGCTTTTAAGCCATATTTTGAAAGAATAGGGAAGGCTTCGGTATAGGTGTCGATATATCCGTCATCAAACGTAATGGTGGGCTGAATCAATTTAGGCAATGAAGCAATATAGGCAACATCTTGCTCAAAGTCGTTGGGTTTTCTGGTGCATATACCAAAATCAATTCGTGATGTGATTTTGTGATAGCTTAAAAAAACGGACATTCCTGGAAGAAAAAGTTTTTTAGTTACTCATGCTTAGGATATACTAATAATCATCGGGAATGCAAAACATAATAAAAAAAGCAGGTGATGACCTGCTTTTAAACACATTATCCGTAAATATGCTTTAAAAATTCGCTCTTCTTAGTTTCCTCCTTAAATTGACCCAGATACGAGGAGGTTACCGTTTGGCTTCCAACATCTTCAACGCCACGCATGGATACACATAGATGTTTTGCATCTATAATAACAGCCACGTCCTTGGTTTGAAGCGTTTTTTGAAGATCGTTAGCAATCTGTATGGTCATTCGTTCTTGAACTTGAGGTCTTTTTGCATAATATTGAACAATACGATTAATTTTAGATAGCCCAATAACTTTCCCATTGGAAATATAAGCCACATGCGCTTTACCGATAATCGGTATAAAATGATGCTCACAAGTTGAATGGACAATAATGTCTTTTTCAACAAGCATTTCATTGTAGTGATACGCATTTTCAAATAGAGCGATTTTTGGTTTGTTTTCAGGATTTAATCCACTGAAAATTTCCCTGATGTACATTTTAGCCACTCGTTTTGGCGTACCTTTTAGACTATCGTCAGTTAAGTCTAATCCCATGATATGCATGATTTCTTCAAAATGCTTTGCAATGAGCTCCATTTTTAAGGAATCATCGAGCTCAAATGCATCGGGCCGAAGAGGGGTATCCGGACTGGTGCCAACGTGTTCATCGCCAATTTCCTCTGTAATGGCATCTATAAATTCGATGTGTGAACCATTACTGTGGCCGTTTTGGGGAACATCCGTCTTTTTCATAATCATTGATATTAGAATTGTAAATAATTAAACTCTTTTCTCGCCAAGGTATGTCACATTGTTTCGTTCTGATTAAAACCTTTACTTCTTAAAGTAAGCACAGTTTAAGTTTAAAGTTTCAAGCTGTTGATGCAAAATTTTCCAAAGGCCAATAGTTCCAAAGAGGGTGTAACATCTTTCAGGAAATTTAGTTAAAAGTTCAGGCGCTTATGATCTACCTTTGATGTAATGTACGTTTGAAAAATTTGATCCAGTAACTTTAAGTCAAAAACGTAGCTGGTTTTTGGATCACCCATTTCTTTTACGGTCATGTCAAGTTTATAATTATGTCCATGATCATAAAACTTGTTACAACCCCCATATATACTGTTATTTTCCGCTTCACATAAGAATGGATTGAATAATCGATGAATGGCATTAAACTGTGCTGTAATCGTTACATAAAGCATATGAGGGATTTTAAAGCACTCATTGTTAAATTGTGGTTCGTTTTTTTCGTGATAATGATTCACAATTAAGCGTAATGTATAATTTTATGCTACCGGATATTCCGGTAAAACGTTTGGAAAACGATGCGTTTTTATTTCCTCAATAAGTTTAGGATGAATGCCTTTACACGATGATTGAAAATATTGGCAATCTCTGCACGACAGTTCAAGCCAGGTTGGTTTACCTTCAGCGTCTATCCAAGTTGAAATTAATTCACCCACATCATTTTGCTTTACACCAAAACAACATTCATGGCATTTGGAGGTAAATTCCCCTGGGTTACATCCACCGTCCTGGCTTCTCAAACAGGAAAAATCTTCACAAATAATCACTTTCGGATTTACATGAAATATTGGATCCTGATATCCGCGCATCTCTTTTTTTATCGTTCTAAAAAGGTTGCCAAGAATTCGTTTGGTGATTTTAAAATGCCATAACGGACTGTACCACTTGATCCCGCTTAATTCCATTAAAAGAATTTTTGATACGGCCTTGCGGGCTGATTTATGATTGTCTGAAACGCGAACAAGCCTATTAAAAAGTCTTATTTTTAAACGTTTTAAACACTTCATAAATCATTTCAAGTTTTCATCGCATTCAAATTTCTTAGTTTTAAACTAATCTTTAACTTAGTACGTTTATTGACTGAATAAATTTGCATTGCATAGTACCATACCAATATAATAAACAAGTGAACTTATAATTTAATTAGTGAATGAATCATAACCTTGAAAGAGTTGTGTTTTAAGCGATTGGTATGTGTTAAGCTGAACAATTCAGACTCCGGTTCACCGTATGGGTTGTGGGATTTTGGTAGTTTAGCAACCAATTAACATTTTAATCCTAAACCACAGTTTAAGGAACTTCAGCAATTTAATGCAAATAATTTGTAAAAAACAGGTTGTAACGTTTGGAAATCTAAAAAATAGCTATTATTTACTAGTAATTATTACTAATAATGATTTTTTAAAACCAAAACTTAGCTCTAATTATGATTGATCAAGAAACAACCTCGATTGTTCCTATGCCACGGATAGGTGAAAAAATGCCGAATTTTACTGCAACAACAACACATGGGGAATTAAATTTCAGCAAATTTAAAAAAGACAGTTGGGCAATTTTGTTTTCTCATCCAGCTGATTTTACACCGGTTTGTACGACAGAATTTGTTGGATTTGCTCAAAAAAATGAAGCGTTTAAAAAGCGAAATGTGAAACTCATGGGATTGAGTATTGATAGCATTCATGCACATGTGGCTTGGGAACAAAACATCAAAGAAAAATTAGGTGTTGAAATTCCGTTTCCAATCATTGCAGATTTAGATATGGGCGTTGCAAAAAAATATGGCATGATTCATGGCGAAAGCACAACAGCTGCAATACGTGCAGTTTTCATTATTGATCCGATGGATGTTATTCGATTGATTTTGTACTATCCGTTGAATATAGGCCGAAATATGGATGAAATCATCAGAACCGTTGATGCATTGCAAACTGTAGATAAAAATGGGGTAGCTTGTCCGGCAAATTGGATGCCTGGCGATAAAGTAATTGTGCCGCCGCCAAAAACGACAGAAGAAGTTAAAGACAGGTTAACGCCTGGAAAGTACGAAGATATCGTAGATTTTTACCTGGTCAAAAAATCCATATAAACCGGTTAAGGCAACAGCGCTGTGTTGCCTTAGTTTTTCAGCTTAGCTTCCAAAGCTTTACAAGTTTATCATCACTACCAGTCACCATATAATTGTTATCGTGAGAAACATCCACTGAATTAATGGTAAACGAGTGGCCTTCAAGATGTTTATCGATACTTTCTATTGCTTTCATAAAATTTAAATCCCATAATTTTATGGTTTTATCTTGACTAACCGTAATAAGCTCATAGGAATTATTCGGGAAGCACATGCTTTTTATTGCGAACGTATGTGCTATGATTTTAACTTTTGGGATTAAGTTTCTGCCTTCTACAGACCATATTCTCAATCTCGCATCTTTTCCTCCGGTAGCAAACAACTTTCCATCAGGTGAAAATAGTGTGGAAAATACGCTATCACCATGACCTTCAAGGGTTTGAATCGGTTCAAATGTCTGGGCATCCGAAATAATAACAGTGTTATCACTACTGCCTGTAGCTACGAGCTCTCCATTAGGAGAAAAACAAATGCTACGAATATTTCCTTTATGGAGAGGGATTATTTTGAACAAAGACCAGTCAGTTGTTTTATAAAGTCTGAGAACACCGCCACTTCCACCTACAGCAAGGATATTTTCATCTGGGCTTAAAGCCAAACTATAGTTGGGTATTTGTTGAGGATGCGCAGTGGAGAGGTCGAACTCAGGAAGAAGATCGGCAATCTTATCGTATTGTTTTGTATCATAAACCAAAACCTTGCCATCTCTACCCGTTGAAAAAAACCACATCCCATTTTTGGAATATTTTATGGAATAGATGGATTGGGAATGGTCGGCCAGACCGCCAATGGCTTTGTCGTTCAATAAATCATAAATGAATACAGCTCTTAAACCGCCACCGGCGGCAAAAGTTTTTCCATCGCTTGAAAAAGCTACGGCATAAGCATTTTCTTTATTTTCTGTAAATGAACGAAGTAAGCTGAAACGTTTTGATAATACACTCTGTGTCATAATGGGATTTATTAAAAATGAAATTAATTTTACTTATTAACTTCATTCATCCCATTTTTGTTCTCCGATGAGGAAACATCCGAAAATTTTGTAGAGGCATAATCAACAAGAGCGCCGATTGCAAGATCCTTAAATGCATCGAAAACGTCATAAGTGAATTCTGAAATAAATCGCGACAAATTTTTCTCAGAATAATTTTTAGGGTGATTTTGAGCGGATTTTGTAGTGTGATTGTCGGATTTCGAAGAGCGTTTAATGATCGAACCAATTACAAAACCAATTCCGAAAGAAACGCCAACCGAAGTCACCGGGTTATTTCGAATGATTTCTTCAGGATTAACACGGTCTTCTATTTCGTTTTTTAAATTCGTGGCGCGTTGTTGTATTTGCTCGGTTTTTTCAGAAATCAGGTTTTCTAATTCAGCCTTTTTAGACTCAAGTCGTTCAATAGGATCGCTCATAGAATTAATAGTTTAGTCCGTATGTTTAGACAAGTTGTTGAAAGAGTGCATCTCAAAAGCGCTTTCGTGGATGAGAAAATGATATGAAAAGCCAGAAATTATAGCTGTAAAGTTACGAATTTTGATCGCGATAAATAAACTGTTGAATTTTGTCTGTAAGGTATTCAGGTTTAAAGTGTAATAAACTAATACTTACAATGAAGATTACTAAACTAATGAGAAGGTATCCAAGCCATGAATATCCGCTTATGTCTCCGATAAAAATCGCTAATGCAGAAACTAAATACAACCCTGCAATTAATAGAACAATAAGAATGATGATCTTAGCAAGAATATCGGCCAATTGTTCGGTGAGTTCAAGCTTTGCCAGTTCAATTTTAGCAGTGAAAATATCATGAATATCGGAATATGTATCCGAAACCGTATTTTCTATTAATGAACTGACTTTCTTATTGAGAGCCTGTTTTTTCTCGTCAAGATTAGACATTCGTGATAATGAATTTTTGAATTATTTAAACCGATCAAGCTTACCTTCTTCTATTAAGTAACAATCCCATTAACAATCCGGAGCCTAAAGCGATTAAAGATGATTGTATCGGATTTTTTTGAATGTAAGAAATCCCCTGATGTACTAGTGGTTTTAAATTGGTAACGACTTTGCTGTCTTTTAGTTGCTCATATAACTCTGAATATTCAGACGATTTAGCATTAGTGCGTTGCGCTTCAGAAACAGGTTCTTCAAAATTAATATCATTCTCTTCAGTCATAATGGGTTAAGGTTTGAGGTTAAGAAACCATTTACTATAAAAATGGATTAGATACTTAAACTTTAAAAATAAATCATGATAAATGGAAGTCCAAGTAACAAATACTCAAACTTTAATTGAAGTATGTCGGGTAGAGGAATTACAAGATGGAGACTTTAAATCCTTTAACTATAATTACGATGGATATGCTTATGAAGGCGTTGTCATAAACTATAGAAACAATTTGTACGCCTATCTTAATATTTGTCCGCATGCCGGAATTCCTTTGGATACTTCACAGGAAGGTTTGTTTAACGCTGATGGCAGTTATTTGATATGTAGAAAACATTGGGCATTATTTGAGCCTACGACAGGTAAATGTGTCAGCGGCCCATGCCCTATTGCGCCGCTTTTAAAATTTGATATTCAGGAAATTGAGGGGGTAATATTTGTTTCACCAAAAATGTAGTAAAAGCGGCTTCTGAAGAAACCGCTTAATTTTTTAGATGAATAAACCGCTTTTACTGATCAGCTTCCAATGCTTCCTTTTTAGCGAGTAGGTCTTCTTCTGATTCATCAAAGTTAGGATCTTTAACGATACAGTCAGAAGGGCAAACAGGAATACACTGAGGTTCTTCATGATAGCCAACACACTCCGTACATTTGTCTGGCACGATATATGTGATTTCATCATTTAAAGCTTCATAACTTTCACCAAATAGTTCCCATGGATCACCAGGTTCATAGATTGCTGTGTTTGGGCATTCCGGAATGCATGCTGAGCAGTTGATGCATTCTTCAGTGATCATTAGAGCCATGATATATATCCTTCCTAATTTAACTTTTGAGAATTAAATAAACTTTGGAATGAAAATTCTTTTTCCAATCCTTCTTAGAAAAGAACGGTATCTAGCAAAATAATAAAAAAAAGAAATTGTTAAAATATTCAGGGGGATAAAAGCTGAATATTTAACTAAAATTGTTAGGCATATTAGTAATTATACTTATTAAACTGTTAGGCGGGGATTAATAAAAAAGCAGCGCTAAGGCTGCTTATTTTAAGTATGGACGGTACATCAAACCTTATCGGCTTCAAGAGCTTCTTTTTTAGCTAAAAGCTCTTCTTCGGTTTCCGGAAAGTTTGGGTCGGCAACACAACAATCTACCGGACAAACTGCTGCACATTGCGGTTCTTCGTGAAAACCAACACATTCAGTGCATTTATCCGGAACAATATAATAGTATGTGTCACTTAAAGCCTCATACGTTTCACCGAAAAGTTCCCATTGGGCATCTGGTTCGTAAATTGCCGTATTAGGACACTCTGGCTCGCAAGCTGCACAATTTATGCATTCTTCAGTGATCATTAACGCCATATGTTCCCCCTGAATTAATTAAGAGTTATAGAAAAAATCAGGATCTTAAAGATCAATGGCGGTTTTTTACTGATATAATTCAGTTTTATGATTTAAAGTTCTTTTTGAGAATTAATATTTTGCTTATGTGAATCGTATGCATCGATAATGTCTCTGACTAAGCGATGCCTGACGACATCTAATTTGTCAAGGTAAACGAAGCCGATCCCTTTTACGTTTTCCAGCAAAGTTTTTGCTTGAATAAGCCCGGAGTCTTCTTTTTTAGGTAAATCAATTTGGGTTACATCTCCGGTGATGATGGCTTTAGAATTAATGCCCAATCGCGTTAAGCACATTTTCATTTGCATGTTTGTTGCGTTTTGAGCTTCATCCAATATGATAAATGCATTGTTTAAAGTTCTACCGCGCATATACGCCAATGGAACAATTTCAATTGTTTTTCGCTCTAAAAAAGTTTTTAATTTTTCTGAGGTGAGCATGTCTTGAAGCGCATCATAAAGCGGACGGAGATAAGGATCAATTTTTTGAGCCAGATCACCCGGAAGAAATCCCAAACTTTCGCCTGCTTCAACGGCGGGGCGAGCTAAAACAATTTTGCTGATCTCTTTTCGTTTCATAAAAGAAACCGCAATAGCAACGGCTGTATATGTTTTACCTGTACCAGCAGGACCAATGGCAAACACTATGTCGTTACGTTTCGCTTCGGCAACCATGCGACGCTGACCAGGGGTTCTGGCTCTTACTGGATCATTTTTGGTAGTAATAATGATATCATCAAAATCATTATCCTGAGAGCGTTTTGTTTCAGGCTGTTTTACAGAATCTGAGCTGGTAAGTTTAATGACCGTTTCAATATCATGTGGCAATAATTCACCATTTTGGTTGATCAAAAAAATTAGTTCGGTAAAAACATTTTCGACGAGCTTAACTTTTTCTTCATTGCCTCGCAGTGTTAAAGTATTTCCTCTGGCTAAAATCTGAACATCTTCAAATTCATCCTCAATGCGATTAAGATGAACGTCATGAACTCCAAATATTAAGACGGGTTCAACGCCTTTAATCGAAAGTTTTTTTTCTGTGATCAATCGCTAGTAGGTTTGATTAAAAAAAATAGTTACTCCTGACTTAGATTTTTCAAAGGTGTAAATTCCACCTTTTGTAACATAGATTGAAATTATTTATAAGCGGAAATGGTAGTGTTATCTTAACGGATAAATTAGCTTTATTCATTTTGGCTTTAAAGAATTCCATTAAACTCCTATAACCGAGAAATCAAACTTACCAAGATTCTCGTGCATATCTTTTTAAATAATAGTTAAGTTGATGAATCCAGATAAGGGTTATCTGTATAAAGATAATTGGTTACATAGTCATGAACGCTTTCTTCTAATAATGCACATTTGATTGGACAACCAGCCTGTTGAAGTTTTTGCATATCAGCCTTGGTATAATATTGGTATTTTCCTTTCAGTGTTTCCGGCATATCGAAATAGTCGATCATCACAGGTTTGTTTATAGCTTTAAATGTAGCCGTAACCAAGTCTTTAAAACTTCTCGCAACACCTGTTCCAATATTATAGATTCCATTAACATTGGGGTTATCCAGAAGCCAAGCAATTATATCAAGACAATCCTTGACATACACGAAATCGCGTGATTGTTCACCATCAGCAATACCAGGTTTATAAGATTTAAAAAGCCGAACTTTGCCAGTTTCCAAAATTTGATGATAGGCTTTATAAACAACACTTGTCATAGCCATTTTATGATATTCGTTAGGACCGAAAACATTAAAAAATTTCAAACCTACCATAGCAGAGGTGTAGTTATTTTTAAGAGCCCAAATATCGAACAAGTGTTTAGAATAACCATACATGTTTAATGGTCTAAGATTATGGATCTGAGATTCATCATCAGAATACCCTTCGGCGCCATCACCATAAGTTGCAGCGCTAGAAGCATAGATGAAACGTATGTGGTGTTTTAAGCAGTGTAATGCAAGCTCTTGGGAGTAACGAACATTGTTCTGTATTAATAAATCAGCATTGGTTTCCGAAGTTTCACTGATGGCGCCTAGATGAATAATGGCTTGAAATGCAGGGTATTTTTTTGAAGCCAAATGGTCTAAAAAATCTGTTTTATGGACGTAATCCTGAAAATATAAACCGGATATATTTTTCCATTTCTCACTTGAACCTAACTCATCAACGATTAAAATGTTTTTAATCCCGAGCTGGTTTAGTTTCCAAACCATTGCACTACCAATAAACCCAGCTCCACCAGTTACAACAAACATATTTTTATAAGTAAAATTAAAAACCACAGTTATTTTAACTGTGGTTAAAGTAAGTGAATTTTACAAATAAAACTCATATAAATCTATGTTTTGGTAAGCTCATGTTTAAAAAGTTTTCTTCCCCAAAATAACCATTTACGAACTGTTTGAATTGGTACGCCGATAATTTCAGATATTTGTGAATGGGGTAAATTTATAATACTAGCTAGAAGTAGGGTTAATTTAAAGTCTGTAGGTGAATTGATACATGCATCATAGACAACCAAATCATCGACAATTTCAATATTTTTGATGTCATACTGAGGCTGGTTTCCAAACGTTTTCAAATATTGAATTCTAAATGCTTTAAACAAATCAATTTTTGATAACGATGATGAAAGGTTCAAATACAATTTACTGACAAACAAACCTGTTCTTTCCTGGCTTTGTGTCATTATATAAGCCAGATTATACACGTCATCAATGTAATGCAATGGAGATGTAGCCATAATTATAAATAGTACTAATTCCTATTAATAACTAGTTTACATTTTTAATCCAAAATTGATGCAAAAAATATGATCACCTTCAATTAAACATGCTCACTTTGATGAAGCTTTTCAACGAGCCCATTTTCAAATGCATATTTTAAGTTATGAGTTGGAATACTGAATAGTTCTGAGTGATTGATTTCAAGTGATGAAACTTTTGAGACAACGGTACCAAGTTTTTGAATTGGTACGTTAAAAGTGTTAGCTTGAGCGAAGACCTTCTCAAAATGAATTGGATCAATGCTAACGATTGCACGCCCCTGAGCTTCTGAAAAAAGTTCAGCTTGTATTGCGGCATTGGATTGTTCATGATTAATTTCCAAATTAATATGAAAACCGTTGGCGTGATCAGGGCTAGAAATTGCACATTCTGAAACTGCTGTTAGCAACCCGCCCTCGGAAATATCATGAGCCGATCGAATCAGTTGATTCTCAGAGAGATTTAGCAACAAATCAACCAATGCTTTTTCTTGATCAAGGTTGAAATAAGGCGCATCGGTACCAATTTTGCCATAAAATTCAGATAAAAATTCAGAGCCGTTTAAGTTATTATGGGTATTATCACCTAAAAGCAATATCAGGTCGCCAGATGATTTAAATTGAGGTGTAACCTGATGTTCTAAATTCACTATTTTCCCAATCATTCCTATAACTGGGGTGGGGTAGATTGCAGTTTTTTCTTGAGCTACTTCAGATTCGTTATAAAAACTGACGTTACCACCTGTCACGGGTGTATTGAATTTTCGACATGCCTCTCCCATGCCTTGAACAGATTCTTTAAATTGAAAATAGACGCCAGGATTGTATGGATTTCCAAAATTTAAGCAATTGGTAATAGCTAAAGGTTTTGCACCTGAACAAGCTAAGTTCCGTGCACATTCAGCTACGGCAATCATACCACCTATTTTAGGATTAAGATAGACATAGCGTGAATTACAGTCTGTTGTCATTGCAACTGCCGAGTTTGTATTTTTTATTCGAACGATGGCTGAATCAGAACAGCCAATATCAGTTGCAGTATTTGTTCTTACCATGGAATCATATTGTTCATAAATCGGGTGTCTGCTACAGATATTGGGATTGCTCAGCAGAGATATTAGCGCTTCTTTAAAGTTAATATCATTATCCGGCTTTAATGTGGGGAATGTATCGGTTGACTGTTGTTCAATAGCCTCTCTGATATAAACAGGAGCCCCACCACCTAAAACAAGTTCAGTAGCTGGAATTTCTACCACAACTTCATTTTTATGATGAATTCGAAGTAGGTTATCATTGGTTACATGGCCTATGACAACAGCATGTAATCCCCACTTTTTATAAATGTTAATTATTTCAGTTTCATAATCTTTTTTTGCGACAATTAACATCCGTTCTTGTGACTCCGAAAGCAGGATTTCGTAGGCAGACATTCCTTTTTCTCGTGTAGGAACAAGATCCAGGTTAATATCCAGACCGCCCTGACCATTTTTTTCAATGCCACGAGCACACATTTCAGAGGTTGAGCTGGTAATACCGGCAGCGCCCATATCCTGAACGCCAACTAGAAATCCGGTTTTTTGAGCCTCTAATGTTGCCTCAAGTAATAACTTTTCAGCAAAGGGATCACCAACCTGAACGCTTGGTCGTTTTTTTTCAGATGCTTCGGACAGTTCTTCTGAGGCAAATGTAGCGCCATGTATACCATCACGACCGGTTGCAGACCCTACAATGAGTACCGGATTATTTTCACCTTCAGCAATTGCCCGAATTAAATGGTCATGCTCTAGGATACCTACTGACATAGCATTTACAAGAGGATTACCCAGATAGCATTTATCAAAATATACTTCGCCGCCAACAGTAGGTACTCCGAAAGAATTACCATAATCGCCAATACCTCGAACAACGCCATCTACCAAATATTGGACTCTTGAATCATCAATGTTTCCAAAACGAAGCGAGTTTAGAGTAGCGATAGGACGTGCCCCCATGGTAAATATATCGCGATGAATACCGCCAACACCGGTTGCAGCGCCTTGATAAGGCTCGACGGCTGATGGATGATTATGAGATTCTATTTTAAAAGCAATAGCAAGGCTATTTCCAAAATCAACCAAGCCAGCGTTTTCTTCGCCAGCTTTTGTTAACAGCGAGTCACCTTCACGAGGCAATGTTTTTAGCACAGCGATGGAGTTTTTATAGCTGCAATGCTCTGACCACATCACTGAAAACACGCCAAGCTCAGAATGTGTAGGAGTTCTCCCTAAAATAGATAAGATTTTTTGATATTCATCTTCTGATAAACCGTGTGAAAGGGCTAAAGAAAGATTAACTTTTTGATCATTAATAAACATTGCAAATCCTGATTTTATGAATAAAAAAAGCCTTTACAAATAATTTGTAAAGGCTTAAAACTCAAGTGATGTTAAAAAAACTATTCGCTTTCCTGAACAGGTACAGAATTGTTTTCTTTCAACAATTGACGCAACTGCTGAAGGTTTTTTTCAATCTGTAACCGTCGTCGCTTAATTTCCTCGATTTTTTCGTCTGCATTTTGATCATCAGAAAACAGCTGCTCAAGATTAATTTCAGATTGATTAACAACTGGCCAAGTAGCTGATTGTTGAAGGGTTGGGACTTGCTCTTCGGCATTAAAGTTAAATTGCAATCCCAACGCTATTTTATAATCCGGATAGCTTGCTGAAGGAAGAGAACGTACCGAATATCTGCTGCCAATCGAGTAATCAGTTTTATCATCATCTCCTGTAATTAAAAGATCACCAGAAATGCTAAAGCTAAATAAACTACCAGGGGTAATCTTTATTGCCCCGGTAACAAAAGAAATATCTTCTCGAGAATAAGCGATCACAGGGGGTTCTTGCATAAACATTTGACCCCAATATTCTAATAAAATATCAAAACCAGTTTCTTCAAAAAGATCTAAAGGGTACTTAAAGCCCAAACCATAATTAATTGCAGAAGAACTCTCAGGTACTAAAAACTCCCTAGAATTATTTGATATATCTTGATCTTTATCATTGAACATATAGTAACCAATATTAAAATGAATGCTTAAAGATTCATTTGGGAAAAACTGATCAAAGTAATAGGAGCTTAAAACATTTAGACCGAGCTCTGTTCCACCTCCAGAATACATTTGACCATACACATTATGACGATCGGTTGCTGGTACCAAAATTGAACCTAAAAAACCAACTGAGAAATTCTTTGATAACTCAAGAGAACCATACTTTGCACTAATCAACACATTATCAATTGGAAAATTCTCAGATTCGCCTTTGTTACCATTTAAATCTTTATATAACGTTGGACTTAAAGCAAACGTAATGTGATCTGTTAAAGCAAAATCAACGTGAATTGTATTTCTTAAAATTGAAAACCTTTCATCAGAAAAGGCAAAACTTAATGCTGTATAACCGTCCGTATAGCTATAAAAAGAGATATTTCCTGACTTGGAGGATTTAGCTTCAAGAACATGTATTAACCTATTTGAAGACGTATAAAGGTTTTGACCCACTAAATTGGAGTGATTCAGCAGTAAAAAAAACGTTAATATGGAAAAGTAGAGTATTTTTTTCATAATAATCTCTTCATTAAATGTTTGAGCTAGTTTACTCAATTTTACAGCCAATATATAAATTTTTAATAATATACTGAATACGAAGCGTTTAAAATTAATATTAATCTAAAAATCTAAAGTTTAACCTATGAAAAAGTTACTCTTGTCGAAGAATAGACCTTAACAATTGAACATTTTTTTCAAGTTCTAATTGATTTTTATTTAGCTTATCAATCTCTTTGTTAGACCACTCTTTATTGGCTTTATGTTCATTTAGCTTTTTAAGTATTCGATTCGCCTCAAATTTAGAAAGTTTTCGTTCTGAAAAGATTGATGCATCTGCTACCAAATTAAATGGTAAAATGTTAAATTCTAAGCCAAGGAAAAAGCGCCACTCCGGGAAGTTTACAGAATTGACTTTAGGGATTGGACTAATACTATAAGCTTTAGCTGCGTTAAAATCTGTTTCCTCATCGTTACCTGAAAGCAATAAATCGCCACCAATATTAAGATTAATAAACGAAATCGGATTTAACTTAGTAGCAAATGTTAAAAACAGTTGATCTTCACGACTATATGCGATGGTAGGAGGTTGTTGAATAAAGCTATGACCCCACATTTCTATAACGATATCCAATGAAGGTGTAGGAACCAGTAAACCAAATGAGTATTTGAATGCTGAAGAATTATTATTTACAAGAAATTCTCTTGAGTTATGAGAAATGTCTTCATCTTTATCAAAATAGTTGTAGTAACCAATGTTTAAACTAATACTTGTTGATTCTTTTGGAAAAAGATTATCGGTATAAAATGAAAAAATAAAGTCAAAACCAATTTCATTACCACCTGCAGTATATGGCAACCCATAATTGTTATTGTAGTCCGAAAAGGGAAGCATATATGAACCTAAAGCACCTACAAAAAAATGATCATTACCAAAACCAAATGAGCCAGTCTTAACGGTGAAAATTAAATGGTCAAAATTGTTGCTGGGATCCTTCCTATGTATATCCTGATATATGGAAGTATTTAAACCTAAAACAAGATTGTCAAAAATCGAATAGTCTATGTGAATAGTATTTCTTACAATCCAAACGTTGTAATCATCCAATGGCGATGAAACCGTATTAACATCCATATGGCTATAAAGGGTTAAATTACCACTTTTAGGTGTCATGGCTTCTTGAACATGCAACAGTTCGTTACTTGCATTAAATATGTGTTGAGCCTTAGATGGAAAACTTCCACATATGATAAATAAAACTAAGGCTAAAATGTGTAGATTTTTTGACATAAGCTTGGGTGTATTATTATGTAAATAACTTTACACAACTAAAATATAATGAAATAAAGTTTAAAAGGAACATTTTTCAATTACTCGTACGTTGATTAAGTAATGCAATAAGAGCAAACGTATTGACGACAACTCCAATACTTGCCGCAATGCCAACAAACGTTTGAAACACACTTAAAGCATCGCCGGGAATGATTACAGTATCACCCCGAATCAGTTGAGGTAAATTACCTTGATCTCCGTACTCGATAAACTTTACAATATTTACACGTGCAATTTTTTCTATTACAGTGGTGTCTTTAACCGCGTACCTGATGATTCGAACTTCATCAAGTTTTGCTTTATCAGTAGGGCCCCCTGCTATTGAAATTAAAGAAATTAAGTCTGTAGTATATGGCACAAAATATTTTCCAGGCTTACCAACTTGACCCCATAAGTTAACATCAATGAGAACACCCTGATCCTTTCCGTAAAAGTATGCTGTTGGGCCACTTGAACCGTCAAGTGATGGCGTTGAAAAGGAACCTGTTCCTGTAGAACCGGAAATACTCCCACCGAATACTTGAGCGTAAGTTACTGAGGGTATTTGAAAAAAACATACGAAAAGTATAAAAGATTGAAGAAAACGTTTCATTTAATGGTTTTTTGATAATTAGTTAATTAAACTAAATGCCGATTCGCTAATTGAACCCGTTAAAAGATCTATTGTAGACTCAGAGTAGAAAACATACCAATTATATATAACCCCAAAAGAATCGGCTTCTAGCAATTTATAAACTGTTATATTGCGATTTCCATCAATACTGGCATTTAATGAATTAAAATCAAAAGTCACCGAATCGGCACCTGCAAAGCCAGTATTGTCTATAATCGCACGGGCAACTATATCAAAATTTCCAGAATCGTCGTCTTGTGTATAAATCTTCACAGTATAAGTGCCTGCAGCGCTGGGGTCATTACTCCATTTGAAGGTTAGCTTTTTATTAGCAGGGATTTGAAATTGACCCGTTGGCTCTTCTAAAATTGGATAACTCTTAACAAGGTAATTAGGGCTTTTAGTGGATGGCGTGCTTTCACCTCCAGATTTGGAATAGGCTGTTAAACGATAAAAGCATCTGTTAAATTGATCAACATCAAGATCCTGATAGCTGGTATCACTTTCTTCAGAACCCAGTGGGATTTTTTTTAACAAATTGAAATTTACGGGTATTGTATCACCACTCCCAGCAATTGTGAATTGGGTCGTTTTGTATAAATTGTACCCGGCCAAATCATTTTCATTATTTTGGTACCACTCCAAATAAATCCCTTTTGAATTGGAAATTGGGCGAATACCTTGGCTATATTTTGCGGTATCCGAGCTTTTAGGAACAAACTGCGGCGCTTCAGGAATTGACAGTACTTCATCGTCTGAGCATCCAGTAGTGATAAAAATTAAAGCACAAACTAATAGGCAGTTACTCATGAAAAATTTCACAATATTCAGATTATATGACATAAAAAAATCAAAGTAGTTTTAATAGATCGACTGTGAGTCCAACACGATGTGGATCACCCAGTTCATGAGATTGGAATGCATAATCCAGATAAATCTCATTAAAGATATGAAATCCTGCACCTAATGTTAAGTTTTCATCATATGAACCAATTCTCAGGGCTAAAATATCTTGAAATTTGTATTCCAATCCTAACGAGGTAATATCTTCGTATTTTGAATCTAAAGTCAAAAGAAAAATCAAGGAACTGGATATTATTCTAACCGGTTGCTTGTACGAAAAACTTAAAAGATAAGATCGCTTAATGGTAGCCTTTGTTTTCAAATCAGTATTCCATGAAATAGGGGTATTAAATAAGTCTCTAACTGTTCCGCCTATGGCAACATCACCATAGGCCTGATTTGAAACAAAATCGCCAAGCTTAAATTTTAGTATAGCGCCCAAATCAATACCAACCCCTGAGCCTGAATACTCTACTTCACTTGCACCACTAAAAGATTGATGGATATATTTAAAATTAATCCCTATTGGAAGTTCTATTGGTAGATCAAAGTATTGCCAGCCAAAATCAACAGATGAAACGACGTTTTTGGCTAAACTTAAAATAAGTGCCTGGTCTGTATTTGAAAAAGAACCGTTTATTAAATCTTGACGGTGCAAGATCTGTCCGATATCGCCCTGATTCAAATCCAAACTTGCCGTTAATGGGATATTTGAAATGCTGTTGCGAATCCAATTAACTGAAAAACCAAATCCTTTACTTATTTCTTGAGCATAACCGACATAAATAAAATCTGACAAAGGATCGCCTAAAGAACCAAATTGGTTAGAGTAAAGCAATGTTAAAATTCCACTTTGGGTTAAACTTACACCAGCGGGATTCCAATAAAAAGCCGTTCCATCGTGATTATCGATAGGGGTATATTGACCCCCAAGGCCTAATGCACGAACGCCAATTGGGATATCAAGAAAAGCAGCAACATAACTGTCATTATCAGCAAAGAGATTTAAACTAATGGTATTAAACAGCAGTAAAACCAGTGTGAATTTTCTTAGTCGATAAAAAATGAAATGAGCCATAGAAAAATGAATTAACGAATTCGAGCAATTTTAATAATTTCTTCCTGAACATTGCCTTTGAAACTGGCTTTAATTTTGCAGAAATATACGCCGTTAGCTACAGAATTACCATCTTTATCGGTTCCATCCCAACGATAAATATGAAGCCCAACAGTTCTGGCGTCATTATCTGCACCTGCAAACTGTGATGGCGTAAAACCTAAAACTTTACCTGATTGTTGGTTGAAAGTGGTAACCAATCTTCCGGAAACCGTATAAATCTTAAACTCAAGAGTATTTGCAGATTCACCGCCGATGATTTCATATGCGATATCCGTTTCATCCGTAAATGGATTCGGAAAATTCCCAAATACTTTTAAGCTATAATCATTTTCAACCTGAAAAACCATTTTTTCACTTCGTGTCTGGTTTAAGTTGGTATCATGAAAAACAAACGTGACTTCATGATTGCCCGGATCAAATTCGTCGCTAAATGAAATACCTACACTATTGGCATTTAAAGCATTTTCAGGGATAGTTAACTTACTTTGAAGCGATTCAGAGCTATCGCCATCCTTAATGACCGTAATAAACTGGGGGTCAAGGTTAATGCCGTTTTGATCTTGCAATGTCGCAATAATACGAGCTTTTTTTGGCGCAAAGCTTCCACTTGAATAATACTGACCGTCAATGCCTAAGTTAGCTATCGGGTTTGTAACATCCGAAGAGTATAGTACTGAAAACGTGCCAAATTTATTGCTGGTCATCGATATTGTCGCGGAATCAAGTTGAATTTGGTTAACTAACTTTATCCAACGATCCAAATTACTTGCGTAATAATAGCCGCCAACTTTTTCGCGTTCAGATGGATTTTGAAGAAAAAGTTCATCATTAGTGTCAAACTCAAAGCGAAGGGTAATAGGTTTTTTAAGAATCAGAGACGTATCTAAAGAGGTAATTTCATAGGCATAAAAGTTTTCATCGATCAGGATAGTGTCTATGCGTTGATCTTTAAAGCGTATAAATTGATTGTCGGGTTGAGCAACAATAGTTGGATTTGATAGTTTTGTAATGTTTAAGAATCCGCTTTTTGAAAATGTAGATTGTGCAAAACTTAGGTATAGGTTTTTGTCTAAAGCAATATTATTAATGGTTGTGTTATCAATGTGAAGAATATCATACACAATGTTTTTTTCATTTGAAAGATTGTTAGTATAAGTTTCTTCATAAATGGATTGGTTGGTATCAGAAACAACTTTTATACCAACAGAATATGTTTGAGACAATTCAAAATCACTTGGAACACCAATTTTAGCAAATGCATGCTGATTAGCTCCAACAGAAATCGTTGTATGACCAATAATGTTATCATTGGTTAAAAGGGGTTTATTTAAACCTTGATATGATGATTTTCTCGGATCGCCATTTCTTATAGAGCTTTCATAAAAATAAACAGTTACATTTTCAGCCGGTAAAGAACTCCAGTTATATATATTTGAACCAATAACGACGGAGTCATTGTCGGTGTAAAAATCAATCGATGAGTTATCAAAAAATTGTAGCATGCCTTTATTTGCTTGGGGGTAAGCAGCTAAATCCGGAAGGTTTCCAACAATTTCAGTTTTGGTTTCAGAATAAGCAACATTGAATTGAGAATTTTGGGCAACAAAATTGTAGGTGATCCGATTTCCTTTTTTCATGATTGATGCAGGAACAGCTGTCGAAGTGACATAAGTGTTTTGTGTTGTTTCAAGTGCAGAAATCAATTTGTTATTCCAACCAGGCACGACTGAGAACTCTAAGTTTTGATTTGGCTCTTCAATAGTTATTCGAAGTTCAACAAAATCAATTGGATATCTTGAGTCTATCTGAGCAGAAAATTTCAGTGGTTGATCCACAGCATTTTGTATAGGCGTTTCAGGACCAAAACTTTTGAAGTAAGGCCCATTTGCGCTAATAGGAATATTACCATGAATTGCTTTACCGGCATTAGAGCCAGAGCCCTGAATAAATAGCTTTAATTGACCACCTGCAAAGTTTTCATTATTGTTATAAGCAACTTCAAGAGGTTGAACAATTGGAATTTTAATTGTATCGGTTAAAAAACCATCTACATTTTGCAGTAATTTTCCACTTTGGACAAAAAGGATATTATTGGGATTTAACTCGGTATCAAAATTGTAATCGTCGGTTAAGACCCATTTTGCAACGCCCGTATTAAAGTTTTTAATATCACAAGTGAAAGTTAAGGTGTCGCCAATACTTAAAATATGAGCGTCTAAATTATAGTTAAGTATATCTTCACCATTATCTGTTTTTGAAAAAGGATGTGCAAGTCGTAAGGCCGGATCACCAAAAATGCCATATTGATAAATCATAGATGGGGCTTGATCCCAAAAATAAATGTTATCTAAGTAATATCTCGTTTTGGCTTGGAAGAGCAGATCACCAATAGATAAATTTTTGTTTTCATCATCTAATAAAAAGTTGAAGATAGATCTTGCCATGATATCATCATTGATTAGCCATCCTAATCCTGCTGACCCTATAAATCCAATTGCACCTTTTTCAGGAGTTAAAATCATTTTTTCTGAAAGCGTCCCTACTGAATAGGATGGATCATCGAAAGCTCCTGTAAAACAAGTCATGCTGGTAACAAAAGGCAAAGATTCAAAATTATTTAATCGATCCACACCGCTAAGTGTCATCACCTGACTATCCGACCAAATTGCGCCGCCACCATGACCAACGAAGTTTAGTATTAAGCAACCAGTGTTAAGAAATTGCTCCATATCTGAACGAGATCCTCTATAAATGTCTTGATAGTCAACATTTGAAACCGCATTTCGACCAAGGTTTGTGTGTAATCGATTGATAAAGAAATTTCGTTGAATGTAATTTTCAATCAAGTTATCAGTTTGGACAACAAATACATCTTTTCGCACGCTTTGGCTACCAATACTTTCTGAACCAGTCTCACCAGCCACAAACACGATTTGATTTTGCCATTCGCCAATTGAGGCATTTGAAGGATCGGTAACGTAAAGCTCATATTTTTTTAACTTATTTAGATAAGCATCAATGTCAGTTAACGTTTTGGCTGGAACTCGCGAAATTTGCAATTCTGGCAACAGATCTAGCCGACCTGATTCGTCGTAACCGTCTATCATAGTATACCAAACATCAGCGCCGGTAGCACCAAATCTTAGCGTTTGAACATGCATGGTTGGCACTAAATCTTGGGATTCATTATTTCTGGACGCATCGCCTAAAAGCAGAACATAGGTTGGGGAGGTAGACCAGTTGTTATAGGCATAATTCAAGAAATTGCGAATTGCATGTGGGCTTTTAATGCCATAATTAAATTCATCGTAAATTCCTTCTACTGTTGTTACAAGGACATTGTTAGATTCGTTGTAAAATCCGAGTGAACTTTCACGATAGTCTTTATACTTCTTGACAGGATTAGTATCGTCGGTTTTGTTTTCTTCATTTATAAATTGATCGGTTGTAATTATAATGTAATTATAATTGTTGGACGTATTTTGTAAGGATATTTCGGGTTCAAAAACATTTGCACGTTCAACTTTTTTGAATGCACTCGGGATTTTTTTGTGATCCGAAGGCAAGGCTATGTAACTGACATCGTTTGGGTTAATTACGTTATCTTGAAAAATCACCCGGTATAAATTTTCTTCAACATTATCAGCATTAATTTGAGAATATTTTTCAACGTTAAAGTTGGAAAGTTTCCCAACATCTTTTTTATAAATATCGATTTCCGGAGTTTTAAATCCATTGATTTGAAATTGATATAAACCGGGTCTGGAAGAAGGAGGGGCTTTAAACGTTAATTCATCATTATAGGCTTCATACAACCGTCGATAGGTAATATTTAACCAGTTAAAATAAAAAGACCGAGAAGTCGTACCTGTAGAGATATTGTCTCGGTTGGTGATTTGAATTACAGCCAAGCCTGATTCATCCAACAAACGCTGTTGGGTGATCGGAAGTTTAACATCTACCAAATTAAGCTCCTGACGGCTTTTATTACGATCTGCGTATACTTTTTCTCCCCAACTTGTTTCAGTAACGATGAAAGGAGCAGAAGGTTTTCCCAATGCCAATAAAGCTGTGTTTTGAGGCTTGCCATTTAAATTTACGATGCTTTTGCTATGAAAAGCCGCGCGAACTCTCAACGATTCAGGATCAATGCTAACGCTAAAATCAGGTGATGGAACTACAATGTTAAAAGTTGTAGAACGACCATAGTCAATTGGCGTCCAAAAGTTTAAATCTCTAGCATCTGAATGATTTCTAGTTTTTGCATACTCTTCCTGATTGAAACGGCTGTAAAATCCACTCATGCGTTCCCTAATGATATTATCTTCTTCAAAATGTAAAGTTGAACGAAACGAGCGACCTTTTAAATTAAATGAGGTTCCGCTGCTAATTACCCGTCTTATTTGAGCCGGAACTTCTACCATGCGGAGCCCTTTATTTGCTGAGGTCAAGGTTGGTTCCCAATACAAATAATAAATGTTTTTATTTGTATATGGATCATTATACATATCAGGGCGGTCGGGATCTTCCAAGCCAATTTTGTGAGATTCACCGAGGAACTCAATATAGTCGTTACGATCAAACTCGCCATCTTCTTCTCCTGAAACAATAATGGGGATCTCTATACCTTTGTTAAATAGTCGAAACGTTCTGGGATCAGCCTTAAAGAAATCTTCAGGAAATTCTTCGTCTTGAAATTCAAAGTATCCAATCTGGTAAACCCCATCTTCATCAACAATGATCTTGTATTTTGGAATAACAGGTAAAGAACCGAAAACATTGGCTTCGGATAATGTTGAAATGGTTCTTGAAGATAGAGTTTGAGACGCTAACCCTTTTTGAAGGTTCAATCTTGTATTGATTTTAGATACTTGTTTTTTCGGGGTTGGATTGTTCAATATTTGAGCTTCATTTAAACCGATCTGAAAACTGCTAATAGAAGCAGCGTCAGAAAATGTAATTTCAACAATTATTTTCTGATTGAATTGCAAAGTTGAGGATTCTCTAAAATAGCGATACGGATATATATGCAGGTATGAGATGTCTTTACCTCTCATAGAACCAACATAATTCCATTTGATGACCGAGTAAAACGGGTTAGTAACTTCAGTAGTTTGATCAGTTACTTGTTTTTCAGAGTGATCACCTAGCCCAATTGGAGAATCTTCCGTGAAACTAACTAACGGTTTCAAATCAATATTTTTTAATGAGCCTTTTGAACTAAGATAAGTCGTTTTTGCGGATAAGATTTTACCAAGTATGGGGTAACTGAAAAACGGGAGCTGATAATACTTATCCAGAACCTGATGAGCTTTAGTCTTTGATTGGACAAGCGATTTACTATTATCTTGTATATACTCGGGTATTGCGTAAGAAAACTCTATTTGAATTTTATTAGAATATGTCTTTAAGACTTTAAAATGCTGATCGTTGATACTTTTATTTGATCCTTCAACAGGTAAGTTGCTATTGACTTTTGCAATAGCACTATTTTGGTTAGCCAACGAAAGTTGTGCTCCAATAAAAGCACATACCCATAAAAAAAGAAATAGCCTTTTGTTATATCTCATTCAAATAATCCAGTAGTTGTATGATGATTAGCTGTAAAACAGGTAAGCATAAAAATGCTATTTTCCATGACAATGTTTGTATTTTTTGCCACTTCCACAAGGGCATGGATCGTTCCTACCTGGGGTTTTTTCTACACGAATCGGTTGTTGTTTAGCTTCAGTCTCAGAACTTGTTTCATGCTGCTGATTTCCCACACCGGATTCGGAGGGGTGAGTATAAGCGCTTTCAGCATCTTCGTGTGTGGCCACGAGTCGTTTTGTGTTAACTTCCGCCCGTTTAGGAAGCATTTGAGCGCTTTGAGTTTGTTGAGGGTATAGTTTAAACGCCAAAGAAAGCGTTTCTTTTGAGATATCTTCAAGCATAGCAACAAAAAGCTTGAAGGCTTCCTGTTTATATTCCAAAAGCGGATCTTTTTGTCCGTATGCCCTTAAATTGATACCCTCTTTAAGTTCATCAATATCCCTTAAATGCTCGCGCCATTTTTGATCGATAACCCCCAAAACCGCAAACTTTTCAATTTGGGCCATTATTTCCGAGCCCAGAATATTTTCTTTTCGTTTATAGAAATCAACACATGTGTGATAAATTTTATCGCTTAAACCATCATGGCCTAAATCTTCAATTTCATTGGCAGAGATTTTAATATCAACCGATAATTCGCGAAGAACAAGCTCTTCCAAATCACTAGCTTGTAATGATTGCACAAATTGCTCTGAGATTTTATCGGCATGATCTCTTAAAAGGTCAAAAATTTCTAGTCGAAGTCGATCCTTAAACAGCGCATTTCGCCGCCGGGTGTAAATAATTTCGCGTTGTTGATTCATCACATCATCATATTCCAGCAATCGTTTTCTAATGGCGAAATTTTGTTCTTCAACCTTGCGTTGCGCGCGTTCAATTGATTTGGTGACCATCGCATGTTCAATCACATCGCCTTCTTCATGACCCAATCGATCCATAACAGAGATGACGCGATCCGAACCAAACAGCCGCATTAAATCGTCTTCCAGTGAAACATAAAATACCGATTCACCGGGATCGCCCTGACGCCCAGCACGGCCTCGCAATTGCCTGTCGATCCTGCGCGATTCATGCCGTTCTGTGCCAAGTATAAATAATCCGCCATTTTCTTTTACGCCTTCACCAAGTTTGATATCCGTTCCACGGCCAGCCATATTTGTAGCAATGGTAACAGCGCCTTTTTGTCCGGCTTGAGCAACGATTTCAGCTTCTCGTTCGTTTTGTTTGGCATTTAAAACGTTATGGGGAATGCGTTTCATCCTGAGCATTCTTGAAAGCGTTTCCGAAACTTCAACACTTGTAGTACCTACAAGCACCGGCTGCTCTTTTTTTCTTAACTCTTCAATTCTGTCAATGGTAGCGGTATACTTTTCCCGTTTGGTTTTATAAACCAAATCTTCCTGGTCGTTTCGTTGTATCGGCTTGTTGGTTGGGATTACCACAACATCCAATTTGTAAATTTCATAAAACTCCGAAGCTTCCGTTTCGGCAGTACCCGTCATTCCGGCTAATTTGTTATACAACCTGAAGAAATTTTGAAGTGTGATTGTGGCCATCGTCTGGGTTTCGCCTTCAATTTTCACGCCTTCCTTAGCTTCGATAGCTTGATGCAATCCATCACTGTAACGTCGGCCCGGTAAAATACGACCGGTAAATTCATCAACAATCAGAACTTTACCATGTTGAACCACATATTCATCATCACGTTCATATAACGAATAAGCCCTCAGCAATTGGGATATATTATGGATGCGTTCGGAGCGTTCCGAAAACACCCGGTACACGTCATCTTTTTTTTGTTGTTTTTGACTCTCGGATAAAGAACTGTCGGATTCTATTTTTGCTATTTCGGTACCAACATCAGGCAGGAGAAAGAAATCTGAATCCTCATTGGAATCTGTCAAGAATGATCGTCCATTTTCGGTTAAATCGATCGTGTGGTTTTTTTCATCAATTGAAAATAGAAGCTCTTCATCAACTTCATGCATGCGGCGGGCATTGTCTTTTAAAAATTCATTCTCAACAGTTTGCATGAGTTTAGACATATTGGTTTCACCCAATGTCTTAATTAGTTTTTTATTTTTTGGCTGGCCGCGTTTGGAGCGAAGCAACGCTAAACCCATTTCAAATTCGCTGTCTTTATCCGATGACTGTTGCTTTGAATTTTTTTCAACGGTATTGAGCATCTTAGCCACGATGTTTTGCTGAGCTCTGACCAAACGCTCAACACGAGGTTTAATGTCTTGATATTTATTAACATCAGCGTTAGGTACCGGGCCTGAAATGATAAGTGGTGTTCTGGCTTCATCAATTAAAACACTATCAACCTCATCTACAATGGCATAATTAAATTCACGTTGTACGACATCTTCGGGGATTGAAGACATATTATCCCTAAGATAATCGAAGCCAAATTCATTGTTCGTGCCGTAGACAATATCACAATTGTATTGTTCTCTGCGATCTTCCGGCAACATGCGGGCTAAAATAACGCCCACGGATAAGTTGTGAAAATCAAAAACCGGTTTAACCCATTGCGAATCGCGTTCGGCCAGATAATCGTTGACCGTAACAACATGAACTCCTTTGCCTGTTAAGGCATTTAAAAACGTAGGGAGAACCGCAACCAATGTTTTACCTTCACCGGTTGCCATTTCGGCAATTTTTCCTTCATGAAGCACAATACCGCCAATAAGCTGAACATCATAAGGGATCATATCCCATGTATAGTCATTACCCATGAGTTGAAACTGCTTGCCAACCAATCGGCGACAGGTGTCTTTTACAATGGCAAATGTTTGGGGCAAAATTTCAAGCAATATCTCTTCTGTTTCAGATAATAAGGCTTGCTGTAAATGATCTATATTTTCCTTTATGCTATCGATTTCTTCAAAGGTGAGCTCAAGATTGTTAAGCTTTTCTTTTTCGACTTCGAGCTCTTTTTGAGTGTCATGAATATGGTCGGATATGATTTTTTTTAATTCCAGGGTTTTAGAACGTAGCTCGTCGTCGCTTAATTTGTTAAAGTCTTCATAAAAGGCATTTATTTCACCCACTAAGGGAAAAACTTTCTTAATATCACGGTCGTGTTTTGTGCCAAATATCTTTTCTATAAATTTTAACATTATGTTGTATTATCGTTTCTAATAAATTTTATTGCGCTGAAAAAAGTAGTTGATCAAGTAAAAATCAGCAAAAAGTCGTTGCATTTCTTCGCCATTCAAGAACCAAAAATTCGTATCTTTCTTTCGTAGAAATTTTCCACATAAGCTTAAAATTTACTTAATTCGTTGCCAATAAAAAAACCATATACATTTACCTGCAAATAAATATCTCAAATGCGAGCAGATATAAATAAAATTTAATACCGAGCGTGTATTTTTGTTCACCTTAACATGTATGAATTATGACTCAATCCAAACCGGAAAAATTTGAAAAATTAAATCAACTACGAGAAGAAGCCCTTAAACAGGGCGGTGATAAACGAATTGAAGCCCAGCATAAAAAAGGCAAGCTTTCGGCCAGAGAACGTCTGGATTTACTATTGGATAAAGGGTCTTTTCAGGAAATCGGAGCATTGGTGAAGCACTCTTCAACAAATTTTGGGTTGGAGTCGCAGCGATATCTTGGAGATGGCGTTATTACAGGTTATGGAACAATAGCGGGTCGAACGGTTTATGTGTTTAGCCAGGATTTTACCGTTTTGGGGGGAAGCTTATCCAAAGCCAATGCCGAAAAAATTTGTAAAATTATGGATATGGCCATGCAAAATGGTTGTCCGGTAATTGGTTTGAACGATAGCGGTGGCGCTAGAATTCAGGAAGGCGTTGAATCGCTTGGCGGCTATGCCGATATTTTTCTTCGCAACACATTAGCTTCGGGCGTGGTGCCGCAAATATCTGCCATTATGGGACCTTGTGCCGGCGGAGCGGTTTATTCACCGGCAATAACAGATTTTATCTTGATGGCCAATCATACCAGTTATATGTTTGTTACTGGCCCGAATGTGCTTAAAACCGTAACTCACGAAGATGTAACTCAGGAGGAATTGGGCGGTGCAGAAACGCATTCTTCCAAAAGCGGGGTGGCGCATCTTTGCTGTGAAAATGAGATTGATTTATTGGAAAATATTAAAAGACTTCTTGAATACATTCCGCAAAATTGTGAAGAAAAGCCGTTCAACAGCAATGTGGTTGAAGCGGTTGATGGCGCTGAAGAAAAGCTTGATGAGATCATACCGGATAGCTCCAGCAAGCCTTACAGCATGAAAGAAGTGATTGAACTCATTGTTGATGGCGGTGAATTTTTTGAAATACAAGGCAATTATTCGGAAAACATTAGAATTGGCTTTGCCAGGATTGGTGGGAGATCAATTGGGATCGTTGCCAATGAACCTGCGGTTTTAGCAGGCGTTCTGAGTATTAATGCATCCAGAAAAGCGGCGCGGTTTGTTCGCTTTTGCGACTGTTTTAACATACCGCTACTCGTATGCGTAGATGTTCCGGGCTTTTTGCCGGGTACGGATCAGGAGTGGGATGGCATTATCATTCACGGCGCTAAATTATTGTATGCCTTGGCTGAAGCAACCGTTCCAAAAGTTACCGTTATTACCCGAAAAGCATACGGCGGCGCTTACGATGTGATGAACTCCAAACATATTCGCGGTGATATGAATTTTGCCTGGCCAACAGCTGAGATTGCAGTAATGGGAAGTAAAGGTGCGGCAGAAATTATTTTTAGAAAAGAAATTGCCGCTGCAGACGATCCAAAAATTGCTTTGGAAGATAAATCCAAAGATTACGAAGATACCTTTGCGAATCCTTATCTGGCAGCGGAAAAAGGCTATATTGATGAGGTGATCTATCCACGAGAAACTCGGCAGCGATTGATTCGTGCATTTGATATGCTCAAGCATAAAGTAGATACAAATCCCAGAAAAAAACATGGTAACATTCCACTTTAACTATGTTCGATACCTCGCAGGTCGATATTGAGGTATTGAAATTTCAGTTAAAGAACGGTTGATTTGTGATATGAAAATTGCCTTAATGGTTAATCAAAAACCGAATGACGCATCCATTTCTCATGAGGATTTCCTGGAATGGGATTCGATGCAAACGATTTCTGCTGTCAGCAATGCACTCGAAGAATTTCATGAAGTAGCGGTTATTGATTGTCACCCTGAGAAATTGCCTGAGGTTATTGAGAAACTAAGATCCGAAAAACCCGACTTCTGTTTTAATATGGCAGAAGGGTTCAATGGCGCTAGTCGTGAAGCTCAGGTTCCGGCAATTTTGGATTGGCTGGCGATTCCTTACACGGGATCAGGCGTTGCAACCCTTGCCATAACACTGGATAAAGCCAAAACAAAAGAGGTTCTATCGTATCATGGTTTGGCAACGCCATCTTTTGTTGTTATCGCTAATATCGGCGATTTGAATGCCCAAGCCTTGGATAAATTTAGTTATCCTTTGATCATCAAACCATTATTGGAAGGGTCAAGTAAGGGGATTAGTGAAAAATCAGTTGTTGATAGCTACGATGAGTTGGTTAAAGTGGTAGAAAAACATCTTATAACTTACTCTCAGTCGGTTATTGTAGAAACATTACTGCAAGGACGTGAATTTACAGTCGGTTTGATTGGCAATGGTAGTAGCATTGAAGCGTTGCCGATTGTAGAAGTTTTGTTTGATAAATTACCTGCAAAATCTCGCAGAATATACTCCTATGAAGCTAAATGGGTATGGGATGATCCGTCTAACCCATTGGAAATCTTTCAATGCCCGGCTATAATACCGGATGATTTGAAAGCTGAGCTTTCAAACGTTTCCATTCAAGCTTTTAAGGCGCTGGATTGCAAGGATTGGGCCAGAGTTGATCTCAGACTCGATAATGAAGGTAATGTTAATATTTTGGAAGTGAATGCATTGCCGGGTGTATTGCCTGACCCAAATGAAAATTCATGCTTCCCAAAAGCTGCTTTTATGGCAGGAATTTCATTTAAACGTATGATAAATCGGGTTTTAGATGAGGCATTTAAAAGATATAATTATTATATTTGCAATTAGGAAATAAGTCTGACTTAAATTTTCCAACATTTTATCTCTTACAAACCAAAAAACACGAAATATGAATACAAAACACATTCTTCCCATAATTCTCGTTTTTGTGCTGCTTGGCACGGGTTGTGCCTCCGATCCTACGGTTAGTTTATTTATTCGGGATAATGCCGATAACAGCGCTCGTCAAAAAAGTATGGAAATGGCAATCGGGGATTCTGCAGTTATTGGTTGGGACGCTAAAAATACAGAACAACTTTCTATATCTAATCTTTTTTCTGCAAGAAACATTGAAAATGCAAGTATTGATAGCTCGGGAATTTCACCTCGCCCTTCATTACCTGGACCGAAAACTCAAAAGTATGAATATATTGCAACGGCTTCCAAAGGTGAAAAGATTGCCAGGGATACGGTAACTTTGTCAGTGGTTGTTCCTGCTCCACCTCAGGTTGAGTTCAAAATTTCAACCGATAAAATCAATTTAAGTAAGCCGGAAAGCGCTACAGTTTCCTGGAATGTAACCGGTGCATTTGAAGATCAAATCACGATTTCGGGTCTGGGAAAAGTTGCCGCTAAAGGTGAAAAAACCGTTCGCCCAAAAGAATCTCAGCAATATGCTCTAACAGCAGTTGGTAAAGGCGGCACAACAAGTAAATCCTTAACTTTGATTGTTGTTATTCCTGAGTTGCAAAATGTGTTATTTGCATATGATAGGGCCGATATTGATGGTTCTGCAAGAGAGCAGTTTAACAGAAATCTCGACTCTATTAAAACACTTCTTGAAGATCCAAAGGTTAAGATCATAGTTGAAGGCCATTGTGATGTAAGAGGTGGCGCAAGTTATAACTATCGTTTAGGCTATAAAAGAGCCAACAATGCCTGGAACTATATGTCGGAGCAGTTTAATTTAAGCGACGACTACCGTCGGTTTAAACTGATCAGTTATGGTAAAGCCAAAGCAAATTACAAACCAAGAGTTCCGGATGTTTATCCTTCAAATGATAGCCAATATCAGCCGGATAGAAATGTAACGTTTATACCAACATTAAGAGGCAAACGAATGGATAATGATCGCTGGTACAGCCGCTCGCAAGGCTCAAGTTACAGAACAGCGCCACGAAGTTCACGGTTTATGGAACACAAGTAAAAATTTGAGCATTTCAATTAAAGGCATTCCAATTTGGGATGCCTTTTTTGTTTTCACCAAGTTTCTTTTATTTTGTTTTTTTAAAATAAGTAATCAAAATAAGTCACTGATTTGAGTCAAGAACACTATGATATTGCAATCATTGGAGCAGGCCCAACAGGATTGTATGCAGCATTTTATGCCGGATTAAGAGGGCTAAATGCTCTTGTTGTTGATAGTTTGCCTCAGGTTGGCGGCCAATTAACAGCCTTGTACCCTAAAAAAAGTATATTTGATGTAGCCGGTTACCCCGATATTGTTGCCGAAAATCTGGTAGATAACTTACATACACAAGCTAGACAATACGAGCCAACCATACTTACCAAAACCAAGATTATGTCTATTGATAAGTATGATTCTGAGTTTGCACTTCATTCCGAAGACGGTAGATCGTTCTCATCTAAAACCATATTGATTGCAGCAGGCGTTGGTGCGTTTTCTCCAAGAAAGCTTCAATTGGAAGAAGCGCTGCAATGGGAAGAGAAAGGCTTGTTTTATTTTGTTCAAAATCCGGAGGTTTTCCATGGAAGTAAAGTTTTAGTGATAGGCGGTGGTGATTCTGCAATGGATTGGGCGATGGCTTTAGCCGATAATTCGGATCTTACGGTTATTCATCGTCGTGATAAATTCACTGCTCATGAAGATAGTGTAAATAAAGTAAAATCATCATCAGCTACCATTAAGACATTTTATGAGTTAAAATCTATTCATGGAACAAATGGTCAGGTAGAAAAAGCGGTTATATTTAATAATAAAACCAAAGATGAAGAAACCTTAGAGGTTGATGCTATATTATGTAACATGGGATTTTCAACAAATTTAGGTCCAATTAAAGATTGGGGGATTGAAATTCTTAATAATGCCATTAAGGTTGATATAAATATGGCAACAAACATTGAAGGTATTTATGCTGCTGGAGATGTTGTTTGGCATCCGGCTAAATTGAAACTAATAGCCACAGGATTTGCTGAAGCAGCCATAGCCGTTAATAATGCTAAAACCAATTTAGACCCTAAGGCGCATTTCTTTCCAGGCCATAGCAGTTCGGCTTCAAAATAAAGTTAGGCGTAGATAAACATTTTAAAACCATACTAACTTTCAAGTAGTATGTCTATTGATAAAAAAGCGGCTGAAATTTTAATTGTTGATGATCAGGAGATTATTCTTCGTTTGCTTGAAGAAACCCTAAAAAGTGAGGGGTATACGGTCCGTATGGCCACCAATGGTATGGAAGCCTTGGAATCTGTTGATAAAAAACAACCGGATTTGATCATTACGGATATGCTTATGCCAAAGCTGAATGGGTGTGATATGGTCTCAAAATTAAAGGAATCGTCCGAAACCCGCTTGATTCCAACCATTATGCTTACAGGTCTGTTTGATTTTGAGCATAAGGTTCGTGCCCTTGAAATTGGCGTTGATGATTTTTTAGGTAAACCGTTCAATAGAATTGAGCTTATCACCAAAGTTAGGGCGCTGTTAAAAACCAAAGCTTATATCGATCAGTTGGAAGATGCCGAAACGGTGATCTTTTCTTTGGCTCTTGCTATTGAAGGTCGAGATCCTTATACCAACGGGCACTGCCAACGCCTTTCGGAATATGGCTCAAAATTGGCAAAAAAAATTGGGCTGGATGATCTTCATATTGATGCCGTCCGAAAAGGTGGGGTGATTCATGATATTGGTAAGATTGTTGTTCCTGATTCTATTTTGCTTAAGCCAGGTAAGCTGAATAGGGAAGAGTATGAAATCATGAAGCGCCATCCTGAAGAAGGTGAACGAATATGTAAGCCTTTAAAATCATTGACCCATGTTTTACCTATCATTCGTTTTCACCAGGAGCGCTGGGATGGAACCGGATACCCGGATAAACTCGTTGGAGATCAAATTCCATTAACAGCCAGAATTATTGCGATTGTTGATTTTTATGATGCATTGATTACGGTTCGCCCATACAAAAAAGCATATAACATCCAGGAATCTATGGAAATCATGGAAACTGAAACTAAAGAGAACAAGTGGGATCCAAACTTAATGAAAGTGTTTTTGGATATGATTATATCCGGAGAAATTGATCATCACATATCTGAAATTAAACCAATAATTTACGATTATTCATAGTAGCTTATGAAAATGGGCGTTTTAACCCGTGCAGATTTAGATGGTATTGTATGCGCGGTTCTTTTAAAAAAAACAGAGGATATTGAGCAAGTTCGTTTTTCCGAACCAAAATTTGTCCAAGATGGCGAAGCAGATGTGCACCCCAACGATATCCTGGCTAATTTACCATACGATTCCCGCTGCGCTATGTGGTTTGATCACCATATAGCTAATTCAAAACCCAAAGAGTTCAAAGGCCACTTCAAGACTGCTCCCAGCGCTGCCAGGGTTGTTTATGATTATTATCTGCCAAATTTTCCAGGCTTAACCCAATATGCAGATTTGGTTAAAGAAACCGACAGGATTGATTCGGCAGAACTAACTTACGCTGAAGTTATGGACCCTCAACGTCATTTATTGTTATCCATGACGATTGACGGACGGTACTATCAAGAAAAGCCTTACTGGCTTCGATTAATTGATTTATTGTCTGAAAAAGACATCGGTACGATAATGAATGATGATGAAGTTAAAAGTAAGTGCGATTCTTTTTTAAGCGATAATGAAAAGTATAAAGAAATTGTTCGCAAGCGCTCACGAATGGAAAAAAATGTCCTGATAACAGATTTAAGAGATTACGATGAACTTCCCAGAGGTAATCGTTACTTTTTATATGCCTTTCAATCTGCAACAAATCTTTCTGTAAAAATTGCCAACGACCCTGAACGTCCAGGAAAAGTTTCTATCGGTGTTGGGTACAACATTTTTAACAAGACAGCCAATATTAATATTGGTCAATTGCTTAAAAAATATGGTGGCGGTGGCCATAAAGCTGTAGGTAGCACGCGTGTGCCAAAAGAAAGTGTTGATAAAGTTATTGAGGAGCTCTTGAAATATTTAATTGAACGGTAAGTTTTGAAAATATGGTCATTCGTAACTATCGGTATGTAAAAAGGAACAATCATGCCGAGAGCATTGTTTGAGGTAGATTGAACCATAATGCTCATTAAACGAATCAAAATGCTTTCTCAAGACACATCATCAGCTGATCAGGAACGATACTCAGACATTTGGGGCGATATGATTACTTTGATTTCCGAGTCGGAAACCATTGTACTTACAACCCATGAAAACTCTGATGGCGATGGATTAGGCAGCGAGGTTGGTTTATATTTTGCATTAGAAAACCTCGGTAAGCGTGTCCACATATTAAATCCCACAGAAATTCCAAAAAATTATGAGTTTTTGTTTGAGGCATTTGGCGATCTCGAATTGCTGGTTTTTTCTCCTGAAAATCAAGATCATTTGGCAATTCTAAACGATGCGGATCTGTTTTTAGTGCTTGATACCAATAGCCTGCAACGCATTGGCGCTTTAAAAGACATTGTCTTATCACTGCAAAAAAGCAGTGCATTAAAAATCGGATGTATTGATCATCATCTTGATCCTCAATCATTTGCTGATGTTATGATCTGTTTGAGTTACGCATCGGCCACAGGTGAATTGATTTACGATTTGATCTATAACTCTGAAAGCTTGCTTAAGCGACCGATTTTCAATCAAAAATCTGCGATAGGGATTTATACGGCGTTGATGACCGATACCGGCTCATTTAGGTTTCCAAAAACCACCCCGCATGTTCATCAGATTGCAGCGAAATTAATTGAATTAGGCGTTGAGCCAAGTAAAATTCATAAACAAGTTTATTCCATTCCCTACAATGCCATGAAGCTTATTGGCCTTGCGATAAGCAGCATTCATCTTGAAATGAACGGTAAAATCGCCTATTTGCTGATTACTCGCCAAATGTTTCAGCAAACATCAACCTCACGTTCGGATACCGAAAAAATAGCCGAGTATTTGATGTCTATTTCCAGTATTGATGTTGGCGTTGTTTTCATTGAGGAAGAAGATGGCAATGTAAAAATGAGTTTGCGATCGCATGGTGATATCTACATTAATCGTGTGGCTAAAAAATTTGGAGGTGGCGGGCATAAAAATGCTGCGGGTTGCAAGTTAAAACTTCCATCATATAAAGCAATTCAAACTGTTTTAACAGAAATACAACAACTTTTAAAAGAACCTTATTTGAATCCTGAAGAAAAACAATTATGAAAATCAATACTTCAAAAACCGCCGTTCATAAGTTGAAATTGGATGCAATGGCTTTTTTTGTAACAAAAGCTAATAGAGAAAAAGACCTTCAAGAAATTGCTAAGCAAACCGGTGTAAATCTTGCTGGACTTGAAAGTGATTTCAAGGTTAAAGAGTCCAATATCATGATGCTTTACCCCAATGACGACAATTTTGAATCAAAGCGAGTATTTTGTTTAGCGCTTCCGGAAAAATCTTCATTGGAATCCCTCAGAAAAGCTGCAATTGCATATTCGGAAAAATCCAAAAGCTTGAAGCTTAATAAGATCGGGGTGGATTTAAGAAGTGTAAAACCAATTGCCGAGCTTGTGAGCACTTCAGTAGATTATGTGGCTCAAACGTTTGTGGAAGGCGTTTTTGAAGGGTGTTATGAATATGATCAGTTAAAAACTGACAAAATCAATGAGCTAAAAAAACAACCAAAGCCCGAAGATGAGCAAAAGCATGAAATCAAAGATGTTGTACTTGTTAGCTCTGCGGATACACTGGCTAAAATCAAAACAGGCGCTGAACATGGAGAGATCATTGCTTCATCGCAATCTATGGTCAAAGATTTAATCAATTCGCCAAGCAATTATATGACCGCAACCTTGTTAGCCGAACAAGCGAAAGCTTCCGGTAAAGCTTACGGCTATGATGTCCAGGTGTTTGAAAAAAAGAAGTTAGAAGAGCTTGGTTTCGGGGGGCTTTTAGGTGTGAATTTGGGTAGCACAAATCCTCCGACGTTCTCAATTCTGGAATACAAACCAACAGCCACACCCAAGGCAAAAATTGCCATCATTGGAAAAGGGGTAACATTTGATACGGGAGGAATTTCTCTTAAGCCTTCGGATGGCATGGGAGACATGAAAGCAGATATGTCTGGCGGCGCTGATGTTATTGGTGCGGTTGAAGCTGCGGCACGGCTTAAGCTTCCGGTTCATGTTATCGGATGCATACCCGCCACTGACAACAAACCCAGCGGTACGGCCCAGAATCCCGGCGATGTTTTAACCACCTATGCCGGCGTAACCGTTGAAGTGGATAACACCGATGCCGAAGGCCGATTGATCTTAGCCGACGGCCTCACCTATGCCAAAGAAACTTATAAACCTGATGTAATTATAGATTTGGCTACGCTAACCGGCGCATGTATTGTTGCCTTGGGCAGTTCGGTTGCTGGTCTTTTTTCCAATAATGATGAACTTGCCGATAAACTCTTTAAAGCCGGCCAAACATCCGGAGAAAAAGTATGGCGAATGCCTATATGGGATGTTTATGATAAGCAACTCAAATCGGATGTTGCAGATATCAAAAACATTGGCGGCAAAGGCGCTGGAGCCATTACTGCGGCTAAATTTCTCGAAAAATTTATTGGCGATCATCCCGCATGGGCGCATATGGATATTGCAGGCCCAGCATTTCCCGGAATGATAGGCGGCTCGCAAAAAGGCAGCACGGGTTTTGGCGTTAGGATGTTGGTGGAGTTTATGCGTTCATATACGTCATAAATCAGGTATTAAACGGCTTCTGTATAAATCAAAACTGCTGATCTCAACAAATCTCAATCATCATTGGTATGCATTGTTCATAAAATGGGTTAGGCAATTATCAAGAGACGATGCTAGGCAAATGTATGAGGAGTTGTAAGAATGCTGTTAAATACTGATTTGCCAGACAGAGGCTAACTTCAGCGCACTTAATAAATGTACAGCCGCTCAATAACCTGAACTACAGTTGGTTTTGTTTAATCTTATCCCGTTCAAATGACTTGACGAGGAAAATTTGTCCATTTTAATCTAAGACGAACCATGGCACAGAAAAATCAAAATCCCGTTGTTATTATAGAAGGGGTCGGTTTCTGGGATTCTCTTTATGAGGAAATGAAAGAATGCCTTTCAAAGAAAATACCCGCTGAGAAAATATTTATTTTGCCGATCAATGTTTTTGATTGGGTGGGATTCCCGCCGGATCCTGAAAGATCAACCAATCGTGTCATGAAAGTTTTGGATAACACCTTAAAAGATATCCAAAAGCGTTATCCTGAAGAACCGATAAATATTGTAGCCCATAGCGGCGGCGGAACCATTGCCATGATTTATCTTCTGGGAATACCCTATTTGGGAGATGCCTACAATAACTCAGCAAAAATTAACAAACTTTTGACATTAGGGACGCCCTATCATAGTTTGGAAACTTATGGAAAACTTAAGTCCGATTTTATATTTAAGCATTTGGATAAAACGTTTTTTGAGAAATTTCCTGTGATTTCATTTACAAGTAATTCTTGGGAAGGCAAGCTTGGTGATTCTCTTTCCAACATTGCCAGTTATTACTTTTACCAAAGTGTTTCGGGTAAAGGGGAGTTGTTTGGCGATGGTATCGTAACGGTAGAAAGCTGCACACTGGATGGCGCTGAAAATGTTATTTTAGAAGGTATTGAGCACCTGCCAACGCCGATGACACCTTGGTATGGCGCAAAGATTGGCGTTGATCAGTGGATGGATTACCTGGATTGAAATAAACCGACTTAGGAATGGAAAAAACGTTGCACGATCAGGTTGCAATTATTACCGGCGCTTCACGAGGCATAGGAAGAGCGACGGCAATAAAATTAGCCTCGATGGGCGCTCATATTGCCATCAATTATGTACGGAATGATACCGCGGCGCAAGCTTTAGCAGAAGAAATTGAGGCAATGGGGCGTAAAGCAATGCTATTTAAAGGAGATGTGAAGTATCCTGAAACCATAACGGCATTGTTTGAGAAAACCATGGAACAGTTTCAGCGGTGCGATATTTTTATTAGCAATGCGGCCAAAGGTGTATTTGGTAATGTTAGCCGTGTTGGCATAAATGGACTGGATATGGCGCTGGCAACCGGACCAAAAGCGCTTTATTTGGGCGCACAGCAAGCGCTGAAATATTTTGGGGAAAAGGGAGGCACAATTGTGGCTTTATCAAGTATTGGCAGCATAAGATGTCTGCCGGGATATGCAACGGTTGGAACCGCTAAATCAGCATTGGAAACTGTGGTGAGATATTTGGCTGTTGAATTAGGACCAAAAAACATTCGTGTAAATGCCATTTCAGGAGGGCCGATTGATACCGATGCTTTGGATGATTTTAAAGATAAAGATGAAATACGAACGGTTTGGGCGAAAAAAACACCGTTAGGCCGATTGGGGACAGCTCAGGAAATTTCATCAATTGTTGCATTTTTGTGTTCGGAACAGTCCCGATGGATACACGGACAAACCATCGTTGCAGATGGCGGTTTAACGTTAAAATTATAAACGCGTTTCATCGCCATGTAATTTTAATCCCAAATCGGCCATTAGAAGTACAAATTTTTAGCAATGGAAGCCAAAAAGACAAAACGGAAATGACGAATTACTTTTTAACGGGGCATCGCGAACGCCTGGAAGGCGTGCGGCGATCCAGAAAATGCCTCTGGATTGCTTCATTTCATTTCCAATGACGCATTTACGTTATTGGTCACCCTGAATTAATTTCAGGGTCTCAGAAAATGCC
>JANQGG010000013.1 GCA_028277445.1 Chloroherpetonaceae bacterium | reverse complement strand
GTTTTTGTCGCTCCTGCGAAAGCAGGAGCCTATAGATGCCTGCCTGCGCAGGCATGACCTGGTTGGTTGATGAACTTTAAATTAATGAATTCGTCATTACTTATTTGTCTTTTTGGCTTCCATTGCCAAAAATTTGTACTACTAATCACGGATTTAAAAATTAATAACACGCATTCTTAAGTGTCATTGCGAATCCTTCAGCTTCGCTCAGGACTGGCTCAAGTGAAGCAATCCAGCTTACGTTTATGGTTTGCCCGCGCCGGTTACACCGGCTCGCAATGACGCTTGAGTATCAGCTATAACAAGGGGTTGCAACCCCTTGTTTACACATTCGCCAGCACAGGAAAAATTCGTCATGATTCATTTGTTTTTTTTGCTATCTACGCTAAAAATTTGCACTCGCTAAGACATGTTATTTTCTTTTATCGTCATTCCCTGTTTGTTTATTACTAAATATGAAAACTCAGGAAGAGTCTACAAAATACTGATCTAATACCGATGCTTGAACTTCAAACGGTGTGCAAATCCTTTACCGGTGTTGCGGCTGTTCAGGAACTTTCATTTTTTATCAAACGTGGCGAAACGTATGGCGTTCTTGGCCCGAATGGCGCTGGTAAAACCACAACGCTTCGAATGATTGCCGGAATTCTTATTCCTGATCACGGCAGAATTACCCTTGATGGTGAATTGGTATCGCAAAAGCTGCAACACAAAATTGGTTACCTGCCCGAAGAGCGGGGATTGTACCCAAAGATGACGGTATATGATCAGCTCATGTATTTTGCGCGGCTAAAAGGTATACAAAAACCCGAGGCGCATCAAAGCGTCCAAGCTTGGTTAAAGCGTTTTGATCTTTCAAAGCACATCAACCGGAATGTAGAGTCGCTATCCAAAGGCAATCAGCAAAAGCTGCAAATTATCGCGGCTATTGCGCACGATCCTGAGCTCATTATTTTGGATGAACCCTTCAGCGGATTGGATTTAATGAACATCGATCTATTGATTGAGGTTATTGGCGACTTAAAATCCCGTGGTAAAACCATCCTGGTTTCTTCGCATCTCATTGATCAGGTTGAACCGTTATGCGATGCCCTCACCTTTATTCACAAAGGCCGATCATTACTTTCGGGTTATGTGGAAGATATAATTAACCGGTTTTCTGAATCGTGGTGGGACATGCGAATCAACGAAAATGGCGATGCGTTGGAAGCTTTTGCAGGAATTCAGGAAATTGATCGCCATGAAAAATCCTTAAACAGGCTGAAGTTTACGCTAAAACCTGGCGTTAGTATTCAACATGTTCTGGCGAAACTCCCCACAACAATTCGAATTACAGAACTTGAACAAAAACCGCCATCCTTAAAGCAAATTTTGTTGTCGTGCCTCCACAACGACGGCGTTAGCTCGGAAGAAGCAGTTTTATGAGACGCTGAGCTCCATGACGAAATCATCCATAATAAAACCGCCGCCGATATCCTTAATGGACGCCTCTTTTATCGCGAAGCCGAAATTGGTATAAGCTCGGATGGCTTTATGGTTTTGTTTGTTGACCTGCAAAACGATGCTATGGTAATCATGGCACCGGGCATAGTTAAGGACATGTTCCAGCAATTGCCTGCCAAATCCCTGACCATGAAACGAGGGTTTCAAATAAAGCTTATGAAGCTTTAACGTGCCTGCAGTTTCCCGGCCAAACGAACAGTACCCGATCATGTTGCCGTTCAGATAAAGCCCATCGTAGAGAATGCCTTCACATAATTCTTTTTGCATAACAGCTAGCGAATAGCCTTGTGCCAACATATACTCAATTTGTGTTTTTGAAATAATGGGCGAGTAGTGTTCATGCCAGATCTCTTGGGCAAGACGTTCGATGGTTTTAAGCTCGGTTTCGGATTTTACGGGTTTTATACGTCCTGAAAGGCGATTAGGCATTGATGTCGTCTTAAATCAAAACTTAAAGTTAAAACATATCCGGATGAATCGCTATTACTATTTTCACCGATGGTGTATTTCAATCAATGAATGGGTTTGGTCTGAAAAGTATTTTAGAAAGGCAAAATTTTTGGAACAATATAGTTTAGAAATGAAGTTTTTAGTTGATAATAATGTGCAAAGAAAATGATGCAGGATTTAACTTTAAAATGGAAGGCTTCGGAAGAAAAAGTACAATTTGCTAGAAACTTCCCAGGATTGATCAAAAATGGAGCGTCTTCCAAACAACTAAAAATTAAAGAAATCATACGGCTTGGTGAAAAAAACCTTGTTGTTTATGATGATCACCGGTTTCAGATTATACCGTTAAATATCAATAGCGCATCGGAGCTGATTGAGAGTCTGATGCTTGCCAAACCTCATCTGTTTCCGCATTACCAAAAGGATTATGAAACATTGGAAATGCTTAAGGCGAAGGATTTGGCGCTATCAAAAGAAGCCAAAAAACAAAAATTATTAAGTTCGATCGCTAAACATATTTATGAGATCCCGTCTCTCAAAATAGCGCTTATAGAGATGCTTAACGATCCCTTAAACATTCCGCCACTGGCCATTTCAAACAAAGATCCTCTGATCGTTCATCGGATCATCAAAGCCATTCAAAAAAATTTGCCCCTTTATCCTGAATTAAAAGAAGACATTTTAACCCTACTCAACACAAATCATAAAGGACCGGTTTGCGAAACCGATCAGAAGAGCAACATTTGATTTGCGGTTCTTGGATTTATATAGTATTATCGAGAGGCTTAAATCATTTGAGGGCACGAATGTATTATGCATAAAACCAGGATTGTAAAAACCATTTTTTTAGGTTTAGGAACGATCAGCTTGGGTTTAGCTGTACTTGGAATTTTTTTGCCTCTTGTTCCCACAACTCCGTTAGTTCTTCTTTCAGCCGCACTCTATGCCAAAGGTTCTGATAAAATGTATCAATGGCTTATAGATCATAAATGGTTTGGCCCGCAGATCAAACAATACCAATCCGGTAATGGAATCCCTCGCAAAGCTAAGGTAATGGCCATAACCATGACTTGGGCAGGACTGTTATTTTCAGCCTATTTAATTTCTGCAAAGCCATGGCTTTTAGCAATAATCTATTTTGTCGGTGTAGGAATCACTGCCTATATGCTCAGCTTGCCAACATACAATAATAACTCAAATACTAGTTTTAAGGCATTTGATTAAAAATGTCGCCATAAATTTCAAGGTATATTCTCATGACGCCAGTAAAGATTAAATCTAAATATAAACTTGAGGCTCAAAATCTTGGTTTTAAGGTATTGGCGTTAGTATGTTTTGTATTTATATCACATCAGTTTTCGACTGTTTTACATCATAATCATTGTGAAAAGCGGTCACAATCCTGTTCATGTTTTAATTACAATGATCATCAAACGAGTGATCAGATTGAGACCAATTCAGCCCCTGTAGTACTTATACCTTTCCACTATTATTCTTACATGTGCCATTATCAAAATGGATTTCTTGTAAGCAATAATCTTACATTTGGGTACTATTCAAATATAAAATTTCCATTTTCTCTCCGTGCTCCGCCGCCATTGCCATTCACAACCAGTTGATTCCAGGATTAAATCATCCTTTTTAAACCAACCATAGCAGATGGGTTAGCGATAAACCCCGGTTGTGGGCGTTATCGATATTTTTAGTCATAAAAAACACAAAAATGAAATCTATTTATTCTTTACTTATCATAGGTTTGATGAGCATTCCGTTGACTTTGATTGCTCAGGATACCGAATGCCATAAAGAACAGGGATGCGGCGTTGAGTTCAATCAATTGCTTTTTTTAGAAAAACCCGTTCCATGCCAGTCTGTTACTGCTAATCATTTATATACGAATACCGAACATGGCAATCAGCACAAACTCATTTTGACGGGCAGTTACGAATTTTTTCCTCAGTTCGGGCTTGAAGTTGCTCTGCCCTACCTCATCGAAAGCCACGACGATGAATCGGAGTCACGATTTGGGGATTTGCACTTGGCCTTGAAAGCCGCTCATTTTGCCATGGAGAAATTTGCGTTTGGTTATGGCCTCGGATTTGGTATTCCGCTTGAAGAAGGCGGGCATCATGGAAACAGTGTGCATCTGGAGCCTTATTTTTCATTCGGATTTTCTTCAGAAGGCATTCAAACCGGGGCCTTGATTTCGTTTGAAATCCCAACCGGGAGTGATCATGTGGAAAATGCTGTGAGTTATGCAGGGTTTGCCTTGTTTCAAGTTAGTCCCTATGTGCATCTCATCGGGGAACTCAAAGGCGTCTCGGTTCTGAATGGCAATGAAAAAGGCGAGGCAACGTTTGATATTTCAGGAGGTTGCCGTATTTATCCTCTGGGAAACGAAAAGATAAATTTTGGCGTCGGCCTGAAATTGCCGGTGGATAACGAGGCCTACGATTTTGCTACATTAATATCGTTCATGTATCATTACTAACCGTCTCATGCGCCTGATTTGGGGATTTTTTAACCATTTCAGGCGCATATATTTTTTTCCAAAAAATGGTTAGCTTGGGCTAATTGCATCCAGCGTACTTATTTGCTAATCTAATAAGCCCTGCCATGAAAGTCTTACTGGTCAGCAGCCCCAAATCTGTCATGGGATTTGATCGGGTGACCAAACTGCCCAATTTGGGACTAAATTCCCTGGCGGCCAGTCTCAAGAATCTGGGTGTTACGGTAAAGGTGCTCGACTTGGTTTTGGTGAAAAATCCCGGCAAGTATTTAACGGGCTTTCTTGCATCGTTCAATCCAGATGTCGTGGGCATGAGCTGCATGACCTTTCAATACCCGGATACTCTTAATTTAGCCAAACGAGTAAAAGCCTTCAATCCTGAAATTAAAGTCATTTTAGGCGGCTATCACCCCACCGTTGATGCTGAAACCATTCTGGAGCATGACCATCCACCGATAGATTATGTGATACGAAATGAAGGCGAGAACACATTTCCGGCATTTATCGAGGCGCTCAAAAAACAAAAGGACTTCGAGTCTATTCCTTCATTTTCTTATGTTGATAACGGTCGGGTACGCCATAACCCAAAGGGGGAGTTATTGCCACTCCAAAACCTCCCGATGCCGGACCGTAGCAGCCGTGTGATTAAAGACGGATTTCATATTCTGGGCAGAAAAGCCGATGTGGTGGAAACCTCCCGAGGGTGCGTAAACCATTGCAAGTTTTGCAGCATCAAGCAAATGTACGGCCCGAAATTCCGCAAGTATGAGTTGGCTCGTGTGATTGAGGATATAAAAGATGCCAAAGCGTATAGCGCTGAAGCCATTTTGTTTTCCGATGATAACATCACGGTTGATGTCCGCCGAATGGAAACCCTGTGCCATGCCATTATTGAGCATCAGTTGAACGACATCAGCTATGCCGTCCAAACGAGCATTCCCGGTCTGAAAAAAGCACCCCATTTGCCCGAACTCATGTCTAAGGCCGGCATAGATATATGCTTTATGGGCATTGAAAACAGCGTTCAGAATAACCTGAATTATCTGGATTCCAAACAGATACTAACGATGGATACACGAACAATTGTCCAAAACCTCAAAAAACATGGTATAACGGTTATCGGATCGTTTATTATCGGCAATCCCGAAGATACTCGCGAGATGATCTATGAAAACTTTAAATTTGCCAACGCCATAGATTTGGATATCCCACTGTTTTTGATTTTGACCCCTTTCCCGAAAACCGAAGTCCGCGAGGAATTACTGGCTGAAAATCTTATCACGAATACCGAAGATTACGCCGCTTACGATCTCTTTCATGCCAACGTCAGAACAAGGCATTTATCCGTGGAAGAATTGGAGGAAATTCGTGATGATCTGGGCTTTATGATATTCAAGAAACCCTTAAGGATTCTAAAGCTCTTAAAAAAATACCCGGGCTATTCTATGAAAGTACTCTGGGAGCAGGTCATCACCCAACCGCAGGAAGTACTTGGATATGCTAAAGGGATGTTTAAGTGAAAACGGCTAACTCTTTTTATTAAAATTTTTTAGAACATAGCACTACTCGTATCACTATATCCCAAGGTTAGAGGAAAGTGCCTTCATAACGGACTGCTCAGGGGTGGCGCGTTTTTTCGCGCAATCCCTTGCAGTAGGATGTACAGTGAAGTTTTGCTTTAAAAATTATGCAAAGGCAAGGCGTCGCCCTTTTGGAGTAGGAATGGGATCATTGAATTCTTTTGCTGTATTAATCCAAAGTTGCATGGCAGATTTGATATTTGCTAAGGCTTCTTCTTGAGTGGCACCATGTGCCATGCAACCTGGTAGCTCCGGGACTTCCGCAATAAATGCTTGATCTTCATTGCTCCAATAAATAATAATTTCGTATCTATCCATTGACCTTTATCTCCTAATTTATATTTGATAATTATGTTGCGAACCTGCCGAACTTGATAAGATTTGGCCTTATTTCCATCTTTCTGCAAATTGGGTTTTTCCTCGACTCCAGATTTCCTGAATATATGATGGCTTCCTTTAACCCGCATCTCAAATCCTAAATGCTTTAGCAAATTGACATCTTCACCGAACACCGTGCTTAACCCAATGGCTTTGGAGCGGAGAAGCCAGTCGGGGTTAAAAGGCATGTTATGGCAAATGCTCTAGATCTTCCATATCTTTATGTCTGCCAGCCGCCTGCTTATTCTTCTTGAGGTCTCGAAGTGAAATGATGTTTATCAGAATACCGTCAATTTCAATTATTTCTCGTTTGGAATAACATTCATTGAAATCAACACCAGAAGCACTTGTAATAACTTCCAGTCGTACCGGTGGGACACCCATTCGAATTACTTTGTTCTTTTCTAAAAACAACTTTTCTGAAAGCGAATCATCAGGAATACCAAACTCTCGAAATGCTGAAGCCACCTTTTTGGAGTTTGCCTCGTTAATTTCAATCCAAATATCCATATCACCAGTTGCTCGTGGGTAGCCGTGGTAACCTACCGCATAGCCACCAACCAGTAGATACTTGACATTATGTGAGTTCAGCAGTCTCAAAAATTCTTTGAAGTCTGGATGTAACTCGATCTTGGCCATAAATCATCCTTCTATTGATCTCGATAGCTTCAATTCGTTCATGCGGACTTTTTGAAAACCAATATTTATTTTCTTCCTCGATATCATCTAAGGAAGTAACATTTACTATTTTCTTATCAAGACTCGGAAGCTTAGCCATATTATTAATCCTCAAAGTTACTTTATTGCCATAACGTTAAGTTCACCGGCGAGCCTGAAGGAGTCCAGTGGAGCGCAGCGGAATTGCCATACGGTGAAGTGCCTTGTTGAACAATAACCTTTTCATTTCAAGGCAATAACCTACTTTATCGGTGTGACATTTGCAGGCTTACTTTTCTCAAAATAAAAGTAGAACAAATTCTCGTTTTTTACGATTGTGACCAGCCGCCAGCCTTCCTGGGCTAATTCGTTTAGTTGTTGTTCATTGATTAAGGAGTCTGCCTGTAGAATTTTATATTGAAACATTCGTGATACCTCTATAGTTTTGTTTTTGGTCATTTCAAGCACAGAAATGCTGTATATGCAGTGCAGCGCGACAAAGCTTGCCAAAAAGCAAGAGATTTCTCTTCAACTTGCCATTCTACCATCGGCTCTGAAGCTTGATGACCTTTGCGGGCATAAAAAATAATACCTGAAAAATCATCCTTATATTTCCAGTTAGAATGTGCGATAGCATTCCTGAAAGCTCTTACTGGATTATTTATCAAAAAATTACAACATTTTTTGGCAACGCTCCCTGATTCTAAATATTGCTTTACAGTTTTAAAACAAGCTTCGCCGAGATATACGAAACAAACATAATTTTGGACGATGACTTGTGCCCTTGTTATAAAAGGATTCTTGGAATCGTGGGCAATATCCATCCAGCTTTGAAAAGCGATAAGTTCATTTACACGATCCTGAATTGGAATTGGATTTGAGATTGAATTTACGATTTCTTCTTTTGCCTTGGCAGGAATTTTATAAATTTCATCGGCAATTATGGATGCAATTTTATCTGTTTTTTTCTCAGGTATTTTCACCTCAGTTATAAAAAAAGAGGAGAACTGTTGCATCTGCCGATCAATTTTATCCCAGCCGATTGAGTTCATGATTTATTCCTCTTCTGTCCAACATTGATTAGACTGTTCTGCCAAATATAGACAGATTGTTTCTGTATAAAAACTTTCTAAATACTAATACGGCTAACTCATTTTTTTAGAACAAAATACCCAAAAATAATCCTATTACAAGCATCGGTTTAGACTGATCTGCCTAACCATCTTCTCGACATTTTCTTCCATATTGATCGGACTGAGTTTAATCCCAGGGTGTTGCCGGGCATAAACCCGGAAGATTTCGTCTGCAAAGGCCCGACCGATAAAGGACACTCCTTGAAAATCAAAAACAACATATTTAAATCTCTCAATGCGAGTCAGGAGCCGTTTAGCCTGGGAGCGGGAAACCAGCTTTTCATCGCCGTATTTAGCCAACCTGACAGGAATAACGGTTTTATTGAACTCATAGGCATCAGGCCCGGCATAGTCATCAAAAACAGATTGAATATCTCGTTTGGACTCTCTTTTTAAAAACATATAAACCAATGTACCCGGTTTATTCTCAGATATCTCCGTTTCTAACATAAAATCATGCTCAACGAGATTATCATGGCTAAAATTCAACCCATAAGAGTGTATTTCAAATACATCAAACACTCTTGAAGTAAAGAATATCCCTTCGCCGGTGTGGCGATCAGGATCTGTTGTCAGTTTCCCTTTCGACAATTCCAGTAACGCCTGACGCTCATCACAGAGATTACATAATCGCTTGATTTTCCTGAAAATACCTTCACCATCGTCAAGAATTGATATCCTAATGGATTCTTTATCTCTTTCTACATCTATGAAAACATGTTCCCCATCTGAATGATCAATGACATTATTAAGAATTTCAGTAAAACCATAATGGCAGATATCCACTAAATTTTGGGGCAGACCTTCAAAAATGAACAAAAAGTGATTTCGCCATATTTCATCTTCACTGGTCTCAGTTTTAATTGAAAATGATTTACTGCAAGCCCGAACCTCTCCTAAAAAGTATTTTTTTCCTTTCCCTTTTCCAGTCGTTTTCAGCCAACCTTCATTTTCAAGACGTTTTAAGTGGTTATTAACAGCCTGCAGTGTAATGGAGAATTTATTTGCGATGTGTTTTGAAATATCTGTAGGATGGTCTTTAACATCCTTAAGGATTTGAAAACGTATCTTTTCACCTCTCGACTTATTGTCCATATGTCGTCCTTTAAGTAAAGTCTTTTCTTAAAGGATAATACTTTTATATTTAAAGGAAAAATGTGATTTATTAATGTATGACGTGTTTGAATGCATATGAAAAAGTCCTCAGACTTTGCGTGAAATAGGCTCGGGGAGCAGGTCATCACTCAGCCGCAGGAAGTATTTGGATATGCTAAGGGGATGTTTAAGTGATTGCGATTACAAAAAATATTACTTTTTAACCCGTAATAAATTTACTTTCAACGGACCACTACCCTCTTTGATGAAATTTTCATCTGATTTAACTGTAAATTTAAGTTTCCCTATTATCTCTGAAGATTTTGAAGCTTCGTCAGCAGCTCCACTAATAGCGCCACCAATAAGACCAAATGATGAGAAATTTGCATTAGAGTTTCTTAAAAATTTATAAGGTAATAAAGCAGTATTGGAATCATTTAAGTTTTCGTAACCTAAATAAAGATCACCAAGGTAATTTGAGCATTTATCTGTTACGTATATTTTCATTTCAGGAAAATCGATAGCTTGGTTAGTCTTGTTGTCATAATCGAAAAAAATAATATCTGTAATTGTATAGGAGCCGCTTGGTAAACAAAAACTAAATTTAGAATTTTCATTTAAAATAAGCCGCATTGTTTCAGGTTCAGGTAATGAATCATTAACTATATATAAGCTTAATGACCACTTTCTTTTGAGATCATCTGGAACTTCTCCATAAATGACTTCACCATTTCTCCCGATCAAAACTTTGACATCTTCGAAAGGATAAAATGTTTCTTCAGGATCATAAAAAGGGGATTCTCTATTTGGGTCGAATCGAACACCATTTTCTTCCAATGACTTTAATTTGCCAAATAATAATTCTGGATAATCTTTTTTGTTTAGCATTAAAAAAGGTACGGCCATCCCAAAAACAGCATTACTATGAAAATAACCCTCCAGAGTAGTTTTACAGTTAGGGCTTTGTTTTAAAGTAGGTACTTTTGTAGAAGCGCAACCGACATGAAAAAAAAGATAAAACAAAATAAAATAGTTAATGACTTGTCTTTTAAATGCTAGAAAGTTCAATTTGGCCTCCTAAATATTTGTAATCCTGCATCAATGCATCAGGGGATGCAAAACCAGTTTAAGGGATTAGTTTTATGCTAATATATTTGTTTAAGTTAAAGCACACAATAGAGATAAAGTTTTAGGACTTGCGCCCAAGCGCTTTGGCTTTTTCAAGCCAGGATTTCCTTTGCTCTTCGCTAGACCCTTTAATAGGTGCAAATTCTGAAATTTTTTCTACGTTTATCCCGCAAAATCCAAGAATGGTGTGTTTCATCTGGTGATGCCCAGGGCGATGAAAAATCCATCGATAATACCAGGATGGCGTATCCATCGTTACCATCAAATGAGCCGTTCTGCCTTCAAGTAACTTATCCCACAATGGCGAATCTTCCCGATATTTAAAGGCAAAACCCGGAAGAAATGCCCGATCAAAAAAGCCTTTCATTAACGACGGCATTGCTCCCCACCAATTTGGATAAACAAATACAAGATGATTGGCCCATGAAATTAAATCCTGGGCTTTTTGCAAGTCGGGTTCAAGGTCTTGGATTTTGTTATAGCCATTCCAAAGGACAGGATCGAAGTTTAAATCCCCAAGCTTAAGCTCACGAAGGTCTGCATCTGAATTTTTTGCCCCATTAATGTAGGCTTCGAATAATGAACCACAGAAGCTGTTGGCGTGAGGGTGTCCAAGAATGATCAGTGTCTTTTTTTTCATAGATTTTTTAAAAGATTAGTAAAGCTTTTTGGAATACTCTAAAAAAAAGCGATAACGCTATTGTAGGAATCGTTTCAGAGCAATCTGAATGCCATTTGTGATTTATGCAATTCGGTTTAAACCGGTCAATATGTTTTTTTCTTTCGATAAGCTAGAACGGATAAAAACGGTTGTCGTTTCATAGTTTATATAACGATGTATAAAATAACCTATCTAATGTTATCGTCATGAACGCAGCGCAAAGTAAAACTCAGGGAATGGTAACTCTAATGGTCATCTTAAGCCTCTTTGCTTTGCAAACCGCCTGCAATGGAAACGTATTGGAAAACGCCGAGCAGGAACAGGACGATGAAATCATTCAATCAAAAAAGCAGGCATTCACGTTAGATACGGTGGTTGTGGGTCTGGAGGTGCCCTGGGGCATGGCATTTCTGCCAAATGGAGATATGCTTATTTCAGAACGCAAAGGAGAGCTGTACCGCCTCTCACAAAGCTTGCTGACAGAAATAACCGGATTGCCCGAGATTCTGGCAATCGGCCAGGGTGGGTTGCTCGATCTTCAGCTTCATCCCAATTACTCCGAGAACAACTGGCTGTACTTTGCCTATGCCAAGCCCTCAGATTCAAATCCTAATGTGGGCAACACCGCCATTATGCGTGCCAAGATTTTAGGCAATACGCTTACAAACAAAGAGCTGCTTTTTGAGGGCTTGCCGGCCACATCCAGCACGGTGCATTTCGGAAGCCGAATGGTATTTGATAATGACGGATATTTATGGTTTGGCATTGGTGACCGAGGCAACCGTGATGAGTATCCCCAATCCTTAACAAACCATACCGGAAAAATCCACCGCATCCACGATGACAGTCGAATCCCGGAAGACAACCCATTTGTAGATAGTGCGGGGGCGATGTCCAGCATATACTCCTATGGCCACAGAAATCCGCAGGGAACCATCATCCATCCCGAAACCGGGGATATTTGGATCACAGAGCATGGCCCGAGAGGCGGCGACGAGCTAAACCTGATCGAAAAAGGCCTCAATTATGGCTGGCCCGTTATATCGTATGGCATCAATTATGATGGCACTAAATTTACAGATATCACCGAAAAAGAAGGCATGGAACAACCTAAGCTCTATTGGACACCATCCATAGCGCCCTGCGGAATGGCGTTTGTTACTGGCGATCGGTATCCGGGATGGAAACATAACATTCTGATCGGCTCGTTAAAATTTCGCTATTTGGAGCGTGTTGAACTGGATGGTAACAATGTTGTTGACCAGGAACGCTTGTTGGAAGGCATTGGCCGTGTGCGAAATGTGGCCATGAGTCCCGACGGGTACATTTATGTGGCGATGGAAAAGCCCGGATTTATTGTGAGACTAATGCCGGTGACGGATTAAAACTTATTTATTGGAATAGTTTTGTTTTCCAACCAATTTGAAACGTTTTCTCGCGAGACTATCCCTTGCAAGGTCGAGCATCATCTGTTCTTGTTCATAAAACAAATCAACGCTGTTGATATATCAAAATCCGCGCTCATAATACCATGGGCAAGCTGATCTTTATGAATTCATTTATTGCTCGTAGCAAGTCCAATACCCGCCCCGATGAAAACGCCGCCAACAACTCTTTTAAGATATTTCCCGACATTTGCTTTAAAAAAAAGCGAAATCATCTTTTGGCCGCTTACGGCGTAAATCATAAAGCAACCAAACGCTATAACAGCGCACAACGCTAATAGAATGAAGGATTGAAACAAATATGCCGAATTGGGATCGATGAACTGTGGAAATATTGCAGAAAAAAATACAATAGCTTTTGGATTTCCCGCGGTTACAAATGCGGCTTGTAAATACATTTTCTTCAATGTGTTGAATTTATCCGGCTGTTCAGAATCATATTGAGACACGAAATTATTAGGTGAACTGAAAATTCTTAAGCCGATATAGATCAGGTATAACGCTCCAACCCATTTAATAAGATAAAATACAGTTTCAGACGCAACTAAAATGGCGCCTAAACCGGCAATAGAGATTGAGGCTTGCAACAGAGTAACGGTCACGTTACCCAGAGCAGACGCTATTGTTTTTTTCGCTCCGTATTGCATTCCATGCGTCAGCGCCAACAGCATGCTTGGACCAGGAATGATTGACGCAATAAACACCGTCATTGAATACAGAAGTATAAAACTCAACGTCATTTTTTGAACGCTAATTTGATCCGTGTGTTATGCGCTTTTAGCCTTTCTGGCTACAATTGCGATATCGGGCGACTCCGGAGAAAAATGCGAGCCTGCAACATCAGAGTAGAACGCTTCAACCTCAAATCCGTTCTCTTCAAACTCCTCCCGTAGAGCGTCCCGACTGAAATATTGCAGCCAGTTATAGACAACGCGGGTTCTTGCCTCTTCAATTATTGTATATTTATCAAGGGTTACTTTTTCCCTATCATATTTGAATGTGTTCAGAAATCCATAATAATTTTCCGGCGACCAAAAACTATTGAGTTGATTTTGTTCGTATATCGCAACCTCATCTCTGCTATTAAACACATTCAACGAATGAACATCCAGCAGCAATGATCCGCCGGGCTTTAGGAACGTGTGAAATTTGACAAGCAGTGTTTTTCTTTGCAAAGGACTTAATGCGCAAAAGTCGCAAAAAATCATTGTAATGAGATCAAATCGTTTTTCAGTTTCAAACTCCAGATAGTTTTGTTGATAATAGGCAATGTCTAATCCTTTTTGATCGGCAATCTTTTTTGCATACTGGATGGATCTTTTTGAGAAATCAATCCCAATAACATCGGCGTTATTCTCTGCAAACTGTGTGGTATATAGCCCCGGCCCACACCCAAAATCAGCGATACTTGTATTCTCGTCTATTTCAAAACGAGACGCGATCCATTTTACAGAGCGGGAAATGAACGCTTTGTTTCGGGATGAAAGGTCGAGAGATTCGTTCAAATGGTATTCGAGCATTTTCATTGATGTATGCTCATCAGTCCATAATTCGTCGGCGGTATAAAACTGAAACGGCTCTGGACGTTCGTTAATTCTTTTAAGTTCGGTAAACATTTTTTACTCCATGGTTTTTACTTTTACATAACGCCAAGCATAAAAGGCGTTCCGAAAGTCAATGACTCGATGCGCTTATTATGAGCGGAATTTTGCATAGAAGTGAATATCAAACATTTTACTGCGCTTCACTACCTCTCTCTTGAAGACGCCTTCTAAAAAGTACTCGTTCTTTTCCAGCACTTTCACTGAAGCTTGGTTTGGCGCAAATACTGGGGCGAAAAGTTTTTTAAAACCATGCTCTTCAAATGCAATCGCCGACATTTGCCGAAGCGCCAACGTTGCAATGCCTTGACCCCAATATGCTTCGCCTAACCAATAGCCAATTTCTGCAATATGACTTCTCCAGCCTTTTTGGGGCGTGATTCCCACGCTGCCAACAAACGCGCCGTTCCACTCGACTGCCTTGGTTATCGCCCCATTCTCTTTTGAACCGCTTGCAATCCACCAATCCGCATCGGCTTTCGTATATGGGTACGGAAACGTATCAACGAGATACCTAGAAACGTTTTCATTATTGGCAAGCGCCGCCAATCTCTCAACGTCTGATGCCCTATAACTACGCAGCGTCAACTTGCTCATAACATTAATCAGATCGATCGGTTTAAACCGCTAATTCATATTCATCGCGAAAGTTAAGGAGAAAAAGTTATTTTAAGGCCGCCTAAACATACTTATTTTTACCCTTTGCTATAAATGTTCGGAGGCACGCGCTCGTTATTTAACGTCGCCTTTAAGTCTGCGCCAAAGCCGTTTCAACGCCGACCGGCCGTCTTGTATTTCAAACATTTTACGTTTAAGCGTATTTGGATCGGCTGTTATTTCCCAAGCAAAAATGTACTGCCATTTTTCAGGAGGATCGCCAAGTGAATAACGAAATTCCCCAAACCTGAGATCGGCCATCGTAACGGCGCCATCGTTTTGTTTAGCGAGCCAAAATCCTTTTGAAAACCAATCTACAGCCTCGACATTTCGCTGATCTATGTAGGGTTTTAGGATATCTTTATTCCTAGAGACCTGAACAAACTCAATATCTTCTTCCGGCGAGTCGCCAATAATGGAAAAATAACCAATGATGAGTCCGGAATCGGTTCGGGCAACATGCCGCCATAATAGCGTGTTCATGGGTGTGGCGCCGGTTATGGCATCCTTCACCCTGATCTGTTTTGATTCAAGCTGTTTTTTGAACACGGCGTCGGCGTAGCTATGCGAAGCAATTGAAAATAGGGCGTAAGCTGAGCTTAGCGCCAACCCTGCAATCGTGAATTTAAAGTTGTTTTGGGATTTAATGAGGGAGGCCAATATCACGCCCAAAATCAGTGGGCCGCTGTAGAGCGGATCTATAATAAACATGTTGCCAAGCCCAAAACCATATCGGGAAAAGGGAGCCAGAAGTTGAGTGCCATAAACCGTGAAATAATCGATCATGACATGAGTGGCAAATATCAGGAACACGCCAAGCATGGCTTGCCGGGGTGAAAGTTTATCTTTCCATCGGGTTTTCCACAAAAGAGCGCCAAACGCTATACCGCCAATCACCATAAACCAGATCGAGTGCGATTCGCCCCTATGCCAATAAAGCTGCTGAATGTCATCAAGAAACGGGTAAAACAGAATATCCAGATCGGGAAGCGTGCCTAGCGCCGCGCCCCAAAGCATCGATTGACGCCCCAAGGGTTTATGCCAGGCAGCGTGGGCAACGGCAGCCCCAAGTGTGGCTTGTGTAATCGAATCCATTTAATGTATTATGCCCTGAAAATGTCTGAGAGTTAAGTTATTAAGACAGGAATCAACCGGCGATTACCGGAAAGATTTACCATGATTTAGAAGGTATGAATTTTTGAGGGCGCTTAAAATGTCTTTTTAAAGATCAAGCGAACGTTTTTGGATTTATCTTCAACTTTCATGTGCAGGTCGGAACGGTTCAGCTTTAAAAAAGGAAGCCACGTGTTGTTGTTTAAGAGGATTTTAACATTACCCTTATAGTCGATCTGAACATTGCCCAAATCGAGTTTTCTAGGGATCAAAAGCAAATCTCTTATTATGGCGCTGTCTCCAAGATATAGTAAAACCTGGTCACCTTCACTCGGATTAAAATCTTTCAAGGTGTCCACAGAAGGATTTGTGAGATCAACTAAAAATACATCCGCACCAGGACCGCCATAGAGCATATTTTGATCGGTTTTGCCCATAATGGTATCGTTACCCGGACCACCATAGATGGTATGCAATGGTTTCGTTACCTGGTCATGATGTGTGGTATCGGCGTGAGAAACAGCAGCAGCCAAGATCATCATAAGAAAAAATGCCATAATCAGCTTAAATCATAATTTATCGTATCAGGGATAGTAAGTAAATTTCGCAATAAAACTTCTTATGTTGCAAAAAGAAGTGAAATTAACTCACCTGTACTTCTTTAAGTTGCGCCAATACGTTTTGGATATAGTTTACTCGGCCTTCGGGCTCACAGGTTGGCAACTCCCACAGCCTGTAGCCTAAGTCAGTATAGGTTTCGCGCAAGGCATAGTACAAATTCACTGATTCATCATAGGTTTGAGGCCGCTCGCTATCCTGGATAAAAATCTCGGACCATGGCGGCAAAATGAACACATTGGGATTGTAGCTAGATTGGCTCAAATTGTGATAATAGGATTTGGGGATTTCAAATCCGCTATTGCGCAAATAGCCAAAGATATCGGGAATAGCGCGATCAAAAAAGCATGGCCCGGTCAGGTGATTGGACGCTTCAAACTGGTTGAGCATGTCTTTCATGACAAGATCGGCAAAGGCCTCAAGATTATCCCAGGGCAGGATGCCATCCTTTTTTTGTGCTTCTTGTTTGATGAGTTTTCTGGACGATTCTTCAAAACACGTGAAGCCTTTGCGGGTTAATGCGTTGCATAAGGTGGTTTTTCCAGAGCCCGGCCCGCCGGTAATGATAAATTTTTCTGAACGGTTCATTGAATGCACATTGACAAATCGAACTAACGAGCAATAAAATACAAAATCAATGTGAATCTCATTAAAAAATAAGCCATCCAATTGATATGATCAGGCAAAACAGTAGCGTGGCCAAATGGTTAATCCATATGGTTTTGCGTAGATCATCCTCATGAATTGTTCGTTCCGTTTCGCCGATGTAAGGTTTTTCCACCAACTCGCCATGATACCAATTTGGCCCGCCAAACTGGCATTGCAAAATTCCCGCTAACGCTGCTTCGGGGAACCCGGCATTCGGACTTTTATGATGATGGCCATACTTGATGGCATAAGTTATGGCATTTAGGTTCAGGCTGGCGGCGGCTATCAATAAAACGGTTAATCGTGCCGGAATATAGTTAAGGATATCATCCACATAAGCGGCGGTTTTACCAAATTGTTCGTATCGATAGTTTCTATAGCCGATCATAGAATCCAGCGTGTTGACCATTTTATAAGCCATGATTCCGGGCGCTCCCAGAAATGCGAAGTAGAACAAAGGCGCAATAACGCCGTCGCTCAGATTTTCGGACATGCTTTCGAGTGTGGCGGTTCGTATTTGCTGCGCATCTAATTGGTTAGTTTCACGGCCCACAATTCTGCTGAGTTGTTTCCTGCCGGCGCCTAATCCTTTTTTAGAAAGCGCTTCAAACACGGCCTTTCCTTCTCGAATCAGACCTTCATTGGCAATCCCAAAAAAAACGCAAATCGCATTAAGCACAACGGCTAAGGCGATGTTAAGGGAAAGCATCCATTGTTCCAACAAAAATACGACGGCAAAAACCAGCGCTATGAGCCCAATTGAAAAAAATGCGCCTGCGATCAGCCGAAAACGTCCCCGATTCAATTGGCGTTCTCCCCAATCAATTAGCTTGCCAAAGCCGACTATCGGGTGAGGGAGCCAATAAGGATCGGCGAGCCATAAATCCAATAAAAGCCCGACCCACAACCCTAAAATTAAACTTAACGAGCTATCCAAAATTGAGCGATGAAGTTGTTAAATCAGAAAAAGACGTAAATTACAAATGAAGATGTTATTGAAACTTTTCGTAAGACTTTACTCATGGATGTATAATTAAATTTTGAAAAGTATGGAAATTATTCAACTGACGACGTTACAAAAAAACTATCCAGCTATTATTGACAAAGTGATCCAAGAAAAAAAGGCCGTTTTAATATTAGATAATGATAAAAGTATCTTGAAAATCGAGCCGATATTGACTGATAAACCTAAAACTTGGTTAGGGGTCATGAAAGGCAAAGGCCAAATACTTGGCGATGTTATTTCTCCAGTTTCAAACTCCTCAGAATGGGATGCTTTAAGCCAATGATGTTTATTTTAGATACACATGTTTGGTTATGGAGTCTGATTGAACCCCAGAAACCAGATATCCTATCAAATAAATAAGTTTATAGGCGCTGTTTTAAACAGGATATAAGCCGTTCATTTTGTTCTTCTCGAAGCGTCGACAATCGAAAGTGCCCCGCATTGCACCCTCTGAAATTTGAAGCGTCGCGGATTAAAATTCCATGATGATTGGCCAAATCCGCTTTTAATCGGCTTGCCGATCTTTTTTTAAAATCGCACAACATAAAATGTGTGGCGCTTTCCTGAACAGTTAATCCCTCAATGGGTTTCAAGTTTTGATAGAATTTCCGAGTTTCTCTTAACAGGGCAGGGATATCGGGCAAAGAATCAGGGTAGTTATCAATCAAATATTCTCCGGCGCATAGCGCCAACGAATTAACCGACCATGGCTGTTTGCGCGTTAAAAGCTTTTCTATGATAGGTTTGGATGATAAGGCGTAGCCAAGCCGCAATCCCGGAATGGCAAAAATTTTAGTCATGGATCGCAGCACGATCAGATTGCTAACTTCCCGAATATGCATCACAAGACTTTCCTGGGGCTGGGGCGTAAAATCTATGAACGCTTCATCTACAACAAATAAGGTTTCAGGGTTAAGGCTAAGCAACTCAAGGATGCGTGTTTTTGAGACAAGCTTGCCGTTGGGATTGTTTGGGTTGCACAAAAAACACAGATTGACGTTTAACGAAGGCAGGTTTTGTTCGGAGCGCAATCTGTGATGGTCGAAAAATGCCAATCGATGCTGAAAAACTCGGCAGGCGTCTTCGTACTCGGCAAAGGTTGGCGTAAAAATAGCCGTTTGTTGTTTTGCGTAGGTTTGGGCTATCAAGTAGATGGCTTCAACCGCGCCATTGGTTACAAGCGCTTGCGCAGGGCTTAGCCCATGATGAGCCGCCAATTTTTGTTGAAGCGTTTCGCCCAAAACTTCAGGGTAGTTATGGATAATTTCCCATTGCTCAAACAAATGCTCTTTTAAGCCTTTTGGCGTGCCGCCATAATAAACATTGCCGCTAAAATTGGCGACGATGGGAGACTGGTATTGATAAGCGTCGTCGCCATGTCCGTAATGCATGTTTATAAATTTTTAATAGATATTGGGCTTATAAATGTCATATTATCAAGGATCAAAAATAATTACTATCGTTGATTGATTTAGTGCTGATTAGGATGCTTCGGGGTTGATTTTAGAGGCGTTTTTTTTCGGATTCTCCAAAAAGCCATGCTTTTGCCTCTTCAACGGTTTTAAACAGACCACCATTAAGAAGACCTCGATTCGAGAGAGCCGTTTCAGCAAACCTCACCGTTTCTTCGGTTTCTTTGACATGATGTACCCAGGCAACACGGTGTTTTCGTGTAACGGGAACAATTGTAAAAATATCGATATGACTAAATGCGTCCATCGTTGAAAGTCCAACCGTGGTGAAAGACTCGCCTAAAATGTTAAAACACTGATGTTTTTCACATGCGGCAACAATTCGTTGCCATAATTCAAGCGACGCATCGTAACTATCCTCTCCGAATTGCTGAGCATGGATGTAGTTGTCCTTATATTCGACAGAAATTTTAGATGTCATCGCTCCACATTGTCTTTAGGTTTTTGATAATATAACCAGTGAATAATGAGTTTAGCTATCCAAACTTAAAATTATTTTTAATGCATAAAGCCGGTTGGCAAATAAAACGACCCTATCGTTATTAACTTGGTTGGCCGTAAAAAAGGTTATTTGCGAGCGATTAACATGCATTCTCATTTGAATGGATTTGTAAACATGCTGTTACATAAACACATGTTGCGATCCTAAATAAATTTAAACTCATGATTATTAGAACAATTGATAGATCGGAGCTTGAAAATATAAAACCGTTGTGGGAAAAGTTGAATGCTTGGCATTTGGCCAAATCAACCTATTTTAAATCGCATTTCAAGGCCCAGAGATTTGAAAACCGTATGGCAATGCTGGAAAAACGATCCAAGCTTATTGCTTTTGTGGCGGAAGAAAACCACCATGCCATTGGGTATTGCATTGCTACCCTGCTGGATGGGCAAAACGGTGAAATTGATTCGCTTTTTGTTGATCCCATGCATAGAGGCCAAAAGGTGGGCGAGCAACTCACATCGCAGGCGTTGGTGTGGCTTCAGCAGCAGCATTGCCAATCCATTCGCGTTAGTATAGCTGAAGGTAACGAAGAAGCGCTGGAATTTTACCGGAAATTTGGTTTCAGAGAACGTTACATTGTGATGCAAACCTCACCCAATACCAACACTTGAGCATCATGGCAAAAAACATAGAAATAAAAGCATTTCTGGATAATCCTGAATTAGGTTTACAAACGGCAAAATTGCTCTCGGGCAGCACTCCTGAAATTATTAAGCAGGAGGATGTTTTTTTTAATTGTGAGCACGGTCGGCTGAAACTTCGCAAATTTTCCGATGAGCATGGTGAATTGATTTTCTATAAACGAAACGACATAACCGGTCCAAAAACATGCGAGTATTTTATCACAGCAACGCAAGAACCAAAAAAACTGCACCAGGTTTTGGCGGCATCGTATGGTATTTATGGCGAGGTGAAAAAGATGAGGCGGCTATTTTTGGTTGGCCGAACCCGTATTCATATTGATCAGGTGGAACATCTTGGCGACTTTCTGGAGTTTGAAGTTGTTTTATCGGATCATGACGATATTGAGAATGCGAAAACTGAAGCAAACACATTGATGAAAGAGTTTGGTATTGACCAGGATCGGTTAATTGATTGTGCCTACATTGATCTGATCCGTCAAAAGGTGCAAAGCCTTTCAACTTAAATAATAATCAAAGATGTTTAGCGCTGAATTCTTATTGACATCGTTGGTGGTGGTTCTCGTTCCCGGCACTGGCGTTATTTATACCATTTCAAACGGTCTTTTTCTTGGATGGCGAGCAAGCATTGCCGCAGCAATTGGATGCACGGTAGGTATCGTGCCTCATTTAATGGCAAGCGTGCTGGGGTTATCGGCCATTATGCATATGAGCGCATTGGCATTCCAATGTATTAAATATGCAGGAGCAGCATATCTTATGTACTTGGCCTGGGTCATGTGGCGCGAAAGTGGCAGGTTATCTTTTGAGGAGCAAACCAAAAAGTACGGGTATTTACAAATTGCTATCAGAGGCGTGTTGATCAACATTCTCAATCCAAAGCTCACCCTGTTTTTCCTGGCATTTCTCCCTATGTTTATCAATCCGGAATCTTCTTCGCTAACCGGTCAAATGGTGGGTTTAAGCGCCGTGTTCATGCTGATGACATTGGTGGTCTTTGTGCTTTACGGGATTTCAGCCAATGCGGTTCGCTATTATGTGATTCATTCGCCAACATGGATCGAAAGATTGCAACGCGTATTCGCGGCGTCATTTGCAGCGCTTGGCGTGAAACTACTTATGACAGATATTAGAGAAAATTAAATTCATAACAGATGAACGACTACTTAAAGGATAGCGAATTTATAGATTGGAAACATCCCGATGTTTTAGAAAAAGCAAGAGCGCTTGCTGAAAACCCGGAAAGCAAAGAAGCTATTGCCAAAGCGTGTTTTACATTTGTACGAGACGAAATAAAACACAGTGGGGATTATAAACTTAATCCGGTTACCTGTAAAGCCTCCGAGGTGTTAAAATTTAGAACAGGTTATTGTTATGCCAAAAGTCATTTGCTGGCCGCCTTATTAAGGGCCAATGCTATTCCTACGGGTTTGTGTTACCAGCGGCTTACCATTACAAATGATCGTCCTCCTTTTTGCTTGCACGGTTTAAACGCGATTTACCTTAAAGAATATGGGTGGTACCGTGTTGATGCCCGTGGAAACAAAAATGGCGTTTGCGCCGAATTTACCCCGCCGATTGAGCGGCTTGCGTTTTCAATCCTTACCAAAGGTGAAGCTGATTTTCCGGAAATATGGCCTGAGCCATTGCCCATTATTATCCAAGTGCTTCAACGCTCAAAAACCTATGAGGAGGTTGCCGCAAATTTACCGGATATTGAGTTAATAGATTTGTTCAAGTAGAACGTGCAGGATTAGTTCACAATCATGACCACAGTTTCGTTAATTGCTTTCACCGGCGCAATGCTTGTGCTAGCTATAACGCCGGGCCCTGGCGTTTTTGCTACGATTGCCAGAGCAATGGTTTCCGGGTTTAAGCCGGCTGTATTTGTTGCCATCGGGATTGTGGCTGGCGACTTGGTTTTTCTGTTACTCACTATTTATGGGTTAACTGCGCTTGCCCTGCATCTGCAAAGCGTGTTTTTAGTGATTAAGTACGTGGGTTCAGTATATTTGATCTATTTGGGATTAACGCTTTGGATACAAACGCCTGAAAAAAGTGAAAGCCCCTCTACGCCAGAGCGGTCATGGCTGAAAAATTTTCTCAGTGGATTATTTATTACGCTTGGCAACCCTAAAGTTATTTTTTTCTATGTAAGTTTTCTGCCCACGTTTGTTGAACTTAACTTGCTCACAAATGCCGATGTTTTGATGATCGCTTCGGTATTGGTTGGCGTTTTAGGAACAGTGCTGCTGATGTACGGTTATATTGCGTCTAAATCGATAAATCTTTTTAAAAGCCCGAAATCTCAAACGGTGATGAATCGTATGGCCGGAAGCACAATGATGGCAACCGGAGCTTTTCTTGCTTCAAAAAGCTGAACGCATTAATCTAAGAGGCGGGAACATATTCTTTTTTAAACTTGCCCTATTAAAAACAAGGAGGTAGAAGTGTTATCAAACAAACGAGCCGTTATTACAGGCGGGAGCGATGGCATTGGTTATGGCATTGCAAAAGCGTTTGCTAAAAATAATGCCGATGTATTTTTGGTAGCGCGAAATCAACAAAAGCTTTTAAAGTCGGCAGAAGCGCTTTCTTCGTTTGGCGTGGAAGTGCATGTATTATCAGCTGATTTATCAAATGCTGAAGAAGTTAAAAATGCGGCAACAGAGATTCGGAAAATATGGCCTGAGATTGATGTGCTGGTCAATAATGCCGGTATTGCACGTTTCATTCCATTTCTTCAAACATCTCAAGTTGATTTTGATCTTCACATAAATTTAAATGTCATGGCATCCTATTTTCTTTCGCAAGCGCTTATCGATTCGCTTACTCAAAGAAAAGGTGTGATCATCAATATTTCGTCGTACTTTTCGCATCGGATGTTGCCTGGAAGGCCATCAACAGCATATTCGATAACGAAAGGCGCAATTGATGCATTTACAAAATCGTTGGCCTATGAATTGGGGCCGCAAGGAATTCGTGTGAATGCCATCGCTCCCGGCACGGTTAACACGCCTTTAGTCCAGGAAAACATTGAACGGCTTTCTGAGGAAGGCAAACAAAAGTTTAGTCAGATGATTAAAACCATTTACCCATTGGGCCGAATAGGCGAGCCGGAAGACATCTCGGGCGCTGCGGTATTTTTAGCCTCGGACCACGCACGATGGATGACCGGTGCAATTTTAGCTGTTGATGGTGGCTTGACAACAAACTAATAAAATTTAGCTTATCAAATATAATTAAAGTTGAGTATTTGCTGATTAAATCACGCTATTGAGATAACTTTTTTGTGAAAGTAAGAGAAATAATAAAGATACTAAACAAAGACGGTTGGCAATTAAAGAGGACTAAAGGGAGTCATCATCAGTTTAAACACCCTGTAAAAACTGGTACAGTAACAATTGCTGGAAAACTGAGTGATGAAATACCCCGAGGGACTTTAAAAAGTATATCTAAACAATCTGGACTTGAATTATGAAATATGCAATAGTTGTTGAAAAAGGGCACAATTCGTATGGCGCATATGTCCCGGATCTACCTGGATGTATTGCTGTTGCTAAAGATAAAGAAGAAGTTTTAAAGCTGATCAAAGAAGCGATCATTTTTCATTTAGAAGGAATGAAAGAAGATGGTGATGAAATCCCAACTCCGAATTCAGAAACTACCTATATAGAAATTTAATGTCTGATTAAACCATACATTGTGTCCAAATCTATGGTTGAAAACAATCCTTAAAAATGAGACCATTGGCAAACCAAATGAAAGAAGAGTGCAAGCTCATTCATTATGCAATCATTGAGTCGTATTTAGGGTGGCTATTGATTGCGGCAACGAAGCGCGGCATTTGCAAAATTGATATTGATGATTCGCCACAAGTCCTCCGACAACGTTTAATGAACGATTTTCCCGAAGCTATGCATATGGATAGAGATCATGTGTTTTCGGAATGGGTTAAAAAAGTTCAATCATTTCTGGATGATCCAAAACAAGACTTTTTAGTCCCTCTTGATGTTCAGGGTACGGATTTTCAAAAACGTGTTTGGGAAGCTTTGCAAACCATTCAACCGGGATCAACGGTTAGCTATTCGGAGATTGCTATAGAGATTGGAAAGCCCAAAGCCGTGCGCGCTGTGGCTAGGGCCTGCGCATCAAATACCATCGCGATCCTGATTCCATGCCACCGTGTGCGGCGAAGCAATGGCAATTTAGCCGGCTATCGTTGGGGGCTTGAGCGCAAACGAGCTATCCTGGAGCGGGAGGCGATGCACAAATTCTGACCGCCTCATTTCAATTTTTTAACCTCAGTTATATATTGGTTACAAAACAAACTATGAACGACCACATTCGTGCAATGCAACCGGTATTACACCAATTGTTGAGCAGTTTATCAAAAAAAATATGGTTGAAAATGGCTACGCCATCCATTTGTAAATAGTTAACCAAGCTTGAATTAGGAGCGCCATGCCAATCCCGTCTGAGTATCAACGTGCCACTGAGCAGTTTTATGCATTTTTGAACGACGCCAAAGCATTTGCCGATTTGGGTAGTACGCACCAGGCTTACACGATGGTTCAGGGCGTGTTTCAAACCTTTCGTCGCCGGTTGGATTTCCATCAGGCTATCCTGTTTGCTAATGTGTTGCCGCCAGTGTTACGGGCGATTTTCGTGGCAGATTGGGATACCCATGAACCCCTAAAGCCATTTGAAGATCGCGAGAGCATGACAAAGGACGTCCGTTCGTTACGGCCCACACACAACTTTTCGCCCGACTCTGCCATTTATGACGTGGCTCGCGCGCTTAGACGCCATGTGGATGAAGAAGCTTTTGATGATGTATTAAAGAAAATGCCAGACGGCGCAAAAGAATTTTGGGCGGTGTGATTAGATGGATTGTATAAATCATTTAATCAAGCCTCATGGTTTCGATATTTCCTTCCCAATGCAACTTTCCTTTAAGAGATTTAAGTTTGGACTGGTTCTTAAGTATTTCCATGTGCTTTATTTAAAAAAAATTGTTAATATTTATCAATTTCATCTTTTAACTCAAATGATTTTTTAATCTTATTTTTAAGATGAGGCTTTAATACTCTTAACTTCTTTTCAATTAAATTTATATCTGTAAACCCATTGTTTTGAAGAAAGTAAATTGTGCTAACTAATTCTAAATTTTGGTAGTCTTGATTGCATAAAAATTTAATTAAGTCTACTTTCTCTTTTATAGAATCATCTTCAATTTTGTGCTTTTGTTTTAAACTATATTTATAGGGTAATGATGTTTTTTCATTTAATAAATTCCTATCAACTAATTCTTCAATTTCCAATTGTAAATCTGCTGAAAAAGGCCCATAATAGTGATACTTGAAAGTTTCATGAAATTTCACTCCCTTACTTTTTAAAATAAAAACGATTTTTTGAAACTTTGTTCTTCCTTCAATTTCATTAGCAATACTAACTAATGCTAATATTTTATTTAAACTATCATTTACGTTGTTCATTGTAGTTTTAATTTTTTGAATTTATCTTCATAATTTCTATGAATATAAGCCCTTTTTTTTCTTAACTCATTGTTTTTCAAATGGTTTATAATTGGTGAGACTTCAGAAAATTCTTTTAATTTCCCATTTTGAAATTTTAACCAAATATGTTCAGCACGTTCAGCAGAATTTTTTCCTAATAAATAAGTGTCTTTATATGGAACATTTAAGTATTCATCTTCTAATAAATAATATTGTGATTCATCACCACTAAAAATTTTTTCTATCTTTTTATATTCATCCCTACTAAATAAAGAGTCGTTTTCAATGTCTCTAACCATTTTAAAAGGTTTGCGATAAATAATGCTTTCACATAAGGATTTTAAAATATCATCTTTGCAGTTATCAATCCAATGATTGAAATGTGTGTAAAGATTAAAATCATCAAGTGTTAGATATGCTTGTAAATTATTATTGTCTTCAATGAAGTTAAAAAGATTATCATTTAAACAAGAAATACTTGATCGGTCGTTTTTCATTAAATGTTTTACACGCTCAAATATTTTTTGTGTTATTGTTTCAAAGCAACGAGTTGTTTTATGAAAATAGACCTGTTCGTACATATGGTACCTAGACACAATAAATGCCTCAACTGCATGAATCCCTTTTTTCGCATTAATGAGTAGTCCTTCCCTATCATGTTCATTTTCAATCTTTCCTATTTCAATGTTATGAAATAACCATTTTATATCAAAAGATGCATAACTTACACCACACATATAAGCGTCTCTAAGTAGTCGTCGCTGAAAAAGGTGATAAGCAGTTATAATAAAAGGGAATAATCGTGAAAGCGTGTGATTTTATTGACCGAAAAGAGGTATTTTAGCTTGAAAACCCGGTCAAAAAAAGCTAAAAAATCACCTTGTTTTTTCTATGAAAAGTACGCCGAAACAAATCCCCGGACAAACCAGTTTTATCAGCCCTGATCTGATAGATCAACTCAACCCCAAGCACCGTTTGGTTATCCTGGCCAATAAAATCTGCTGGAAAGACCTTGAAGAAAGCCTGTCCTGTTATTATGCCGAAAACTTCGGCAGACCTGCCAAACCTATCCGCCTCATGACCGGTTTGTTGATCCTTAAACAGATGGAGAATTTAAGCGATGAACGCGTGGTAGAGGCCTGGGTACAAAATCCATACATGCAGTACTTTTGCGGAGAAGACCGGTTTCAGTGGCAGTTTCCATGCGACCCCTCGGATTTAACCTATTTCAGAAATCGCATTGGCGAAAAAGGTGTAGAAAAGGTCCTTGAACTATCCATCAAATTATTTGGCAAAATGGCTCTGGAAAAAGAAGTGGTGATAGATACGACAGTACAAGAGAAAAACATCACCTATCCGACAGATGCCAAGCTCTATGGGAAGATCATAGAGAAATGCCGTAAGATAGCCGACAAAGAACAGATCGCGCTTCGTCGCAGTTACAGTCGCACGGTTAAAGAACTGATGTTGGCGCAACGGTTTGCCGCACATCCGAAAAATCATAAAAAAGCCAAAAAAGCGCAAAAACAGTTAAATACCATTGCCGGGAGATTGGTGCGGGAACTGGATCGCAAGCTTTCCCAAGAAGCGCTGAGAGCGTATAAAGCCCAATTGGCATTGTTTGAAAAAGTACTCAAACAGAAAAAGAAAGATAAGCGGAAGATATACAGCTTGCATGAACCCGAGGTGTATTGCATGAGTAAAGGCAAAGCGCACAAAACCTATGAATTCGGAGCAAAAGCCTCTATTACCATGACAAAAACGCATGGCATCATACTTGGCGCGATGAGCTTTCAAGAAAACATTTATGACTCGCATACCCTGGAACCGGTTCTTGATCAAGTGGAGGCGTTGCGGGGAGATCGTCCGAAAGTAGGGATTTGTGACCGTGGGTACAGGGGAAAAGCGCAAGTAGGCCAAACCCAAATTCTGATCCCGAAATCGCCGGGTAAAACCACGACGGCGTATGAGAAACAAAAAGCCCGCAAGCGATTTAGGCGAAGAGCCGGTATAGAACCGGTTATCGGGCATTTGAAATCCGATTACAGGCTGGGCAGAAACTTTCTGAAAGGCGTTATTGGTGATAGCATCAATTTAATGATGGCTGCGGCAGCTTTTAACTTTACGAAATGGCTAAGGATGACGGTTTATTTTTTCTCAAATCTAGTCAGACGATTTGACGGTTTGTTCATGGAAAAAACACTCGTTTTTCAATAAGAGCTTCTTCTCTTTTTACAATTTCTTCCCTGTTCTCTTACTTTTTCAGGATCGACTA
>JANQGG010000008.1 GCA_028277445.1 Chloroherpetonaceae bacterium | reverse complement strand
CGGATCAATATTAACTCACACTGATCCATTCGGTGAGCGTATGATCATTTTTAGGGATTGTTATAAACTAATGATTAAACAGGTTCCACCCTGGTCATGCCCCGATTGAGTCGGGGTATCCAGTAGCTGTAGTATTTTTTTGCCATCGTTATGAATCACCCAGATAAACCGGGTGATGACATTAAGGTAGAGGAAATGATTTTTTACTTAAGAAAACATCAACTCTTCTGATTCCTAAACTATACACACCGGATTAATAATCAGTATTTTTCAAAAACTCATAAATCTTGCTTTGGGAGCGAATGGGCTTTTCTTCATTATCAGGTTTTCGGTACTTGTTTTTAAGCTTGGAATCAATTAGTCGCGCTTTTTGATTGTCTGAAAATTGAATCATTAAAATGGCTCGCATTTCTTTGAAGAGCGCCGGATCATAAACCGGAAACACCACTTCAACACGGCGGCTTAAATTCCGGGTCATCCAATCGGCTGACCCCAAAAAGAGTTTTTCCCGGCCACCGCCCGAAAACAAAAACGTGCGTCCGTGCTCCAAAAACCGATCAATTACGCTATAAATTTTAATCGTTTCACTTAAACCTTCTATACCGGGTTTTAATCGGCAAATCCCTCGAACCATCAGGTGAATTTTCACGCCGGCCTGGCTGGCCTGATAAAGCTTTTGAATCATCCGGGTATCTTCCAGGCTATTCATTTTAAGGTATATGTAGGCTTCAAAACCATTTTTTGCATGAGTGATTTCCTCATCAATTAAGGCCTCGAATTGGTTTCGCAATGCATACGGCGCTACAAGAAGATGCGAGAATGACGTGGTTGATTGCTCAGCATCAATAACACGTGTTCGTAAAATGTCAAAGACTTTTTCAGCATCATGGATTAAACGGCTATCTTTGGTTAGTAACGCATGATCGGTGTAAAGCTTGGCGGTTTTTTCATTGAAGTTCCCTGTACCCAGGTAAGCATAGTTTACAATTTGTTGGTTTTCCCGCCGTTTTACCACGCAAAGTTTAGCATGCACTTTCCAGCCAGGGATACTATAAAGTACTTCGGCGCCGTTGCGTTCCAATTCCTTTGCCCAATAAAAATTCCTTTCTTCATCAAAGCGCGCTTTGACTTCAATAAATACCGTAACTTTTTTTTGATTAGAGAGGGCTTTTAAGAGCGCGCCTACAACTTTGGAATCCTTTTCCTTAACCCGATAAAGCGTAATGTTTATTTCTAGGACATGTTCATCTTTGGCGGCTTCATCCAAAAACCGAAGCACATCGCGGTAGGATTGATACGGAAAATGCAACAGAATATCGCGCTGAGTAATCTGGTCAAACAGCAATTGCTCTTTTTTGATTGTATGATGCGATAGAGGCGGCATACGCTCGTACTCCAATTTCGGAGAAAGCGGATTGGGCAACTTAAAAAAGTCGCTAAAATTATGATACCTACCGCCGATGACAGTATCATCCTGATCCAAAGAAAATATTTCCATCATCAACTGCAACATATCGCGAGGCATTTCGGCATCATACAAAAATCGTGATGGCGCGCCGGTTTTTCGCTTGGCAATGCCTTTTAGGATTTTCTCTTTTAAATCCCCTGAAAACTCATCATTAATGTAAAGCTCCGCATCGCGAGTCAGTTTGATGGCATGGGCATATGCAATTTCGTAAGCCGGGAACACATCGTGCAGCATATGGCGGATCACATCATCCAAAAACATAATAAAATGCCGATCCTCAATGGAAGGCAGCGCTACAAAGCGACCAAGCTCATCGGTTGGGATTTCCAATATGGCATGGTGAAGATGCTGAAGCCTTTCACGAGTGAGTAATTTGATGGCAAAATAAAGCTTTTTATTATGGAGAAACGGCGGCAGTTGATTGGGATGGATAAAACCCGGCATTAACAAAGACTTGACATGTTCATGATAATAGCTTTGAACAAACGCTTGATGAGAAGAATGCCAAAGTTTTTCAATTAAAAAAATATTGTGCGATTCAAGTTCTTTTTGGATTTTTCGCCTGTAGATTTTACCAAATTTGGTTTGTTGCCCAACAACCACGTCATGAATTTCTTTGAGTAAGTCTTTTGGCGCAACACCAAGTTTTTTTTGTTTTTTCTTTTTCAGCGCATTGAGTCCTTTTAACGATGCAACGCGAACCCTAAAGAATTCATCCAGATTTGAGGAATAAATGGCTAAAAATCTTAAGCGTTCATACAACGGCACGGATTCGTCGTTAGCTTCCTGAAGCACGCGTTCATTAAAACTAAGCCAACTTAAATCGCGGTCAAAAAACTGCGCGTCATCCTCCATAGTAACACCTAAGGCTGATCGGATTTAAAATATTTTTTGGGGTACTCGTAGAACATTTTTGTACCGGTATTTTCGCCAACTTCGCGCCATAATTTGACCTGAAGCTCAATCCCGAAACACCCGCACGTGGGCAAATTATCCAAATGCTCGTTGGTCAAATAATTGATCATATAGGTAATGTAAGGATTATGGGAAACGATCATCACCTTTTGAAGGCGCTCTTCCAACTGGCGAATAATCTGTAGAAAATAATTAAAATTTTCATCGTAGAGCTTGGGCTCGGTTTGAATGTCCTCAAACGGGTAGCCCAGTTTATCGGCAAAATTTTGCGCTGTGGTTAAGGTTCGTTCAGCCGGACTTGCAATGATTTTATCCAGTTCAATACCGGTTTTCTTAAACACATCGGCCATAAACGGCGCATCGCGCTGGCCGCGTTTATTAAGCGGACGTTGAAAATCCGTTAAGTCAGGATTGGACCAACTGGACTTGGCATGCCTGAGAAGAATTAATTGCTTCATATCGATGGAATTTTATCGTCCGAAAACAACCCACGCATAACTTAGCACGGAAATGATCAATCCATACATGAAAATATCGTAGGCAAATCGGAGAAACTTGTATTTTTTCCCTAAAACCAGTCCAAGGTTATAGGTATCTTTAATCATATTTTCGGTGTAATAGGCTTTATCATCAAGCATTTCCTTCATACCCCAGGAGTAATCCTCATATGAAAGATGAAGAAACGACCCGAAAAACAGCAAGTTGGCTTTCTTTTGTTTAACATCCTCAGCCGTCGTATTGTATCGGGTGATTTTAGGCCGGGTTGCCAAAATGGCAAAGATGATGGTTCCAACGCAGGTGATTAAAAGTAAAAACGTGGGGTTGATCAAATTCGGCAACTCATCCAATTTACCTACCAGAAGCGATAAAATGATGGAGATAATTAGCGCGTTGGTTTGGATCATGATGTTGGCTTTTTGATCTACAATGGCGCTAAAATCAACATGGTTTCTCGATGATGTGCGATAAAATACTTCCATATACCGCTCATACCCGCGATCTTTGGATTTCGGCTTTTCTTTGATTTTAGCTTTCTCTTTATCGGACTTTTTAAGAAACTTGATTAACGCATCTTCCTTTTTTTCTTCAAACGTCTTTTTTTGAGCGTAGAGCTGAAGAAGATTTGCGGATTTTTGAGGCTGAAAAGCTAATTCGGCAACTTTTGTAAAAAAACGCTGCTCTTTAAAAAAATTGATGTTATGGTACATCCATTCTTCATCGGTAAACTTCTTTTCTAACATCAAATCCCATTCCATCCTCAGCATGTTGCATTTTTCAAAATAGTTTTTTGCACCCAAATGCGATAAATCGGCATCGCAGACAACTTCTTCCAATATCGTTTTGGGGCTCTGAGGTAATTTTGTAGCTAAAATGCAATTGCAGACCGCGTTAATCTCATCGTCTTCCAAACCTTTTTCACTCAAAAAGGCTTTGGCATAATTGACGCTGATTTCTTCATGACCCTTATAGGTTTCAACGAATCCCACATCATGAAACCAAGCAGCAATTTCAACAAGCGCCAGCTCATGTTCAGATAAATCCAACCCTTTGCCAATGGCTCTGGCTGACTCAACAATCTCATGCGTATGGGTATAATTGTGAAAAAGATGATTGGGCGATAATTTGCGTTTGAACAGATCAAATACATAATCGCCCGACTCTTTCACAACATCTTTATTTAGTGACATGCTGCGGGTTTTAATTAATGAACATCCTTACACATTTAGATATGAAAAAAATGCAAAGCGTCATAATTTGGATTCCACGCTTTTGATTTTATCACTCATGGTTTGCACCCGATCGGTTCGAGTGCCCATCCGTATGGATGAGGTGATACGTGGTGCGCCCATCTCATGAACAACTTCATGACATTTTTTTATAGCTGCAAATACTGTTTCCCATTCTCCTTCTATATTGGTGCCGTATGCATGAAGTTGGGTTTTTAATCCGGCTTCTTTTAAGACGTTTTCGCAGGCTGCTACATATTTTGAGACCGACACGCCTACGCCCAATGGAACTAAGGAAAGATCAACGATTACATTCATAGTTTTTTGATTTTAAAATTATGTAACTTAATAATTTCTTTTGCAAACCTTGTAAAAACATTTAGCACACTGTCTTGATTAAATCCAAAAGATTGGTTTTAATTATCGGTAACCTGTGCTGCAGAGTCGTCCAAATTAATGCATGATCTACTCCAAAATAAAAATGAATCAACTTATCTCTCATACCTGCCATTTCTTTCCAAGGTAGCTTTGGTTTGATATTCCGTATTTCCTGAGGGATATGTTTAGCTGCTTCGCCAATGATTTCAAATTTTCGTATCACAGCGCTAACTGTCTTATCATCCTGACAAAATTCTTCAAACGACATGCCTTCTACAAAAGCTTCTATGCTATCAATTGATTCAAACATATCCTTTAAATAAAGGCAATAGTTCCTCATATGATCATGGCTTCTTTGAGCACTTTGTCCCTTAATTCCTTTCGTAATGCTTTTTTTGGGACAACATCAATTGACTTGTGGAAATGAGCTTCAAGAAAATCACTTAAACTTACAAAGTCTATTAAATCAGCGTTATCATCAAAATCAATCAGCAAATCTACATCACTCATGGGGTTTTGCTCATTACGAACAAATGATCCAAAACAGCGAATTTCTCTGACATGAAACTGATCCATCAACGTTGGTTTAAGTTGTTTCAATTTCATTAAAAGCTCTTGCGTTTCCATATGGTGATAGTTTTTAGAATAGTCATACACGCTTATACGCTACCTTATTATACTCTTGAGTAAAATAGCACACACATCTTCTTGTTTCAAATATCCCCAAGATTTTTAAGTGGCTTCCAACCTTAAAATTTCCAATGGCGATCGATTGTGAGCGCCTCGACTGATTAACAACCCAATTCCAATCGTTAGAGACACCACCAGAAGGATAGATACAAAAACTGGCAATACATTAATGACAAACGGAGAGTTAAATATAAATTCGGTTAATGCCCAACTGCTCAGCAGCGACAACCCAACCCCAATAACAGCCGAAATAATACCCAGGAAAAAGTATTCAATGACCATAATTTGCATCACCTGGCTGCGCACTGCGCCAAGTGAGCGAAGCAACACGCTTTCTCGAATACGCTGATAACGGCTGGTTAAAATAGCGCCGGCCAGTACAATAAATCCTGTAATAATACTGAACCCTGCCATAAAACGAATGACCAACGTGATTTTGCTCAACACGCCATCAAGCGTTTGCAAAATTAACTCCAAATCTATCGATGATACATTTGGAAACGCTTCAATCAGGGATTTTTGAATCAACGCTGATTCTTTGGAATCTTTCGTCCTTGTAACCATTGCGTAAAACTGAGGCGCTTCTTCCAACACGCCGGTGGGAAAAAGAATTGAAAAGTTGGGTTGAATCCTTGAAAAATTCAGTTGTCGTATGCTGGTTACTTTTGCAGCAAGTAAAAGGCCTTGGACATCAAACGTTAGCGTATCACCAAGCTTGAGATTTAACTGATCCGCCAGCAATGTTGCGAGCGAGACTTCAACCATCGCTTCATTGCCTTTCATACCTTGATGCAACTTGCCTCTTAAAATTTTTTCGGTAGCGGTAAGCGTGTCGCGATACGTGGTACGATATTCCCAAAAATAGGCGTTGTTGTTCGTTGAATCCTTGCGCAAAGCTCTCACATCCATATCCTTGACTTTGGCAAATCTCATGGTAACAATCGGGACAGATTGCATCACCCCCAATCCGTTCTCCGCCAATAGATTTTCTACCCCTTGTTTTTGATCGGGTTGAATATCATAGAGAATTAAATTCGGCTGGCCGTTTTTATCGGCCACATTAACCTGTTTTAAAATGGAATCCTGGGTGAAGTATAGGGTTGTAATAAAAAATGTGCCTAAACCTATCGTCAGAATGAGCACCACAGTTTGATTGTTGGGTCGAAACAAGTTTGAAAGGCCTTGCCGCCACACATAACTTGCCGAGTTTGGGAAATAGCGTTTTAACCCCAATATAAATCCAAGCGTAATAAGCGCCAATAATCCCAAAGCAACACCAACCGCACCCGGAAATATCAAACCATACCACCAATCCAAACCCGGTGAATTGATCTGAAAAACCGAAAAAGTACATATGCCAAGGGCAATCAACCCATATATGAGCCAACGAAGCGGATCATTTTCCATATGAGCATTTTCTTCAAAATTCGTTCTCAAAGCTCTTAGCGGTGAAATCCTTCTTACGGATATGAGCGGCAACAATGCAAAATTCAAAGTAATGCCCAGGCTTATGGCCACAGCCTGAAGAATAGATAATGGCGAGAGATAAATATCAACATTGATAGGCAATAAATCGGAAAGTAAGGCGGGTAAAAGAAACTGAACGCCTATTCCTAAGAGCGCCCCGGCCAGCGTTCCAATCACTCCCATTGCCATTGCCTGAGTGAGATAAATAACAAGCGTTTGCCAGGATTTTGTCCCTAAACACCGTATGGTTGCAATGGTATCCAATTTCTGCTTCACATACACATTTACTGCGCTTGCAATGCCAATACTTCCCAAAAGAAGCGCAATAAAACCCGTTAGGTTCAAAAAGCGGTATAAATTTTCTATGGCTTTTCCCAATGATTGCTGGCGATCTTCCGGGGTTATAAATCGTGTTAGGGATAAATCAAATTGGGGTTCCAGGGATGAAACAATGGCTTGGGTTTCTTCAGGGTTGTTGAGTTTTAAAAATACTTTATGTTTTGTGCGGCTTCCCCGTTGAATTAACCCGGTATTTGCAAGCTGACTTTTCGGAATATAGACGCGCGGGCCTACAAACGTTTGCAATGCCGCCTCTCCAGGAATTTCTTTCAATTTTCCAGCAATTAAAAAGCTTAGTTTGCCAACCTTTAACGAATCCCCGATTTTGGTATTAAAATAGACGAGCAATCCTTCATCAACCAGTGCAAACCTGCCTTCCGATAATTTTGATTTGGCCATAGCAGGCTCGGTTTCCATCTCGCCATAAAATGGAAAATCGCCTTCTAATGCTCTAACCTGCGCCAGCCTGGTTTTCCCACTTATCGGCGAAAGCACCATTGATGAAAAACTAACTTCCTCAGCATACTTTTCTTCAGCTTGTTTCAGGGAATCAAGGATTTGCTCTGCTTCGGGTTGAAACGGCTCGGAGCTTTCGATCAAAAGATCGGCGCCCAATAGTGATTTGGATTCCCTAAGCACAGATTGGGTGAGATTTTCTTTCAAAGAGTTTATAGCCACTAAAGCCGCCGTACCTAAGACAATTGCCAGCGTAAAGAAAAGCAATTTCCTTCTGTAGGTTCGGCTATCGCGCCAAGCCATTTTCAAACTCCAGACAAACGATTGAACTAAATTCATAGACGACTCCTTTATGCTAAATCCGAAATGAAACTGGCTTTATCCGAATCGTTTGAATCTCTGGGAATCCTGTCTTGAAGCTGCCCACCTTTGATTCTCATAATATGCTGTGTTTTTTGGGCAAGTTCCAGGTCGTGTGTGACAATAACCAAAGTTGTACCTGCTTGTTTGTTTAAATCAAATAACAATGATTCAATTTGGTGACTGGTCTCATCATCCAGATTGCCGGTTGGCTCATCGGCAAAGAGTATCGACGGTTTATTTATGAATGCTCTTGCAAGGGCTACACGCTGCTGTTCGCCGCCGGATAATTGAACGGGATAATGGGTCAATCTGTCTTGAAGTCCAACTGTTTCAAGCAATTCTTTGGCGAGTTTACTCGGGGATGGCATGGCTTGCAATTCGGCCGGTACCATTACATTTTCCAAGGCGTTAAGCGTAGGTATGAGCTGAAAATTCTGAAATACAAATCCGACATAACGATTCCTTACTTGTGCTCGTTCATCTTCGGTGAGCTTACTCAACTGAAGACCCTGAAGAAATACTTCTCCGGAACTTGGCGTGTCCAAACCCGCGCATAGCCCCATTAACGTGGTCTTACCACTGCCCGAAGGTCCAATAATTGCGCAGGTATCTTCTTTTTCTAACGTAAAGTTAATGTCTTCAAGAACTGCTAGGCGTTTAGAACCGGATATGTAGTATTTTGATAGGTTTTTAACATCTAATGCAATCGACATAAAAAACAAATATGTTTTGGGAAATGAATTGTAACTGAATTAAGCGAGATTCGTTTTTAAAAATTCGTCGTTACCTCTTAAATGTTTCTATAAATCATCAATGTTAAAAATTATTTGTTCAGCGTTAGTTCTACCATTTATTCTCGTTCATTCTTTCTCCCTTTTTAGCGCTGAAATCAGCCCAACCGTCAAGCCTAAAGCCAAAACCATCTTGTTTTTGGGCAATAGTTTAACCGCCGGTTACAAACTTGATCCCCAAAATGCCTTTCCAGGGTTAATTCAAAACAAAATTGATGCGTTGAACTGGCCATTTGAGGTCAGAAATGCCGGTTTGAGCGGTGAAACCACATCGGGCGGGCTTCGAAGAATTAATTGGTTATTAAAACAACCGGCTGATATTTTAATTATTGAACTTGGCGGAAATGACGGTCTTCGGGGAATTTCTCCAGAGGTTACGGCAAAAAATTTACAAGGCATCATTGATAAAGCGTTGTTATCCAATCCATCGATTAAAATCATTTTAGCCGGAATGCAAGTTCCGCCAAATCTCGGTCAGGATTATACCGCATCATTTCAAGCCATTTTCCCCAAGCTTGCTCAAAAAAACAAACTCCCATTAATCCCATTTTTGTTAAAGGATGTTGCCGGCAATCCAAAACTAAACCTTCCTGACGGCATTCATCCAACCGAAGAAGGTCATAAAATTATAGCCGAAACCGTTTGGCAAGTGCTTAAGCCGGTTTTGGAAACTCAATTATAGCGATTTAAGCGCCTCCAATGGATCCGGGTAAATAAACTGATAATCCAACGCTTCCTTTAGATGATTTGAATTGATGATCTTAAATGAAGTGGTTTGCTCATCTGTAAATTTTGGCGCATCTAAATCCAGCAATGTTGCTGCATGTGTATAGAACTCTTTTTTTGTCGGATGGCAATCTGCCGAAGCGTTCAATGTTATGTCCCATTTATCCTGTTTTATAAGTTGACAAATGATATGAATGCAATCTTCCAGGTGAATAAAATTTACCGGGTTGCCTCCGCCTTTTAAGCCTGTTTTACCGGAAAAAAACCGACCGGGATGCCTTCCCGGACCAAATAATCCCGAAAAACGCAATACACTAGCCTGAATACCTTTAGCATTACGGACATGGTTTTCAGCTTCAAGCAATGCCTTGCCAACTAAGGGCAAATTACCACCGGCGTCATCCTCGGTAATTTCACGGTTTAAATCCAAATAAACCGATGTGGCGCTAATAAATAAAACTTTTTCAATCGGGGATTTTACAATTTGATGCACAAGCTGCTGAATTATTTCCGGATAAGCGCTTACTTCATGGGGTTTTCGTGAAGGCGGTATTAATATGATGGCAATTTCACTACTAAAAAATTCATCCACGTTGCTGCCTTCCAGAGTTGGCTTAAGCGAAAGTAGAAACGGCTCTATGCCATGACCTCTTAAAACCGGAAGTTTTTCGGCATGTTGAGTAGAACCTTTAACAAAACAGCAGCATTCCAAAAGTTGCTTGCCTAATGGAATCCCTAGCCACCCGCATCCAATTATACTTATGGTTTTCTCAATATCCATGGTCAATTCTTCTTTTTAAAAACCTGATTTTTTGATTTATGTAGAAGAATAATTAACTTACTTATCTATAATTAGTTTAAATAGATGCATAACATCAATGCACGACTATTATTAATGTAATCTTTTTTAGGAGTAATTAAATGTGTTAAAGGAAGTACTTTGCATCGATGACACTATCTGATTTAGAATCCGGCCGGCAAGCAGTTATTACTAAAGTCAAAGGTCGCGGCGCTTTTAGAAAGCGTATCAATGAAATGGGGTTTATTAAAGGGCGTTTAATTACCCGCATAAAAAATGCGCCTTTGTCTGATCCGATTGAGTTCAAACTTATGAATTTCAATGTTTCTCTTCGCAAAAGTGAAGCAGAGCAAATTCAAGTTATTTCCGATACTGAATTCATTGAACAACATTCTGATAACGGCTTTAAATTTGAGCTATCCGACCAGGGAATCATCGATAAGGTTAAGGAAGAAAGTTCAATTATTGATGTGGCTTTGGTAGGAAACCCAAATTCCGGCAAAACTTCACTATTTAATGCATTTACTGGCGCAAACCAACGCGTTGGCAATTACATAGGCGTTACGGTCAATCCCTTTTTTACCGTTGTAAAATTCAACGGATATACGCTTCGTATTCACGACCTTCCGGGCACGTATTCACTTTCGGCGTATTCACCGGAAGAAACTCATGTTAGAAATTTTTTACTTGAACATCAACCCGATATCGTCATTAATATCGTGGATGCTTCAAACTTAGAACGCAACCTTTTCCTTACCACTCAGCTTATCGATATGGACATGAAAATAGTCATGTGCCTCAACATGTTTGATGAGTTTGAGAAAAGCGGCGATAAACTAGACGACGATAAACTTAGCCAGCTCCTGGGAATGCCTATCGTCCATACTGTTGCTTCAAAAGGAATTGGAATTCAAGAAGCGTTTGAAAGTGTCATTAAACTTTATAATGGTGAGTACCAGCAGCTTAATAACATTCATTTTAGATGCAATGATGATATTGAGCAAGGCTTGAATTCAATTCAGAATGAAATTTCAAAATTCCCGGAATTAACAGATAAAATGGCCCCTCGATTGCTGGCCCTGCAGCTTTTGGAAAAAGACCGGTATTCAACTTTACTTCTTGACGGTTTAGCTAAATACAAACCTCTGAAAGATATAGCAAATCGCGAAATTGAGCAGTTGGAAAAACTATTTCATGAAGATACTTCAACCTTAATTTCTGAAGCACGTTACGGATTTGTACATGGCGCCCTAAAAGAAACATTTGTTAAAAAATTTGAAGATTCGCAGGATTCATTTTCTGATTCGATTGATAAGATATTAACCCATAAGTGGTTAAGCTACCCGATTTTCCTTGTTTTTTTGTGGGTTGTTTTTGAAACCACTTTTACACTGGGTAGTTACCCAATGGATTGGATTGAGATAGGTGTCGGCGCACTATCAGGTAGCCTTTCCACTGTATTGCCTGAGGGATTTTTTAAAGACCTTATTATCAATGGCATTATAGAAGGTACCGGAAGCGTACTGGTGTTTTTACCCAATATTGTCATCTTATTTTTCTTTATTTCCGTGATGGAAGATACCGGTTACATGGCCAGGGCAGCATTTATTATGGATAGAATTATGCATCGATTGGGTCTTCATGGCAAATCGTTTATTCCGCTTTTAATGGGATTTGGATGCAATGTACCTGCAATTATGGCAACCCGGACGATAGAAAACACAAAGGATCGAATCCTGACCATGATGATCATTCCTTTTATGTCATGCTCAGCTCGCCTGCCGGTTTATATACTTTTAATCGGCGCGTTCTTTCCTGATTACCCGGTACCGATGCTTTTTTTACTGTATTTAATTGGAATGGGTTTAGCAGTACTATTCTCATTTTTATTCAACAAATTTATTTTTAAAACCGGACAAACGCCTTTTGTTATGGAATTGCCCCCTTATCGAATTCCTACGCTTAATGCCGTGTTAAAACACATGTGGTTTCGTGCTTACATGTACTTAAAAAAAGTTGGCGGGCTTATTCTTGTTGCATCGATAATCATCTGGACATTACAATATTTTCCACAAAATGTTAACTATTCAAAAGATTACGATGGATTGATCTCATCGGCAAATCAACAAATTTCCTTAAGCGCTCATGAAACTGATATTGAGCAATTAAATACAACAATAACCAACTTAGAATTAGAAAAGGAGTTGGAACGAACCGAAAAATCGTATTTGGGTGTTCTTGGTAAATCAATATCTCCGGTATTTGAACCATTGGGATTTGATTGGAAAATTACCATTGGTTTATTAACCGGTATTGTAGCCAAAGAAGTGGTTATCAGCACGATGGGTGTGCTTTTCAAAGCCAGTGAGGAAGAAGATACGGGTGATGGCGAGCTCGCCAGAAGTATTCAGGAACATTTTGCCGCTATTTCCAATGCACCGCCACCACTGACAGCCTTTAGTTTACTCTTGTTTGTGTTAATCTATTTTCCATGTGTTGGCGTTGTGATGACTATAGCCAAAGAAGCCGGTCATTGGGGATGGGCGATTTTTTCAATGGCCTTTACAACAATACTCGCATGGATTGTATCGTTTTTTGTTTTTCAGATTGGGCAATTAATTATTTAACTTGTCATCAAATACTTAGAAGTAACCGAAAACAATAGACCAATACGTATTATGAGCAGTATACATGGCCATATGATTCTGGAAATGCTTTTGGACGATCAAAGAAAATTCACAAAAGAAAGTCTAAAGCAGGAAATCGCAAAGCGGTTTGGAGAAGATGCTATCTTTCATGCATGTACAGCAGATAACATGAAATTTGATGACCTTTATACGTTTTTAATTAATCGTGGAAAGATCTTAGAGCAGAACGGGATTTTAAAAACATCGCGATCCGTTATTTGCGATAACGAGTAAACCTTTTTCTGACTTTACCCTCCTTTTATCCTAATGTTTATTTCTATCCAATTCGTTATTACTACCCATTTGCATTTAAAAAAATAATTTACTGTGTGTATTATTTGGGCAAGCCAAATACAACTAACAAAATCGTGCATTCAGCCAGCCGAAACACCGATTTTGAAAGTTGTGTCCCCTAAATTTCAATAAAGACGACTCTTCTTACCTAAAGCTCCCCGAAGAGTCATTGGCCATCTATTACTTTAACAACTATAAACCTTAGCTTTGAGTCATTCTAAACTTGATTCGGAATTTCGCTATTGATTTCAATTCCTATAAAGACCCTTAACACCTCATCTAAATCCTTTCCCAATGAGAGAGGACTTTGAGAGCCATATTTATCACATATTCTAAATCCATTAATTAGATGACAATTCATGCAAATACAATAAACAAAAGTGGCAGGATTTTCTTTCTTACAGTTGATTGACTTTGCTTGGCGCGCTTCCAAAAGTTCGCTTAAATGCGGTAGTAAAATGTTGCGGGTTTTTGTAGCCAAGTCGTTTTGCCACCTCGGTAACCGAAACCGCACCATTCATTAAAAGCGTTTTGGCTTCGGCCATTTTCAGTTGGTTCCAATACCCAAAAACAGTTGTACCGAATACTTGCTTAAATGCTTTCTTTAGGGTGTATTCATTTGTTTCTGCAAATTTAGCCAAATCCGATAATGAACATGATCCCAGTTCATGGGTTTCTATGTATTCTTTTACATCCATCATCTTTTCCACCAGCCTGCTGTTAAGATTTGCACACATGGCTTGTGTTGATTCACTCATTTGCTCCAATTGTAAAATCAAGAGTTCGGTGACTTTATTCTCCAGAAAAACCCGTTTAAAAAAGCCTTTGCGCTGGCAGGAGATGATATCGCGGATGATCCATTGCATCGCAGGGGTAATCCAGTGATTATGGGGGCTTAGCACACAGATTTCTCCCTTTTCAATATTTTTACGAAATGCCCTGAAACGCTTGTTGTGGTTTGGAAGGTATTTCAGGAACAATTCCGGAATCAAATTTATTTCAAATATTTGCACATTCTTATTCGTTTCCCAGTATGTATGGCCCTGAAAGCAATTGACAAAATATATATTGTGCTGGTTTGGCATCGATTCTATGTACAGATTGGTTTGGCTTTCAGTGGTTGACATTTTACCTGAAAATGTAAAAAACATTCCAACGGATTGGTAGTCGCATTCCATTTCCATCCGCATCGGCTTTTTAAGAGAAAGCGTGCCGTACCCGATATGAATGCCCTTAAAAAAAAGTTCCTTGTATTCTCCTTGACCAAAGAAAAATTTCCCACATTGTAGTCGTTCATTGACTTCTTCAAGACCGCCAAAATCATTTGGGTAATGATTTTCTATGGCCATATCCTGATAATCACGATGGCTTAATCTGTTTTTCATGTTGCGTCCAAAAAAAATTATTCCGTCTCGCGTAGCTATTACTCCGTTTCGCGTAGGCTTTCAATTTGAAAAATATATTAATTTCTGAACATAATTCAATATTATTAAGACTTAATATAAATATATGCATAGACTTTTATTCTTTCTTTTCGTTTCCCTCATTTTTTCCTTCTCCGTGAGGGCTCAAACCTCACTAAGCGGCAAAGTGTTTGATACCGACGGTAATCCCCTGGTTGGGGCTACGGTGCAAATTTCGTCCTTAAACAAAGGCGCTGTAACTGATGATGACGGCTCATACAAAATTGAGAACCTGCCGAAACAAGAACTCACCGTAAAAGCCACATCAGTGGGTTTTAAAGAAAAATCCGAAACTGTAAAGCTTTCCCAAAAATCCAAAACTTTAGATTTCCGCCTTACCCCGGAAAGTGTTAAGCATAGTGAAATTGTGGTAACCGGGAAATCCGAAGCGCAAGTGGTTCGCGAACTGCCCCAAGCTATAACCGTAATTGATACCAAAGAAATTGAAGGCCGTGTGGTTACGGTTTCCAGTTTGCTCAACCGGGCTGTTGGCATCAAGATCCGCCAGGCCGGTGGCGAAGGCAGCGCTACACGTGTGTCGGTTCGCGGTTTGGAAGGTAAACGCATTGGATTTTTTATAGATGGCTTTCCAATGAGTGAAAACAGCGATTTTGTGGATGTGGATGATATCCCGGTTTCCTTAATTAAACGCATTGAAGTTTATAAAGGCGTTGTGCCCGCTAAATTCGGAGGTTCCTCTATTGGGGGCGCTGTAAACCTGGTCCTGAAAGAATATCCACCCACATACATCGAAGCCAGTTACAGCCGTGAATCCTTTAATACGAATAAAGCCACACTGATTCTTAAAAAAAACAATCCAGAAAGTGGATATGAAATGGGTGTTGGCGGGTTTTATACCTATGCCGACAATACCTATAAAATGGAAATACCGGGGCAATACGGTAGTATAATCGATTATCCCGTAACCCGAGATCATGATGTATTTGAAAAACTAGTTCTGGGTGGAAGCTTTTCATCAACTGTATGGGGGCTCGATGAAGTTGAATTTGAACCGGTGTATATCAGGCAAGCTCAAGACATACAAGGCATTGGACAAAATATCCGAAAAGCAGAAACGTTTTTAGATGCGTTTGCTCTGGTCAATAACATCGAAGATGCCAACTTTTTATACAAAGATCTGGAAATGCAATTAACACAGGCTTACGGGTACAGCAATACAAGATTTATAGATACAGCTAGTGTGATAACCCAATGGGATGGCGCAACCAGTCCTGCACCTACAGATTTTGGTGGTGAGATTGGCAATGATGCCAATGATTCAGACAACAAGCGACATACCTATATGAACCGGTTAAACCTGAATTACCCGTTCAATGAAAATCATGGCGTTAATTTAAATTCCGTTTTCCGGTTTGCTGATTTCAGACCGAAAGATGCCTTGAAAGATTCAAGCTTGGGTTATAAAACCAACTTTGACAGTCGTTCAAACAGCCTGGTTTTAGGACTTACCCATGAATACAAATCAGGAGGTGATGTTTTCATTAATGCCTTATCTCTGAAATACTATACCTACTCAGTAAACACAACGCTCATTAGTTTATTAGGTGAAAATCGTCCAGAAGAAATTGATTTTACCAAGTCGGATTTTGGAATTAACAATGCCCTGCGCTTCCGTTTAACGCCTACTTTTTTATTAAAAGCTTCATATGCCTACGATCTGCGCTTGCCGTCTGAAGATGAGCTCCTGGGTGATGGCTATACCATATCTGCGGCAGGAAACCTGAAACCGGAGCGAAACAACAGCTTGAATCTTGGAGCCATGTTCGATGCTTCCTTTTCCCGGGATACCCGCTTACAGGTCGAATTCAATGTATTCTATTACGATATAAAGGATATGATCCGACTCACTCCTGGTATTAATCAATTTAGTTATCAGAACTTTGGAGAAATACGCGGGATTGGTGCTGATTTTGAAATCAAATACGACATGAACGAAAACATATTCATGTACGCCAATGCCACCTACCAGGATTTAAGGGATACACGGGAATTTACACCCGGAACATCTATTCCAAATCCAACCAAAGACGATCGCATGCCAAACATACCATACTTTTATGCCAATGCGGGATTTGAATTTCGAAAACAGAATTTGTTTGGTGGAACCGGACAGAACTCTCGTCTGTATCTTGATGGATCGTTTGTAGAAGAATTCTTTTACGACTTTGAACAAACTGAATTAAAAAAACGCAGCATACCACAATCCCTCTCATTTGATGTGGGATTTGAACACAGTATGTATAACGATGGTTTTATCATCACTGCTCAGATCAACAACCTGACCGATGAAACACTTATTTCCGAATACAATCGTCCTTTACCAGGACGCTCATTCGGTCTGAGATTCCGTTACATTTTTAAATAAACCACAATTTTTACTAACCATTAATTCTTAGATCATGCGATTCAAAACTCTTCTTTACGCCTTAAGTGTGCTTTTTATATTTTCGGCATGCGATGAAGATGATAACAGCCCGCAACTATCCAGGGGTGATATTGCCATAAGTACAACGATTCCAAATCCTGATGGCATGACAGGAAGCTCATACTTACAGCTCACCGAATCATTCTCAAAAAAAACACTGGATAATTCCAGGGCTGAGCAAATACCATATGCAACAGGTGTGATAAAAGTTGATGATGATATCTTTGTGATGCCAGGTTTCAATTCTAATATCCTTAAAAAATTTGGTCGTAATGAGAATAAAGAGCTGATTCAAACTGGTAGCATTTCTCTTCCTACATTATCATTACCTTACCAAATGGTTAAAGCCTCAAACGATAAAGTTTATTTGGCATTTTGGGGCGGGGGAAAAATTTGGATTATTAATCCCATAACCATGGAAAAAACCGGTGAAATTGATGTTTCTAGTTATGCAAGAGGAGGGGATAGTAATCCTGATCCTTCTGCAATGCTCATTCGTGATGGGAAACTCTATGTAGGATTGTATCAGGCTGTTGGCGGATTTTATCCGAGTCAAGATTACCCATATGCCGACGTTCTTATTATTAATACAGCAACAGACGCTGTTGAAAAAATGATTACAACAGAGGGTAATACGGATTTGGAGGCAACTGGGCTTTCAACAGCTACAAGACCAGTCGATAACAATACCATTTTTGTTGATGAAAACAACGACATTTATGTGGTTTGTATTGGTGGATTTGGGGTAACTCCAGGCCATAAAACTGGCATCTTAAAAATTAAAAATGGTGACTCAGATTTTGATCCATCTTATAAATTTATTGTAGCAGATTCTTCTGTTACGGGTGAATCAGAAAAGATCGGATATATTGCTAATGTTAAGTACATGGGGGATGGCAAACTTTATGCTAATGCTAACTTCCCTGCTTATTATGACCCTGTAAACCCAAGTGAATATTTTGATAGAACCGTATGGCCGGTAGTTATTGATATTTATAACAAAACCATCACCAAACTACCTTTCACCAAGAGAAGCAATGCCTTTGCTACTTTATCGGAATATAAAGGTAAATTGATCTATGGATTGATTACAGATTCGGATCAGGGATTTTTCACATACGATACCACTACCGGTATGGCTAGTAGCTCGCCTGTTATAACCACAACAGGATTCCCTGGATTTTTTGGCTCATTTGATGACTAAAGATCAAAACTCGGTTTATCCCACACCGCGCATCATAACAAAAAGCAGCCCTGGTATTCCGGGCTGTTTTTTTTGCTTCTACTTTTCATTCTGGGTTAACTTATTCCGTTTCGCGTAGATTTTACTCCGCTTTGCGTCGTATTCACATTTATAAATATCGTAAGAATAGATTAAATTCATTATTTAGAACGTATCTAAATAACAAAAACTTACGCATGGAAACATCATCGAAAAACGGACTTGCACGTTTGCTTGAAATCGCCGGAGAGCGCAAAGGATTTCTAATGATATCAGGTGTTTTAGCTGTGCTGAATGCCTTGCTGACAATGGTGCCCTATATTCTCGTATTTTATATTCTCAACGAATTGCTTACCGGTTCACCGAGCTCAGAAAACATTATTCAATACCTCTTTCAAGCATTAGTGGCTATGCTGATCAGTTTTTTATGCATGTATGCTTCGGCAATGGCATCGCATGTGGCTGCATTCAACATTTTATATGAACTTCGCTGCAAAATTGCCGAAAAACTTGGAAAATTGCCGATGGGTTATGTTGGCAGCAGAAGTTCGGGCGCATTAAAAAAAATACTCTCCGATGATGTTGAGCGCATTGAAACCTTTATCGCTCACGGCATCCCTGATACGGTTAAAGCCGTGGCATTGCCGCTTATTGTCCTGGGCTATTTATTTTTAACCGATTGGCGGTTGGCGCTTGTTAGTCTTTTGCCTTTGGTATTTGTAATCCTGTCCGTTTCAACAACCATGATGACGCCAAAAGGACGACAGCTCATGCAAACGTATCATGAATCTCTTGAAGAGATGAATGCCGGTATTGTAGAGTTTGTAAGAGCCATGCCCGTTATGAAAATATTCGGCCAATCCGCTTCGGCTTTCACCAAATACAGCCATACGGTTGAAGAATACGAAAAACACGTGGAAGATTGGACGAAAGTCTCCGGGCCAATGTGGGGAATGATGATGAGTTTTCTCAGTAATGCATTACTGCCGCTTCTCATTGTTGGTTTATACCTCTATTTCAATAATGGACTGAGTTTAAGTGTTTTTCTTTTGTTCATGATCTTAGGGGTAGGCTATATCAGACCTATGTTTGCACTGACTTCACTAAGCACTCAAATGGTGGTAATTGAACATGGTGTTTCGCGTATGCATGAAGTGATTCTTGGCGTAGAGGATCAAAAAAATGGCTTATCCCCAGCACCAGATGATTTTACTTTAGAATTCAATCATGTTCATTTTTCCTATATCGAAAGGCTGGATGTTCTCAAAGACGTCAGTTTTAAAGTCCCGCAAGGCAGCATTACAGCGCTTGTCGGCCCGTCGGGTTCCGGTAAATCTACCGCAGGACAACTGATCGCCAGATTTTACGATGTAAAAAAGGGATCCATCAGCCTAGGTGGCAAGAATATCAACGATATTAATCTGGATGATTTAATGCAACACGTTGGTTTTGTCTTCCAGGATAACATGATGTTTTATCAAAGCATTTACCAGAACATCCTGATGGGCATGGACAAAACCCGCGATGACGTCATTGACGCCGCAAAAGTAGCTCGATGCCATGACTTTATCATGAAACTACCAAACGGTTATGACACGCATTTCGGCGAAAAAGGCATTCATTTAAGCGGCGGTGAACAACAACGCATTCAGCTTGCCCGGGTTATTTTAAAAGATCCGCCTGTACTTGTTTTGGACGAAGCCACCGCATTTAGCGATCCTGAAAACGAACACCTGATTATGGAAGCTTGCAGTGAGCTTATTCAACACAAAACCGTTGTGATTATTGCTCACCGGCTCTCCACCATCATAGGAGCTAATCAGATCGTGGTACTCAATAATGGAAAAGTTGACGCCTTTGGTTCTCACGAATATTTGCTTGAAAAAAGCCCACTTTATCAAAAGATGTGGCACGCTCATACACGGGCTAAAGAATTTGAACTCAGCACTTAAACTTGGGTTTCTGGTTGGTTGAACAATGGATTACAGAGATGCTGAAACAAGTTACTAAATGACGGGAACTCGTCATAATATGATTTTAGTATCACAGCTAAGCCAAAAAGTCGTAATAGTCACCCTGAATTTATTTCAGGGTCTTAAAAATCCAGAATATGAAGCATGGACATATATACTTTTTAAGCAATCATCATAGATCAACACTTTACATTGGTGTTACAAGTGATTTGGAACGAAGAGTTCTAGAACATAAATCAGGCATGGGATCTAGCTTTACTTCAAAATACAACCTTACGGATTTAATGTACTATGAAGTTTTCCAAGAGATAGAAACTGCAATTAAACGAGAAAAACAACTTAAGAATTGGCATAAAGAATGGAAATGGAATTTGGTTAAATCCCAAAATCCTGATTTGCAAGATTTAGCTGCTGAATGGTTTACAAAAGATCATATAAAAGCCTTTAGAGATGCTGAATCAAGTTACTAATGACGAGTTTACCCTTTTTGGTCACCCTGAACTTGTTTCAGGGTCTCAGATAAAGGGGAGCTGTTAGAGATGCTGA
>JANQGG010000045.1 GCA_028277445.1 Chloroherpetonaceae bacterium | reverse complement strand
CATCAAACAACTGACCTTATCGGTGGATTACCATTGGACCTTCACCCCGGATGAATTTCGGGATAATAAAGTCATAAGCTACAAAACACAGGAGTGGGTTGAGCCTAAAGCTAATTTTAGGTTTATGTTCTAAGCATGATGTCCGAACCCTGATTTTCATGATAAACAAGATTACCATGATTAAAGAATCAAGAGCATCAGGAAAATAAATCAAGGTTCAGGACAAAAAAACAAGGCTCAAGACAATGAGAGATGAGAAACTAACCCACCAAATCATTGGCTGCGCCTTGGAAGTTCATAATACTTTGGGCAATGGTTTTCAGGAAGTTCTGAGCCAAAGGGCTTTAGCGATTGAAATGAAACTACAGGCGTTAAGTTTTGAACGCGAAAAAGATATGCCATTGAAATACAAGGGCTATGATGTAGGAACACGAAGGGTTGATTTTTATGTGGAAGGTAAAATTATGGTTGAAATTAAGGCGCTGGTAAACTTAGAAGATGTTCATCTAGCGCAAGCAATGAATTACTTGGAAGCTTACAATTTGGAAATAGGATTGCTGATTAATTTTGGGGCAAAAAGCCTTCAGTTTAAGCGTGTGCATAACAACAAATTATTAAAAAAATCAAGGCATCTCGATAATCGAAATAATCAAGGTTCAAGATAAATGAAAAAAAGTTTTACCCTCACATTACTTCCTATACTGGCTTTTTTGCTTTTGAACGTTAATGCGTTAAACGCAAAGAATTATGAGGGCGGTAAACCCAATCCGGTACCTCCAAAACCAATGAGCGAAGGGGGTAGCGGCGGCAGTAGCGGCGGTAAGGGGAGCAGCGGAACGGTCAATGAATTTTCTGGGACGTTTTCTTCTGCTTACCCGATTGATGTGCCGGCAGGCAACGGCGCTGTTAAGCCTTCACTCGCTTTGACATACAACTCCATGAACGGCAATGGAAATTGCGGGGTGGGATGGTCGTTGGATATGCCATTCATTGAACGCACTGGAAAAAAGAATGCCATGCCAACCTTTAATGACGTTGAGGATACGTTTGTGCTCCACATGAATGGCTCGCAAACTGAATTGGTAAAGCTGGAAGGCAACCAATATGCCACAAAGCAGGAAAGCTTTATGAGAATTGAAAAGCTTGGAAATGTTCCTTTCACCTCCTGGAAAATCACTGATCTGAGCGGCAACACGTACGTTTTGGGTTCTAATGCAAATCAACAGTTTCAAATAGGTTTTCACTTTCCAGTTCCCTGGACTAAAATTTCCAGGTGGTATTTGAATAAAGTTGAAGACGCCAATGGAAATCAAGCCATTTACAATTACAATAAATTTGAAAACACATCGCCCTATATTTCAAGCATACAATGGGGAAAGAATACGAACATACAGAGTTCTACCCATGTCTATCAGGTTGATTTTGTTTATCAATCGCGCTCGGATGTTATTTCTTCGTATAAAGGTGGCTTAGGTATACCATTTACAGTTGGGAATATTCTAACCAAAATTCAGGTCAAACATAACGGCCAGTTGTTATGGTCATATAATTTGGGGTATAAACTCTCCTCATTTTCAAACCGCAATCTCCTGATTTCTGCTCAAAAAAACACTCCAGATGGCCAAGCTTATGCGCCGGCAACCACATTTACATATTTTGAGGATGACTCTTTTCACTTAGAGAACAAGTTATATAAATATTTAAAGCATTTGGTTTTTATAGATGCGAACAATGATACGCTTGATAATTACCCCGCATTTGTGAGAACTCGACAAACGAATGATTTTGTTTACACACAATACGATGACGGCGTACGGATGATGGATGTCAATGGCGACGCGTTGCCGGATATTATAGAATCAAGAGAAACATATAACGATGTTACACAGTCGCCATCAGACACTGTTCAAAAAATTTACATCAACCAAGGCGAAACCGGCGGCGTAATCACGTTTAAAGAAAGCGCGATCACGCTTCCAAGCGGGTTGTACATTACAACAAATTATCCATTGGATGAAATGGGCGGCGGACATTCTTGGATGGGATCGGCTGATAATGGTGTGAGATTTGGCGATCTCAATGGAGATGGCTTGCCTGATATCGTGCAGCTTTTACAAAGAGGTATCCTTGAAAAGGATGCTTTTCAGCAGATTACTAAAACGTTTGATTTGCCTATTTACAGGGTGTATCTGGCTCAAAAAGTTAATGATGAATGGAATGGATGGCAACCAACCGGCTGGGGTATACCCGATGATAACTATGGCGGTTACCCTTTAATCTTCAATTATTCATGGGGAGACTATATAAAAATTAATCCAAGGTATTATAAAAAATGGCACAATGTGGATATGGGCGTGCGTTTGTTGGATATGAATGCCGATGGTAAAGCCGATCTGGTATTAAGTCGGAAAAATTCCGGCGGTTCTTCGCATATTAGAAAAGTGTTTATCAATAATGGCGGAAGTTGGGATGAAGATGGTTCTTATTCCATTCCGGTGTCGTTTACAGAACTTGTCAATAGAAAAGATGATTCTTTTGATGGACTTGGTTATATAAGTGTTTACACACCGCATCGCAATAAAGACTGGGGGGCAAGGTTTGGAGACCTGAACGGCGATGGATTGGTTGATATTCTTCAGGCATACAATCATAATGTTAGCGAGTATGATGTTACGCAAAAAGTATTTATGAATACGGGTTTGGGTTGGAGTTCAAATCCGGAAATGAACTGGTTTCCAATCAAATGGCAAGAAGAAGCATTTACAATAATTCAGGATAAAGATAACCGCAAACGCGTTGATCATTTATCGTTGCGATTAGTTGATGTAAATGGCGATGGTTTAAGCGATTTAATCCGCAAAGGCATCGGAGAACCATACATCAATTTTAACCCGTCAACCGAACATTGCGGTGTAGCTTTAAATAATGGCAAGCAATTTGTGGATTTGCAGCATTCATTATTCAATTATAAGTTTGAAGCGATATCAAATACGATTCAACAGCAAGGACAACATTGGCCTATGAATACCGGCGTTCAAATAGCCGATATCAATGGCGACGGCGTAAATGATATTGTAAAAGCAGCTGGCGTTCTTGTAGACTTACCCGAATCAAAAGACGAGAATTTTGTGGCATGGTCAGGCGGCGTACCCACCGATCTCCTTAAAAAAACGGAGTCGCCGACCGGGCTTATTAGCGAAGTAGAATACACACCGTCATCGAAACACCCCGATACTAAGTTGCCTTTTGTAATGCAAACGGCAAGCGAAATAAACAATGGGACAAAACGAGCGAGCGCAGAATATCCCACTAAGAAATTTAAGTACTCTGGCGGTAAATGGGATAGAAATGAGCGCGAATTTATGGGTTTTTCTTCGGTTGCCGCGTCAACCTATTATGGACGTTCGGATGAACATATAGGCGCTACAACCACCTATTTTCATCAGGATGGCATCAAAAAAGGGAAACCGTATAAAACGGAAATAAAAGATAAAAGTGGAAATCTGATCAGCAAAACCAAACTATATTATAAGGAGGATCAAGATGGTGCGCCTCCCTACTTTGCGCCGCTGCGCGAGAAAATAGAAGAGATTTGGGAAGGCGGTTCAAACCATATTTCCAAGAAAACCACGTATGAGTATAAAGAAAGCACAATCAATGGCCAACCCATCTCAATTACTGAATATGATATTGAAAATGCATCACATGAGCTTGTAGATGAAACGGGCGCAACAGGCAATTTCATAAAAGGACGGTCTTATGATGATGTTGTTTTACTGAATATCACAAATCCGGCCAGTAACCCTTATACCTTGGTTGAATCATTTCATACCCCGCCCGGCATGAATTGCACGGCTACTATAAAACCAGACGCCGTATTAGTTAAACTGAGCGGCACGCCTACACAAACTGGGATATATGGCATTACGATTACGACGGGCAATGCGAGTCAGCAAGACACATACCAGACGAGCATGACTGTTAAAGAGACTGACAAAATACTGGTTGAAAAAAACAGCCACCGCCGCACGGAAATTACCTATGCCTCTGAGATTTATCAAGAGGTCCGCAATAAAAATAAGCTCATGGATGTTTATGAAAAGGTGGTCAAAGAGATCGACCCGGTGGATCAAGACACCTTACTTTTGTCAAAAACAATCACAGAATATGACACCCTTGGATTGCCACATAGATCTCGTATTTGGGATCAAGACAGAAATGATACGATCACCAC
>JANQGG010000051.1 GCA_028277445.1 Chloroherpetonaceae bacterium | reverse complement strand
AAACATGATGTGTTCTTAAGTGAAAAATCATTTCACTTACCTTAATGTCATCACCCGGTTTATCCGGGTGATCCATAACGATGGCAAAAAAATACGACATCTATATCCTGGCTGGCAATATATACAGCGTTGGCTACTGGATACCCCGACTAAATCGGGGCATGACAAGGGTGAAGCCTTTTTAATCATTATTTTATAACAATCCCTAAAAATGATCATACGCTCACCGAATGGATCAGTGTGAGTTAATAGAAACCCTTTTCATAGGCAATCTATTTAGAATATGACCGGCAAAAAAATCTCTGGGTCTATCATAATGCTGCTGATTTTTTTTAGCGTTGAATGCTTCGGCACAGTGTTAAAGCCTGTTTCTGGAAAAAAACCACCCGATCATGCCATTTGGGAGAACGTCTTACAACACCATGTTGATGACAACGGTTTTGTTAATTATAAACTCATTCAACAAAACCCTTCTGAACTTAACCGATACCTGAACCTTTTAGGTTCTTCCCACCCGGAAAAGGCTTGGTCGGAAGCCGAACAAAAAGCGTACTGGATAAATGCTTATAATGCCTTTACCATCAAACTGATTGTTGATCATTACCCGATCAAAAGCATTAAAACAATTGGAAAAGAGCGCTCGCCCTGGGATAAAAAGTTTATCAAGATAGAGAACAACATGTATTCGCTCAACGACATCGAGCATCAAAAGCTTTTGAAAGCATTTAAAGACCCACGCATTCATTTTGTGATTAATTGTGCTTCCATTTCCTGCCCAAAACTCATGAGATATGCGTTTCAACCCGGCAAACTTGATGAGCAACTCAATCAAGCCGCCAAAGCGTTCATTAACAACACGGCCAAAAACGCCATTACGAGGTCGTCGCTAACCATTTCGCCAGTCTTTCAATGGTATGTTGAGGATTTTATCGAAAATCAATCCTTGATTGAGTATATCAACCAATACTCAATCATTCGTGTTGCACCGGATGCCAAAATCAATTATACGCCTTACAATTGGAACTTAAATGACCGGGCGAAATAATCATGCTAAACCGCCTTTTTACCGGTTTAATGTAAAGTACTCCAAAAGCCATTGACAGTTCAAGGCAATCATCTTATCTTGTTTCTATAGTTTTATGAATTTATCAATTACTAAATCCGACATTTTTACCCCGTTCATTCCTACGACTTTTGTAATCTGAAATTTTGAGAGCGCTATTGTGCATAGGCATTCGTGATTTTTTGAGCGCATATTATGGGTAAGCATATTGTAATTATCGGTAACGGCATTTCTGGCATAACCGCCGCGAGGCACATTCGCAAATTAAGCGATTATGCGATCACGGTTATTTCATCCGAAACCCACCATTTTTATAGCCGTCCGGCTCTCATGTATCTTTTCATGGGCGATATGACCTTTGAAAACTTAAAACCTTATGAAGACGGGTTTTGGAAAAAAAACAAAATTACGCTTGTTAGGGATCATGTTCAAGCAATCGATACATTGCAAAAGCAACTGATATTAAGTGAAACTTCACCGATCCATTACGATGAATTGATTATTGCCACCGGTTCATTATCCAATAAATTCGGATGGCCGGGTCAGGATTTGGAGGGCGTTTGCGGGTTTTATAGCATGCAGGATCTGGAATACATTGAAAAGCATGTTCCCCGAATGAACCGTGCCGTGATCGTTGGCGGTGGCTTAATTGGAATTGAACTTGCCGAAATGCTGCTTACCCGGCATAAAAACATCACTTTTTTGGTTAGGGAAAATGCGTATTGGAGCAATGTGTTGCCGTTAGAAGAATCGGAAATGATCAACGATTTGGTGCGCTCGCATCACATTGATCTTAAATTAAAGGTTGAGCTAAAATCTATTCAGGGTGATGAGCATGGCCATGTTCAATCTGTTGAAACTTCTACCGGCGAAATTTTACCTTGTGAGTTTGTTGGCCTGACTGCCGGTGTAAGGCCAAATATTGAGTTCGTCAAAAACACGCCCATTGAAACCGATAGAGGGATTTTGGTTGATGAATTTCTTGAAACCAACATTCCCGGAATCTATGCCATTGGCGATTGCGTCCAGCATCGCAAAGCCCCGCCGCTTCGCCGACCCGTGGAACAAGTCTGGTATACCGGCCGGATGATGGGTGAAACGGTAGCTCATAGTATTTGCGGATCAAAAAAAGCTTACAACCCCGGCATATGGTTTAACTCCGCAAAATTTTTTGATTTGGAGTATCAAACCTACGGCCGTGTTTTGCCGGAACCTGCTCCGGAAGAGGCTGTTTTTTTCTGGAAACACCCTGAGATGCTCATGTCGCTCAGATTGGTTTTTAATAAATCGACCTATAATTTATTAGGCGTTAATGTTTTTGGCATTCGTTTAAGGCAAGAAGTTTGCCAAAAGTGGATTCAAACTAAAACACACATTGCCGAAGTCATAGATCATTTTCATGAGGCCAATTTCGACCCGGAGTTTTTTAACCGTCATGAAACCCGGATTAAATTAGCATTTAAGGAATTCTATTCGAACATTCGTTGATCAAGAGTGCAAAAAAGTAAGACGCGATGAACAAGAACATAACCATGCCACGTAAGCATAGTGCGCTGCAGCTTGTAGGGCTGCTCTTTTCCACAATTGGCCTATTGGTGTTTTTAGCCGCGCTTTTTGGGTATAATTTCACCGATAAATTTCTTTGGCTAACGTTTTCGCTGCTCGCCGTTTTTCTGGGTATTGTCCTGGTTTCAATTCATACCAACCTCATTTTGCCTGGCGTGATTAGCCAGCACGGCATGTATTACCGCTCATTGAGCAATCGCGGCGTGTTAGGGTGGATTGTAGGGATAGTATTAAGCGTATTCTATATTGTTTTGTATTGGTTCCCGGAATCACTTGGGTTTTATGGCAATACACAACCCAATAGCGGCTTTGTGGCGTTGTTTGATCCACTGAGTTATTTTTTTAAAAATGAGCCGGCCAGTCAATGGTTTATGTACGGTTCTTTATACACGCTTCTTATCCTGGCCTTTGGTATCCGCTATCTTTTCAGGTACAAGCACAATCGTTATCAGATATTTCGAACACTGGCGGTGATGGCCGCTCAACTTTTTCTGGCCTTTCTCATACCGGAAATCCTGGAAGGTTTAAATAGCAAGGATGCGTACTATGCCAGAGATATCAAATTCTTTTGGCCTTTAAATCATTACTTTTTTGAACCCTGGCATTTGAACAATATGGTTTCCGGGGGCTCGATGGGTATGGTTTTTCTGATATGGGGAATTTTTGGGTTTCTTGTTATCGTTCCTCTGTTAACTTACTTTTGGGGAAAACGCTGGTATTGCTCTTGGGTTTGCGGTTGTGGAGCACTGGCTGAAACCGCCGGAGATTATTTCAGGCATTTGTCCGATAAACGTGTTTTTGCCTGGCAGATAGAGCGAATTTTGATCCACGGTGTTTTACTTGTGATAACGGTTGTTACAGGTGTTGTTTTATATGGCTATTTTAGCAATGCACAAACATTTTTAGGACTGAGTATCTACACCTATTTTTCAAAACCTTATGGATTTTTAATTGGCTCAGTTTTTGCTGGCGTTGTGGGTGTAGGTTTTTATCCATTTATGGGTAGCCGGGTTTGGTGCCGTTTTGGATGTCCGTTAGCAGCTTACATGGGAATTATTCAGCGATTTTTTTCCCGGTATCGAATAACCACAAACGGCGGGCAGTGCATGTCGTGCGGGAATTGCTCAACGTATTGTGAAATGGGCATAGATGTGCGGGCATACGCTCAAAAAGGCCAGAACATTGTACGCGCTTCATGTGTAGGGTGCGGCATTTGCTCGGAAGTTTGCCCAAGAGGCGTTTTAAAACTTGAAAACGGTTCTCTTTACGAACGCATCAAATCAACGATTGATTGAAGATTCGTAATTAATAATTAAGATATGACCCTATCACTACAAATGATATTAATCGTTATTATAACGATATACACGTTTTCTTTGGTTGTTATTTTTTTATATAGCCTCGTCCAGTTGCATTTGTTGATTCGATATCAACGCTTAAAAACAAACCCCTCCACTGTTGAGCCTTCGGCTGACTTTGAACCATATGTTACCGTACAGCTTCCCATTTACAATGAATTTTATGTGGTTGAGCGTCTCATTGATGCTACCGCACAACTCAATTACCCGGCCAAAAAACTTGAAATCCAGGTTTTGGATGATTCAACGGATGAAACCGTAGATTTAGTCGCTAAAAAAGTCCAGGAATACCAGGAACAAGGCATTCAAATCTCTCATATCAGGCGCAAGTTGAGAACCGGTTTTAAAGCTGGCGCATTGAAATACGGATTGGAAAAAGCCAAAGGTGATTTTGTTGCGGTCTTTGATGCTGATTTTGTTCCCAATCCCGATTTCATTCGTAAATCCATCCCGTATTTTAAAGACCCGGAAATTGGGCTCGTTCAAACCCGTTGGGGCCATTTGAACCGGAATTACTCGATTTTAACCAAAACACTGGCATTTGCTTTGGATGCCCATTTCACTATTGAACAAAGCGGCAGAAATTCCGGGAATAGTTTTATTAATTTTAATGGCACATGCGGTATTTGGCGAAAATCCTGCATTTTTGATGCCGGCAACTGGCAAGGCGACACCTTAACGGAAGATTTGGATTTAAGCTACAGAGCACAATTGAAAGGCTGGAAATTCAAGTATTTGGAAGATTATTTTTCGCCGGGTGAATTGCCGCCAGTTATGAGCGCCATAAAATCGCAACAATACCGATGGACAAAAGGCGGCGCTGAAAACGCCAAAAAGCATTTATGGTCGATCCTTAAAACCAATCATTCATTGGTTACAAAATGGCACGCCGCGTTTCACCTCCTGAATAGTGCGGTTTTTATCTTTATTTTCCTTTCGGCCATTACCAGCATTCCGTTGATGATTTTGCTACATCAATCCAATTTTTCGGATATCTTTTTTCTGTATGCATCCGCGTTTTTGGTGAGTTTTTTTATTTATGCTGCGTATTATTATGCCTCGTTCAAATCGGCGGTGAGTCCCAAGAAAAAATCCCTCATGCCGTTTCTGAAAATTTATCCCGTATTTTTATCCGTATCCATGGGGCTTTCCTTGCACAATACCGTTGCCGTGTTGGAGGGATACCTTGGCAGAAAAACCTCATTTATACGCACACCCAAGTTCAACATTCTTAAGAAAATGGATAGCTGGAAAGAAAATATTTATGTCTCAAAAACCATTCATCCCCTTACTTTGATAGAAGGCTTACTTTCCGTGTATTTTGCTTCGGGATTGTACCTAGCAATTATCTATAACAACTTTAGCTTGTCGGTTTTTCATTTAATGCTAACATTCGGGTTTGCAACCGTCTTTTATTACTCCGTGTTCCAAAACTTCGTTAAAACAAGTTAAATGCTGAGATCACGATAACTTTGAATCAAAATGGTTTTTAATTATGGCTTCAACATCCATTGGCGTTATCATTCCCGCGTTTAATGAAGAACAAGCCATTGGAAATGTTTTAAAGGAAATTCCCCATGATTGGATATCTGAAGTTGTTGTGGTTGATAACAATTCCAAGGACAACACGTCTAAGGTTGCAAAAGCCGGAGGCGCAACGGTGCTTTTTGAAAAACACCAGGGTTATGGCTGGGCATGTCTCAAAGCCATGGATTATTACGCTAAAAAAGACCCGATACCCGAGATCATCGTGTTTTTGGATGCCGATCACGCTGACTTTCCTTCCCAGCTTCCCGAAATCGTAAAACCAATACTAACGGAAGATTACGATATGGTGATCGGTTCCAGAGCGCTTGGCAAGTCGGAACCCGGCGCCATGACCCCACAGCAAATTTTTGGCAACCGTTTGGCGACCTTTCTGATTTATCGCTTTTATCACGTGCGGTTTACCGACCTTGGCCCGTTTCGCGCCATAAAATTTCAAAAACTTTTGGAACTTGACATGCAGGATAAAACTTATGGCTGGACGGTGGAAATGCAAATAAAAGCCGCAAAACTCGGTTTAAAAACCACAGAAGTTCCGGTAAATTATCGTAAACGCATCGGGTTTTCCAAAGTCTCCGGCACATTGATCGGGACGCTCGGCGCAGGGTACAAAATTTTATGGACAATTTTTAAATACGTTTGAGGTGAAAACGCCTGAACATGATTTTAGAGCATATTTCTTACTCTCTTTCTTTGGGATTGTATCGATTTATTTCGGTTATACCATCCAACGAACGGATCTTATATCATTACTTACAGCCATAAGCCTTTTATTTGCCGCATTTTACGGTCTTTATGTTTCAGCACATTCACCTTCAACAGTTCGCTTGGCGCTTTTGGGCGCGTTATTGATTCGGCTATCCTTAATGTTTATGAGCCCCAATCTTTCGGATGACTATATTCGATTCATATGGGATGGGCAGCTTATTCTAAACCACATCAGCCCATATAGCTTTACGCCTCAAGAAATTATAACTCATTCATCCGTTGCATTTCCATTAAAAGAAAGCTTATATGACCGGTTAAATGATCTTCAACGAAGCAACACCTCGTGTTATCTTCCGCTAAATCAGCTGTTTTTTGTTTTACCGGTATTCTTTTTCCCCAACGATATCACAGCAAGCATGGTATTGATGCGTTTAACATTTCTCCTTGCTGAAGTTGGGACGGCGATGTTTGGGTTCAAAATCCTAGCCCGGATGAATTTACCGCAAAAACACATCCTTCTGTATGCATTAAATCCTCTCGTGATTTTTGAATTAACCGGAAATCTTCATTTCGAAGCCATTATGATTTTTTTCCTGGTTGCCGGGCTTTATTTCATGCTAAGCTCGCGACTATATCTCTCGGCATTGTTTGTTGGGCTTGCCATTTCAATGAAACTTGCCCCGTTCATACTTGTTCCGGCATTTTTTAGGTATTTGGGCCTTAAAAAATGGCTGATTTTTTCAACCCTTTCTGGTGTAATATGTTTGTTGTTGTTTTCACCGGTCTTTGTGTTTAATGGCTCCGAAGGATTTTTTAATAGCCTGAACCTTTATTTTCAATCCTTTGAGTTTAACGCTAGCTTGTATTATTTAGCGAGAACCATTGGCTATGCGATTACCGGTTATAATGCCATTGCTGTGATCGGGCCATTGATGACAGGTTTAGCTTTAATATTGTTTCTCCTCTTTTCATTGAATAGTGCGAATAAAAATCAAAGCATACTCATAAGCTCACTAGCGCTGATCTATGCCAGCTTTTATTTTTTAGCCACAACCGTTCACCCTTGGTATATTACTACTCTTGTTGCGTTAAGCATCTTTACACCGTTTCGGTTTCCAATTTTATGGTCAGCGACCATTTTTTTAAGCTATCATGCCTACTCAACCGATGGATTTTCAGAGAACATGATGCTTTTGAGCCTTGAATATGGTGTGGTGTTTGGTTGGCTGGTTTATGAACTAAAGCGGCAAGCGCCTTCATCAGCTCTTTTTTCAAAATTCAATTAACTCATTTGCTAACTCGTCATTAGCAGTCCGCATTTTAAAATGATTAAAACACAAACAGAGAATGACGAGTTACTTTTTAACGGTCATCGCGAACGCCTGGAAGGCGTGCGGCGATCCAGAAAATGCCTCTGGATTGCTTCTTCGCTGCGCTTATCGCAATGACTTCATAGACATATGCTCAATTATAAATTCATCATTGGAAGCCAAAATGCTTGTGCTGAGCATAACAAAGTACAGATTTTGTCTGTAGTGTTCCTTTCGTTAGTTTTTCGGCATGCTCTTTTTTCGTTTACCTTAATGTCATCACCCGGTTTATCCGGGTGATCCATAACGATGGTAAAAAAATATTACATCTATATCCTGGCTAACAAACGTAATGGCACTTTGTATGTTGGTTTTACTTCAGATATCATAAAGCGTGTCGGCAGCATAACGGAAAATTTATAGATGGGTTTACAAAAAAGTATGGCGTCGATAAACTTGTCTATTACGAACAATATGATGACCCTGTAACTGCAATTAAAAGGGAAAAACGCTTTAAGAAATATCGTGGTAAGTAGAAACTTAATTTGATTGAAAAAACAATCCAAATTGGAAGGATATATATACAGAGTTGGCTACTGGATGCTCCGACTAAATCGGGGCATGACCAGGGTGGAGTCTTTTTAATCATTAGTTTATAACGATCCCTAAAAAGATCATACGCTCACCGAATGGATCAGTGTGAGTTAATATTAATCCGGTGTGTATAGTTTAGGAATTAGAAGAGTTGATATTTTCTTAAGTGAAAAATCATTTCGTCTAACTTAATGTCATCACCCGGTTTATCCGGGTAATCCATAACGATGGCAAAAAAATACGACAAGTAATGTTTGTTCATCTTTTAAATGCATCCCATGATTTTAGATCAACTTATAAATTATAGCCTCTATCAATCGTCAATATCTTATGCCAAAGACATTTTGGAGGTTTTAAATAAACTGGATTTGCAATCGTTAGATGAAGCCCACCGCTCCATTGTCGGGGATTTTGCATCTGAAAATAAGCGGTGCTCAAAATGGCAGTATTTTAGTTCCAGGTTATTCGGATGAGCGAGATGACTAAAAAACAACATCGCGTGTTTTTATGGGTTGAAGGTCAGGACGATGTGTTATTTGCAAAAAAAATCCTAAAACCGATATTTAAATCCTATTACCGGCGGGTTGAAATTCGTCAGTATGCACAGATCAAAGCTAAAAAACTTCAACAATTGATTCTAACGATAAATGAAATTGGCGATGAAAACATAGTATTTGCCGATATTGACCACCATCCCTGTATTACTTCAAAAAAAAGTTACTTAACATACCGGTTTAAACACGTGCCATCGAGCTTAATGTTTATTGTTATACAGGAAATTGAAGGATGGTTTCTGGCCGGTTTAAATGCAAAAGTGTCTAAAAAACTGGGCATGCGGTTGTTGCCAAGTACCAATCATATTACCAAAGAGCACTTTATTGAACTTAAACCCAAATCGGGTACCCGATTAACCTTTATGCATGAAATTTTAGCGGATTTTTCTGTTGAGCAAGCCATGAAAAAAAACAAATCGTTTCATTACTTGTGCGAGCGGTTTCCTCCGGCAAATCCAGAGCAATGAAGGATCTCGTGGCAAGTTATGGATTATCAGACGTCATGGAGGACTAGCCTCTGACAACCCAGAGCATAACTCTTTTTGGTCTTTCACCCCGATTCCGTCCTGCGCCGGAATTGACGTGCTGCTGGGTATTAAACCCCAAAACACAATAAATTCACGTCAATTTTCGAAGAGACTTTTATCGAAAGTAGATTTTTACTATACTCTCTCTTCCAGTTACATACCTATGTAACACTGTGTAACATTTTTAAAGAAAAACCATGAACATTCACGAATATCAAGGAAAAGATATCCTTAGAAACTTTGGGGTAACTGTCCCAAATGGCATCGTTGCCTATTCAGTAGAAGAAGCCAGGGAAGCGGCTGATAAAATGCTTTCTGAGCAAGGTGGCGGTGTTGTTGTAGTTAAAGCACAAATTCATGCCGGAGGACGTGGAAAAGCAGGCGGCGTAAAGATTGCAAAATCAGCAGAAGAAGCCGCAAACTATGCCTCACAAATGCTTGGTTCTATCCTGGTTACGCACCAAACCGGACCGGAAGGTAAAGAGGTTCGTCGTTTGTTGATTGAAGAGGGTATGAATATTGAAGAAGAGTTTTATTTGGGCATTACTCTCGATCGCGCCACATCGCGCAACGTATTAATGGTTTCTACCGAAGGCGGTATGGAAATTGAAACCGTTGCCGAAGAATCCCCGGATAAATTGCTAAAACTTCAGATTCACCCAACCTTGGGTTTGCAAGCCAATCAAGCTCGCCAGGCTGCATTTTTCTTAGGGCTTACCGGCGATCAGTTTAAAAATGGCGTAAAATTTATTACCGCGCTATACAAAGCGTATATGGATATTGATTGCTCTCTTGCAGAGATCAACCCGTTGGTTGTGACGAAAGAAGGCCGTGTTATTGCATTGGACGCTAAAATCAATTTTGATGACAATGCCCTCTTCCGCCACAAAGACTTCATTGAACTGCGAGATACTCACGAAGAAGATCCACTTGAAGTAGAAGCCTCAGAATCTAACCTGAACTATGTGCGCCTTGATGGCAACGTGGGTTGTATGGTTAACGGCGCCGGACTGGCTATGGGTACGATGGATATGATCCAGCTTGCCGGTGGAAAACCCGCCAACTTCCTCGATGTGGGCGGCGGCGCTAATCCTCAGACCGTGCAGGAAGGATTCCGTATTATTTTAAGCGACCCGAATGTAAAAGCCATTTTGGTGAATATTTTCGGAGGTATCGTTCGATGCGATCGAGTTGCAGGCGGTGTGATTCAAGCTGCTAAAAACATTGATTTGCATGTACCGGTTATTGTTCGTCTTGAAGGTACGAATGCAGAAATTGCTCAAAAAATGCTTGATGACTCCGGACTGAATTTGATTTCAGCGAAAGGATTGCAGGATGCTGCTCAAAAAGTGAATCATGCCATAGCCAGTTAATGGTTTCTTAAGGTTTTGGGGTTTTGATTCATCATGTTTTATTTGCAAAAAGCTCATGAAATATGGTGATTCATAAACGAAAAAACCTCAAAAATTAAGGTAGGGGTTTATGCCGGCCCCTATTTTTTTAGACCGGCTATGATTGAAAGTTTCATTCTTAAATATAAAATGATGAAAAAGCAATGTTGGGTTTATCCTATCATTCAATAATTTCATTACATTTTATAAACTGATTTTAAATCTGCAATATCCGCATGATTTAGAACCATCCCATAATATTATTTGCGCTGTCGTATGGCAGCAATGACATAAAAACTACGGATGTCTTGAAATCCGAAAATCATTGGTAAGAGATGGCTAATTCCGAGATAAAAAAAGTCCTGGTGGCTAACCGAAGTGTTCCGGCAGTACGCGTTATTCAAACCTGTCAGGATAGAAAAATACCGACAACAGCGGTTTATAGCACACCCGATCGCTTGGCTGCCCATGTTTTCATGGCAAACAGCGCGGTACATATTGGCGATGCGCCTCCGATTGAATCGTACCTTAATAAAGAACGCATCATTCAAGCCGCCTTTGAAACCGGCGCAAATGCCGTTCATCCGGGTTGGGGATTTTTGGCTGAAAACAGCAGTTTTGCCAAAATGGTTAAAGATGCAGGCTTGATCTGGATTGGACCTGAGCCTGAGGTTATTGATAAAATGGGCGACAAAATCCAATCCAAAAACGAAGCGATTGCCGCCAATGTGCCGGTTATCCCAGGCATCAACAGCCCGGATTCACCAGACGAAATCCGACGGTGGCTCGAAGAAGAAGATGTTTCCTACCCGATCATGATTAAGGCTTCAGCCGGCGGCGGTGGCAAAGGCATGGTTAGGGTTCAGAAAGACGATGAACTTGATAATGCCTTCGCACAAGCCAAATCCGAGGCCAAAAAGTCGTTTGGCGACGATGTGGTGTTGGTTGAAAAATACATCGAACATGGACGGCACATTGAAGTGCAAATTGTAGCCGACCATCATGGCAAAATTCTCCATTTGCATGAACGTGAATGCACGCTGCAACGCAGAAATCAGAAAGTCATTGAAGAAGCCCCTTCGCCAAGCCTTTCGCCGGAAGCGCGTGAAGATATCTGCTCTACGGCGGTTCGCTTAATGAAAGCCATTAATTATACCTCAGCCGGAACGGTTGAATTTCTTTACGATTCCGATACGGATAAATTTTATTTCCTTGAAGTCAATACACGCTTGCAGGTTGAGCATGGCATAACGGAAATAATTACAGGATTGGATATCGTAAGCATGATGCTCGATATTGCAGAAGGTGAAGCGTTGCAATACAACCAGGAAGATATCAAATCGAACCGATGGGCGCTTGAAGTGCGAATTAATGCTGAAGACCCGAAAACCTTCAGCCCGTCGTTTGGGGAAATTTCACGCCTGCATATGAATTTAATTCCGGGTATCCGGGTTTCTCAAGGCGCTTTTGAAGGCTCTTCCATCCCGCCATATTACGATTCGCTTATTATGCTCTTGATGACAAGCGGCCCGGATCGCGAAAATGCCATCATGAAAATGGATAGCACGCTTTGCCGCAACTTACGCGTTGAAGGGGTGAAAACTTTGGCGCCGCTTCTATTAAGCATTATCCGCCATCCGAATTTTATCAATGGAAATTTTTCCACAAAGTTCATTGAAACCCATATGGATGAACTGGTTTCTACGTTTAACGAAGAGGATTACGAAAGCGAAGCTTTAAAAATTGCAAAATATGTCGCTGAAATTTCTGCTTTAGGAACACCGAAATGGATATAAAAACATGATGAATTACACACTCATTAAACCGGGCATGGCGCCTGAAGATATTGTCAAAACAGTTCGCGGTCTAAACAAAGTCATGTTTACTTCAACCGGTATGCGCGACGCCGGGCAATCGGATTACAAAAACCGATTGCGTATCAGGGATTTAAGAGGTTTTGGCCCTCATTACAACGAGATGGGATTGTTTAGCTCCGAATGTCATGGCGGCGCCCGATGGCATGTTGGAATTATGAACCGCCGCGAAACCCCGTTTGAAGAAGTTGACATTCTGCGTAAAGAAATGCCGAATGTCTTGCTTCAAACCTTAATTCGTGAAACCAACTTGTGGGGCTACAGGCCGTACCCTAAAAATGTCAATGAATATGTAATATCCAAGGTAGATATCGACGTTTGGCGATGTTTTTCATTTCTGAACGACATTCGTAATATGCGAACCGCCGCTGAAATCATTATGAAGCGCGGCCGCATGTTTCAACCCGCCATTTCATTTACTCAAGCCGATTGGACGACCAACGACTATTATTTAAGTGTTGTCAATAACATTGTTGATCTATGCGGCGGCACAGATTCAATTATTTTGTGCATTAAAGATATGGCCGGAGTCGGCAGCCCAAAACGTATCCATAACCTGATTGATCACATTAAGCAAGCCTATCCCGATCTTGTCATTCAATATCATCGACATGCCACGGATGGTTTGGCTTTGCCGGCGCTTCTGGCGGCGGCTCAGGCTGGCGCAAACATATTGGATGTCGAAGAAGATTCATTAACTCGATTTTATGGCCAAGCTCCCCTGCTCAGCGCCGCGGCTTACCTTGAAGAATCCGGCATCAACGTGCATCTAAACAAACCCAAAGCCGAAGCGGCCAACCAGGAAGCGCGAAACTGGATTCAACATTACGAATGGGCCGAATCGCCATTCAAAGGGTTTGATTACAATGTCACCCAGCATCGTATGCCGGGCGGCGCTTTCCCAAGTTCATTTGAGCAGGCCCAAAAAGGCGGTTTTCTGCATTTAATGCCGGCGATCTTAAAAGTGATGTCGCTCTACAATCGCATCGTAAAATATTTTGATGTTACGCCCGGATCCCAAATTACATGGGTTACCTGCAGTAGCGTTGTTAATATGTATTCCAAAGAACGTGGTGTTGCCGGCGTTAAGCACATCATTAATTTATTAACTAAATTCGTTGAAGAACACAATCAAAACTTTGACGCGATGACAGATGCCGAGCAAGATGAATTGCTGCATTTGTTCAGAAACGCGCCGGGCGATTTCAAAAATTTAATTCTTGGCGGATATGGCAAGCTTCCGCAAGGCTGGCCGGATGAATGGGTGTATCGCAGCGCATTTGGCGATGAATGGCAGGAAAAGTTAAAATCGCGAAAAGAACTTTCTCCGCTGGAATCGGTTCAAGAGGATGATCTGAATCAATTAAGAAACAAGCTCACCGACGAGCTTGGCAGAACGCCGAGCGAGGAAGAATTTATCCTCTACCTGATGCATCCAAAAGACACCTTAACCTTGATTAAATTTCGGGAAGAATTCGGGGACGCCCCACTGGTGTTGCCTACAAATGTTTGGCACAACGGCCTAAAAGCCCCCGGCGATAAGGTTGAGTTTGAATATTCCGGCGTTCCTTATTCCATTGAGCGCGTATCCATTGGCTCAGAGCACGAAGGCGTTGTGCATGTGGTTATGAAGGTTAATAATCAAACGCGCGTTTTCCGGGTTGAAACGCCCCGAGCTGTAAAATCCACCATACGAATGGCCCAAGGTGCCAAACAAGTCGGATCACCGATTAACGGAACAGTTTGGCGCATCGGCAACCCTGATCGCGGCACGTTGCAAGTTGGCGATATTGTCCATAAAGGCGAAGAAATTGCAAACTTGGAAGCTATGAAAATGGAAAATGCCATTTTAGCGCCGTTTAACGGGCAGGTCAAAGACATTGCCGTCAAGATCAACGACATGGTTAAAGAAGGTCAGCTCTTGGTAGAACTCGAAGAAGCGAAAGGAACGTTGCATTAATGTTGAACGATTTATGGAAACAAGTCTTAAAAGTAGGCTTGTTTCCATTTTGGTTTACCGCTCATTTAAAATCGTAAGTATATCGGCTTTAAGCTTAGCCACGTCGCCCGGTTTTACTTTAGAATAATACCCCCTGATCCTGGCTTTGGCATCAATCAAAACCACTTTTTGATTTGCAAACGCCTCTAAACGCTCTTTGGGCATTAGCATTCCTTTAACCATAAATGATTTTAAGGCTGACTCTTCGGCATAAAGAAAACCTCCACCCAAAGTGTTTGTTGGATTAGCTTGCTCTGAATTCTGCTGCGTTGGAAACACATCAAATAATTGAATAGAAGGATTCGAGTTTATCAGGGGACGCAATGCGTTCTTAACAGCTTGAGTTAGCGTATCTTTTTCAAGATGGGTAAGATGAAAATTAAACACGCTGATCTTCCCATAAAGTTGAACCCTTTTAAATGACTGCCTTTCAGAATCCTGAAATTCAAAATCCGGTAATTTCGAGTAGATAGGCACTCCCCCAACCGTTTTTTGCTGCATTTGGGTTGTGAAAATGCCGACAAAAACAATGAATAAAAAGATAACGAGCGTCCAAATAATTGTTTTATTCATTGTTTAACGCCGCTTCTGTTTTTAATGAATTTTTATACACAAATGTTGAATACAACGCCAAAATAAGCCCGATGTATAAACTTGATCCCCATTCATGCAAAATCTGAACAACGGCAGGCAAACCGGCCATAAATAACGCGACGCCCAATAAAATCTGCGCCAGCATCAATCCCATAACGCCATTCATAAAATTCGTAACCAACGCTGAAGCCTTTTTGCTGTTTTTTAATAACCAATAGCCGATTGCCCATGTAACAATACATTGGATAACGCCGGTAAGTCCATGAAGATAACCAATTGAGCCGATTTCGCTTAACCACTCCTGGCGACCGAGAAGCGGCAACTGACCGCTAACCCACTCTAATTGTTCTCGGACTCGAGTTCCCAAGGCAATCTGGATGATCCCGAATGCCCACAAAAAAGAAAATAAGATCTGGGATGAGGGCGGATATTCAGCCTTCTCTTCCGACTGGGGATTTTCAATCAGATAAGCTTGTGTGGTAACATAAACCAAAATACTGGCAATTATGAGGGATAAAATGTAATGAACGGTGATTGCAAAAGGTTCGTAATTAACCGAAAACAAACTTAAGGATAACCACAAATCCAGAAGGATAATCAATATCACAGAAAGAAGTGCAAAAAATACTTTGGAGACATATTTAAATGATTGAAATGCTACGGCAATCGTAAAGCCAACGCTTAATAAAACAAAAAGACCGATGTATTTGTAAATGAAAACGATCCAAGTCAGTTGAGGATCAAATCCTGCAACATCGATGCCGGCTGGAATCTCGGAAATGCTTGACGGGGGCAGCCACAAACCATAACATTTTGGCCACCCCGGACAACTTTGCCCGGCTCCGGAAACCCGAACCAAACCGCCTAAAAAAATCCATAAATAAGTAACTGCAGAGGAGAAAAAAGATGCCTTACGAAGAAAAATAATGTTATTAGAATTCATTCAAATGATGGTTAAAAATTTTGAGTTGCTAAATCTATGAAAAGCTAAGATAATTTCCATAAGACTCCTATCGGCTTTGTTTATCCCACAAACATTTTCAATGTCGCCTATTTACCCTTTAACACAAAGTTAACGATCATTTAAACTCTCCTAAACATACTTCATTGTTTGAAATTTTATTATTGCCCGTTAGATCATTTGTCTGACAATCAACCTCTAAACACAAAAATAAAACTAAACCTCGGAGGGTTATATGGGTAAATTTCTATTGAAATTGGTTTTACTGGCTACTTTGGTTTTCCATCCCCTGGCATCAATGGCAGCAGATGGAACCATAATGGGAAGTGTTGTGGATTCAAAAAACGGTGAAGAATTAACAGGTGCTACTATCCGGCTAGAAGGCACCAAATTTGGTGCAATTGCAGATCGTGATGGTAATTTTAAAATCAAGAAGGTACCGGCTGGTGAGTACAAGTTATTGGTTACATATGCCGGATACATAACATCAACAAAAGAAATTACCATTGAAGATGATTCTGATTTAACTTTTAACTTTGAGTTAAAGGAATCAAGCGTCGTAGCAAATGCGATTACCGTTTTAGCTGACCGAGCGATTGAACGCAAAACGCCGGTTGCGTTTTCTACTGTAAAAAAAGAAGAGATCACTCAAAAACTCGGATCTCGCGATATCCCAATGATCATGAACATAACGCCAAGTGTATATGCAACCCAGCAAGGCGGTGGTGCAGGTGATGCGCGTATTAATGTTCGTGGTTTCGATCAACGAAATGTATCGATCATGATTAACGGTGTGCCGGTAAATGACATGGAAAATGGCTGGGTATACTGGTCGAACTGGGATGGTATTGGTGATATGTCCGAATCTATTCAGATGCAACGTGGTTTAAGTGCGGTTAACCTTGCCACACCATCAATCGGAGGTACAATGAACATCCTCACCGATGCTACTAAGATGGAACAAGGCGCCATGTTTAAACAAGAAATAGGTAATGGTGGATTCGAAAAAACCACTATTACTGCAAATACCGGTTTAATTGATGGTAAATATGCTATAAGTGGCGGTTTAGCCCGTAAAACTGGTAACGGTATTATTGACGGTACTTGGACAGATGCTTGGGCATATTATTTTGCAGCCAGCTATCAACTCAACCCAAACAATCGTTTGGAGTTTTATGCCTTGGGGGCGCCTCAACGGCACGGTCAAAACAGGTACAAACAAAACATTCGTGCATATAGCCATGATTTTGTAAAAGGGTTGGATGATTATGACCCTGAAAATTGGGATCGTTTTGTAGAGCGCGGCCGCACGTACAACCAAAATATTAATGGTGTAAATCCTGCTTATACTGGAAAACAATGGTGGGACGGCCAAATACATGAGCGTTTTGATGATAGCTTCATTAATGAACGTGAAAACTACTTCCACAAACCATTGGTAAATATCAACTGGTATTCTCAACTCACCAATGATTTAACCTTATTTACTACTGTTTATTACTCAGGTGGAAAAGGTGGTGGAACTGGAACTTACGGTAGTATGCAATGGGATAATACCGGACCATCACGAATTGTGGATTGGGATGCTACCATTGCAAAAAATATGGAAACCGATACTGCACGAGGTATATTGCGCAACAGTGTAAACAACCAATGGCAAATTGGCGCCATTTCAAAATTAAATTATCAGTTCAACGATCAAATCAAAACTACTTTTGGCGTAGATTGGCGCACTGCTGAAATTGATCACTTCCGAGAAGTACGAGACCTTCTTGGAGGAAAATATTTTATTTATACGGGAAACGAATTTGATGCTCCTGGTGCAGAGAAAAAAGTATTAGGTGATAAAATTGCATATTATAATACTAACACTGTTGATTGGTGGGGATTCTTTGGTCAAGCTGAATATTCAGATGGTCCTATTTCTGCCTATGGAACATTGAGCTGGTCGGCCATTACTTATTCATTCTTTGATCATTTTACGAAAGATGATGATGGTAATCGATTATCTGTTGAATCTGATTGGATTTCTGGTTTCCAAGTAAAAGGCGGTGCTAACTACCGCTTAACTGATAACTTCGATGTCTTTGCCAACCTTGGTTACATTTCAAAAGTACCTATTTTTGATAATGTGATTGATGATGGCGATGGCACATTAGCTACCGATCCTAAAAACGAAAAATTCACATCTATTGAAGCCGGAACTGTTTTCAACAGCTCAGATCGTAAATTAGAAGTTCGTTTTAATGGATATTTTACATTATGGAAAGATCGAGCTAAGACACGAAGTGTTCAATTGTTAAGTGGTGATGATATTTTAGTATTTATTGAAGGCATGAATCAAAGACATATGGGTTTAGAGTTAGAACTTGGTTATAAACCTACCGATTTTGTAAGATTTGATGCTTCCGGATCATTGGGTGATTGGACTTATACTGATGATGTAAGCGCCAGAATCAAAGATTATTCAGATGAAGGCAAATTAGATAATGTTGAACTTGACTTTTATATCAAAGATCTAAAAGTTGGAGACGCACCACAAACACAACTCTCATTATCAAGTACAATTTATCCAATTGATGGATTTAATATTGAGTTCGTTTATAAATATTACACAAATCATTATGCAGAATTTGATCCATTTTCAAGAACAGATGAAAATGATAGAACTCAAAGCTGGGAAGCGCCATCTTATGGATTATTTGATTTGCATGCTTTTTACAACCTGCCAATTGATATTCAAGGTGTAGAATTAACTGCTTTTGCACATGTATATAACCTTTTTGATATCGAATATATATCCGATGCAGAAGATAACAGCCGTTTCAATAGTTTTGATCTTGACCATGATGCGGATGATGCGGAAGTCTTCTTTGGTCTGCCCAGAACATTTAATATTGGCGTAAGCATTAAAATGTAATCTGGCTTAAGAACAAGCTTTAAAGCCGATAAGCCCTCCATGCGAGGGCTTTTTTTATTTCAAAATCTAATTCATAAGCACAACCAACACCCTGGAGTTTTCCCAAAATTTTCGGGTATCGCTGATCTTTAAATGGGTTTTATTTGCACCGTTGGCTACCAATTTATAGGTTTTATCCGAATGGTTGGTGAGAATTTGAACATCATCCAACGGATGATCTATTGAGATTTGAGTTGTTTTTCGGGCTTCCACTTGTTTAAACTTGCTTAAGTCCAGGTTTTTTGAAGTCACGGTGGTTTTGCCAAACCATAAAAACCCGCCTTGGTCTTCAACGACGCCTTTTTCCTGCAATTGATCCCATGTTCCGATAATATAATGCGCTTTGTTGATCTCCTTTTCTTTTTGCTTAATTACGCGCTCTTTTTGCCGTAATGTGGTTTCCAGGGTTGCAACTCGCACATTTAAACTGCTGATTTCTTCTTTGAGATAAGCAATTTCCATTTCTTTTTGAGAAATGGTGTTTTTAAGATTTTCAACCATCTTTTCCAAACCGGCAATTTTATAACGATACGATTTAATCCGTGATTGCAGCTTGCTAAGCTTCTTTTTGTTTTCTTGCAGGTAAGTATCAATATCGGATATATCGCCCAGGATGCGCTTTTTTAATGCTTCAGCTTCCGAAATGCCTTTGGTTTCTATATTGCTTGAAGCTTTGCTGATGATATTTTCTCTAGCGCGGATGGTATCTAAATTGCTTTGAATTTCATTAACCGCGCCCAATATTTCTTCGACATATTTTTCCTTAGTTTCACTTTCAAGCGTTAACGCTTTTTTTTCCTCTTCAAGCGTTTGAATTTTGTCCTCAAGTTCTTTTGTGCATCCACTAATGCTAAAAACAATAATCAGACTGATAACGAAAAATCTGTAAAAATCTCTGTTCATGTTTTTTGAAGTATTAAAATTAACTGTCATAATGATCTGATGAACGTTCAGAGCGATGTTTCATCAAGCGTTCACGTCGTTTAGCGGCATTCGATTTTCCACGTGTCGTAACAACCCGATACAAGCCATATAAAAATAATATCAACGATAAAATGTTGCGGTATTCCGGCGTCATGCCTGGCGAGCTAAAAAAACCAAAAAAAATAAAACCGCTGAGTCCGAAAAATAAAAGACCCGATCCATACCCAATCAATTCATTAATCAACTGGTTGGTGTTCATTGAAGAGGATTTTCTGGATTTTTCTCTGAGTTGTTTTCCAATGGGACTATTGGTTGTTGATTCAGGCTGGTTTGTTCGTCGATCATTTGAAGATGATTCGGAATTGGCGTTATCTTCTGCGTCTCTCTCAGACATAACTCATTAAACTTTTTCTGGTTTCAAAGAAGAAGACGTAAAATAGCCAGCTTCTGAATAAAACAAAAGCTGGCTAAAAAAAAGTGATGAATTACCGCGTTAATTCAGTTTAAATCGCATCGGAACCGTAAGCCAAACTTTAATCGGTCTGCCATTTTGAATACCTGGTGAATAACTTGATCGCATTAAGGCAGATGTGGCTGCTTCATCAAAAATATTGGAGTCAGCAGGTTTTTTCTTCAGGATTCTTGCTTTGATCGGCCTGCCATCTTTTCCGATCAACACATTTACAACCACTAGACCTTCAATTCCGGCACGTTTAGCAATTTCCGGATAGCTTGGTTTGATTTGATTAACAAATGCCGGCATTTTTTCAACAGCCATAAACATTGGCGGGTCTTCTTCCATTTCAACCGGCTCTTCCGGTGGCGGTGCATAGACCAATCCCTCGCCAAGACCTGTGGTATCACCGGTGTTGTCTTGAGCGCCAGCCATTAACGCTTTTTTAATGTCTTTCTGAGTTGCCAATGTTTTTTCGCGAGGCGCTTCTTCATCTTTAACTTTTTTTACAATACCAACGTCGGGCGGCGCTGATGGCGCTACGGCAACCGGCGGTGGCGGCGGGGTTGTTTCGTTCATTGGCGGCGGCGGTGCAAGCTCGGTAATGCTTGTTATCACACGCCTGGTTTTAACAACAGGAGCATCGTCATCACCCCATCCTGCAACCCACTCCGAAACGTAGCCATAAGCGATGTATCCGAACCATAATGATAAAAAAAATGCGGCCGCAGATAAAACGCCGCTCTGAAAAAACTTATGATACTTTTTTCTAAGCACCAAGTTACCATAAGTGATATTTCGCAACTTAGCCGTATCCAAGAACTCAGGATGCGGCGCCCATGCTTCTTCTTTTGTCATCCCTGAAATAGGCTTATCAGAAGGACTTATGGTTTCAGCTTCGGATTTGTTTTGTTCTATTAGTTCGTCTTGTTGATTAGGACTCATCATTTGAACCCTCCTCTTCTGTTTCAAGCAAACCTTTAGCTTTTAGCACTTCTAGAGAATCGTACTGAGTGAAATCAGCAAGGCTGAAACGATCAATTTTCATGAGATTTAACTCATCAATCACATCAACCAAATTGCGATATTTTGATTTTTTGTCGGGTTTGATAACCACAACAAGTTTTTCATTTCTATTGTATTCGGTTTCAAGGGCACTTTTAAAGGTAGAGCTTAGCATATTCCCTTCACCACTACTTTCATACATTTTAATCCCCGTTGCCTCTTCTTCAGCCAGATTCCAGAACACAGAGTCTTTTTCAACAATGCGCAAAGTCATCACATTAGATTCAGCCACTTTAACTTCCATGTCTTCCGGCGGAACATTGATTTCCATGGTATTGGGTTTATTAAATGTAGTGGTAAGCATAAAAAAAGTTAATAAAAGAAAAGCCACATCCACCATCGGGGTCATATCAAGCTTAAACCCAATGCGTCTGCTTTTCTTTTTTTTACCTTTTCGCCCTCTTGAACCGGATTGTTGAGGTGCGTCAACTGCTGCCATAATACTTTAATTTTTAAATTTTAAGATTAACCTTCTAAGCTTGTTATCAGGTTAAAAACTGGCATATTGGTTTTTTTGAACGCTTTGATAACAACATCAATTGCTTCAAAATCGGCATCTATATCGGCTCGAATAACCGGACGGAGTTTTGGATTGGCTAATCGTGCATTAATGATCATTTTTTCAAGATTTTCAGGTTTAACTTGAAAACCTTCAGTAAGTCTAAAACTTTTTAATGAATCATTAATTGCACCATCGGAGTAATTTGCCTCAATTAAGCGAGGTTGAATCACACGAGCAAAAATCCTTTCACGAGTTGTGTAGTTTTCAACACCGAGGTAAATGGAATTATCCTTACCCACGCTAATTGTTAAAATGTTAGACTCTGGTAATTTGTTGTCCGAATGCGAAGCCGGCAGACTTACCGAAACAACTTCTGGTGGTCTGAACTGCGTTGTCAGCATAAAAAATGTGAGCAACAAAAAGGCCACATCCACCATTGGGGTCATATCCAGTACAAAACCTACACGTTTAGATTTTACCTTTGGCATAATAAGTGATTAATGGTTTTATGCGGTTTGTTGATCTTTGATCGCAAGAGTTTGAACAACATAGAATGCTGCTTCATCAATCATATAGGTAAATTGATCAACTTTACTGGTAAAGAAGTTGTAAGCCATAATACCTGCAATACCACCAAAAATACCAAGCGCCGTATTAAATAACGCTTCAGAAATACCTCTGGATAATTCAACTGCATCCGGTGCGCCACCAGTGGCCAAAGCATTAAATGCTCGAATCATACCGATTGTTGTACCAAACAAACCAAACATCGTTGAAATTGAAGCAATGGTAGAAATTGACACCATATTTTTTTCTAACAATGGCATTTCCATCATAGACGCTTCTTCGATAGCTTTTTGCATTTCGGCGGTTCGTTTTTCAGGATCATTTACATTTCGTTTAACTAACGATTTGTATTTATTCAGACCTGCACGAATGACAGCTGAAAGTGAACTCTGATGATTCTCGCAAGAATCAATCGCTTCGTCAATTTGTCCGGCGTCAATTTTTTCTTCAATCTCTTTAATAAAACCGGTAATGCCACCGCGTCCTTCAGCTTTTTTTAGGGCTATTGAGCGCTCAACAACATAGGCGATTACCATCTGGATCAAAGTCAGCAAAACAATAATAACCGGACCGCCTTCAAATAATGAATGGAAAATGCTGGCTTTTGGTTGAGCACCACACCAGAAGAAAAAGGCTGTAGAAACAGCCACTGTCACGGCAATAAGTATGAGGTTAAAAAGGCTTTGTTTCATGATTAGACAAGCTATAGTTTTATTAATAGAGTATTAAAATTTAACTCAGTGAAAATTAATGATCGCAATTATACTAAAATTTACTTGAAACTAAAATGCCTTAACGATTTGATAAGATTGGAGAATTTTATAATCGTATGAAAATCAAGGTTAAGACATTTAATTACTTAAAGATATTGAGTTTGATTCCGCAGAATGCGGTTCAAAAAAGTTTTTAATGGCGATTTTTATCCTCTCGGTAAGATAATCCATAAACGCATCGTCTTGATTTAAAGCAGGAATATAAGCCGTGCTATCAATACCTGATTTATATAATGTTAATTTCGCATTTGCCAGGGTTTCGGCGCCATCAACTAAGAATCCGCATGGAAATAAAGCAACATGGTTGATATCATTATCCTTTAATTCGTCAATCAGATTTTCTAAAGATGGTTCGGTCCATGTACCTCCCACTTCATGGTTGAGATAAGCCGGAAGCACCTTGCCATAAAAATTTCTCGGATCCTTTTCAATGTGATGCTTTAAAACATCGGCATAGTGCAATGTTTCATCCAAACCGGTATGAAAGCTGGGCGTGTTGCCATTTTTATCCTTGACGATCGTCCCATGAAACGCTAAAATTAATGCATTCTGAGGGTTAGGATTTGATTTGAATTTACGATCACCAAAAATGTGATCAACAATAGTGTTCGTAAACGCCTCTTCTTTCCAATGCTGACTGATTAACTTTGCATTTAACGCATTCATTTTATCCTCATTTGCCTCGATTTCGTGGCAAATAATCCCGGATGATAATTCCGTATCAATTGTGGATAATGACACATAAACGGCATAGTCATTTTTTTCAACAATGTCTTTGATCTCTTCTTCAAAAAAAGGTTTATTGGATAAAAATGTGGTATAGAACTTAAAATCCAATCCGGTTTCTTGCTGAAAATCGTTCAATTTTTCTTGAATAATCTTTGCTTGTAATCGGGTATTTTCGTTATGAGGCGATAAAAATCGTGTTGTTAAGGCTTTTTTTACATTGATCAAACTTCCAAGTACCGAGATGATAACCTGAAGAGGTTTTGGTATATGCATAACTTGCCCGGCGTGTGCCATGGTATGCCTGGCAACTCTGTAATTTTCAACCAAACCGGCAGTTTCGGCTTCACCGTGAGCAACAAAAACAACTGCAACTGATTTTTTCATAAAACTAAGCGCGTAATTTAAACTGAAACAAAAACGATCGATAATCACATAAACTAGCCAGTATAAAAAAACTGGCAAAATTTACATCATTATAATTAATATTTTATTGATTTAAACTTTTCATAGTTAAGACCGATGCGAATTCCCGATCATATCATAGAAGAAGTTAGACAACGCGCCAATATTGTTGATGTGATCTCAGATTATTTAACTTTAACTCCATCGGGCAGAAATTATAAAGCCCTTTCGCCATTTACCCGGGAAAAAACCCCTTCGTTTATCGTTTCTCCCGAAAAGCAAATTTATAAATGCTTTTCAAGCGGTAAGGGTGGTAATGCATTTACATTTGTTATGGAAATGGAAAATATTGGCTTTATTGACGCCTTAAAACTGATCGCAAAAAAAGTTGGCGTTGATCTGAGCCAGTATGAAAAACAATCCAAAACCACTCAAAAATCACAGGAAGAACGCGAGGAATATTCCTTACTTACCTGGGGCGCCAAACTTTTTCATGAACAGCTTCAAACTTCCGAAGGAAAACTCTGTTTGGATTACCTTGAAAAACGCGGTGTTTTAAAAGAAACCATCTCAAAATTCGGGCTGGGATTTTCAATGAATTCCTGGGAAAATCTTTATGATAAAGCCTTGAATGAAAACCATGATACAGAAAAGCTCAAAACGCTTGGGTTGTTGAGCTATAATGAGAAGCATCAAAAGTATTATGACACGTTTCGCGGTCGGTTAATGTTCCCGATTTTTTCAACAGCTGGCAAAGTAGTTGGATTTGGCGGTAGAATTATCACCGATCTGAAGAATTCCCCAAAGTATATCAATTCTCCTGAAAGCAACGTGTATGAAAAATCGAAACTGCTCTATGCTATGAACTTTGCCGGGCAGGAAGTGCGTCGAAAACAAAACTGTATTCTGGTAGAAGGGTATATGGATGCTATTGCTTTGCACCAGGAAGGTATTACCAACGCTGTAGCGACAAGCGGTACAGCCTTAACCCCTCAGCAAGCCCAACTGATCAAGCGTTATACCAAATTGGTGACGTTTATTTATGATGGCGATAAAGCAGGCATTAATGCAATGATGCGCGGCGTTGATGTTCTCCTAGAAGAAGGGTTGCATGTAGCGATCTGTGTGCTCCCTGAATCTGAAGACCCCGATAGCTTTATCAAAGCCGTCGGGAAAGATGAGTTTCAACATTACATTTCTGATCATCAACAATCGTTTTTAGACTTTAAACTGGGCATTTTAAAATCTAATCATGGCTTTGAAACGGCTGAATCCACAGCAACATCAATCCGGGATTTGGTGAATACATTAACAAAAATCTCCGATGAGCTTGAAGTGGAATCGCATATCAAATGGCTCAGCGAGAAAACCGATTTTTCATACGGTTTGCTTAAGAAGGAATTTTTAAAAGCCGCAAAATCGAAACAAGGCTGGAGTAAAGCTTCGGTGCAACATCGTTCTCAAGACCATCGCTATCCGAAATCACAAACATCTTCGTTAAAGCCATCTTCTCAAGAAGAAAAACCAACGGTATTAGAATCGACTTTTATCAAGGCGTTGCTGGAAAGTACGTATCATGGCTATCAGATTTTACATTTCGTTGATGATCATCAAACGCTATTTTCACCCAACCATCCCTGGATTCGAAAAACGATGGATTTTTTGCTATCACGTTATCATGAATTGAAATCATCAGATCGTTTAACCAAAAAGCCGCCAATCATTGCACGTGAAATAGACAGGATAGATGATCAACCGTTGAGAAGCTACCTCAGCTCGCTTTTGATGAGCGATCCCATTAGTGAGCGATGGCCAACCGAAACCCCGCAAGATTACGCCCAACGATGCTTGAAAGAATTTATTGATGCAGCGATCAAGATGAATTTAGAGCATTTTTCGGTTCAGAAAAGCCAATTGATAAATGAATTAAACCAAGGTCTCGAACCCGAAAAAGAAATGCGTGTCATGAAAAACCTGCATGACTTACAGATCAATGAAAATAAAGCTAAGAAGCATCTTCAGGAAGAGTTGAAAATTTTTAATGGAAATGATTTATTGCAATAACGGAAATTTTGACCCGCCAAATATTTGTTAATTGCTTTAAGATTAGTATTATCTCTGTACTTAAGTACATTAACAATAAAAAATATCTATGATGGAAAAGCGTGTTCTGATCATTGAAGATGATCTGGATATTGCCAATCTTATTCAGATCAATCTTAAGGATATAGATTGCGTAAGTGATTTGGCAATGGATGGCCTTTCAGGCTTGGAATACGCACGCTCTCGTGTCTACGACCTTATTGTTCTGGATATTATGTTACCAAAAGCAAATGGTTTCGAAGTATGCCACCGCTTACGAGAAAGCAACATCCACTGCCCGATTATTATGCTGACTTCCCGTTCCGATGAAGAAGATAAAGTCAATTGCCTCAATGCCGGCGCAGATGATTACATCACCAAACCATTTGGAATTCGTGAACTTTTAGCGCGGGTTAAAGCCAATATGCGGCGTGCCAGCCCCGAAAAAGTTCCCAGCTTTTTAAACGCTAAGGATATCTTCGTGTTTGGCGACTTGAAATTGGATATAAAACAACACAAGCTGTCCTATAAAAATTTGCCTGTAGAAATAACATCCAAGGAATTTGATTTGCTATCACTTTTTATGCAAAATCCCGGACGAACATATACCAGAAACGATTTACTAAATATTATTTGGGGGTCATCTTTTACAGGGTATGAGCACACTGTTAATTCCCACATTAACCGGCTTAGAATGAAAATTGAAGAAAATCCCAGCAAACCTACTTATATTTTAACTGTTTGGGGAGTAGGGTATAAGTTTAACGATGTAATGAGTTAAGAATTTATAAACACATTTTGGATCACAAACTATGATATTCAGAAGCCTGCAATTTAAGTTATCGGTTCTCTTTGTAATAATTTTAATTATAACAAGCCTGGGTTATTTTTTTACAGCCACGCAATCTACGAATCTCTATTTGGCTGAAGCTACCCAAAAACTTCATGGAGATTTAGCCTCAAAGATTGCCAAACAAATAACCATTAATAATGCCACCAACTATATAGATGAACAGGAGGTTCAACGCGTTTTCGACCAGGCTAAACAATTCAATCCCACGATCGGCCTGTTTTTGCTTGATGTAACCGGTGAAGTGCTCACGCACTCCTCTTGCTGTGAAGTACGTAATTTTAAAATATCGACCTCAGAAATTGAGGCGTTTCTTCGCGGTGATAAAGTCTACCCGCAATATGGTGATGACCCAACAGATCCAAGCAGTAAGCGTATTTTTTCAGCTCACCTTTTAAAGACCGGCGAAGAAACGCCTCTTGCTTACCTGTATGTAACTCTTGGGTGTGTTAATGCTGCATCCACAGAGGAAATGATCAAACAAAGTTATGCTTTAAAAATTCTGGTAATATCCGTCATTATAGCTCTTGCTGTCGCCTTGATTGTTGGACTAATCCTAATTGCGCTTCTAACGAAAGATTTGTGGCGTTTTGTTCATTTTATTGACGAGTTAAAACACTCTGATTTTACCACGCCTAAGCGAATTCATGTTTCATCCAGCAGCGAGTTAAAAGAGCTGGCCAATGCCTTTAATGCCATGGCTGAAAAAATTGAAAAATCGGTAGCTCAACTAAGGGATAATGAAAAATTACTTCAGGAGTTTATCGCAAACATTTCGCATGATCTTCGAACCCCGTTAGCATCAATTGAAGGTTACGTTGAAATGATTCTGCTGAAAAAACATTTGCTGAGTGATAAGGAAAAAAATAAGTATTTCAATACCATTTTAAAGAATACTCGCACCCTCAATCATTTGGTTAATCAACTGCTGGATTTATCGAAACTGGAAGCCAAACAGGTTAAAATGAACCCTGAGCCTTTCTCCATTACGGAATTGCTTCAGGATATTTTATTAAAGTTTAATCCACAAGCTGTTGCATCGGGCATAACTTTGAATGCGCATTTTCCTGAAACCCCGCCGTTTGTATTTGCCGATTTAGCGCTTATCGACCGTGTGTTGCAAAATTTAATCAGCAATGCGTTTGAGCACACCGACTTTGGCGGTGCCGTTGATGTTATCGTCGATAAATCCGATGACTATCACTTGAAAATCAGTGTTCGAGATACCGGCAAAGGTATTCCCGAAGAAGAACTTAAACATATCTTCGACCGATTTTATCAAGGCGATAACGTCCGTTCAAAAGCCGAATCCGGCGCTGGTCTTGGCTTGACGATTGCCCATAAAATCCTGCAACTTCATCATTCCAAATTGGAAGTTGAAAGTGTGCTCAAGGTTGGAACCACGTTTTCATTCCAACTCCAGGCATATGTTCAAGCCGCTCAATGCAATAAACTTTTGCAAGAACAAATTTAGCGAATAGTTTTACGCATAAATCACGCGCTAAACTTTCGTTGAACCCCCGGATGAGTAAGCGATATAAAAAAACGAAGGTGTTCTCTCCGACATAAGATTTAACGCTTTCTTATCACTATCGTATTTAATTCTTTTTATTTTCCCACCATTTCATAAACATTCACGCAGGTGCTATGAAGTTTTCTACCATTGGTTTGTTTTTAACGATCATGTTATTGATGGGCGCTTGTCGTCCGAAAGAAGATATTTCATTGGAAAGCCGCTCCAGCGTTTCTTTTCACGACGCATTGGATAGCGCTAAAGCGTATTTTGGTCTTGGAAACAGTGATCTTCACGCTAGCTTAAAGCTCTCAGCTCATGATTCCCTAATTCTCTATGAAGCCTTTTTAAAAAGCATGTCGGGGAAAAATAATCAGACAGATGAAGAGAATAAATGGCTTTATGGCAAATACGAACCCTTCACAGTCGCCATAACTCATTTGCTTAATCTTAAAGCTGGTCTTTCATGGGGTAGCTACTCACATACCGGTATTCCGGTCGCGGTTTTTGCAAAAGGCGTTGGCGAAGATGCGTTTCATGGATTTTACGACAACACGGACATCGCAAAAAAAATTATTAAAATCGCCAAATTTCAGAGCTCCAAAGCTTCCCCATCGCGCCCCAAATATATCTTTCTATTTATTGGCGATGGTATGGCATGGCCTCAAATTCAAGCAACCGAAGCTTTTTTAAGTCATATAAATGAACAAGACAGTTCTAACCGCGTTAAAAAAAATCTTCAGTTAACTCAACTGCCTGTATGCGGCATGGCAACAACGCAGGCTTATAATCGATATATAACAGGTTCGGCTGCTGCCGGTACAGCTTTAGCAACCGGTTTTAAAACGTCAATCGGGACTATTTCCAAAACGCCTGATCATTCTGGCAACTATGAAACCATTGCTGAAATGGCCAAATCAAAGGGAATGAAAGTTGGCATTATTAGCAGCGTTAGCATTGATCACGCTACCCCGGCATGCTTTTATGCTCATGAACCTTCAAGAGATAATTACAACAATATTGCGTTGCAAATGGCAACCAGTGGATTTGATTTCTTTGGTGGCGGTTTTGCCCGAGGTGAGTTTGAACGCTCAAAATCTTCCGATCCTGAAGGTGATGCAAAAAGCATTTTAGACGTAATGAAAGAAGCCGGATATAAAATAGCTAATACGAAAGCTGAGTTAAATAATACAAAACCCGGCCAAAAATGCTGGGCATATTCATCATACGATGCTGATGGCGCATTGGCTTACAGCATTGATCGCAAAGAAACTGATATTTCATTAGCTGAGTTCACATCCGAAGCTATTCGCTTACTAGATCATCAAAATGGTTTTTTTGTAATGGTAGAAGGTGGAAAAATTGACTGGGCATGTCATGCTAATGATGCTTCATCAGCTATTCACGATGTCATATCATTTGATGAAGCTATAGAAGTTGCGCTTCAATTTCAACAATCCCATCCAAAAGAAACGTTGATTGTGGCAACCGGCGATCATGAGTGCGGCGCACTTTCATTAGGCCATGCAACGACAAAGTACAATACCGCGTTTGAAATTTTAGCCTATCAAAAACTATCCTTTGAACTTTTCACCGAAAAAGTCAATTCATGGAAATCCATTCAAAAGATAAACTAAGTAAGTTATTGTTTTTAAACATTTTATACCGCTCCGTATCCAATTCACTTAACAGTAAATTAATAGCTGCTTAACGATCCCCTAATGCTGATTAATTACGTTAGCGTTGATATGTAAACGCGTAGTTTCGTATCCACTAGACCCTTTCAATACAAACTTTAAAGGAGAATAATAATGAAAAAACTGTCCCTGCTACTTATGGCGGTATTGATATCTTTTATTGGATTCGTCACCGTTGGCTGTGATGATGACGATAAAAGTACCACGCCTGATCCTGAAAACAACGCTTCAGTTCAGTTTGATTTTAGTGCCAGTCAGCAGGTATTAGAATCAATGTCTGTTACAAAAGTCGTAGTAAAACTTGAAAAATCTGGCTATTCGGATTCATTACTACTTGTTGTTGAAAAAACTGTAGGTGAATTCTCAAAACTTGAGCCAGGTGATTACACTGTTACAGTTACAGCATACGAAGGCACTAGTGTTGTAGCAACCGGTTCCAGCCAGGTAACTGTTGAAGCCGGTAAAGTTACAAACTCAGCTATTATTTTAAAATTAACGCAAGGCGGCGTTGAAGTAGTCATTGAATGGGATGATCTTGAATTAAACGCACCTAAATACATTTTCTTCTTCATTGGCGATGGTATGGCTATGCCTCAAATCAATGCTACTGAAGCTGCTTTGGGCGTTAGCGGTTTTGGCACTATGAGTGAAACACCTTCACTTGGAAAGCTCAACATGAATGATTTTCCTGTAACAGGTATGCAAACCACTCATGCCGAAGATCGTTATATCACCGGTTCAGCTGCATCTGCAACAGCTTTAGCAACTGGATACAAAACCTCCATCGGTACCATTTCTATGAATAGCAGCCACACGCTTGATCATAAAACCATGGCAGAAATGGCTCGAGATAAAGGTATGAAAGTGGGTATCGTTTCAAGTGTAAGTATAGACCACGCTACGCCGGCTTGTTTCTATGCTCATACAGATAGCCGAAACAACTACTACTCAATCGGTCAGGATTTAGCAATAAGTGGTTTCAACTACTTTGCCGGCGGCGGCGTTCGTTGGGGCAAATATGATGGTGAAGGGCAAGCTGAAGACATCAACCTCTTCTTAAATGCTGCTACTACAAATGGCTACACTTATGTTGAATCTCGTACTGCTTTTGAGGCTCTTTCAAGTGGTGATGACAAGATTATTGCTACTCTTGAAAAATTCAGAACCAATACATCTGATGGTAGCGCGCTTCCATATCAACTGGATGTAGATGAGTATGGCGAAAACGATAATATCACATTAGCTGAGTTTACTAAAAAAGGTATTGAATTATTAGATAACGAAGCTGGCTTCTTCATGATGGTAGAAGGTGGTAAAGTTGACTGGGCTTGCCACGCCAACGATGCAGTTGCTGCCGTTTATGACATGATTGCTTTTGATAAAGCGATTGGCGAAGCTATCAAATTCTACAATGATCATAAAGATGAAACCTTGATCGTTGTTACTGGTGACCACGAATGTGGCGGTATGACACTTGGTTTTGCTAACAATGGTTATGCAACCTGGTTCGAAACCTTAAAGCATCAGTCATTATCTTATATTCATTTCTCAGCTAAAGTATCTGATTGGAAAGATGCTGGAAATGTAACTTTTGCAATGGCTTTAGATAGTGTTGAAACTTACTTTGGCCTTGGCGATGATAGCAAACACTCTGAGTTGGCATTAACGATGTATGATTCAACTCGTTTAGAAAATGCTTTTAATAGCAGTATGGCAGGAGTAGATTCCGATACTTACACAGAAGAACAAAAGAGGATTTATGGTTACTATGACGAATTTACTGTAACTGTAACTCATATCTTAAACGAAAAAGCTGGTATTGCCTGGACGAGCTACTCACACACAGGTGTTCCTGTTCCAGTTCTTGCTTTAGGTAAAGGTCAGGAAAAATTCAATGGCTATTACGATAATACTGATATTGCCAAGAAAATCATTGCCATTGGAAAATTAGATCAATAAGGTCTGTTTATATTACAGTCATTAAAAACGGCGCGGCAGATTCTGTTCGTGCCGTTTTTATATTTTGTTAAACGCTTCAAAAAATCTCATACAGTTTTAATCCTATCATTTTATTGGCCCAAACTGTTCTAATGAATCTCTTCTCATTATGAATCACCGGTTAAAGTCTCGCCTCAATTTAACGTTTAATATCTTCGTTATACTTTTTGCGATTGTGTTATGGTTTATTCCTACAGGTTATGAAAATCCATCCCTCGTCAAAAACAAGCGTTTTGAACAAGCTCGCATTCTGGATGTTGATAACAGCAACCTCAAAGCGATTGGCTTAGTTACGGTAGGCACTCAAAACCTAAAATTACAAATTCTAACCGGCCCTTTTTCAGGCGATACCGTTTCAGCGGTAAATGTGCTGATCGCCCAAATGAGCGTTGATAAAATTTTTAAAGTTGGCGATAAAGCGCTAACAGTGCTATCAATAAATCCTGATACCAATCAAATTATTAGCGCACGTGCCAGCGATATATATCGAAGCGATATCGAGTTAATCCTGTTTTTGATATTCGCTTTGTTTTTAGTTCTGTTTGCCAAAACCACCGGATTTCGGGCACTGCTTTCCTTTGTTTTCACGGCTTTAGCCATCTGGAAAATCCTCATTCCTCTATTCTTACAAGGCTACCCACCCTTGCCAATTGCTTTTCTGGTTGTAACATTAACCGCAACGGTTATTATAATCCTTATCACCGGTTTTTCGCGTAAAGGCGCTGTAGCGCTTTCGGGCTCAATCATGGGCGTGGCTTTAACCACGCTTTTGGCGATAATCTTCGGGCATTTTTTTAACATTCCCGGTACGGTGAAAGAATTTTCCGAAATGTTGCTTTATACGGGATTTGTAGATCTTAAACTCACAGATATTTTTCTGGCTGGTATCTTTATTTCTGCAAGCGGCGCGGTTATGGATGTAGCCATGGATATTGCAGCCTCACAGGAAGAAGTGGTTCAAAAACATCCATTAATTTCAGCTAAAGAATTGATTGCTTCAGGGTTTAGAGTTTCGTATGCCGTAATTGGCACGATGACTACCACGCTTTTGTTTGCCTATTCGGGAAGTTTTAGCTTTGTTTTGATGGTGTTTATGGCTAAAGGAACGCCCATGGAAATTATTTTCAATGTCAATTTTATCGCTGCTGAAATACTTAAAACATTGGTAGGAAGTTTCGGGCTTGTATTGGTTGCGCCGGCAACCGCAATTGTTGGCGGTTATATATATACGTATAAACGCCGTCAACTAGCAAATCAATGATCCACCAATCCGACCGACTTTAATGGTATCTGTAACGCCATGCGCACCAATTGGAATACCCAGCGTGTAAATCACAATATCACCCGGTTCTACGAGGTGATTTTCCTTTAAAATGTATTCCATAAGCTTAAAGCTATTATCGGTTGAGCGAAGGGTTTCAACAACCGTGGTTTGAATACCCCATACCAGGCATAATCGGCGTTGTACCACTTCGTTATCAGTTATGGCCACTACATTGCATTTGGGTTTTTGCTTGGAAACTTTAATGGCTGTAGCGCCGCTATGTGTCAATACAATAATGACTTTTGCACACAAGGCTTCGGAAATCTGAACCGCAGAAGCGGCAATAGCTTCATCCAAATCAATGCATTTGATCTGTTGGTATGAATGATCCAAAATCTGCTTTTTTCGTGCAGGAATATCCGTTAAGCCATGTTTTTCAACACGCTCAATGATTTGACGCATAATTGAAACAGCTTGTACCGGGTACTGACCAACGGCTGTTTCGCCGCTGAGCATTACTGCATCGGTGCCATCAAACACCGCATTGGCGACATCATTGGCTTCGGCGCGAGTCGGGCGGGGATTTTCAATCATTGACTCAAACATCTGGGTAGCAATAATCACAGGCTTATTGAGCAAATTGCATTTTTCAACAATTACTTTTTGCAAAACAGGAACTTCGTGCGTTTTCATTTCAACGCCCAAATCGCCGCGCGCTACCATGACGCCGTCGGTTTCATGAATAATGGCGTCCAGATTTTCAACGGCTTCCGGCTTTTCAATTTTAGCAATCACCCAGGTGTTTTTATTTTTCTCCCGAATAATTTTTTTGATGGATTTAATATCATCAACGGATCTGACAAACGACAGCGCCACCATATCCACATTGTTTTCAAGCCCAAACTCTAAATCCACCAAATCCTTCTCAGTCAGCGACGGTATCGAAATTTCAACACCGGGCAGGTTGATGCCTTTTCGGGATTTCAATAAACCTCCGATCAAAACCTCTGTTATGACTTCAGTTTCTGTTTTAGCCAGCACTTGCAGCTCAATGCGCCCATCATCCATTAAGATGATATCGCCTAGCTTCACATCCTGAACAATTTCTTTGTAGGTGGTTGCTGCCCGGTCGAAATCACCTAAAATATCTTCGGTTGTAATGGTAAATTTGTCGCCGGTTTTCAAGAGTATGGTTTTGGCCAGATCACCAATTCTGATTTTAGGGCCTTGCAAATCCTGCAAAATACCAACCGGTCGATTTACAATCTCTGAAGCCTGCCTGACAAGGTTAATTCGCTCAAGATGCTCGTCATGCGAGCCATGAGAAAAATTGATCCGCATTAAATCCGCCCCTTCTTCAATCAAAGCGGTAATTCGTTCAAGCGAGTTGGTTTCGGGACCAAGCGTACAAACAATTTTTGTTCGTTTCATACCTGTAATAAAAAAGCCGTTGCATTTCCAACGGCTTGTGATCGTTTAAACCTGTTCGGTGAAATCGTAAAGCGGAAATTTTTGACAGAAGGCTTTAATTTCTTGCTTAACCCCTTTACAAATGCTATCGATCTGATCGGAATGCACATTGGATAACACTCGATCAATAAACTCAACGATTTGCTCAGCTTCGGGCTCATTCATATCGCGAGTTGTCATTGCAGCTGTGCCAACGCGGAATCCACTGGTCACGAATGGTGATTTGTCGTCAAACGGCACCATGTTTTTATTCACGGTAATTCCGGCAGCATGAAGCAGATTTTCGGCCTGTTTTCCGGTGATATCTTTATTCCGAAGGTCAATAAGCATCAAATGATTATCGGTACCGCCGCTGATGATATCATAGCCTTTTTGAACAAAACTGTCTGCCATAACTTTGGCATTTTTGCAAATCTGCTCGGTATAGAGCTTGTATTCGGGTTTCAAGGCTTCGGCGAAGGCCACGGCTTTTCCGGCGATGATGTGCATCAACGGCCCGCCCTGGATTCCCGGCATAACCATCGCATCGAGCAATTCAGAAACCATCTTAATGCGCTCGCCATACTTTTTAGATTTCACAGTGATGCCCATGGGGTTTTCAAAATCCTTCCCCATTAGAATCATACCGCCTCTTGGGCCACGAAGGGTTTTATGGGTGGTGGTTGTTACCACATGGCAATGTGGCATCGGATTGTTTAACAAACCAGTTGCAATCAATCCGGCAGGATGCGCAATATCGGCCATTAAAATAGCGCCAACGCTATCGGCAATGCGACGAAATTCGGCATAATCCCAATCGCGCGAATACGCGCTAGCGCCACAAATAATTAGCTTTGGTTTTACCTCTTGAGCAATTTTTTGGACCTGGGTCATATCAATTCGGCCCGATTCTTTATCAACGCCATAAAAATGGGCGTCAAACATTTTTCCCGAAAAATTCACCGGACTGCCGTGGGTTAAATGCCCGCCATGCGAGAGATCAAATCCTAGTATTTTATCCCCTGGTTTTAAAAAGGTGAAAATCACGGCCATGTTTGCGCTGGAACCGGAGTGAGGCTGAACATTGGCATACTCACACCCAAACAACTGTTTAGCGCGATCTCTGGCCAAATCTTCGGCAATATCCACATACTCACATCCGCCGTAAAAGCGTTTTCCGGGATACCCTTCGGCATATTTATTTGTCATCACCGAACCGCACGCTTCCATAACCGCCCGACTCGTGAAATTCTCCGATGCAATTAACTCCAGCGTATCGCTCTGCCTGTCTAATTCGGACTGAATCGCTGAAAATATATCCGGATCCTGGACTCGTAATGTTTCCATATTCATATCAAAAAAATCCTGGTAATTTTCAATTATTGTAGTTGTTGCTTGTGTGGCAAATATAGCTTTTTATTCCTCCTTTTTGAAATACCACATTAATTAAAAAAGAAAAGGATTTAAGATTTTATGGTCTTAAATCCTTTGATGTAAGGTATTTATAACAATAGCTTGTTGAGTTTTCAGACCTCAGCGATAAAATCTCTACAAAGCCTTGGTTAAATATTTAACCCTGGCATGTGCAATATTAGGACTTTCAGGATCAACAGTAATCGTTCTTTTTGAAGGATTTACAACCAAGTCCATATCTTCCATTGGAACTGCGCCTAAAAGCACCTCATCACCAAGAACAAGAGCGCCAACAAAACATGTTCTATTTTCAAACTTCACCTTAATTGGTCCAACATAAGGCACTTTTTTACTACTTCCATCAGCAACTGTTACTTCTCTTGTAGATTCAGTTTCTAAATAAAGTTGATTTGCAACGTGTTCCGGGATACAAAGCATTAAAGCGCCTGTATCAGCTAATGCATTAACTTTAACAGGATTTAACTCTTCCTTTATAGGATTACTCAATTCTAAACTAGCAAATACGTGTCCCATTTTTTTACCTCTTTAAATTTCTATATACTAATCAGTATACAATAATAGAGTAATGTAAAATAAACTCTGTCTGAAAAGGTTATAAAGATAAAATAAATCTATCACCAAATCGAATATCTACTTTCTCATTAAACTCAACCAAAATATCCAAGTGGCTTTGTTCATTCTGCTGACCTCGTGCAAACGAGCCAAATATAGCCAACGATTTAATTGGATAGTCGCGATAAAACTTGCGCTTATTTTTATGAAGCGCCGATTTGATTTCTTGCACTGTTTTCATGAGTTGTAACTATTTATCATGTTAAACGTCTTTGGCAACTACCCGTAAATCTATTAAACATTTTGTTTATAAAAGAAAAAAGGATTTAAGATTGTTTGATCTTAAACCCTTTCATGTAATGTACTTATAACACCAAAGCTCACTAGCGAGCTTCAGCGAGTCTGAGCGTAACGCAGTGTAGCGGTGTGAAACGATTGGTTATGTAATAAAAATTTTGTCATCAAAAGCTTGTTGGGTTTTCAAATTTTTTGTCAAGAAAGCTACCATCAATATTATTCACCATTTCAACAAACCGATTGGCGGGGGCTGAAAACATGATCATATCATCTGGTATAAAACGCCGGATCAGAACATCCATCGACCCGACAATACACTTTGGCCTATTTTTGAACTTCTGGTCATAGGGTATGGAGAAAGCCGATTGACATCCCGAAGCGTCAGGTATCAGCGTACCGCTTTCTTCACGGTCATAACTAGCCAGGCCTGTCAAATTTGCCATCCCCGTAATATCCGGAAACAGATTGACGACTTCGATTTCCCTGTTTTCATCGATTTTCTCGATTTGTTCAAAGTACACGAATTTTTCTGGCGGCGTATGAATCTCTGCCACCCAATCTCGATAATACGTTTGGGCAAGGGCACGCGTTTTTTTAAAGCGTTCGGTTTCAGCAATAAATTTTCCTTTATCGTCCACTGGTGGTGTGAAACCGCCAAATTCCTGTATCCCAGGGCAGGCTTTCTCACAGTCTGCTGAGAACTGAATTCTCTTTCCCTTCTTTATGACAATTGCCCAATACATAAACATACAAACCCATCGATCCTTTTTGTAGATGAACGAATTCTCTATGTTTTCCGTAGAAAAATACCAACCTGTTGCGGGATATTTAAACGATAAAACTTCAGACAGCTTTTGGAGACTGTCTTTGACTATTTTTGCTTCCATTAATCTTACCTCCATCTCATAACGCCTGTTTAACCCGCGTTTTTCAGAGCAAAGTGAGCGCATTCTGCTGACCTCGTTTAATTGGATAGTCGCGATAAAGCTTGTGCTTATTTTTATGAAGCGCCGATTTGATTTCTTGCACTGTTTTCATCAGTTGTAACTATTTATCATGTAAAACGCCTATGGCAACTACCCGTAAATCTATTAAACATTTTGTTTATAAAAGAAAAAAGGATTTAAGATTGTTTCATCAAAAATCCTTTCATGTAATGTACTTAATAACGCCCGGCATCAGCGGCCGCGGAAAGCGCGTAGGGCTTGGAGCGGTCCGGCTGCATGCGTTTGTTAGGCGAATATTTATCTAATGGGTTTTTAATCATTATTGTATTCGGCTACTGGCGTTACCCAACCTATCTCAGCTCCGCAAGGATCCTGTACCCATGCGACCCGTCCAACTCCCGGAACTACCCAGGGTGCCTTAATTAACTTTCCACCTAAGCGTGCTATTTGATTAATGGCACTCTCTAAATCATTAATGTGTACGTATGTCACCCAGCGATTTGTTTTACTGTATTCATTCGTACTATTTAAATCGAGCACACCGCAAACAGGCTTTCCGGCGGTTACGCCGATCCAATATGTGCCTCCCGACGGCATTTTCTCTGCACGAAATTCCCACCCAACTGTTTCTCGATAAAATTGAATTACCGCATCTGGCTGATCTGTTTGAAGCTCGTTCCAATTAAAATCTCCGTGGTTGGCCATGATTTCTCCTATTCGCCTAACAGTGTCTTGTTTCAACCGGAAAAATCCCTGGCTTTAAACAAATCTTCAACGTTTAAGCTCTGATTTCATTTTCTTGATGATATCGTTTGAGGCATCAATGGTTTTGGCCACTGCGGCTTTTTTAATTTTATCTTTTGAAATTCCAAAACCAATGAACAAAGCAGACGGGAGTTTATACTTTTTTTCCGCTGCGTATGAAATATTTCCGGCCTGGACATCATAAATAACCAAGTATATCGTAATTGACTTTTTATCACTTAACTGTTTGTATCCACCGATACCAATAGGTATGGCAAATGTTTCCACGCCCATTTTTTGTGCCAATTGGTTCATTACTCCAGCGGCAACATCCAGATTGGTTGATTTTTTATCAACGGCTATTTGCACAATAGTTTCAATAGCGCCTTCAACTTCCTTTTGGATCCCAAGTTCTTTAGCAGCAAGAATAACGGCTTCTCCACCAGGAATGGCGCTTTTAAAAATATTGCCTAGTTTTGCCGCTACTGTTTTTTCAAACGTATCTAGCGCAACATCTTTATCAACCAACTTCTTCTTCTTGACATTATATGGCGGCGTGGTTACTACCGACTTGTTTTTCGGATTGAATTCTTCACTGGGTTGAGTTGTATCGTTTAAATGACCCGCAAATAATGCTACAGATACAAACAATAAGACTAACGTAATAGGAAAGGTTTTTTTGATCATCATAAAGGGCGTTTTAGGGTTTATGTAGATTTAGTTTTTTAGCTTGTAAAAAATAAGCTTATACAAACGAACTACTAGTATGAAGACATTATTCCTCTTTAAAAAACCTTTAAATCGTTCTTTAAAGTGTTAGTTTGATCCAATGATTTTCTGCATGATGACTTGATCGTGCCCAGGCGCTGAACCAAACAAATGTCCGAGTTTATCGCGTTTGGTTTCTAAATACGCTTTATTGATTTCGTTCGGTTCAATTACCAATGGAATACGTTCAATAACTTCAAGCTCATAGCCTTCTAAGCCTACAACTTTTTTGGGATTGTTGGTCATGAGTCTCATTTTTCTAACGCCTAAATCCAAAAGGATTTGCGCCCCTATACCGTAATCACGTAAATCGGGTTTGAAGCCCAACATTTCATTGGCTTCAACCGTATCGTATCCTTGATCTTGCAACTGATAAGCTTTTAACTTATTCACCAGGCCAATACCGCGGCCTTCCTGCATCATATAAAGCAAAACCCCGCAGCCTTCCTGCTCAATTTTGAGCATAGCCGTTGCTAGTTGCTCGCCACAGTCGCAACGCATTGAACCAAAAATATCACCGGTGGCGCATTGTGAATGAACTCTTAGTAAAACCGGCTTTTCAGGATCGATATCACCTTTCACCAGCGCCAAATGGTTTTTATCATCCACAAAGGTTTCGTAAGCAATCAATTTGAAATCACCAAAGTGGGTTGGCAATAAGGTTTCTACAGCGCGATGCACGATTTTTTCGCGTTTCATACGATAAGCGACCAAGTCCTTAATCGTGATAAGTTTTAGATTGTGTTTTTTCGAAAACTCCACCAAATCCGGCACTCGCGCCATTGAGCCGTCATCTTTTAAAATTTCACACAAAACACCGCTGGGCTGATAACCTGCAAGTTTTGCCAAATCCAATGCCGCTTCGGTGTGGCCAACGCGTCGCAGCACGCCGCCTTCCATCGCCCTTAGCGGGAAAATGTGACCGGGTCGTGCAAAATCAGCTGCTTTTGCAGATGGATTGGCAAGTTGCTGAATCGTAATGGCTCTATCCTGAACTGAAATACCAGTAGTTACGCCATGCAAGCACGAATCCACCGACACCGTAAAATTGGTTTCGTGCATGGCCGTATTAACCTGCACCATTGGCTTAAGCTCCAACTCGCGCGCACGTTGCATGGTTACGGACACACAGATCAAACCCCGTGCTTCTTTTGCCATGAAATTTACCATCTCCGGCGTCACGCATTCTGATGCGGCAATCACATCACCTTCGTTTTCGCGATCTTCGTCATCAACGACAACAATAAATTTGCCTTTTTTTAAATCTTCTATGGCAGACTCAATAGAATCAAATGGTTCGTGAATCATTCTCTATAACGTTGGTTTAATGTTAGTTTCACTTCTTACAACTTATATCATGTAAAATAATATTTCACAAAAGAGTTGCAAATCAACTCAATACATGAAAAATCCTCATGTGATTTTTTGCCCAAAAATTAAGTTAATGAAATCTTTACCTTCAAACCCCAAATGTCTATGCTTTCCTACTCTCAAACTTAGCCTAGCTCTGCACAACACCAAAAAATGGGTTTAATAAAATAGTATGATCCGCATATGCGACCCAATTCATGAACAGCCCCTACACCGTTAATGTGCGTTGGCTTATTATTGCCGTTTAATCAGGTACATATAAACCGGAAAATGATCGCTATACCCGCCTAAATAACGCATGCGTGCATAGGTTCTGTACGGATATCCTTTATAGCGTCCCTCTTTTTGAATCAGGTATGGCTTTTTAAAAACAAGGGACTTAAACCATTTAAAGTTGGTGTAATCGTTACCGAGTAACGATTGCGTTAAAATCAACTGATCAAAAAGATTCCATTTATCGCGATAGGCCAGCGTTCCGATGCCTTCATCATAAAGGCGACCTGTTGTGTTGAACAGTTCGCCACGCTCTAAATCGTGTTGGTTGTTTTCTGCATTAAGATGAATATCGATGCTTTCATCAACCGGATCATCATTTAAATCGCCCATAACCACAATTTTAGCGTTGCTATCTAAAGCAATCAACGAATCAACCAAAGAACGGCATAACCTGGCTGCCGCATTTCTTAACGGCGCGCTCCTGGATTGGCCGCCATAACGCGCTGGCCAATGATTCACAATGACATGTAATGTATCGCCATTAATTTCACCCGAAACCACCAATTGATCACGTGATTTAAACGCCTTCCCTCTCTGTGACCGATCAATACGCAAACTCACATATTTATAGCTTATCACTTTGAAAAATGACGACTGGTAAAGCAAAGCCACATCAATACCACGGCGATCAGGACTGTTTTCATGAACGATCTCATAACCACGCTCTTTGATCAAGGGCATTTTCACCAAATCGTCCAAAACCTGCTTGTTTTCCACTTCACAAACCCCTAAAAGCATAACGCCATCGGGTGTTAGTTCCGCGCCTATTTCCGAAATGACTTTAGAAAGCAGTCTCAACTTGGTTTGATATCGTTTTTGCGTCCAGTTCTTTTCGCCATATGGGGTGAACTCTTCATCCTTCGTTTTTGGATCATCCAAAGTATCAAACAAATTTTCAAGATTATAAAAACCGATACAAACCACCTGGTAGCTTGTTTCATTTGCATGCAGAATTGGCAGGCGGCCGATCAGCAAAATCATTAGCGCTAACCCAATCTTACCCAACATCTTTTATTAGTTTGTTTGAGAGCATTTAAATCGTAAAGTCATCACTCGAGTTGAAATCCATATCATTTTGAAGATTGATTAACCAATGTAACTCCTGTATTTTAACTAATGTAAACAGCGGCAAAAAAAACCAAACACAAATATGTAATGACGAATTATTTTTTAACAGGTCATCGCGAGACCGGCATTTTGAAGAACAAAACACAAATATATATTAATGACGAATTTTTCCTCTCCCGGCCTGTCGGCCACCCTCTCAGAAAGAGGGACAATAAAACACAATTTGGTATTAGAATTTGTGACTTCAATAAATTATCCTCCGCTG
>JANQGG010000049.1 GCA_028277445.1 Chloroherpetonaceae bacterium | reverse complement strand
CCGAAAAACCAACTAACTTAGCAAGGGATTTTGCCGAAGCAGCTACACCGCTAGAGTGATTGGCAGTAAATGAACTTCTAAAATCAATGATATGTGAAAATAACTGGGTCAATTCAATTACTTCATCCACATCCAATATCAATGTAGGTAATGGTACATCTTTAAGTAGTGAGTATTTAATTCGAGGCGATTCAATGCTAAGCCAAAAGTATTCTTTGGATGAAAGACTTAAAAAAGCCTCTACATACTTAGGATGAAACATCTTCCCTGATTGTTCTTTGATTTGCTGGATAATGATCTCAACCTGGTCAAGAACATTCACATGATCATCAATTAGTACAGCAATGCGATCGGCCAAGTGTAGCAAATGGCTTTCAGGTAAAATGGTGTCGCCATTTTCATCTTCAAAACCTTCGTTATCCCAATGACAATGATGATGTTTGACGATTTTTGCCGCATAAGAAAAAGGTTCAAAAGTGCTTAAAAGCAAATAACCATAATGCGCATGTTTTAAATTGCTTTCGGTTTCGAAACTCAATGCATGCAGCTTTTCTTTTAATGATAACGCTCCAACATCGTGCATGGCGCCAGCAATTAAAAGCTGATGCTGCTCTTTAACGTGCAAATCAATTTCTTGACCAAGCTTTGATGCAATAAAAGCAACTCGTATGTGGTGATTAGATAAGTCTGAGCTAATTAAATCAATGGTTTCTGACAAACATAAAATCAAATCCATTAAGGGGATTTGTAAATCTTTTATCATAAGACAGTTTTAAAAAATTAGAAACATACTGTTAATTAACTTCTATTAGAGCAAGGAATAGCGCGGTACCCTTTTAATTGTTAAAAACTGAAAAACTTGTCGTTTCGCTTTTTGAAATCGTACTATGCGTCGAAATGAAATCAATGCTTACCTGTGGCTTATGTTTATGCTTAGCAAGAAAATTCGCATCGAATAATAAAATCTTATCACTTTTTATTTCTTGACTGACAACACCCTCACCAAACGTTTTACGAAGAAAAATATACCGGGAAGAAAAGAACAAGGCCTGCCATTTTTCTTCATAAAATAACGACAATGGATTTAAATGCTTAACCACCAATAACTTCTCAGGGGTATTTTTTATAGATGCCAAAAACGTAAATTTACCTTCAAGAGCTTTCAACCCTTCAATTAACCCTTGAATATTTTGCTTATTAAATCCCTGAGCGCCTTTTTTATTAAGCATTTGAAAGATGATCTCACTATCAACCTGGCCATTTCGAGTGCATCCACATAAGGCAAAAAGTTCATCATCGTTATCAATATGCCCATTATGTATTCCGATGACCGATCCAGTCAAGATCGGGTGGTTGTTATGATGGCAAAGAACATCGCCCTTAGTTGGCTTTCTGGTATGCCCTAACAATGCAACTGTATCGGAATCAATCTCGGATATTAGGGTCTTATATTGATCCGTAGTAACAAATTGAGTTGCATTTATCGGCATTTTTTCCACGAGAAAATCACCGTTTTTTTTGATCAATGCAATTCCGGTGGCTTCTTTACCTCGATCTTCATTGGCTATTAAATTTGCCGTCATCGTCCGCTTGATGGAATCAAGCTCAGATTTAGAACGATGTTTTGGTCTTAACAAAATTGCAGCTATTCCACACATGATTTTTTAATACTCCAGACTCCTGAATGATTGATCACACTAACTTGTAAATCTATACGTTCCTTTTTGTTTATCCCATGCTAAACCCCGTTTTTGTTTTATTCGAAGTAAAGACGTTTCCATTTCAATTTGTGGAATATAAAGCTCATGGCATACCCGATTTTCCCATTCGGATGTCGAGCCAAAACCTATCCACTCATTTAGCTCAATGGCTTGCATGATCCTTAAATCTTTGTTATCAAATGCAATAACTTCAACTTGGAACTGCCGGTTTAAGTAGTCTTCAATTTCAGGCCAATCCATTCCCGAACATCGCAAAAGCGATACAGGTTGTTCCGAAAGCGCATTCAAAAGATATCTTACTTGGTCAGCGCCAATGCCATTAAATGTGGGATCCAAAATTGAGAGCATCTCTTTCAGACCTGATCGTAATTCGTAAATTACCTCATCATCGACCCGACTTGTATTGCTTGAAGCCAAATTTCCATCGTTATTATTCAATAAATTCAACAGTTCAACTTTTCTTCGCCACGTGTAGATTTTTCCAACATGGATCACACCATACTGGCTCAAATCCACCGCTTTTAAAAGCAAGCTTAAAAACAGAAAATTGAATGCCGTAATTGCATTGGCCGAAAGATTTGTATCAGGGAATCTAAATTCAAGGTGAAACGGTTTGACAAGCTTGTCTTCTTCATAGAAAGAAATGTGCTCCAGATTTAAAAAATTCTGGTGCATTGGAACCTGGCGGCTTTTTTTTAAATGAGCATAAATCTCAGCCATACTCATTGTTGCGGGAGAAAGCTTAACCAGTTCCAAATGGCTACTGTGGTTCCGCCTTCTGCACAACGCTTCTCGCTTATTTCCGGTACTGCATAAAAACTTTAGCTCAGGGGCATAACGCCGAACAAGGTTCCAGAGATTAGCTAAAATGATAGCAGGAACTGAATCCGGAAACCCAGGCGTCAAAAGATGAAAATGCATTCCGCAGGTGGTTTTAACCCGCCCTCCCTGCTTAAGAACGGCATTCGTTATACCCAAGTATTGCCGACGAAGCTTTTTAAAACTGGGATGCTGACCTATCACTCTGATCTCAACGCCACAGTGCTCGGATTGAATATCCAATACGCCATTAGCCCCAAGATTTTCATATGTTCCCGATGGATTTAAAGCTTCCAGCAAAGGTTTTTCAAAAGCCTCCCGGCGAACCCCCATTGGCATAGCATATTCAAGCTCAGTGCCAATTTTAACGACACGGTAAAGAATATCTTTCCAATAACAGGTTTCATCGTAAGTCAACGTATCTTTACGCCTTAACATTATGGGATCTTGCATCAATTCAATCCATTTTGTATAACAATCAAAATGCGCTCACAACAGAGCAACTCATTATTCCCCGTCTTCTTGAGTCAGGATTCGCCTGGCTAACATTTCATTACCCAACATTTTAGCCAAATGCTTCAACTGAGTGCTTTCGTAGGCTTGATTGAAAATAGCAATATCCAGTGCAGCTAACTTTCGATAGGCTTGCAATGCAATTTCAGGTTTATCACTTTTACCGGCAATTCGTTGTCCATAATCGATAATAATATCCATCATAGCCAAGGGATAGCGGACCGGTAAACCAATTTTTACATGTACTCTGCCAATTTGTAATCTTTTACTGACGTAGTCCTTATCATAGACGCCCTGAAACAGATCTAAAAACCACTCGCGCAGCGTTTCACGCATTTTTTCTAGCTTACCGTTAATAAACTCTGATGTAGCATCGTGTTTTGTTAAACGACCATAAAATGCATCCACCATATCTGTGGTCATGGTTTCTGCCACATTCTTTAACTCACCTAAAACCTTTTTTTCTTCATCCGACATTTTTGTCAGATCAAACAAGTCCTTTAAAATTGCATCATCCTTAATCAACCAGCTTTTTCTTTCTTCCATCATTCTATTTTTTTATTAAAATATATTAATGATGGGGGAACTTAACTGTTAGCCAGATCGGCTTAAAGAATCCGCTCGAATTTTATGATAGATCCCCCGCCTTCATGCCATTTTTCAATTTCTTCTCTCATCTTAAAGCCCATCCGTCTTAATCCGGCTTGACAGGATGTCATGATTGGGCATATAAATGGTTTTTCAACACCTGCTTCTAAAAGCTTATCACTAAAATGACGATTTGCACAATTATGAACTTTTAATGTAATTGTGGCATCTTCATCACCATCCACTTGAATATCAGATGCATACCCAAATTCGTCAACAAAAATGCGTGAAATTTCCATCATTACTTCTTTTGGTGAATTTCCGGCAATCTCTAAACCCATCTCTTTTTCCATAATTCTTAGAATTTCATTTCCCATTATTCCACTAAAAGAAAATGAAGAATCGCCGAGGGTTTCCCAAACTGCTGAAGCAAGACTTGTTAATGCCAGACTCGTGAGTCTTAGCTGATTTAACTTCTTTTGTTCTTCTATAGCCATAATAATTTTGTAATAAAAAGTTTTTCAATGTTTATACGATCCCACTAAGTTTGCTTGCAAAGTCTCTTACTTCGGCAAATGCCATACCTAGATTTACTTCTTTAGGCGTAAGACCTACAAAGAGGGTTTGATCGCCAAGTCCTGTTACAATAATGTTCCCATCATCGCCCTGAATGAGCGTTTGAGCAAAAGTTCCGCGCTTCAACTGATTAACACTTCGACGGCTAAGCCCTAAAATAGCTGCAGATGCTGCACCGACCAGATTTTCATCCAATCCTTTTTCCGGTACATTTGCTGAATACACCAAACCATCCGTACCAACAATCGCCGCACCTTGAACGTCGGTGGATTGTTGCAGTAATTCTTGAAGGGTTTGTGAAATAATTTCTCCTTTTTTCATTGTTTTCTCCTTTTTATTTGTTGATTCATCTGTAGTGCCTTTAGACTCGTCTAAGATTTGTGCCCCTTTTAAGAGCAACCCATTACATGATCGCTCAATAGTCTTCTCAGACGTTGTTACATCCATGTCTAAAGAAAATGTTCCCTCTCTCCATCCTAAAACTTGGTAAATGGCGTCCTCTCCGGTTTTTTCTCCGCAAATAGCATGAACTACCGTTCCTTCATCCAAAAAAATCGTAGCCTGATCATCGTTATTTAAAATCTGAATACGAGCGGTTTTTCGATCCTCGCAATTGTGCTGAATTAAATCAGCCACACCCATATGTTTTAAATCTCCTTGCATATCATTCAATGTTTAGATTTACAGCATCCAGTGATCTTGTATTTGTTTAATAATCCGGTTCATTAATCCGCGGTATCTTTTTTTTCGTTCAGGGATTTGTACCGCTAAAATCAGCTCATGATTTTTAACCTGAAATGTCCTAGAAACCAGTCTTTGACCATCCAGATCAAACAGACTTATTTCATCGGTCTCTCCCATACCCAAATGAGCGCCAACCTGTTGAATTGTTTTATGTACCTTAGCAACAACCGCAGCCTGCCTATCGGGATCTTTATCTTGTGGCGTTGCTGATGCTATAGGAAAACCCTGCATATCGGTTAAAACAGCAATTGAGAAACCCCCAGTATGATTAAGTTCATTTAATTTCTCTGAGATATCAGATGAACTAAACTTTGTATGAGTATTTGTTTGAGACACTTGATTTATCCTTTCTATAATAATTCTTTTTGTACCCTTGCAATCACCTCTTGAGTGATTGCTTTGAGTGTTTCAAATACACCTAGTCTTTGAAGAGCCGATGCCTCCAAAATTCGATAACCGTTGATTTCTAATTTTCTCATCAGAATATTTGTGGGGACAACAAGCGGGAGATCGCGTTTGTTGAATTGAACTACTACTGGAAAATCTTTGTCATACAAATTCAACTCTTTAAGCTGCTTTTTCATGTTTTCCCACGAACTTTTATTCTCTTCCATTCGTGTAGGATTAGAATCTGCAACAAAAACCACACCATCGGCCCTTCTTAACACCATTTTACGTGTCGATTCGTAGTATGACTGGCCAGGTACGGTATACAAATTGAGCTTTGGCGTTAGTCCGCCGATTTTGCCGAGTTCAACCTGAAAAAAATCAAAGTACAATGTCCGGTCTTCGCGATTTTTCAGTGAAAGTAATTTTCCTTTATCTTTTTTGTTGATTCCGGCGTGAATTTGTTCAATGTTTGTTGTTTTACCACTTAAAGCCGGGCCGTAGTAAACAATCTTTAAGTTCAGTTCCCTTTTTTCCCAATTTATTTGCATAATCGTACTAATTTATCCATTCCAAAGGCTATCCAATGAATCTCCGATTTTATCCGTTAAATCATTGGCATTCTTAAAATCCGATAGCTTTTGCTGGTCTTCTTTAGTGTCTGCTTGATCGTCATCATCAGCATGTGACATGTGAAGACCGCCAACTTTTTTAGCGGTTTCTAATATTAAAACTCTTGCCCAGCCTAAAGGAACAGAGGTATCAAGTTGAACCAGAAGCGCAAAATCGGGTCCGGCATTGCTCATGAATGTATTCGCTTTCGAACCTTCATGAAGGATAATTTGGTATTCTTGGTCGTCGCCAAGCATTCGGGCTACTTCCTGGGAAGCAGATAAACCTCCCGCTAAAATTGAGCCAAGCGATATCAAGTCAAATTGATTCTGACTCCCACAAGCAGTAATAACTTGACCGCTTACATCCGTAAGCAAAATAAATTTTGCCGGCGCTTTTTCCAGAAGCGCTTTAAGTTCAGTATCAAGCTCAGTTTTTTCAACTGTGTTAATTATAATTCCGCTTCTTAGTCTCATGTCATTAATAGCTTAAAATTCATTTTAGCGATAACCGTTTGTCTGCATTCCTTCTTAATAGAATGCATATCCATCATTCAGATAAATTAGGGTGTTTGTGAACTGCTAGGAGAATTGTAAAGTCAGTTATTAAAAGAAGCTCTACTGCAAGGAAGTGAATATCTTAACACTATTCAAATCGCATTTGGATTCTTTAATGTCATCCTCAACCATTACGAATTAACAAGTCAACCTTACGACTCTTTATCGTACTCCCTCAAACCATTGATCTTGTTAATCATTTGCAAATATATCGATAAATCTTCGATAAAAAAACAAAAAAATCTGTTTAAAATTAAAAATGCATCTTATAAAAAAAGAGGGGGAAAATTTACTTGTAAAAGTAAAACATCAACATCTCAATCACTTTCAATATCCATTTAGTGATCAATCCGCATCAAGTACTTTTCGAACAATACACGCCAATTCTTTTGATTGAAACGGCTTTTGCAGATACTTTGCTTTAGAACCCGAAAAATTCTGCAGATTGGAATTATTAATTTCGTAACTCGTCATTAGCACAAGCCCAACATTCGGATTTAAATTAGTTAAGATGTTGAGTGGCATTTCTCCACCCGTTTTCAGGATCATCTCTTCAACTAAAATCAAATGAAAATTATCATTTTCAGGCATGTTTGCGCATCTTTTCAAAGCATTTTCAGCGCTGCTAGATGCAGTAATTTTATATCCCAGACTTTGCAAAAACTCACATAAATAAAATCTAAAGTTCTCATCATCTTCTACAACAAGTATTTGTTCATGACCCTTTGGAAAACTTTCGTACCCATTTAATGAATCAGGTTCTGATTTGGCCTCGGACGATCTTTTGAAAAACAGGTCAAATGTTGTTCCATTTTCCAGGGCGCTATCAACGAAAATCAGTCCGTGATATTCTTTAACAATTTTCTGAACGATCGCCAATCCAAGTCCAGTACCGTGTCCCTTTTGTTTCGTTGTAAAAAAAGGATCAAAAATCTTTTCTTTTATGTCTTTTGATATGCCCTTTCCTGAGTCGATGATCTTTAACCTAACATACTCGCCGTTCGGCAAATCCAAATAACGGTCATTGTAACTTTGATGATGTTCAAAATTGCCGGTTTCTATGGTAATCTTGCCACTGGATTCAATGGCATCTTTCGCATTGATCACTAAATTTATGACAACTTGCTCAAATTGAACCGGATCAATTTTAATCAACCCTAAATCGGGAGATAGTTTTAATTCAAGTTCAATTTCACTGCGGATTAAACGTTTCAGGATATGATTAAGCCTTTTAACGCAATCGTTGATATTGATGACCTGCGCTTCTACGACTTGCTTTCGGCCAAATGCCATTAATTGTTGTATTAATCCTGATGCACGATTGGTGGTATAAAGAATTTTATCAATGTATTGATATTTTGTATCAAGTTTATCGTATGACATTTTTAACAATGTCCCAAAACCATTGATTATGCTTATTGAATTGTTAAAATCGTGCGCTATGCCGGCTGTTAGCAAACCTAATGTTTCAACTTTTTGCGAATGGATGAGTTGCTCTTCGAGCTTTTTGCGTTCAGAAATATCTCGGGTATTTATAACCACGGCGTTTACAGCTGAATTTTTCAATTGGTTGCTTGCACTGACTTCCAAATGACGCCATGATTTATTTTTATGCCGGAAACGAGCTTCAATAAGAATATGACCGCCGAAATTCGGTAAAAATTCTTCAAACAACTTTTTAACTCGAGTTTTATCATCGGGATGAATGAATTCAAGAGCATGCAATCCTACAAACTCATGTTGCTCATACCCTAAAATCGTTTTTACCGATTCGTTGCAATACAACAAAATCCCACTTTCATCCACAAGCGAAATAACATCGGGATTATTATTAACGATAGCTTTGAGTTTGGTTTCACTTTCCCGCTGAACTTTTTGAACACGTTTGATCTCAGTAATATCTTTAAAAAATCCCTTGCCAGAGACCGGCACTTGATTTTTATCCAAACACACCTTTCCTTTAATTTCCAGATGAATCAATTCCCCATCAGTGCGATATATCCTAAAGTCAAGATCGTATGGCTCATGATTATTATACCCATTGATAAGAGCATCCGAAACAAGTGTTAGATCATCTTTATGCACGTGTTCCATTACAGATCGTATAGATCCCATCACAGTTTCAATACCTGGGCCTAAAATTGTCCATGCGTATTTGGAGTAGCAAATTTGACCCGTTTTGAAATCAATCTCCCAAAAACCTTTTTTTTCTAAAACGTTAGAATCGTCCATAACTAAACACTTCTTAAACGATTGATCCATAAATTCAAACACCTGGTAGTAGAATAAGGTGATTTAAAGAAGCGGAACTACAAATTTGGCAAATGCAGTTTGTCAAATTTGTTAGTAAAATGATTTTCAACTACTTTAAGCGTTAGTTTTTTCTTTGTACTTATAAGATTTATTGGTCATTTTCTCCAATGTTTTAAGTATTTGAAAGAACACAGAAGATTAGTTTATGCCCAATAATCCTTTTTAAAAGCTTTTCATAAACAATTGTTTAATACCCAATTTAAACCAAACATGTGAAGCTTGTTTTTAGAAGAATTTACTAACGCTTTGGTGCGTGAGATATAAAAACTTGTTGTTTATTTCAAAGTAAAGCTGTTTAGCTTCAGGAAAGCTATCTTAAACAACGTAACTATTATTGAAAAACGCGAGTTGACTATCGAAAATGATGTGCTTAGAATTCAATGATTTGAAGAGTATGTTAGTAAGCTCCAATATCATTTAGAATTAGAAACCCAAATATATAAGATGCCTTAGACGATTTATATAAACCTCAAACCCTAACTACCATCTATGATCACTTTACATTCCTAATTCATCATGTTTTCAAGTACACCTTTTTAGCATCAATTGCAAAAAGCCAATAACACTGGTTTCAATCACTTATTCAATAATTATGTGTGTCGCTTAACTTTTTGAGCCTATGCCATCTATGTTAAACATGGAATTATGTTAAACTTAATGTATAAAACCATAAACATGTTTGAATACGTAGTTATAGTTTTTTCTTAAGTAACACGAACCAAAAAACACTACCTAAGATCGGGTAAATAGATTTAAGGGTACTCTGTTTGCCATAAGAGGTTTTGTATTCTTTAGCACATTCAATTTCAGGACACAAAATGCAAACATCAGTTACAGATATAACACATTTTGCAAACATTTCCAAACAAAATGTCACAAAACGCAAACTCAATTTTAGAGAGATTGAAAAAATTCATCGGTGTAACAAAAGATGTAGACCTTTCTAATTTTCTTGGATTATCACGAAGTGCAATTGCTACATGGAAAAAGAGAAATTCCGTGGATTACGACTTGCTGTTTAAAAAGTGCCGTGCTTTTAATGAAATGATAAACATTGATTGGCTTATCACCGGCGAAGGTGAAATGCATAAGCAGCAAATGACAGATAAGAGCCCAACTTCAATCAAACAATCTTTTTACCCAAGAAAAGACGATATTGAAAGCTCTTTGATAGAGGAATTGGCGTATTTAAATAGTAAAGTTGATTACCTTTATGAGTTTTTACCAAATCATAAGCAGGTTTGTGTTTTAATCCCGTTATTTGATGAGTGTGAATTGGCAAAGTATGACGTTTTCGAACAACCGACGACTAAAAAAAAGTTGTTAAGTTTTCCTAAACAATATGTTAAACACCCCGATAAAACATTTGCAATAAAAATCTGTGGGAAGCGTATGATAAATCAACGCATTAATTATGGCGATATCATACTTGTTGATACCTTAATTGAATGGAAATCAGATAACATGGTGGTTGTATTGTACAATAATAAACTTAGCACGCAAAAGATTAATAAAGACGGAACATTACTAAATTTTGGACACATCGCTCAAGACCGCCCCCAAACCAAGAATCTAACTTCAAAAAATCCTCGTATTTTAGGTGTGATTATAGGCTTATACCATTCAATGGTTTGATGACTATCATCATACTTAATGCTTAATCACGCGTTGCGCGAAAAGAAGGGCTGACAATTTTATCGTGTTTAATGGCATAAATAGTTATTCCAATACCGACACCAGTGCATAATACAAGCGTAACAACAGAAGCTTCCAAACCAAATGCTCCTCCCGTAAGCCATTCAGGGCCGTTTAATGATGAAACAATAAGACCTTGCATCTGATAGCCGGAAACAGGGCTACCGTAAATTGCGCCTTCGGTAAAGTTCCAGGCTGCATGAACGCCAATTGGAAGCCACAATCGTCGTTTCAACACATAAAATGCCCCAAGCAGAATACCGGCTTCAAATGCAATTGCCAATGAACTAAATACACTCGCATTCGGATTAATCCCATGCAACATTCCAAACAATAAAGCTTGCACACCTAATGCAATCCATGTACCCAATTTTTCTTCGGTAATTCGAAACAATATTCCCCGAAAAAGCAACTCTTCGAAGTAACCGGCAAACACAGTGCTTTGCAAATGTATTATGGAAAACATTACCGTCCATGAGTTTATGGCTACAATATGATATACCTCCAGGCTCATGAGTATTAAAATCACCATACTAATGAGTACAAACCCGAAAATGAGACCTAAACCGAGTTCTTTGATTAAATATTCAGACTCAAACTCACTGCACTGCCGCAGCTCAAACCAATTGATAAACTTTATATAGGCGGCATGCGCAATAAGAACAGAGGTAATAATTTTTAGCGCCCCAGTCCATGCCCGGCTTATCCCCAACATGTGTTGTAAAAACTCAAAAAGCCACTGAACGCCTGAAATTATTCCAAATACGAGTATTACGGACGCCGTGAGCCGGATATACCATTTCCCGAACAAATCCGGCACAGATTTCTCCCCTGGGTACTCTTTGATCTTATCATTCATAGTTTTGGTTTGTACAATGGATCGCGTTCCTTGAGAATGTTTTATTATATTTTCACACCATTAATTGAGGGATTTTTGGCAGATGTATTGCCAAAGTAATAAAAAGCTTGTAAGTTCATAGGCTTAATCAATTCAATCCGATATAGATTTTTATATTCATGAAAGGTGTTTCCGGTAAAACAAACCATTCCAGTGAATCTTCATCCTCCGATCAATATGACTATTCTTCCGACAAAACGCGCTTAAGTGATATAGATCGCCAAAAAAATATTGAAAAACGTTTATTCACATCCTCGGGCATTCGAAAAGGCGTTGGCGGTGTAGAACTTACTAAAATTAGTAAGGTAGAGTTATTTATTAAGTTTTTAAAACCCATTACCTGGATTCCGGTAATTTGGAGTTTCATTTGCGGCGCCGCGGCCAGTGGCAATTTTGGCTGGGGTGATTTATTGGGCTCAACATTCTGGTTAGGCATTTTACTAACCGGTCCATTGGTATCGGGAACATGCCAAATGCTCAACGATTATTTCGATCGTGATCTGGATATGATCAACGAACCAACCCGCCCGATTCCTGCCGGTGAAATCTCTTTAAAAAATGCCACGATTCTTATCATCATATGGTCAGCCTTATCCGTTATCGTTGCTTTTATCATACATCCACTTATTGCCGGCTATGTTGTTCTTGGTATTGTAAATGCACATTTGTATAGCGCAAATCCCATAAAACTTAAAAAACGCTTGTGGGCAGGGAATATTATTGTGGCATTTTCTTACCTGGTTTTTCCATGGATTGCCGGAGAAATCGCATTTCGGGGTGAAATTACCATACCTTCGCTTATTATTGCGCTTACCTACGCATTTGCAAGCACAGGAACAATGACCGTGAATGATTTTAAATCCATGCATGGCGATACACGCGTTGGCATCCGAACACTACCGGTGGTTTATGGCGAGCGAAAAGCAGCCATTTTAGCAGCCGTTATCATGAATACTGGGCAATTGCTTGCGGTTGGGTTTATGTTCTATATCCAAGAACCCATCAATGCCTTAATTATTATCGGGTTTATTATCCCTCAAATCATTTTACAACTCAGATTTATTCAATCGCCATGCACAAGAGATGTTTGGTATAACGGCATTGCACAAAACTTTTTAGTTGCCGGAATGCTCGTTTGTGCCCTGGCCATAGCAAATTTACATTAAGCAGCAGTTTAAACGATAATGGCTTGAACAGAATCACATTTTACATTACATTAATTCGCTCAGATCAATTTTAGTTGTTTTATGAAAGGAGATAAGCCAATGCAGGCCTCTGAATTATCTAAAGAGCATCAGGTTTCAGAGCTAAAAACCGACACCGATAATGGTAAAACAAATCGGTTTCGGACTTTATTTGATGATTCGGCCATCAACGGACAAAAAAAGCTATTAAGCCATCTCTTTCTAGCCGGATTTTATTCTCTGGCTATTTGGTGGATTTCAACGGCTATCATCATTTATTTTAATTTTCAGCCGGTTGTACGTTTTTATTTTTTCCTGACATCGCTTGCTTTAGGCCTCATTTGGGGATTTCTTTGGATAAAACATCGCAATGATGACACGATAAAAGGCGCCTATATCAGTTTTACAGGAGCATTGTTTGTGTGGGGTTTTGTTGAAGTGAGTTTCTACACCGGCTATATTGTTGGCCCGTATGTTCGCCCGATCTTTGCAATCAGTCCATCATGGGAAGCTTTTCACCAAGCGGTGCATCGAAGCATATACCACGAAATGATGATCATGACGCTGGGCATTGCCGCCTTGGGGATTTTTTGGAAAGCTAAAAACAAATTTGGTCTTTACACCTTTTTTGTGCTGTGGTTTGCGCATCAATCCTGCAAGCTGAATGTATTTTTTGGCGTTACCAATATCGGCCAGGAGTTCATTCCCGATACCGTATCCGATATGGCCCCTTACATGACCGTTGCAAACATGAATTGGCTTTTCCCGTTTTCCGTAACGCTTAACACCCTTTTTGTTTATAAATTTCTTAAACGTGCCAGAAATCCACATGAGCCTTCCTGGCGGCGTATTGGCTATGTCCTTGTGTGCATGATGTTAATGCTGGCTTTACTGGAACATTGGCTTTTGGTTCTGCCGCTTAATGAATCGTTATGGGATATCATTACGCCTTATATTCACTAAAACTTTGGAGTTACATAAACCCCCTGTAGAGGCAATTCATGAATTGCCTCTACAAATCTTCAAAACAAATAATACATTTTTATAATGTCTTATTATTTACATTAAACTATTCTACATAAATTGTAATTAACCTTTTCAAATTTTTTGGATGTTACTATGGATAGAATCACAGTTCAAGCAGATATTTGTCATGGTAAGCCCTGTGTAAGAGGAATGCGCTGGCCTGTTGAAGTAGTTTTAGACCTGCTGGGTTCAGGTATGACTATGGAAGAGATTCTATCAGATCACCCGGAATTGGAAAGAGATGACATTTTAGCATGCATCAGATTTGCTAAGCTTTATCTTTCAGGCCATTCTATAAAAGACGTTGCATGATGCAGTTTTTATGCGATGTTCATATCTCTTATAAGATCCAAAAGTTTTTAGATAATGAAGGTTATAAAACCATTCATGAATTACCCCTACAACGAGTTGAGCGCAGAAGAATGCTATTGTCTAAAATCATCGGACGATTTAAAATGATAACTGCTAAGCAAATTAACCTTATGCGAAAAACAACCGGCAACGCATTTTGGCAACGCAATTATTTTGAACCCATTATCAGAAATGAAGCGCAATTAAATCATATTCGAAAGTACATTCAACAAAATGTATTGAAATAGGAGTTTGGTAGGTTTCATCCTAAATTTGTAGAAATGTTAAAAGATCATTTATGAATTTCGAATTCATCAGGTCACATTTCAGACTTCGAAAAACAAAAGGCCAACATTGTTAAAATGCCGGCCTTTTTTTGTTATAAAATTTGTGAATGCCTAAGAGTACCTGTAGTGGCAATCGTTAATCTTCCACAGAAACCTCACCAATCGCTTGCTCCCAATCAAAATAAGCCGAGAGATAATCAAAGACCGCTTTATAATACGTGAGCTTGGCCTGATCAAATGCCACGCGCGAATCTTTCAATTCCAGCTGCGTAGCCAATCCCTGCTGGGTGGAAATTTCAGCAATTTCAAACGCTTTTTTTGCTGTCTGCAATGTTGAATTGGACGATTGAATCCGCTGAAGAGATTCTTCCAAACGCAGCCAAATCTGCGATATTTCCTGGTAAATATCATCCGTGGTTTTTTCAAGCCTAATTTCTGTTCTCTTACGATCAATAATGGCTTTTTCAACCTGGGCGCCGACAAATCCGCCGGTGTATATGGGAACGCTTAAAGTTAAACCGGCCACCAACGCATTGTTTTCTTCATCCAATCTGAATTTATCGGACTGAGCTGAATAATTGTAAGCAAAACTGGCCGATAGATTTGGAAAAAATCCGGCACGTTCAGCATTCACGTTGGTTGAGCGCAGTTTATGCTCCCAAACCAAGGCGTTGTAATCCGGCCGATTATTAAGAATGGCTTTGAACTCCATTTTGGCAGGCAAATCAGGATATGCATCAAAATTGCCCACCAGTTCTAGTTGCTCATTAATTTCAATACCGGCCAGATTCTTAAGGTTAATCATGGCAATATCCATGTTTCGTTTGGCTTCGGCTGTTTGAGGGATTTGATCTTTCCAACGCACTTCGGCCTGCAACAACTCAAATTCCGAAACTACGCCGTTATCATACTTCTTCTTAATGTTCAGGTAATTTTTATTGGCGTTATCCTCAGCGGCTTTGCTAACCTGCCATACCTTTTCAAGTAGAAGCGTTTGATAAAACAATTTTTTGGCTACGGTTAAAATCTCCTGCTCATTGGATTTATACATGAAATTCGTCATTTCTTGGTATTGCGACGACGCCTTCAGCGCATTGCCGACTTCCAAACTAAACAAGGTTTGAGTCAAACCAGCCGTTAAACCAAATTCATTGTTACGATTAATTTTAAATTTTTGAATGCTGCCCGCCGAATCGCTTCCTTCTGAAAAATCCACATATAAAAAATTATCCTTCAGGTTTCTTCGGTAAGTTCCTTCTACAGAGATTTTGGGCAATGCCAGCGACCAAGCCTCCTGGCGATTGGCTTTTGCCACTTCAAACTCCTGTTTGGCAAGCTTAATATCTTTACTGGAAGCTTTTACTTTAGCCAGATAATCGTTTAAGGTCAGGGGTGTTGCTAGTGCATTCACCCCAAAACTGGTAACCAGTAAGATGAAAAAAATGAGTTGTTTCATGTCCGGTTTTTCAGGTTAATTATAATAATAATAATCTATGATTGAATTTGTTTTTCACGGGATGTGATATCGTAAATTGCCGGTATAACAAATAGTGTTAAAAACGTTGAAACCACAAGTCCTCCTATTGCCACAATACCCATTGGCTGGCGAATTTCGCTGCCCGCATCGCCGTATCCCATCGCCATCGGCAACATGCCCAAAATAATCGCAATGGTTGACATCAATATGGGTTTTAGCTTGGTTGGGCATGCTTCGATGAGCGCTTCATAAACGCTATATCCTTTTTGGCGCAGTTCATTGGTATAACTGAGCATCAAAATAGCGTTATTAACCACAATTCCAAGCAACATTACAATAGAGAGCATAGAAATAATGTTCATGGTTTTACCGGTAATAAACATACTGCCAAACACTCCGATCAACGCTAAAGGAACCGTGCCTAAAATCATTAACGGCTGGGTTAAACTCTCAAGAATGGCTGCAAGAAGCATGTAGGTTAGCACAACGGCGATCAAAAAGGTGCGAAGCATATCAATGGCCGCTTCCTGCATCATTTCGGCGTCGCCGCTCCAGGTGACTTGATAACCTGAAGGCATGTTGATCGTTTCAATTCGTTCAGTAATCCCATTAACAACATCGCCCATTGGAATCCCCGGAGCCGAAGACGCTGAAAACTCTACCGCTTTGAATTTATCCTTGTGCATGATTTTGCTGTACCCATCCACATACTCAATATTGCAAAGCTGGCTGAGCCTAAACACGGCTTTATCGGTTGTTATGGTAATGTTTTTAATATCTTCAGGACTATCAACCGAAGCGTCGTTCATCATAACACGAATATCGTACTCTTCGCCTTTATCTTTGTATTGCGTTGCGACCAATCCATTTACGGCGCCTCTGACATTCATGGCCAAATCATATACGCTAAGACCGGCGTCGGAAAGTTTTTTACGATCCGGTATTAAATTAATTTCCGGCTTGCCGGTTCTGGAACTAGTATTGAGATTGACCAGTCCCGGAACGTCCGAAATTTTGACTAAAATTTCATCTTTATACCGCTCAACTATTTCATTATCCTGACCCATCAAATAGAACAAGATTGGGGGTTGTTCGTTACCGCTCAGCGATGAAACGGCCCGCACTCGCACTCTTACGTCGGGCACTTCCGAAAGTTTGTTAATAATTAAATTAGCAAAGTGCTCGGAATTCTCCCCGCGCTCGTCTACCCCAACCAGTTTAACTTTAATCAAGGCAACATTCTTACCTACATTAAACTCATTGATCTGTCCCAAACTTACCAACATATGTTTTAACTCCGGCAAATCTTTGAGTTTAAGCTCAATAGCTTTAAACATATCTGCAGTTTTATCCAAATTTGCGCCTTCAGGAAGTTCAAGCTCGATTTCAATATCTCCTTCGTCGGTTAGGGGAACAAATTCAAATCCGATTTTACCAGCCATTGGTAAACTCAACACAAATAAAATGGTTGCCAGAACCAGCACGCTCGAAGCTCTCCACTTTGACTTCAAGATATACTCCAACGAACGCCGGTAAAGACTTTCCCAAAAGTGGAACATGCTTTCGAGTTTTTCGCCGATCAGATGCTTCTTTTTATCCTCGTCAGGAAGAATCAACGACGCAAGCATCGGGGTAAGCGTAAATGAAATCGTCAATGAAAAAATAGTGGCGTACGTTACCGTTAAAGCAAATTCTCTGAAGAACTGACCGACAATACTTGTCATTTGCGCAATCGGCAAAAACACGGCTATGTTTGTCAGCGCCGAAGCCACAACGGCCACCACCACTTCGTTGGTTCCCTTGGAGGCGGCTTCAACCCGGCCGTTGCCCATTTCTTTGTGCCTGAAAATATTTTCCAACACAACAACCGAGTTTGTCACAAGCACCCCTACCGCTGTAGAAAGCCCCATCAAGCTCATGATGTTGAGTGTGAAATCTGAGAGTTGCATCAAGAAAAACGCCGAAATAATGGACATTGGCATGGAAATGGCCACAATGGTTGTAGAACGAAAATCATGAAGGAAGAAAAGCAGAACCATGCTGGTTAAAAATACGCCCAAAATGATGTTGACAAGGGTATCATCTACCGAGCCTTGAATATATGTCGCTTTGTTGGTTACAATTTCCAGTTGAACGTTTGGGGGCAAGATGGGTTGAAGTTCTGAAATTAATTCTTTAGCGTCTTCGGCAATTTCCACAGAATTACCTTCCGTGCTTTTAATCAAACTTAAAAGAACGGCGTCCGGACTGCCGCGGCTTTCTTTATAATTAAAATAGCTTACCCGCTGACTTATTTCTTCACCGGCGTCAACTACCTCGGCAATATCCTTAAGGCGTTTCGTACCGTAACGAGTCGGTACCTCCAAGTTTTCAATGGTTTTGGTTTCATCGAACTCCCCGCTTAAACGAACGGTATATTCGTCGGAACCTCTTTGAAAATTGCCCGCGGGAATATCAAGGTTTTGAGCTTTTAAAATCTCGCTTAACTGGTTTAGATCAATCATATTTTGAAAAACCATTCGGTTTTCCATAATTACTTGAACTTCCCGTTCCTGCCCGCCCGATAAATTTACGCGTCCCACGCCCGGGATTTGTGCAAAGCGATCTTTTAAACGCTTGTCGGCCAGTTCATACAATTCCGTTTTACTAAGATTGCCTGAAAGCACAACCTCTACAATTGGCTTTTCATTAACATTGAGTTTCTGCACAATCGGGACTTCTGCGTCGTCGGGCAACGTGTTAACAATGGCGTCAACTTTATCCTTGACTTCCTGATTAGCAATATCAACATCTTTGCCCAGTTCAAACTTGATTAAAATGATCGACACGCCATCCATTGAATAGGAGATCATTTGATCAATTTGACTTACCGACGACACCTCGTCTTCGATTTTCTTGGTAACCTGGGTTTCAATTTCCTTTGGTCCTGCGCCTGTATAAACCGTTTGAATGGTTACGTACGGCACATCCACGCTGGGAAACAAATCCAACGACATTGCAAAGTAGGAGAGCGAACCAAAAAGCGCAAAAACAAGCAAAAACATGCTCATCATTATGGGTCGCTTTATAGAAAGATCGGCTAATGACATATTACATCTGATTTACACATTATAAAATGAAAAAACGTATCTAATTCTTTATGTTGATTTTCTTTCCATCCGAAATGAGTAACAACCCTTCGGTAATCAACTTTTCGCCAGTTTTTAAGCCGGTTTTAATTTCAACATTGCTTCCATTCGAACCTCCGACTTCAACCGGCTTTAATTGTGCGGAATCGCCTTCGGCGACATATACCCAACTTTTATTTTCTCGTTCAACAACAAACCTCCGATTGATTGAAAAAGCCTGAGGATTGTAATAGGTTTCAACAACGATTTCCGCCGTCATCCCGGTTTGCTCAACCATGCCCGGATTATTGAATTGAACAATGACTTCAAAAGCCTGCTTTACCTCATGAACGCTTCGATTCACTTGGATAACCTGCCCTTCTAAAACTGCATCGTTCCATTTGGCAGACGCTTTTTGCCCCACTTTGTAACGGATAATATCTTTTTCCGGAACCCAAACCGATGCTTTGAGTTTATTAAGTTTTGAAACCGTAAAGAGTTCTTGCTCTTCATCCACATTATCGGAAGGTTGAACATTAATTTTTGTAATGACGCCCGACATTGGCGCCTCAATTTTAATGGATTGTCGGATAGCATTCCAATTTGCTTTAGCAACTTCATACTGGGTTCTTGAATTATCAAAATCCTGCCGCGATATGCCTCCTTTTTCATAAAGCGACTTGATACGCTCAAAAGTCGTCTTGGCATTTTCGTAGGTTTCTTTTGCCTGGTAATACTCCGTGCCTGGGTTGCTGCTTGGAAATTGGATAACCACTTGCCCTTCTCGCACCCAATCGCCTACCTTATAGCGCACGCTCTGGATTTTTTCTGCGATCGGGGAATATTCCGATGTTTCTTCAATTCCTGAAAGTTTGGCAAAATAGTTGTCATAGACTGAAAAAGGCTGGGGCTTAATCACCTCAACTTTAACCGGAATGCCTTTTTCAGCATACAATTCTTCTAAATTTTTTGCCTTTGTGTCATCATCATCACATCCGATTGTGATTACCAGAAGCAAAAGCGTTAATACAACTTGCGGAGTTTTCATGGTGGTAAAACTAATTTATACATTCATGCATGTATGTTAAAGAAAAAGAAATAGATTTAATTCCGAATCCCCTCAATAAAAATGCTAATCATTGGATCAATATGTTCAAGTTCAAGGGGGTAATTTTTTTCATGCCTTAAGTTTGACATTCCTATTAATAATGATACTAATGCTTTAAAAATGACATCGGTATCATATTCCAGTTTAATTTCGCCCGTCGATTTGCCCTGTTCAATTAAGTCATAAAATAATGTTCGGAATGGTAATGTCATTTCGTGCTTCATGAATTCAACCTGATCCCGAACTTCTGGTGTCCATTCAATGGTGTATTGCAGTTTGCTCATCTTACCTACATACTCATCATTACGGATATCTGATGCAATAAAGTCCAGCGCCCTTTGTATATTTTCTAAAGCTGATTTTGTCTGATCTATGGCGGCTTGCAAACGCAAATCCAAGTATATCATGCCTTCTTTATAAACAGCACAATACAGTTCCAATTTATTTTTAAAATGCCAGTAAAACGCACCACGGGTTAGCCCAGCAAATTGTACGATATCTTCAATGCGTGTAGCGGCAAAACCTTTCTCACTAAACACTTTAAGTCCGGCATCGATTAAGGCTTTACGTGTTTCAGCGGCTTGTTCTTTTGTAACTCTCATTGCGATTAATTATTTACATACATACGAGTATGTATAATAAAAGTTTATCATTATTTCAATTATAATGAGAATCTTTTTCTAACTATTTTTTGTTTTAACTACAACGGACTAGACCTACGCTTCACTATATGTGACATTTTTAACACCAAATCATTTGCCTTATGGAAAAAGAAATGAATCCTGTCGGTTGGTTTGAAATACCTGTATTAGACATGCCTCGTGCAAAAGCCTTTTACGAACACCTGCTGAATGTAACTTTTGAAGATATTACCATGGAGCAAGACCAAATGGCGCTTTTTCCCATGAAAGACGAAGGTATCGGTTGTTCGGGCAGCCTGGTTAAAAGCCAGGGATTCACACCAGGTTTAAACGGGATTCAAATCTACTTTACAGCCCCTGATCTGGATGCCACATTAAACCGCGCAGAAGAAAAAGGTGGTAAAATATTAACGCCACGAACCAGCATTGGCGAATATGGGTTTATCGGGTTTATTCAGGATACCGAAGGCAACAAAATCGGTTTGCACTCAAGGGTTTAACAATGCCGCTAACCGAATCAGGATTAAAAATCACTTAAACAAAATCCTTGAATTTTAAACTCATATTAAAATCCCAATTTAGATAAGTAAGAAAAGAACGTTTTTTAGGAATAAAACAAGATCGGCCATTGAGCCAACCAAAATCAGGGTTTTGAAAAAACCGTTGATGAGCATCATGAAAAGGGGTTCAACAAAATGAATCCCTTTTTACATTGCAAAGGGATTTTTTTGTAACTTTTAACGTTCAATTTTTATGACGCATAACCCAAGCTCAAAAACATGAATACTATCCCTATATTTCGAGTTCTGGCGCTAAGCATCTTTCAATGCAAGCGTTATTAAACTTCTATAGATTCCTGGATTCTGTTGTAATTTGAAGGAGTTGGGTTATGATATTCGAACCGTGCAGCAGTTGATAGGCCACAAATATGTAAGCGCTGCGATGATTTACAACCATGTTCCCAATCGATGGCCTTCTGGCGAACGTAGCCTTGTAGATTGGCTGCGGTTAGGTGTCTTATACTGACCCGTATAAGACGCTTTCGTAAGTGGTATAGTGAATTATAAAGTGTTAAAACAATTGAAGTTATATACTTATAAAAAATCATTCGCAGGTAACTTATATGGACACAAAAGCTATGACCAGAGTCTTATGCGGAAACCATATAATCAATGTTATTTGGCAAAGCTGAAGCCGAGTTGTAAATTTGTGTCCAACTACTATGACAAAAACGAAACGGACATATCCTGACCTCTTTGTCTCCGGCGACGACTGGCAGATGAATGCGTGCTTGAATTACACGCACGACATGAGTTATGGCTACGTCGAAGGATATCGCCGCGCCGCCGACAGATTGGTTGAACACGTTGCAGAAACGGCACGCGACCAAGACGTTTTCGTTTACCCAATCGCATTCATGTACCGACAACATATCGAATTGCAGCTCAAACAGATAATCGATACCGGACGCCAACTCCTCACTGAAGATGAGTCAGGCCATCCAACACACCACAAGCTCCACGATTTATGGCCTCTAGCAAAGGGCCTGATGAGGCAAACATGGTCGAATGAACCTTATCCTCCAGAATTCAAACTTATAGATCATTTCATTCAACAGTTCACAGCCATCGACCACGATTCGACTGCCTTTCGCTTCCCGAAACAGAAGTATGGGTCTCGGTCGCTTGGCGGTGTCAAACACATCAATCTTCGCAACCTTGCTGAATGCGTTCACTCGTTTTCGGGATTCCTCGACGGTGCCACAGCAGGCCTTTCAGAATACCTGGAACGAAAGCGCGAATGGGAATACGAAGCACGGTCCGAGTACGGATACTGATTGCAAAATAACCATGTGTTCCACGGGAGTTGCCGGCGACGTCGGTTCTGATGGCATCACAATTGGCGGCAACCCCGTGAACACCAACGTTAGGCATTCAAAGAAGGGAATTGTATTGCAATGATAACGAGAAGAAAATTCATTACAACTGCTATAGCTGCAGGTCTGGGTACCGCAGGAGTTCTTAGTTTCCGCTCTTTCAGCAAGGGCAGCTCGGAGTATGAGCATGCCGTGAAGCAGATATGGCGTCACGGAGAACTCGGTTCGAGCGACACTCTTGCATTAATGCATGAACTTGTGCGTTACGCAACCCTCGCACCCTCTAGTCACAATACTCAGTGCTGGAAGTTCGGGCTGGGCGACCAGTCGGTTTCGATCCTGCCTGATTATCAACGCAGATGCCCGGTCGTCGATCCAGATGATCACCACCTCTTTGTCAGCCTAGGCTGCGCCGCTGAGAACCTCGTGCAAGCAGCGGCGGCAATGGGCTTTCGAAGCGATGCCGTTTTCAATACAGGAAAGAACTCATCATTGGATATCTCCCTTATGCGTGCAACGGAGGTGCGAACGCCGTTGTTTGAGGCAATTCCCCGCCGGCAATCGACGAGAGGGGAATTTGATGCCAAGCCCCTTTCAAATGACGAAATGAGGCTTCTGGAAAAAGCCGGTTCGGGAAAAGGCGTCCGGGTTCTCCTGCTGACGGATAAACAAGCAATGGAAAGTGTGCTTGACTTTGTGGTTCAGGGAAACAGCATACAGATGCGGGACCCGGCATTTGTGAGCGAACTCAAGGATTGGCTACGATTCAACGGTGGGCAGGCCACGAGACTGGGCGACGGACTGTATTCAGGTTCTTCCGGCAATCCAACTGTCCCAAGTTGGCTTGGCGGTCTGATGTTTGATCTTTTCTTCACCGAAAAAGCCGAGAACGACAAGTACGCGCGACATGTTCGAAGCTCCGCCGGCATCGCGGTATTTGTTTCAGATCTTGAGGACAAAAATCACTGGATCGAGGTTGGTCGTGCCTTTCAACGGTTCGCGCTGCAAGCAACAGCGATGGATGTTCGAACCGCCCACCTTAATCAACCGGTGGAAGTCGCATCACTCAGGTCGCAATTCGCCAAATCAATTGGAATTACCAGTGGAAGGCCTGATCTTGTCATTCGGTTCGGTCGTGGGCCCGAGATGCCGAGATCCCTGCGGCGCCCAATTGAAGCCGTACTGGTGTAGAGACCTAATCGAGTAGGCGCCTATCCATAAAGTCTATACTGGCTGCATCTACACAACATTGTTTATTGGCTCTGGGTTTTCCAATGACGCATTTACGTTATTGGTCACCCTGAATTAATTTCAGGGTCTCAGAAAATGCCAATTTGGTTGAGATGCTGAAAACAAGTTCAGCATGA
>JANQGG010000027.1 GCA_028277445.1 Chloroherpetonaceae bacterium | reverse complement strand
GCGATCATTTGGAATTTAATGGCCCAGCCGCTTATAGAAGAACTGGATATCAGGGATATCTTTAGAAAATCTTTAATAATTTTCTTCCAAATCGCTGCTGTTGTTGTAATTTTTCGTTCGAAAATTACCCTTAAAACGTTTCTTACCATTTTTTCCGGATTTGCATTTTTTCTGATCAGCAGCCTTTGCGATCTGAGTGAAGAACTTCTTCATGAAAGCTCAGGATTCTATGAATTTATTGAGGATTTCGGCGAACCATTTGGGCTTTTATTTATTTCGATTGGATTGTATTTATGGTTGGATGAGCGAAATCATTTAGCGAAACTGCGCTACGATCTGGCCAAAGAAACCGGAAGAATTGGCGTTTGGGAGTGGCAATTAAAAACCCAATCGTTCTTACTTGATCAGGAAACCTACAAAATTTTAGGGTACCGACAAGATGAGTTGTCACCAAAAAAAGACACGTTAAAACACCTTATTGATACAAATGACCTAGATGGGTTTCGAAATGCTATCAACCTTCATTTCAAAGATCATACCACAGCATTCGAAAAAAGCATTAAGCTCAAAAAAAAGAACGGCCACTACGGTTTATTTCTTTTAAGAGGAAAAGCCCAGTTCGATCAACACAACAAACCTTACAAAGTGCTTGGAACAATTACCGATATCACCGAGCGTATCGATATAGAAAACAAACTCAAACAAAGCGAACAAAATTACAGGTTGTTGGCCGAAAACTCAACGGATGTGATTGCAACCTTTGATAACAATTTGAATATCCAGTATGTAAGCCCGTCTGTGTTCAAACTTTTTGGATATACCCAGGAAGAGATTCGTGAAATGGACCTCAATAAAATTGTAAGCCCCGATTCGTACTCATCGGCAATTTTAGCCTACAATCAACTGGTACGTGATCAATTAAAACACGGGCATCCTATTGATGAAACCCGCCTTCATTTATCGATGATTTCAAAGTCCGGTTCGAAAATTTTGGTTGAATTTGTGATAATGCCGATGCGTAACGATGATAATGAGCATATCGGGTTTCTAACTACCTCTCGCAAAATATCAACAAAGAATTTTGAAAACCGTCTCCAAAAATCGTCTAATGAATTATTTTCACGGTATTTCCATCTAAATCCACTTCCCATGTGCTTGGTAAAACTCAGCAGTGGAATATATACCGATGCCAATCAGGCATTTTTAGAGGCTTTAGGGTTTAATAAACAGGAGTTAATTGGCAAAACCTCTGAGGAATTAGCCACTTGGTATAATGAACATGAACGGCTGGATTTCATCAAGTCTATTCTCAAGCACAACCGTTTGAGTGATTTTAAAATGACTTATATGACTAAAAAGGGGCGCGTTCGGCTTGCTCGACTAACCGCTGAGCGAATTTTTTATCAGAATGAGGCACAACTGCTTTTAGTTGCAAAAGATATCACAAATCAAATCTCTGAAAGCATGTCTTCTTTTCGTATCAAACAAACGACTTAAACACGCCGATTATTGTCTGTGATTTTGAATTTTATCGTATGTTCCCGCATAAATGATGTCGCGAATATGAGGTTTATCCAAAAAGTCGTGAGGAAAGCCCAACTCAATTTTACTCACGTTGTCTAAGCGCAAAAGATGCCCCTGGGTTAATTCAACTTCAACCGAAGCCAGGTTTTCCTGAATCTGGCTTAGCTTTGTTGCCCCGACAATCGGAATAAACACGCCTTTTTTGGATTTGTACCAACTGAGCGCTACCTGCGAAGAGGTGCAACTCATTTCATGTGCTATGGATTGAACTTCTTCAGCAATTTTCAGATTGCGGTCATTTAATTTGGGGCTTGTTTCTTTTAAACGCGTCCCGGATGGGATATTATTTGGTTTTAAGTATTTCCCGGTTAAAATCCCAGCGCCGAGTGGCGCCCAAGGCGTAACCGCAATATCCATAGTCTGTGCCATAGGTATTAATTCACGCTCAGGGGTACGCTCAACGAGGCTGTATTCTATCTGCAGGCCAACAAATCGTGTCCAGCCCCGAAGCTCAGCCAATGTATTGGCTTGGGCTACAACCCAGGCCGGCGTATCGGAAATGCCGATATAGAGAACTTTGCCGGCGCTCACCATATCGTCCAGAGCACGCATCACTTCTTCAACCGGGGTCAGGTAATCCCAGGCATGTAACCAATACAAATCAATGTAGTCTGTACCAAGCCTTTCCAGGCTGGCTTCTATGGCTTGCACCATGTTTTTACGGTGATTGCCACACCCGTTTGGATCGTCCTTACGCGTGGTTAGAGAGTACTTTGTCGCAAGAACAATCTCTTCGCGTTCCGAAGCCGATGAAATGAATTCACCGATGAACTTTTCACTCGTGCCATTCGTGTACAAATTAGCCGTATCGAGAAAATTACCTCCGGCTGCCCGGTATGCATCAAATATTTTTCGGCTTTCTTCTTTACTTGCGCCCCAACCCCAGTCTTCGCCAAATGTCATGGTACCTAAACAAATTTCCGAAACACGCAGACCGCTTTTGCCTAATAATTTGTATTTCATCGTTTTTATGGTTTAGTTTTTTTCTCCGGGAACAATATTCAAATGTAGTTTTTTCAACGATCTTAAAATAGTCAGAGAATAGGACTTACCAATACTTTCTCTGGTAAAGGCTTTGTGTAAATCATCAAATCCTTTGATTTTTTGGTCGTTGCAACCGATAATCACATCGCCCCATTTAAGCCCCGCTTTTTTAGCCGGACTGCCGTCTTCTAGCGCCAAAACAATTAATCCACGGTTGGTTTGGAGTCCCATGGCTGCAACTGCCAGACGAGGAATCTTGATATCCTGCCCTTGAAGCCCAAGATAGGCACGTTTGATTTTGCCATCCACAATTAAATCGTTGGCAATATCTTTTGCCGTATTAATGGCTGTAGCAAAACAAAGTCCTTGAGCCGGAAATATCAGCGCGGTATTTACGCCGATCACTTTTCCAGCCGAACTAACCAGCGGCCCACCCGAATTGCCCGGATTTAAGGCCGCATCGGTTTGAATGACATTATCCATTAAGCGACCATTCTGTGAACGAATGGATCGGCCAAGTGCGCTAACCACACCGGTTGTAACCGTACATTGAAAGCCGTAGGGATTTCCAATTGCAATTGCTAATTGCCCAACACGAACGCTATCCGAATCGCCTAAAGATACTGTAGGAAATGGATCGAACGAACTTATTTTCAACACGGCGATATCCGTATCCGGATCATCGCCAATCAGTTTGGCTTTAAACACTCTGCCATCCGAAAGCACAACATCAATTCTTGAAAATCGGCTAACAACATGACTGTTGGTTAAAATATAACCGTCTTCAGAAAAAATAAATCCTGAGCCTTTGCCGGTTCTTTGCCCAAAGTCATCGGTTTTTACTTCAACCGAAACTACCGCCGCGCTTACTTGTTCGGCAACCGAAACAACGGTTTTGGAATAAGCATCTAACAGATTATCGTCAGTGGCCTGAGATGTTGTTGAACCCGATTGATTTAAAGGATTGGAACTTTCATCAGAAATGGGGCTTAAAATCGTTTGCATACTTTGAAACTCCTTTCATGATTACTCACACTAACATCCATCATTTCATCATGATGCTGGCTTAATAACATATTTTCACCATAGGCAGTTCAGCCAAGAAGTAATTCTTAACATGCAATTACATCGCTATTTTTCATACGGTTTGCCAATTTCTTTTGGCGGTTGCGATCGACTGATAAATCCTACCAATACAAAAAGGGTGACAACGTATGGAAGCGCCTGAACAAGCTGGGTTGGGATGGCATTGGATTGCAGATTTAATTCCAGGGTTTCGGCGCTAGCGAACAAAAAACTAGCTAGCGCTGCTCCAATGGGGTTCCATTTTCCGATAATCATGGCTGCCAGTGAAATATAGCCTCTACCGGCCGACATGCCATCGGTAAAACTGTGTTGCTCATAAGCCAGATAAGCGCCGGCAAGGGCGGCAAGCGCCCCGGAAATCAACACGCCGCTATAACGAATAACGCTTGGGTTTATGCCCAAAGCATCAACCGTTTCAGCGCTTTCTCCAGTTGCTCGCAAACGCAATCCGTAAGGGGTTTGAAATAATATGATCTGAGCCAGAGGAATTAACAAAAGCGTTACTAAAAAAATCGGGTTTTGAAGAATGCTACTATCACCAAAACCCTCTATTCGCGATGAGTTTGCAGAACTTTGAAAAATTACAGAAAGAAAAAACTGAGTTAATCCTACAACCAAAATGTTTATGGCGATACCGCTTAATATCTGGTTTGCTTTCAGGGTTACCGATATAAAGGCATGTAAAAGGGCAATTAAGAGTCCCAAACAAATCGCTAACAAGATGCCGAGCCACACCGAACCCGACAAATATTGCCCAACGGTTGCTCCAAATGCGCCAATGAGAATCATACCTTCCAAACCCAGGTTTATAACGCCGCCTCTTTCGGAGAAGGTTGCGCCTACTGACGTTAGAAGATATGGCACGGCTATCCTAAAAATTTGTAAGCCAATGAGCCCAACACCAAAAATCCAGTCCATTAACGTGTAGATTTTGTCCGGATTGACCAGAAGAATTCAAAAATTGTCATGATTTTTGACAAAAAGAAAGTAACTTAAAAGAGTTTTTACAAATGAATTATATGATCAACTTTTTTATTGCTCTGAAAAACTTAAAATAACCTGATCTTAAGTAAGTTTCCGAGTCTCTTTTCATTTCTTTAAACTTTAACTTATAGGAGAACTATCATGCGCCTCCTAACTCGTTCTGATTTTGATGGGCTGGTTTGTGCCGTGTTACTCAAAGAAGTCGAACAACTTGATAGCATAGAATTTCATCATCCCAAAGATATGCAAGATGGCAAAGTTGAAGTCTCCAGCAACGATATCATTACCAACTTACCCTATCAACCTGATGTAGGTTTGTGGTTCGACCACCATGCCAGTGAGTCAACCCGCAATGAAGAAATCATTTTCAACGGTCGATATGAACTTGCTCCAAGCACTGCCCGTGTCATTTATAACTATTATGTATTAAAAGGCCAAGGCGAAAAACTTACAAAGTACGATAGTTTATTAATCGAGGTAGATAAAAGCGATTCTGCAAACCTTGATCCTGAAGATGTACTGGATCCAAAAGGCTGGATATTACTCTCTTATTTAATGGACCCACGAACCGGTCTTGCCAAATCTAAAGATTACCAAATCAGCAACAAAGAATTAATGATGAAGCTGGTGGATTGGATTTCAGAACATACGGCGGAAGAAATTTTGGAATTACCCGACATTAAAGAACGCGTTGATCGTTACCTTGCCGATACCAATGCATTTAAAGACGCGCTAAGCGCTAATTCAAAAGAAGATGGCAATGTTGTGGTAACCGATTTGCGAAATAAAGAGACTCCTACAGGAAACCGCTTCATGATCTATACCCTTTACCCGAATACCAATATCTCTATCCGGGTGATGGATGGAAAAAACAAAGAATTCGTTGTATTTGCTGTTGGGCATAGCATCTTTAACCGAACAAGTAAAACTGATGTAGGCGCATTGATGGCGAAATTTGGCGGCGGAGGCCACCGTGGCGCTGGTACTTGTCAGGTTCCTCTTGATGTTGCCAACGAAGTTTTGGACAAACTGGTTGAAATCATGAAAAAAGATGGCTAAACCAATGAGTCACCCTTACATCATTTATAAAAGCAATCCACACTGTTGGGTTGCTTTTTTAGTTTTTAAGTACTAATTGTCTGCACGGAATTTATTTATGAAATCTTTTCTTTTTTTTCTACTGGTCATTGCATTTTGTATCGTTTCCACGCCAGCTTCGACAAAAAACTTACCTTACAAAAAAACTCACTATAGCATATCTCTCGGCACGCCGGATGTATCTTTGCATGAGGTTGATCAGGATATCTCAAACCGTGCGTTATTAGAATTCTCCGTTGGCCTTAAACGCCTGCGGTTTACACCAGAGGATCGCTCCGGTTTTGTTGTTGATTATGCCGAACCGTTCATTTTTGGCGGATTGATGCCTAAAAAAACGCATGATAACAATCCTGAGATGTCGTTATGGCGATTTGGGTTTGGCTCAAAAGATGGTTATGCCTACAATTTTAGCAATTCAAACCTTGCATTTTACATCATGAGTAAATTTGGTTGGTCTGATGTTGATTTTTCGCAAAACCGCTTCTCGGCAATTTATAACCGATATTCGGATGGCTTGAAATATGGGAAAAGTACGGCAGGTGGGATTGATTATCAAATAGGCTCGACAGTGGGGATCGGTTTAGCGTATGAACAATCATTAATTTTTCCCGCTTACATCTTTCCGCAGTCATTTACATCTTCGGTTTTGCAGTTTGCCATGCATAAACTTAGCGACAAGCTTTTAGACCCGGTTTTATCTTACAATCATCAATTTTTGCCCATTTTGCACTTTTTATTGCACAATGCCATCAACTTTGGATTGTATGAATTGCGCGAAGAAAACATGTATTGGCCGTTTAAAAGCGAATCTCCGTTAGCGATAAAAACCATTAAACTCAATTTTACGCTAATTTTTTAGCTTTTTATGCAAAAAAGCGTCAATAGTCGCCTCAATCGCCTTTGTCTTACAAAACACATTTTTTATCTTCCAGTGCTTTTTTTTGACATTAAAATTTACTTGTAATCGGTTCGGGTTATAATTCAGATTTGCTTCTAAATTCAAACTATCCTATAACACATGGCTACAAAATCAAAAACATCCCGTTCAAAGAAATCAAAATATATTTACCATTTTGGAGGCGGTAAAGCTGATGGTGATGCGTCAATGAAAAATTTACTTGGCGGCAAAGGCGCTAATTTATGTGAAATGGCCAGTATTGGTCTGCCTGTCCCTCCCGGATTTACTCTCACAACTGATGTTTGCACCTATTATTACGATAATAACAATACATATCCTGAAAGTTTATTTGAAACCAGCATACCGGAAGCTATGCAAAAAATGGAGAAGCTTTTGGGCAAGAAATTCGGCGACCCCAAAAATCCGCTTCTTGTTTCGGTGCGATCCGGCGCCAGAGCTTCAATGCCTGGTATGATGGATACGATCTTAAATCTTGGTTTGAACGATACCACGGTTAAAGGTTTGGCTGAAAAATCCGGCAATCCACGGTTTGCATGGGATTGTTACCGTCGGTTTGTACAAATGTATGGTGATGTGGTGCTTGGTTTGCGTCCGGCCGATAAAAAAGCCATTGATCCGTTTGAAGAAATTATAGAGACGAAAAAAGGCGAGCTCAACGTTGAAAACGATACCGATTTTAATGCCGACGATTTAATAAACCTGGTAGAGCGTTTCAAACAGGCTATCAAAGAACGAACCGGCCATGATTTCCCTGAAGACCCTTATGAGCAGCTTGCCGGCGCTATTGGCGCGGTGTTTGGCAGTTGGAATAACGAGCGCGCAAATATTTACCGTAAGCTCAATAACATCCCTGCTTCATGGGGCACGGCCTGTAATGTTCAGGCGATGGTATTTGGAAACATGGGTGAAAACTCCGGTACAGGTGTTGCATTCACCAGAGATGCGGCGACGGGTGAAGATATTTTCTATGGTGAATATCTCATGAATGCGCAAGGCGAAGATGTTGTAGCCGGCATTCGCACCCCACTAAAAATTGCCCATCTCAAAGAAGAAAAACCCTTGATGTACAAACAGCTGGAAGATATCCGCAAAAAACTTGAAAAGCATTATCGCGACATGATGGATATTGAGTTTACCATTGAAAATGATGAACTTTTCATGCTTCAGTGCCGCGTTGGAAAACGTACGGCATTTGCGGCCATCAAAATTGCGCTTGATATGAAGAAAAAACGCTTCATTAACGATAAAGAAGCGTTGCTCAGAATCGAGCCCGACCAGCTCAATCAGTTGCTCCGCCCGATTTTTAATATGGATGAAAAGCAAAAGGCCATCGACGAGGGCCGATTGATTGCGACCGGTTTAAACGCCGGACCTGGCGCGGCTTGTGGTAAAATTTACTTTAACGCTCAGGATGCCGATGCGGCTAAGCAACGCGGCGAGCGCGTCATGTTGGTTCGTATCGAAACTTCGCCCGAAGATATTCAGGGTATGCATGCTTCGGACGGCATTCTAACGGCTCGCGGCGGCATGACCTCTCACGCCGCTTTGGTTGCGCGCCAAATGGGTAAAGTCTGTGTGGCCGGTTGCGGAACATTGCACATTGACTACCAAAAAGGTGAAATGCATGTTGAAGGTAAAGACATTGTACTCAAAGAAGGCGACTATATTTCAATTGACGGTTCAACCGGTGAAGTTATTGCCGGCGAGGTAACCACCCGACCATCCGAAGTGCTCCAGGTGCTGTTGGATAAAACCCTGGATACTAAAGATTCCGAGATCTACCAAATGTATGAGCAGATCATGACATGGGCCGATAAATATCGTAAACTCAGAATCCGTACCAATGCCGATCAGCCCGATCAGTGCGAAACCGCTATCAGCTTTGGCGCCGAAGGTATCGGATTGTGCCGTACCGAGCACATGTTCTTCGGTGGCGATAGAATTGACGCCGTTCGCGAAATGATCCTGGCCGAAGATGAAAACGGCCGAAATCATGCCTTAGGTAAACTTCTACCATACCAACGCGAAGATTTCTACCAAATTTTAAAAGTTATGGGTGATCGCCCGGTTACCATTCGTTTGCTGGATCCACCGCTTCACGAGTTCTTACCGCATGAAGATCACGAAATTGGTGATTTGGCCGGCAAATTGGGTAAAAGCTTTGAGCAGGTCAAAGACCGCATCGAGAGCTTGCATGAGTTCAACCCGATGCTCGGACTTCGTGGCTGCCGCTTGGGTATCAACTATCCTGAGATCAGCCGTATGCAGGCCAGAGCTGTTTTTGAAGCTGCCTGCCGTTTGAAAAACGAAGGTTTAAATGTTATTCCTGAAATTATGGTGCCATTGGTTGGCCATGTTAAAGAGCTTGAGCTCACAGCTAAAGAAATCCATGATATCGCTAAAACCGTATTTGCCGAGCAAAACACCGAAGTTGAATACCTGGTTGGTACCATGATTGAAGTGCCTCGCGCCGCTGTCACTTCCGGTGAGATTGCCGAAGTAGCCGACTTTTTCAGCTACGGCACCAACGATTTAACTCAAATGGGTCTGGGTATGAGCCGCGACGACTCCGGTCAGTACCTGCCGATGTACCAAAAACTGGACATTTACGAGCGCAATCCGTTTGAAACACTGGATCTTGATGGCGTGGGTCGTCTGGTACAGATCTCTGCTGAAGAAGGCCGCAAAAAACACAAGAATCTTAAACTTGGCGTTTGCGGTGAGCATGGCGGCGATCCAAGCTCTGTTGAGTTCTGCCACAAAGTTGGCCTGAATTATGTATCCTGTAGCCCTTACCGTGTCCCGATTGCACGACTGGCTGCCGCAAGAGCTGCTTTGATGAAATAAACACATTAAGCAAATCTTTAGGGGCAATTCATGAATTGCCGCTACAAACATTTTATTTAGGCCGGCTGAAATGTCGGCCTTTTTTATTGTTCAAAATCCTTGTTTCCTGATAAGCAAATCGTTTGTTTGGTAATAAAACCATATTTTGATAGTTTTTCCCTGCAATCAAGACCCAATTCTCCTAAGAATGGCGCCCTTGGTTGCATGTTTTCCATAGTGTATTTCAAAAACCAGGATCATGAAATCTGTTACTACACCAAAGATTTAGTATTTACGCTTATCTGAGTGTTAGATAAGCAGGTAATACCATCGCTCTAGGTGAGAATAGGTTTTCTATGCCAAAATCCTAACTAAAATGAAAAATGAATTATTGATAAATCCATATAACTCTCTTTGCGAAGCGTTTCAAGGATTTTTTCTTAGATACAGCCAGTTACCAGAAAATTCCTAAACTTGTTTTCTTTACATAATTCAATAGGAGGCATAAAATGAAAAAACTAGCATTACTAGTATTTGTTTTAGTTTTAACATCCCCTTTATTCGCCCAAAATGTGTCAATAACCGATGACAGCGAGTATTCAGCAGATAGCTCTGCGATGCTGGATGTGAAAAGTACCGATAAAGGCTTCCTGCCACCAAGGATGACTGAAGACCAACGCAATGCCATTACCAGTCCGGCTGAAGGTCTGCTTATTTACCAAACCAATGGCACAACAGGCTTATATCAATACAATGGTACTAGCTGGTCACTCGTATGCGAGACACCCGACGGTTCTGAAACCAAAGTAACTGCCGGAACAAATGTAACGGTAACAGGATCAGGTACAACTGCAAGCCCTTATGTGGTCAATGCAAGCGGTATAACAACCTATTCCGTCGGCGACTTTGCTCAAGGTGGTATTGTATTTTGGGTTGACGAAACAGGGCAACATGGGCTGGTATGTGCAAAAGAAGACCAAAGCACCGGAGTAAGATGGTGGGCCGGGACTCATGGTAACACGCAAGCCAAAGGAGACGGTCCTTATGCAGGCGAAGCCAACACTTCAATTATTATTGCTGCACAAGTTGCCATTGGGGATGATGGTAGCACCTATGCCGCACGAATATGTAATAAATTACAAATTACAGAAGGTGGTAAAACCTATGGCGATTGGTACTTGCCCTCAAGAAAAGAACTGAACCTGATGTATCAAAACAAGGCAACCATTAATGCTACCGCAGGGGCAAATGGAGGTAGCAGTTTTTCCGTTATCTTTCATTATTGGAGTTCTACCGAGGTTAATAGCAACCAAGCTTGGGAACAGTCCTTCGACGATGGCTACCAGGACTACTTCGATAAGGCCAGCATAAACAGGGTTCGTGCTGTTCGGGCGTTTTAACCCTGTGATTAATAATAACTATTAAAGTCATCATGTATAAAACAATAAAACTGATAATACTTTTATCATTTATATCCGCATCGCTAAATGCAGGAGATAGCTATGTAACCGTTAATAACGGGGCTTATATGACGCTTACTTCTAATGGTGATGACAAATCATATATTATCAATAGCGGGGCTGATGATGGAAATGTAACTGTAAATAGCGGTGGACATTTTACAAGCTGGTCTCCGGATGCACTTATTGATTTCTCAAGTTCCGGTGATGGTGATATAACATTACCTGTAGAGTTAAGCTCATTTAATGGCCAAAACAGTCCCTCCGGTATAAAACTCAACTGGCAAACCCAAACAGAAAGAGACAATGCCGGATTTATCTTACTGCGTGATGGTCTTGAAATAGCCGGTTACGAGAATTCAGATGCCTTAAAAGGACATGGTACCACCAGCCAGTCTCAAAGCTACACTTTCCTGGATGCAGATGTATCTTTAGACCAAACTTATACCTATCAATTGGTGAGTGTGGATTATTCCGGTGCGCTCCATTCTTACAGCCAAACGGTTGAAGTGAAAGTGGTGGAAGCCATCACATCCGGCAAACCGATTGAGTATTCCTTGGAGCAAAACTACCCGAACCCGTTTAACCCAAGCACAACGATAAAATACACGATGAAGGAAGTTGGCGTGGCAACATTAAAGGTGTATGATGTGTTGGGACGGTTAGTGATTGAGCAAACCAAGGCGTCGGTGAAAGGCGAAAACCAAATCAACTTTAACGGAAGCCGCTTGACGAGCGGGATGTATTATTACCAACTCACCACCGAAGGGTTCAGCAAAACCATGAAGATGATGCTAGTGAAATAAACTAAAACAAACATCTTTCGGGGCAATTCATGAATTGCCCCTAAAAGACATTTATTGAGGCCAGTAAGATCACTGGCTTTTTTTATTGTTCAAAATCCTTGTTTCCTGATAAGCAAATCGTTTGTTTGGTAATAAAACCATATTTTGATAGTTTTTCCCTGCAATCAAGCCCAATTCTCCCAAAGAATGGCGCCCTTGGTTGCATGTTTTCCAAAGTGTATTTCAAAAACCAGGATCATGAAATCTTTTACTACACCAAAGATTTATATTTACGCTTATCTGAGTGTTAGATAAGCAGGTAATACCATCGCTCTGGGTGAGAATAGGTTTTCTATGCCAAAATCCTAACATCTATGAAAAAACTTTTACTACTAATTGTGTCAGTATTGTTGGGTATAAGCCATACCCCTTTAGTTGCCAACGGGCAAACGGTCACGCTGTTGACTGAAATCTTAAATTCTGACGGATCACTAAAACCGGGGGCAACCGGAAGTTTTAACCCGAAAGGCTACCGAATGACAACCGGTGCAAACGGCGAGCCAATCTTTACCCCAACGGGCAAAACGCTCGCCGTGCCGCCAAGCATCATGGCAGAAGGTGACGAATACTGGGCGGATGAATTTTTAGCGCCCGGCATCAATGGCACTGTCTATGCGTTAGCAATAGACGGATCTGGAAATATATATGCCGGTGGTAATTTCACCACCGCAGGTGGTGTTTCTGCTAATAGAATTGCGAAATGGGATGGCAGCAGTTGGTCGGCGCTGGCCTCCGGCATCAATGGCATTGTCTATGCGTTAGCGATAGACGGATCTGGAAATGTATATGCCGGTGGTGATTTCACCACCGCAGGAAGCGTTACGGCTAACTACATCGCGAAATGGGATGGCAACGGTTGGTCGGCGCTGGCCTCCGGCATCAATGGCACTGTGGATGCGTTAGCGATAGACGGATCTGGAAATGTATATGCCGGTGGTGATTTCACCACCGCAGGAAGCGTTACGGCTAATTACATCGCGAAATGGGATGGCAGCAGTTGGTCGGCGCTCGGTTCCGGCATGAATGGCAGTGTCCGGGCGTTAGCGATAGATGGGTCCGGTAATGTATATGCTGGTGGCCCTTTCACCACCGCAGGAAGCGTTACGGCTAATTACATCGCGAAATGGGATGGCAGCAGTTGGTCGGCGCTCAGTTCCGGCATGAATAGCACTGTCTTTGCGTTAG
>JANQGG010000016.1 GCA_028277445.1 Chloroherpetonaceae bacterium | reverse complement strand
TAGATGTAGTATTTTTTTGCCATTTTGCTGGATCACCCGGATAAACCGGGTGATGACATTAAGGTAGAGGAAATGATTTTTCACTTAAGAAAACATCATGTTTTTCAAACCAGCTTATTATTAATCCGGTGTTTTTATAATCGTATTATTTTCTTTCCTGGGTTGTTTGCCAGGCAGCTTGCTGATTGCCTACCGAAACACAATTGATGAGAGCATAACCTTCAAAATCGGCACTTCGGCTACGCTCAGCACATGCATTTCGGCAAGCTCCCAACTCTGGAAACACTAAGAAAAGATAATAAGTAACAAATTATAATACTATGATCATAACACCGGGTTAATATGCATACAGATACCGGATCGTGTGTGCCATGACGTCTGATACCCCCGTAGCTTGCCGGGGGTAGCTCATTAACCTTCAACACAATCACTATAATTTAACCGGGAAGATGCCATACAAATTAGGGGCTACTAACACAGCGTTGAAATACTATTTTTTTAGGCGCTTGTTTTGCTTGGATTGTTAATACGGCATTTCGCTAAGCGTCCAATAGATTTTGATGGCTTTCATCACTTCAACAAACTGTATATAATCAACCGGTTTTAGCATATAACCGGCAACGCCCAGTTTAAAACTTTCGATACGATCCCAATCATCTTTTGATGTTGTGAGCACAATTGTTGGAATTTGCTTAAGCTCACTATCTTGTTTGGCAATTTTAAGAAACTCAATGCCATTCATTTTAGGCATGTTGAGATCTAAAAGAATGATGGCAGGGCGTTGATTTTTTGAATCACGAAGAAATTCAAGAGCTTTTTCGCCGTTTTCTGCAATGTTCAGAGGATTGGTTACCTTAATATCGCGCAAGGCACGTTTAACTGTCATTGCATCTACTCTGTCGTCTTCAACGAGTAATATGGATTGATTAGCGTTCATATTTTTCATTCCATGTAATTTTTGTTAAGCTGCAATTTTAATAGAAGCCGGTAAATTGATCCAAAATGTAGTGCCAATATTAGGCGTTGATTCCACAACAATGTTACCGCCAACGTTCTCAATGACTTTTTTGACAATGGTTAAGCCTATTCCAGTACTTTCATGGTCATCCCTGGCCGACAATGTCTGGAAGATTTGGAAAATTTTCTCATGATATTTTTCATCGATACCCGGGCCATTATCTTTAACATAAATCTTATGCTGCCCATCTTCCGTTAAGCATCCGATCGTAATATTCCCTTCCGGTTTGTCGTTATACTTTATTGCATTGCTGACAAGGTTCTGAAAGACCTGTAATATTCGAGTTCGTTCTCCTTTAATTGTTGGCAAAGAAGTTTCAACGTTTACCTTAAAATGATCGGGAGGCGCTAATAAATCCACTACCTCATCAATAATTTCGTTGAGTTGAATGTCAACGGGTGTTTCTTTAACTCGACCGATCCGTGAGTATTGCAAAATACCTTCAATTAAATTGTGCATGCGTTTTACCCGACCAACAAGTAATTCAAGATTTTCTTTACCGTCATCATCCAGCTGATCGGCATAATCACTATAAAGCCAATTAGATAACGATCCAATGGCTCGCAACGGGGCTTTTAGATCATGCGAGACGATGTAGGCAAAATCCTTGAGTTCTTTATTTACATTTTTTAAATCTTTCAATAATCGCTGCAGCTCAAGTTGTTTTTGCTTGATTGTGGTAATATCCGAAGCTATTTTTAGCTCACAGATTTCTCCATGATGCGTTTTCAACGGTTTTTTAATCACACTAAACTGGCGGGTTTCATTATCAAGTCTTTTCAGTTCAGTGATATTGATTTCGCATGATTCGCCATCAGTAATGGCATCTTCATGAGTAAATAACGCCTGCATATTTTTTGAAAAGCTTTCGCTTTTACCCAAAGGGTTATTGAGAAAGAACTCTTTAGGCAAACCAAAGAAATCAGCAGCGCTTTGATTAATGAGTTTTACATGGTTGTCTTTGTTAAGAACAAGGATAATGTTGGGATCGGTATCAATAACATGTTGAAAGAATAATTTTTGATCAATCAACTGGCGCTCCATTTTTTTCCGTTCGGTGATATCGAGCATGCTACCAACCAATCCTAAAGGTTTATTGTTCGTATCAAAAAATGCCGCTTTATGGAACATGACATCATGTTTTCTACCATCTGCATGTAACACTGTCGTTTCATAAATCTGGCGATGCCGAGTGGTTTTAAATAACTCCTGATCCTTTTTTTGGAAGAGTTTGGCATTAGCAGTTGGTGAAATGTCATAGACCGTTTTGCCAATAATATCCTCTCGATCAAAACCGATATAATTTTCAAATTCCTTATTACAGCCCAGGTAACGACCATTAAGATCTTTAAAAAAAATGGGATTCGGAATGCTATCTATGAGCTGCTGGAGAAAATGAAGTTGCTCATTGATTTTTTGTTCGGAACGGATACGTGAAGTAATGTCGCGAATAATAATTAGATGTCGTTTCATCTGGGTCGGAACAATCCTTACTTCAACGCATCTTAGTTTATTTCCCTGACCGATACAGGTTTCGAAAATTTGAATCTCACCTGTTTTGCAGGCATGATCAAAAGCCGGCATAAGTTGCTCGCGGAGTTTTTTGGGTTTTGTTTCGCTGATTTTCGAGCCAGTCAGTGTGTGATCGCAAATTTGATATCCTGCGTGAGTTTGGTGATTTGTATTGAGGTAATTGCCTTCTTCATCCACTTCAATCAAAAAGTCAGGGATGGCCTGGTTTATCGCACGTGTTCTGGCCTCTTGGATTTTGAGTTTCTCTTCGGATTGTTTTCGCTCCGAAATGTCTTTTGTCGTGCCCTGCAAACCAACCGGACGGCCTTGTTCATTTAACAACAATCGTCCGGTAATCTCTATAGGTATTTCTTGCCCATTTTTGAGGGTCATTCGTGATTCAAACGTAATACTTGTAAATGTATTATAATTCTTCAGAGCCGTTACTACATGCCTACCACATTTTATAAACTCTTTAAATGAAATATGCTGGCTGAGTTTGGTTCCCACAAATTCATCCACACTATACCCTGTAACGGCATGAACTGAGGGACTAACATAAGTGAAAGCTAAGGATAGATCTGTTTGCCAAATAATATCAACGGCATTGTTTGCCAGCAATCTGTATTTTTGTTCACTTTCGGAGACGTGTTTTTCAGCAAGTTTTCGTTCGGTAATGTCTCGCATGGTTCCAATTGATTTCATTGGTCGCCCATGTTCATCAAAAATCACAGTTATGTTAAACGAGCATACTCTAATTGATCCGTCTTTATGGCGAAGTTTAACTTCGTAATCGTTCAGGCAGCCATCTCTTTTAAGGCGTTCAAGTAATGAATGCCGATCGGATCGTGAGGCATACATGGTTTCAATATTTTTTCCCAATACCTCCTCTCGAGTATATCCGCCAACATTTTGAATTGATGGTGAAATTTCCAGGATCAGGCCATCAATGGAAACTTCGGCATAAACATCCTGTATGCTGTTAAAAATGGTTTTGTACTTCTCTTCGCTTCGTATTATGCGTTCTTCAGCGAGCTTGCGTTCGGTAATATCTTGAGTAATCCCTCTGATGATACCATCGGTTTTGTATCGGCCAAGCACTTGCAAATGTTTAATTGGCCTGCGACGACTGGGTTTTAAACGATATTCAAAACGATCATGATAGTTAGGGTCGGGATGTTCTATCGCTAAATTCAATCGTTCTCTGATAAACGTTATATCGCTTTTATGCACATAAGTCTCCAAATATTGATTTAATGGCATTGAACGCTCAACCGGATTATTTTCAATCAAATGTTGGTGTTCTTTACTAAGCTTTATAATCATGGAGTTAAGATCAAGTTCCCAACCCCCTACTTTTGCAATCTCCTGGGTTTCCGATAAGTCTTCTTTGCTTTTCTTTATTTTTTCTTCGGCTTCTTTTCGTTCGGTAATATCACTCACTACGCAAACAATTTCATCAACTTTGCCGGTTTTTTCATTGAAATGCGGGTATGCCAAATCTTCAACCCAAACGGTTTTGTTGGTCTTGGTCTTAAGCTTGAGTTCAGTTCGCGTTTGCTCGCCTTGCATCAAACGTTTTAAACGCTTTTCAAGATTAACTTTATCATTAGGCTCAATTAAATCAAACCATCCTCTATGGTTAACTTCTTTGGGTGAATAGCCATGAATCTTGTAAAAAGCGCCGGTCAGCAACCATTCAAACTTGATATTCCCATTTTGAAGCGGTATGATTTTATAAGCATAATCCGATATGCACATCGAAATTTGACGGTATTTTTTTTCGGATGCCAGTATAGAATCCATCGCGATTTTCCGCTTGGTTGAATCCATCATGGTTCCAAATGTACCGACAATCTTTCCATTTTCATCCAATTGTGGAAGCATGGTTATGGATACCCAGCGCTTGGAATGTGTAATCGTGTTGATATAAAATTCTTTATGAAACCGTTTTTTCCGGCCCGAAACAATGGCCTTTTGCATGTCTTTTAATACACGGATTTTATTTTCCTGGAAAAACTCGCAGATGTTTTTACCCAAACATGCATCCAATGGATACCCGGTGATTTTTTTAAATGCATCGTTGACGTAAATGCATTCACCTTGGGTATTGGTTTGAAAAATAACTTCTTCAATATTATCAACCACCGATTTATAACTCGCTTTACTTATTTCTAAATCCTTTACCATCTGTTCTTTTTGAATAGCACCGCCTAAACTTGCAGCAACCGTTTCGAAAATGGCTTTTTCACTCTCCAACCAAACTCGGGCTGTTTTGCAATCATCAAAACCGATAAATCCCCAACAATAATCTCTGATCATAATGGGAACAACTATAAAGGATTTGATTTTAAACGGGGTCAAAATTCGACGGATATCTCTGGGCATTTCATCCACAAATCCGACGAAGGTTTCCCCATTTAACAATATGTTATACCAGGATTTAAAGCCACCATGATAAGGCAGTTGCTGAAAAACAGGATTATGGATTTCTGCCGGCGTGCCTTTTGAAACCCATTCGTACCGCAAAGTCATCATCGGCGTGTCGCTGAGTTTCATGCGATGATTTTCAAAGACATAAACCCGGTCAACTTTGGCGCTTTCACCCAAATGCTTGATTGAGCATTTGATGGATTCTTCGAAATTTGTATTCGTCAGGAGTTGATGTGTAACTTCTGAAGCGGCTTTAAGTAAGGCGGTTTTTTTTTGAACAATTTTATCTACAAGCGTACAACTTGTTTTATTATAAAGGTCTGCTCGCCAACCAGATTTACTTGAGGCTTCGTTTTTGATTACAAAAATATGGAACCAAATAACATTTCCATTTTTATGAATAAACCGGCAAGGATTGCACGCTACGCCATTAGAAGAGCGTTTTTTTAAACACCCTAAATCCTTGATTAATTGATCACGGTCTTCTTCAACCACAAAATCGATTAAAGGTATAGGATTTTTTTTGATATCTGCCTGGGAGTAACCTAAAAGTCGCTGGGTATGATCACATATATCATAAATATGCCAATCGGGATTTCTATCCAGATATAATGAAAGCATTTCGCCTTCATCAAGAGTCATCGTGTGGTTTTCAGAATCAACCAAATAAAAGGACATGTTTTCTTGATTAACATATGGCGCATTCGTACTACACCCATTGGGTTTTGAACCGCAAGAATTTTGAGTGTATTGATAAGTCATGATCATTAAATTTGTGTTTTCTAATAAAGAATTTTATAGAAATTAATCCCCTCATCTAAGTATTGGCTAAGTTTTGCCTAATTCTTCCAATGACGGATTTAAAAATTAAGAACACGTATTCTTAAGTGTCATTGGGAATCCTTCGGCTTCGCTCAGGACAGGCTCATGTGAAGCAATCCAGAGGCATTTTCTGGATCGTCGCACGCCTTCCAGACGTTTCCAATGACGGATTAATATCAGCTTAACAAGGGGTTGCAACCCCTTGTTATTGAAGCTACATTCATCAGCGGAGGATAATTTATTGAAGTCACAAATTCTAATACCAAATTGTGTTTTATTGTCCCTCT
>JANQGG010000022.1 GCA_028277445.1 Chloroherpetonaceae bacterium | reverse complement strand
ATCGGTGTGAGCCGGCACGCTGGCTGCTTCGGCTTGCACAGCTTGAGCCCGTCCAATTTCATAGCCTTCAGGCGTGGCGTAACTGTTCAGCGACATGTTCTGGGCTTTAAATGGCGCCGGCTCAAATCCATCCTGCTTGAAAATCCGGCACAATCCTGCTGCTATTAAACTTTTACCGGCGTCGGATGAAGTTCCCACAACCATGATTGGTTTTAAACGACCTGAATAAGATTGTGAAGTACGCATTATCCTAATGAAAATAAATGAATGAATAGAGCCACAATAAACTGCAAAAAACTTTTGATATGCAACGTTTGGCTGCAAAAAAGCATCAAATAACTTATGGAATGATTGATATGGGGAGATATAAATAATTTAAAGGAGCTTTTCGTTCCATATCCCTCTTCTTATAGAAAAGAGTCAGGGGACGTATTTGTAATGTTCACTTTACTTCCTTAATTTTAAGCTGTAATAAGTCCCTTAAACGTCTACGGTTTCCCTAATCATATTGAATTATAAAACTTAGAGGGATTAAGATGGTTTTTATAAAAGTTCTTATACAGAAAGAAACAGTCTGTTTTTCCAGAATTTGACAGATCAGTCTAATTAATGTTCGAAGAAATTATACTAATTACAATTATGCAAGAAGTAACATCATCACCAATATGGGTTTCATTTGTTCCTCTCATAATAATGACTTTGGTATTGATTGCGGTGAGCATTTATCTCATCGGCAAAAAAGGCAAGAGTATGTCACTGCTAATTCTGGCTTTTATACCTCTAGTCAACTCAGTCCTGATATTGTACTTACTAGCACAAACCAATAAGACCGTTCTAGACGATATTGAGAGAATTAAGAAAAAATTAGAAATTGAATAAATTCGAACAACTTAGTACAGCCAACTCGCTAAGCACTCGTGGCTGAATTTCACGTTATAACCTACTTAATCAGGTAATGGTATTATCAACGCCATTTGCTGTTTGCAACAGGGAAAAGGTATTTTGCTTGTTGATGACGAACATAGAGAAAACGAAGGCGATCTTATCTATTCGGCAGAAAAAATGACCAAGAAAGACATGGCCTTAATGATCCGGGAATGCAGCGGTATTATGTGCTTGTGCTTAACTGAAGAAAAATGTAACACTCTGGATCTTAACCCAATGGTCGAAAACAATACCAGTAAAAATGAGTCGCAGGCAGGTTGTCATGTTCAAAAGTTTGAAATCACTATTTGTTGCATCACCATGGCATTAAACGGGGCATGGCTGCCAATATTGTTGTTAAAAAATAAATACAACTCCTCAGCTCCGCGTTCCTTTAAAGATTTGCATAATTCCAGAAAATCCGACAATTGTTTTTTAGTGTAGCTGTGCGAGTACCATTCTGAAAATCCATGAAAACGAAAATAAGCTTTGGACGACGTTAAGGCCGGTAAGGGTTTTATATCCGGGGAATCGACAATGCAAAATGTTGAGCCATGGTTTTTAAGAATCTTGCTGATTTCTTCGGTAAAAAATTGTGGTGAACGGAATTCGATAGCTAGTTTTTCGGGATGCTTAAACTGAGAAAGGGCCAAATCCAATCGCTTGGGATCGTATGGCATTTTTGGTGGCAATTGCATCAGAACCATTCCAAGCTTATCCCCTAAATGCTCAATTAAACTTTCGAAGCGCGCGGCGGGTTCGCCAATGTCTTTCAGCAGTTTTTGATGCGTAAATGTTCTGGGAAGTTTGATCACATATTTGAAGCCTTCAGGCACTTTTTTACGCCAATTTTGGTAAGTTTTTTCTTCAAACCACCGATAAAACGTGGCATTGATTTCAACACTGTTAAAATGCTCGGCGTAAAACGAAAACCACTTGTTTTGAGAAAGTTTTTTAGGATAAAAAGAGCCTTTCCAATCCTGGTAAGACCATCCTGATGTGCCACAATAGATCTTTGGAAAATCGTTGGTATCCATGATAAATTTTTATAATAATAAAAAAGCGAGCTTTGAGGCTCGCTTTTCTTATTGCATAGAAATCTTGATAAAAAGGATTAAGCTTCCTCTTTAGTCATCATGTTTGGCACTTCACGTTCATCTTTAACGGCATAGTTAATGAGGTAGTCGTAAAGACGAATGAGTCGTGAATTTTGTTCTTTTTGATCAATCCAGTGGCCGATCATACCGATGGTTCTGGCTAATACAAAGAATCCGTTCAAGGTATGCGACGGATAACCCAAATCAACCAAAATACATCCCATCGTACCATCAACATTTAAGATCAGGTTGCCTTTTTTGGATGTGGTCACTTTTTCGACTTCAAGCGCAAAATTTAAAACCGGCGTATGTAAATTGGTGTGATTTTTCACATAGTCGACTAAATATTTCACACGCTGATCAGGATTTTTCACGCTCTTAACGCGGTGACCAATTCCGGGAACAGGTCCCACATTTTTCTTCATCCATGCTAAAAACCCGGGAATATCGTTCGGGTATTCTTCAGCGCCCATTTTGAAGTATTTTCCGGCATCGGTAACGGCGCCGCCAAAACGTGGGCCAATCATCGTCATACCAGCTGAAACCGCCTGAGGCATATCAATTCCGGCACAAGAAGCAATAATAGTTCCGAAAGCGCCTGAAACCGCTGGGCCGTGATCTGCCGAGATCATAATAATGCGCTTGATAATTTCAGCTTCTTCATCGGACGGTAATCGTTTGCCCCAGAGCAATCCGATGGTATGTTCAATACCATATCCGTTTTTACAAAGCTCGGAAGCAGGGTAACCCATATAGCGCGGTTCTTCGCCCCGGTCGTCTGCAATTGTGGTGCGAACCAACGGTTCAACCACAACTTCGCCTTCTTTCATAACTTCCTGAACGCGTTTTGGCAATTCAGGGAGCACGGCGTCATCAACTTCTGGTTCAGGCTGAATGATGCCTTCGGCTTTTAGTTCTTCATAAACCTGCTTGATGCATTTGCTCAAACCACCGAATGTATCAGGTACCAATGCACCAGCTTCGGCCAGTTTCTCCATTTTAGAGCGGGCTGAACCGGAATGGCCTTTACCTTCTTTAGCACCGGCGTGACCAAATTTCATACCCTGAGGTAATACTTCCTGACATGTACCACCAACAACGGCAATCAGTCGAATGCGGCGTTTTTCCTTCTTGAGCCATTCGGCTGCTTCTTCTTCAAGGCTTCCACCTACTTCACCCACCAAAACTACTGCCTTGGTTTCAGGGTCGTTTTCAAACATTTCGAGGTAAGTTACAAAATCAGTACCCGGATAGGCATCACCACCAATACTTACGGTAGTTGAAATACCATCACCATTCTGGGCACAAAGCCACATAGTTTCGTTAGACAAACCACCTGATTTGGTGATTACACCAAAGGAACCCGGACGATACAACAAACATTTTTTAAGGTTGTTGAACTCACCACCGATAACACCCAAACGGCACATTCCGGCAGAAAGGATACCAATGGATGAAGGGCCATTAAAGATTTTGCCTTTTTCCTGGGCAATTTTAGCCAGGCGCTTGGAGTCGCGCTCCGGTACACCTTCGGTAATCATGGATACCAGACGGATATTGTCGGCTTCTAAAGCTTGTTTAGCAGCGTCGTACGCGCGTTCAGCGCCAATATAAATCAATGCAACATCAATATCGGGATTTTCGCTTAAAGCTGGTTCAAGACTGGAGTAAACCGCAATATTTTCAATACGGGCGCCATGATAAATTTCTTTTTGCTGCCCTTGTTCAGGCGGGTATACAAAAGCTTGTACGGTCAGAGGTTTATCGCATAAAAAGTCGAACTCTGCCATGCGTTTTGCAGCATTAAGACCAGCTCTACCGCCAATGATAACTGCACGAGAGTTTTTATTTACAAGTATGCTCACTGTTGAATAAAATTTTTAATAGGTTAAAATTTTTCATTGGATTAATTCGGGATTAAGAACTCATTGCCAAATCGACAATATCGGTTAATGGCATGGATCGGTCGAAGACATGAATATCGAAACCTTCTTCAGCGAGTTTTCGCATCATTTCCAGACCGGCCAGTTCATTTGGGCCACCGCGGCGTACCCAAATTTTAACGCCGTCCATTAAACCTTTATCTTTACTGGCTCTAAACCCATTAATGATACCGGTAAAGGTAGCTTTAACATCTGTGAAGTTAGCAATAGCACCACCCACAATAACGTGTTTGATATTTGGCAAGGCACAGACGGTTTCAGTTAAAGCTTCAACAGCCCAGTCTGGTGGATCACCAGAGTATTCGGCGTAGTTGGCAATGGTTCCACCACGAGCAACAACCGCATCAGAATAGAATACCGATGCACCGCCGCCGGCAGGTAGTAGAGCCACTTCCCCACCTGGAACTTCTACAAATTTAACCGATCCTTTAATTCGGGAATCGATGTCCATGATTTGAAGTTCGGCTTCGGAGTAAGGACGGCCGATTTCAGAAACCGGTTTGAAATCCCAATCCGGGTGACGGTAACGAGCATCCCAATCTACATTCATTACCGCATCCAAGGCTGCAAAACGCATGTCGCTTTTGCGGATAACAAGCGGATTGATTTCAATAGATTGAGCATCTTCGTTTTCGAAGCAAAGCTGAAGCCTGCCAGCAATTTTTGCTACACGATCAGCAATATCGCCATTAAATCCTGCTTTTAAAGCCAAATCAGTCAGTTGTTCTTTAGTCGGTGTTTCATCAATACCAATGTCAAGACGTTGGACCTTATCCCAATTTTCTTCAACATCAACACCACCATACTTGCTCAGTAGTAGTTCGGATCCGTAACGATTGGAGTGAATCGAGATATAATATTCTTCATCGTGCTCCAACTGTTCTGCAATAATGACCTGCTTGATTTCGGATGTACCGACTTTTTTGCCGATCATTTCACGAACAGCTGCATCAGCTTCTTCCAGATTCAACCCAAGCTTTACGAGCCCTAATTTAAAACGACCACCGATAGCTTCATGCGCTTTGACAACCAATTTGGATTCGTGCATCCATTTGTTGGCTTCTGCAAGCTGTTTGAGCTTATCAGGATTCATGATCACTACATAGGAAGGCGTGGGTATTCCCCATTTTTGAAAAAACTTCATCGCCGTTCCTTCAAGGATTTTTGCCATAGTTTTCGGTTATATTTTTAAAAGTTAACTAAACAATACATGAACAAAGATGATAAAATATAATTATCTATCTAATTAAGAAAGCGATTGCGAAACAAAATTACCAGAAATAAGTGTTATTAAAGTATATTTAGTTTTTTTACCTGTTACCATTATAATCATGCGTAAAATCATCCTTTTTTTATGTTCACACCTCGTGTTAATTACATTTTTTATAGTCTCCAGCGCTTATGCATCGGAATTTCAGGATAAAAAAAATTCAGAGTCAGAGAGTGAGTACCTGGATGATATTTACGGCCCGAATTTCAAATCAAAACATGGCATTTCGGGTGGATTCGGTTTAACCAACACTGGTTTTACAGGAAATTTTAATTATATCCGTTTGTATTCCCCAGACCTTATCGGGTTTATCAGCTTATCAATTACTTCTGCCGGAGATGAAAATGAACAAGAAATTTTTGACCCGATTACAGGTCGGACCGTTTCATTGAATCGTGAAGAATCCATGCTTATTTTTCCCCTTACTTTTGGTGTTCAACAGCGACTTTTGAGAGAAAGCATCGAAAGTTCCTTACGACCGTTTGTTGAAGTGGGTTTGGGTCCTTCTATGGGTTATGTGACACCTTATGACGATGGCTTTTTTGGCGGGTTTAGCAAAGGACAAGCCAATTGGGGCCTGAATGGTTTTATCGGATTAGGCGCTTATTTCGGAAGCAACCCCGAAACGCTTCAGGGCTTAACATTCCGCTATCAATTCAATTACTTTTCAAGAAGTGTTGAAATCATCACCAATAAAGAACGAAATTATTTCGGCAACATTTCGCTAACGTTGCTATTCGGCACGTTTTTTTAATCCGAACATTTAAATTTTTATTGCAAAAACGACCCCAAAATATAGACAGATTCTTTAGCCAATGCTGATAACGGTGTGAAGTATAATCCGAATACCACGGTTACAATCATTAAAAATGCAACCAAACTGTTGGCTAAAACACCAACTTCAAAGTCCCGATCTTCTTCAACACCATCAGGCTCTTTTAAGTACATGTACAGTGGGATTTTAAAGTAGTAGTACAACGAAACCACACTGGTTAAAACCCCAATCACAGCCAGCCATATAAAAACAACGCCTTTATTGAGCAATGCAGAGAAGATCATAAGTTTGCCAATAAAACCGACGGTTGGAGGAAGGCCAACCAAAGAAACCAAAAATATGGTTAATGAGGCTGCTGCAAGCGGCATTCGTTTTCCTAAACCTCTGTAGTCCTCAACATTTTCGCTGCCAATTTGATTGGAAATTAAAATCACCACATAAAAAACGCCAACATTCATGATTGTATAAGCCGCTAAATAAAACAATGTGGCTTGAGTGCCCAAATCATCGGCTACCAACACACCCAGCAAAATGTATCCGGCATGAGCAATCGATGAATAGGCTAAGAGACGTTTCACATTGGATTGCCAAATTGCAACAACATTACCGAGCACCATTGAGGCAACGGAAACCGCGGCTAAAATCGTAACCCAATCCAATGTTAAAAAACTTTCGTATGAGGCTGATTCATCGAGTGGAATAGCAACTCTGAAAAACCGCATGAGAATGGCAAATCCGGCCGCTTTTGAACCTACGGATAAATACGCTGTAATTGGCGTTGGCGCGCCTTCATAAACATCCGGCGACCAAAAATGGAACGGCACAAAACCTACTTTATACCCAAACCCGCCTAAGATTAAAAGCGCGCTGAGCATTAAGGTTAACGAATCAACATCGTTTTGTTGAAGAAAAGCCTGGATCTCAAAAATATTGGTTTGGCCGGTTAAACCGTAAAGGATAGAAAATCCATAAATCATGAAACCTGTAGAAACCGAGCCATAAATCACATATTTAAGCGCAGCTTCGGAAGATTGAACCGAGGTTTTGTTGTACCCTGCTAAAATATATGAGGTAATACTCACCATTTCAACAGCCACAAGCATCATCACCAAATCGGTGGATGAGGCCATAAGAAACATACCAAGAACCATTGCAACGATCAGGGCATAGTACTCCCCAATTGAGCGACCTTCAGGATATGTAATTTCATTGGAATCCATTGAAATCAATACCGCAAGAATACCGCTGGCTAAAAACAAATACTTGAAAAAGATTGCAAATGGATCAACGGCATACATGCCAAGAAATATCTCTTCGTGCGGCAGTGAATGTTGCCCCACAACCAAAAACAACGTGATTACAAAACCAATGATAGAAACCACCGGCAACAACAGCTTGTTGTTTTTAAGGTTAAACACATCCACCATAAGTACCACAAGGAACAGCACAGAAATGGCAATTTCAGGTAAAAAAGCCGGAACAGCTTGCGTTAATGCGGTAATAATTTCTTGAATCTCAGATTCAGAAGGTTGCTGAAACATTCTTTTAATAAATTTGCTTTTATAAATTCATATCTATTGAGCACTTTACCATCAGGCGCTATGCTTTAATTAATTCATAGCAAAGCTGGTGTATGAAACAACCACTTCAACAAGTTGATTGATGCTTGACGTCATTAATCCTAAAATTGGCATCGGGTACACACCCAGAATCACAACGATAATCGCCAAAGGCGCAAGCATCAAATACTCCCTCAAATCCAAATCGTTAGATCCCTTCCAATCGTGAAAATGAATCTTTGCATTGCCATGTTCATCTTCGTGGACTTCATACAGGGCATCTTCGCGCCGTTTCCCAAGAAACATGCGTTGAAGCGACCAAAGTAAATACGCCGCGCCAAAAACAATACCTAAAACAGACACGATAGCAAGTGGTCTGGTGACTTCCGAACTAAAGCTGCCAACAAAGACAAACGCCTCGGATATGAATCCGCTTAATCCAGGCAAGCCAAGCGACGCAAAAAATGCCAGGGTCAAAACAAACGTATAGGCCGGCATGTAGGATGCCAAACCACCGAATTTCTCGATTTGACGGCTATGTGAGCGATCATAAATGACGCCTACCAGCAAGAAGAGCATGGCTGTGATAGTACCATGATTAAACATTTGATACAAAGCGCCTGTCATGCCTTCTGTGTTGATTGCGGCCATACCCAGAAGCACATAGCCCATATGACTGATGGATGAGTATGCCACCATCTTTTTCAAATCCAGTTGAGCCAATGCACAAAGCGCGCCATATATAATGTTGATTGCGCCAAAAACGCCAATCACAAAAGCTAAATCCTGGAAAACTTCAGGGAAAAACGGGAAGTTAATTCTCAACATGCCATAAGTACCTAATTTCAGAAGCACACCGGCCAGGATAACTGAAATTGGGGTTGGCGCTTCCACATGAGCATCCGGCAACCAGGTATGGAATGGAAACATCGGTACTTTGATTGCAAAACCAACAAATAACGCCACAAAAGCAACTAACCGCCATAAGGAATTCTCGGGTCCGAAAATTGAACCGGGGATGTAATTGGCTTGATCAACCATGGCAACCATATTAAAGGTATGATTTCCTGTGGCCGGATCAATCACACTAAAGTAAAGACCGATCAAAACCAAAAGCATGAATACTGAACCAAACAAGGTATAGAGGAAAAACTTTATCGCTGCATATTCCCGATTTGGGCCACCCCAAATACCGATCAAGAAGTACATCGGTAAAAGCATGACTTCCCAGAACACATAGAATAAGAAAAAGTCGAGCGCAACAAAACAGCCCATCATGGCTGTGCTTAAGAGGTTGTAGAGAAGAAAGTAGCCTTTAACCTGCTTTTGAATGGTCCAACTCGAAATGACGCCAATAATTGAAATCAACGCCGTAAGCAATACCATGGTAATGGAAAGTCCATCCACACCCATGAAGTACTCAATATTCAGCGTGCCAAAGCGGCCGAATTCCAAATTGATCCAATCAAAGCGTTCAACAAATTGAAAGGTCTCATGAACATTACCACTTTCACCGGCAATAATACCAGGTTTTGTACTATCGTAGCCCTGCCATATAATCAATGAAAAAACACCTTGTGCAAATGCCGCAACTAGAGATATAATGCGTATCGCCTGCTTCTGAGCGCCTGGTAGAAATAGAATCAGAAAAAACGCAATAATCGGTAAAAAGACTATAAGTGATAACATGTTTAGAGTTATTAATGGTTAAGACGTTAAACTTTCTTTTATTGACAATTGAAAAATCAACCTATAAAGAAATAGACAAAGTATCCTATTATAGCTACAAGAGCCAGAGCAACATAAGTTTGAACATGGCCGGTTTGAATTTTTCTAAACACTAGCCCAAAAAATTGAATGATAAACGCTGTGAAATTTACAGCGCCATCAACTACAAGCTGATCGAACCTGCCGTTTTTGAAAGCAAACCATTTGGATGAACTGCCTACAAAATTAACCATACCGTCAACGATATTTTTATCGAACCAAGCCATCATATTGGAGAGCATAAACGACCCTCTGATGATGGTGGCATCGTAAATTTCATCCCAGTACCATTTATTAAATGAATAGAGGTAAAGCGGTTTGATCTTCTCAGCGGTTTTATCCGGGTCAATAATGCCTTTAAAATACACAACATATGCCAAGCCAAAACCAAAAAGCAACATGATGCTTGAAAATGCGATGGCCATATAGTGCGCATCGTGCGTGGCATGATCAATCGCAGCTTGTCTTGGATCGCTAAACACTGAAGCATGCTCAGCATCATGACTTTCGGTATGTGTATCAGATTTGGATTCTGCATAAGCTTCTTTTATAAATAACCCTGAAGCTTTGGCATGGTCTTCGGTATGATTATGGTAATCGCCCGTAGATTGAACCACGGTGTTCGGCGTTTTAATCACATGTAAAAACCATCCTTTTGCCCCATCCAAAGGATTGATGGAATAGACAAAGAATATGGATAAGGCAGCGAGAATAACCAGCGGCAAACGCATTTCCCAACTGACTTCATGAACTTCGTGCCCGTGATGATCGTCGTGTGCATGGTGGTGATCATCATGCGGGTCTTCGGGTTTTAAATGTGCACGGTTCTCTCCGAAGAACACAAGCCACATTTGGCGTCCCATATAAAACGCCGTCATCAACGCCGCTGTGAAACCTAACGCAGGTATCAGGTAGTATAAACCGCCTTCAACGGCAGCAAATCCTAATGCGCCAGCCAAAATGGCATCTTTACTCATAAACCCGCTTGTAAGCGGCAAGCCGGCAAGCGCAAGCATTGCAATCGTAAATGTTGCAAATGTCCAGGGCATTTTGGTTCGCAAACCACCCATCCAACGCATATCCTGCTCATGATGAGCCGCATGGATCACTGCACCTGATCCTAAAAACAAACACGCTTTAAAAAACGCATGAGTAACAAGGTGGAAAAATGCCGGAGCAAATGCGCCAACGCCAAGGCCCATAACCATGTACCCTAGCTGAGAAACTGTTGAGTAAGCCAAAACACGCTTGATATCGTGCTGCGTGATGGCGATAGTCGCTGCCATAAAAGCCGTAAAAGCGCCAATGATGGCTATAACGTGCAATGCATCAACCGTAAGAAGCACAAATATTCTGGCCACGAAATACACGCCTGCAGCAACCATCGTAGCCGCATGGATCAATGCTGAAACTGGTGTCGGGCCTTCCATAGCGTCCGGCAGCCATACATGCAATGGAAACTGAGCCGATTTACCAATACAGCCGCAAAAGAGTAAAATGCCGGCGGCTGTAAGCCAACCTTCCGACATCGTAAAACGACCGTCCTGAATGCCTTGGAAAATTTCTTCATAGCCAAAGGTATGGAACTGAGAATACAATATTAGAATCCCCAACCACATGCCAATATCGCCAATACGGTTGGTCATGAATGCTTTTTTCTGGGCGTTTGCCGCCGAGTCTTTTTCAAAGAAGAATCCAATCAAGAGGTAAGAGGAAAGACCCACAAGTTCCCAGAAGATATAAATGGCAAGCAGGTTATCGGCTAAGACGATACCGAGCATTGAAAATGTAAAAATCCCTAAGTAAGCAAAGAATCTACCGTAGTACTTATCCCCTGCCATATAACCCATGGAAAACACATGCACTAAAAAACTAATCAGGTTAACGACAACAAGCATGATTGCCGTTAGATTATCAATCAGAATTCCCATCTTGATTTGCAGAGGCCCAACGCCTGGCACGTCGCCAAAATCAATCCAAGTAAAGTTCCATGTTAGCGAATAATCGGGATTATACTCCCCTACGACAACCTGAAAAAAGATGTAAAGTGATAGTATTAATGATACGCCAACAGCGCCAGCCGCAATGAAATCGCCTTCTCTGGGTAGTTTTTTATTTGTGAAAATAAGAAACACAAAAGACACTAACGGTAATAAAAGCGCAATAATCGAAAACTGAATGAGTGTATCCATGGTTTTTAAAAATCAATAATAAATCTAAGATGTTTAGGTTTATAAATTATTCTTTCATCGTATCAACTTCACTGAGATCAACGGTTTTAAACGTGTTGTAGATATTTATAATAATCGCTAACGCAACCGCAGCTTCTGCAGCAGCCAGCACAATTACAAATAAACTAAACATGATGCCTTGCATAGAGCCATTGTATTTTCCAAAAGCCAGCAAATTAATATTTGCCGCATTCAAAATGAGTTCAACGCCCATCAAAACCACAACGGCATTTTTTCGGGTCATAACCCCAAAAAGGCCTAATGAAAAAAGGATGGCAGAAATAATTAAGTAGTGATTAAGTCCGATTTCAGGTAACATTTCAATCCTTATCAAATTTTAGGTTAATCCGGTTTTTATTTTTCTGTAGGTTTTTTATCGTACGTAGCCAGATAAGCAGCGCCTATCAGGGCGGCAAACAATAAAAATGCAATGACTTCAAAGGGTAACACATAGGTCGACATGATCTCAAACCCAATTTCTTCAACCACGCTTTCCGAAATGTGTTGGTCGGAAAGTTTCCAGGTGGCTTTGGTCAAAAAGGTATAGAGGATAACGCCAAGTGTGGCAAGCATGATCAGCAATCCCGGAATAAAGTTAAATACATCGGTTTTAAGCTGAACCTGGGTAACTTTGTTGGTAAACATCACCCCAAACAACAAGAGCACCAAAATACCACCGACATAAACCACAATTTGGGTTACCGCCACAAAATCAGCGCTTAAAAAAACATAGAGCGCGGCCACCCCAAAAAATGTGAATAGCAATGAAAATGCCGAGTAAATAATATTTTTTGAGAACACCACAAACACTGCCGAAATAACAGTGATTGCCGCAAAGAAATAAAAAATAAGCTGATATGTTAAATCTTGCATAATAAAAAATACATAAATGGTTTTATTATAATAACATGCGTTAGTTTATCTAATCAATAAATGACCTCATTTTACGCTTCAGTATCTTCTCCGTCTTCTTTTTTCTTTTTCAAAGCTGCCATTTTAGCGGCCAATGCAGGCGAAAGTTTAGGTTTGGGTTTTTCCTGGCCGGCCTCTTGAGATGCCTGCTCTGGCTGTTCTGGCTTTGCAGAACCTTCTTCTTCCGCTTTTTTCTTCTGAGCAAGTTTGGCAGCCATCATTGGCGACATTTTTCTAGCTCCTGCTGAAGCCGGTTTTGAAGCAACAGTTCCGGCTGGTTTTGGCGCTGATTTCTTAGCTGCGTCATCAGCTTTTTTCTTTTCATTGAACTCTTCAAGTTTTTTACGCTTAAATGCTGCTTGCTCTTTAGTCATGTTACCAAAATGGTAAATCATATGATCGCGGTCGAATTCCGAAAAGTCATGAACCGGCGTCATGGTTAAGCATTCGGTCGGGCACGGGTAAGTGCATAAACCGCAATACATGCATTTGGCCATATCAATATCAAAAACTGGTAACCACAAGCGCTTTTTAGTGCCGTCGGAGGTTTTGCCTAATTCCTCTACATCATCGGGCGTTGCTTTAAACGATTCTATGGTAATGCAATTTACGGGGCATGCTTTTGCGCACTGGTCGCAAGCAATACAATCGTCGGATTCATTATGCAATCTATAACGCGCAAAACTTGGCGTAGGAATAGCTTCGCTTGGATATTGCAAGGTGCATAGACCATCAACCTGATTAAAATAGTGATCTTCGGCAACGCCAGCATCACCTTTGCGGTTTGTAGCATTTAGAAAATGCTTCCAGGTAATACCTAAACCGGTTAAAATCGTAGAAACACCTGTTTTCAATGTATTGATATACTCACTCATTTATACTAAACCGTTAAATTGGTTAAATCACTGTGGCTATACCCTGATTTACCAGCGACCGACATAAATTTCCCAAAACGCCGTAATGGTAAAGGCCAGGAATGCAAAAGGAATTAATACTTTCCAACATAAAAACATCAATTGATCAACACGAAGGCGCGGCAAAGTCCATCTTAACCACATTTGTACAAAGACGAAAAAGAGACTTTTAGAGAGCATCCAGAAAACGCCCCAGATAGGGCCGTTCGTCCAATCGTTTAAAGCCAGCGATCCAATGTTTGGTAGTGGCGACAGCCAACCGCCCAAGAAGGCAACGGTAATAATAGCGCTTACCATAAACATACTGGCATATTCAGCAAGGAAGATGATGGCAAATTTCATACCGCCATACTCGGTAAAGTAACCGGCAACGAGCTCTGATTCAGCTTCCGGGATATCAAACGGGGCGCGATTTACTTCAGCCAGCGATGAAATGAAATACACGATAAATGCCAACCATGCAATTGGCGATTGAAATAAGAACCAATCCAGAAACCCTTTTGGGCCAGCCTGCTCCAAAATCATGCCTTGCATGCTTAACGTTCCGGCCATCATAGCGGCGCATAATAGAGCGGTTGCCGCTGGAATTTCGTAGCTGACAATTTGAGCCACACTTCGGATAGCGCCATAAAGCGACCATTTGTTGTTTGAGCCCCAACCTGCTGCCAGAATTCCCACAACTTCCAACGACACAATTGAAATGGCATAAAACAACCCGACATTAAGATCAGCGCCGATAAATGCAGAGCTATACGGTAAAACGGCAAATGCGGAAAACGCGCCGACAAACAAAATTGCCGGGCCGATCACAAATAAAAACTTATCAGCGGCTTTCGGGACAATATCTTCTTTATGGATCAGTTTTAAGATATCGGCAATGGTTTGTAACAGTCCCCATTTACCAACTTCCATTGGCCCCAGACGATCCTGCATAAAGGCCGAAACTTTACGCTCGCCATAAACGCCATAGTAGAGCGCATAAACAGCAATAAAGACAAGTGGAATGGCTGGAATGATTAAAAGCCCTACGATGCCTAAATCAGCGAGGGCATTACTCCAAGAATTTAGTTCAGCTAAAGCTAAATGTTGCATTCGTTTTTAATTCGTTTTTCTTTTATCGATCAACTTCCCCAAGAACAATATCAATACTTCCAATAATTGCGACAACATCGGCCAGATATTGCCCTTTGGCCATTTCGCCAAGCAACGACAGATTCACAAAACACGACGAACGTGCTTTACAACGGTAAGGCTTCGTACCTTTACCATCGCTCACCACATAGAAACCAAGTTCACCGCGCGGCGCTTCGGTTCGTCCATAAATTTCACCGGCTTTGGGTTTCACGCGTTTCGGTACGGTGGCGTGCGGGTCGAAATTCGGGTCATCGGGCATTTTATCAATACACTGCTCGATGATTTTTAAACTTTCTTCAATCTCGATGGCACGAACCAAATGGCGTGAAAGGCAGTCGCCAATGACGGAGGCTTTACCATCGGGAACGGCAATATCAAACTCTAACTCGTGATAGAGCGAGTATGGATCGTTACGCCTGAGGTCCCATTTTACGCCCGAACCGCGAAGCATTGGACCCGAAGCGCCAGCATTGATGGCCACGTCGGCTGGCAAGAGACCGATATTTCGGGTACGCTGTACAAAAATTTCGTTTTCTGTTAAAAGTCGGTAAATTTCGCGGGCTTTTGGCTTGAAGTATCTGACAAATTCTAAAACGCGTTCTTTGAATTTTGGCGGAAAATCATGGGAAACCCCGCCGATCCAGATATAATTATAAAGCATTCTGGCGCCGCAGAGCCATTCCAAAAGGTTTAAAATGTGCTCGCGATCGCGGAAACAGAACAGAAACGGCGTAAAGGCGCCCAGGTCAATCGCGTAAGTTCCAACAGCTACAAGGTGAGAAGCAATACGGTTCAACTCAGAAACAATGATGCGCATATAATCGATGCGTTCCGGTATTTCAATGCCCATCAACTTTTCCATGGTAACGGCAAAGCCTAAATCGTTATTCATCGAGGCCAGGTAGTCCATACGGTCGGCATAAGGGATAATACCGGGGTAGTCAATATTTTCTGCATGTTTTTCAAAACAACGATGCAGGTAACCCAAATGCGGCGTGGCTTTTACAATAACTTCTCCATCCGTTAAGAGCTCCACTCGAAGCACACCATGCGTTGAAGGGTGTTGTGGCCCCATCTGAACAAGCATGTGTTCGGTATCGAGGTCTTTTTCCAGAATGGTCGTGTTTTCATCAACTGATGTCAATCGAACTGTAGGCTCTATGTGCAAATCATCCGACATTATAAATTCTATTTGTTTTTATCCGTTAATATGGCACCCGGATGCCATGATAATATTCCTGAACCTGATAATCTTTTCTTAAAGGGTAGCCTTCCCAATCATCGGGGCACAAAATACGCCTCATATCGGGGTGCTCATCGAAAACAATGCCATACATGTCGTAGGCTTCGCGTTCGTGCCAATCAGCCGTTAGCCAAACTTCGGCAACCGAAGGGATATGAGCGTCTTCTTTGGTGCAATTGACTTTAACGCTTAATTTGTGACCATGCTCGTCAATAGAGTCAAGATTACAAACAATACCCAAACGACCGTCATCATAATCTATGCCTGAAAGACAGCTCAAGAAATTAAATTTCAGGCGGGAGTCCGTTCTCATGAAATAAGCTATTGATGGCCAGAAGGATTTTTCGTTGACTTCAAAAAATGGCATGTGAGGATTATTATCCAAATCCGAAATTGCATCGCCAAATTCTTCTTTAATAATATTATAGGCAATTTCGTGAGGTTCAGGATCTTTTGCCGGCTCTTCGGCTTTAGTTTCTGATGATGTTTCTTGACCGGGCTTTTGAGTCTTTTTTGCAGCCAGTCGAGCTGCTAGTGCAGGTGAAAGCTTGGATGGTTTTGCTTTAGGTTCTGATGCTTCGCCAGAGGCTTCCTCCCCTTCTTTCTTTTTTTTCATGGCTTCCAAACGAGCAGCCAATGCAGGAGAAAGTTTCTTTTTTGGCTCATTGCTCTGATTTTCTTCAGACATACACTCTAGTTCAAATTAAACGCAAAAAAACGTTGGTAATTAAGATTCTGATAAGGACATATTTTTAGCGCTGGCGCTAATTTCTTTAATAACCGTTTCAGGATCACTTGGTTTTAAGCTGATTTGCTCAATGGCTTCTGTGCGGCTACCGGCAAATTTTTCAACACGGATCAATTCCTGGATTTTCATCAGACCGCCGATTAAAGCTTCGGGACGCGGCGGACATCCCGGCACGTAAACATCAACCGGAATGACTCGATCTACACCTTTAACCACATGATAGCCATGCTCCCAGTAAGGGCCGCCGCAATTTGAACAACTTCCCATTGAAAGCACATAACGCGGTTCGGGCATTTGTTCGTACAACCGACGAACACGATCAGCCATTTTAAATGTAACCGTTCCAGCTACAATCATTAAATCGGATTGACGCGGAGAGCTTCTTGGAAAAATACCAAACCGCTCCAGATCGTAGCTTGAAGCATTGGTTGCCATCATTTCAATAGCGCAACAAGCCAGACCAAAACCCATTGGCCAAAGCGAAGAAAGCCTAGCCCAGTTAAATACATTTTCAACCGATGTGATGACAACGCCACCTTTTTCAAATTTTTTATCTAATAACCCCATAACTTCTAAATCCTGATTAAATGATTATTGACCCCAATACACGAACTAATCATTAACGGTTTCTGCATCTGGTTTTGGCTCCTGTTTTGCAATTGGTGCGGGTTTTTCAAAGGTTTTTGTAGGCATTTGAGGGATATTTGGATTTGGCCTTACCCAATCGATATAGCCTTTTGCCCATTCATAGACCAATCCAACAATTAATACCGTAACAAAGATCATGGCAACATATAGCGCATAAGGCCCAAGCTGCTTAAAAACGGTTGTCCAGGGGAATAAGAATAAAATTTCAACATCAAAAATGATAAAAATCAATGCAACAACATAGAATCGAATGTTAAACTGAATCCAAGCCGAGCCGACGGCTTCTTCCCCACATTCATAGGATGTTAATTTTTCTTCGTTGGGTCGATGCGGTCTTAATAATCGTGAGGTTACAAAACCACCGATCACGAAAATCAATCCCATTAGTAGAAATACAAATACTTTTCCAAATTCAGAAAGCGTGTTATCCATAGTTTCTGGATTTATATCAAATAATGGTATTAAATAGCAGATGAGAAAAAACTGTTAGAAACTTCAGGTTAGTGCTTAACAAATAATCATTCCTAAAAATTTTAACGCCACGAAATCATGGGCGCAAATATAATGAAGTTAATTGAGATTACCGCATTACTTATTTAATTTTTTTGATATTCATGTCTTGATTTGGCAATGTATTCATAAATGTATTTTTTAAGGCATTTTTTACAAGCAAAACGGTTGCAATACTGCCAATCATCGCTATAACAAACAACATTGCGCCAGGTATTTCAATTTGAAGAATACCGCCAAACAACCACTTTAATATCCCGCTGTAAATCATAGAAAACACCGGAAACCATGCAATCATAAAAATAAGTGGGAGCGCTTTTGTCATAAACGTTTTTCGCTTATCAAACGGAATAAAACGCCCGATATTTAACCACTCAAGGGTAGATGCAAGCCGAGATCGAAACTTCTCCATTTATGCCAAGAATACGCGTTGTTTTATAACGATTTAACGTGCCATGTAAGACATTTCAAATAAAAACTTGTTCAATCTAAATAACCTGCAATTTAATAAATTATTTTATAAAGATTATCTGAAAAAACACAGTTTATTGATCTAAGGTTTTTGAACCTTCATCCATTTTTCAGGCGTGTATCTTGGGAATTAAATGTATCAGTTTTAGCGAAATGATAGGTGTGTTTAAGTATAACATCAGTAAGTGTTGAGAATATCGGGGACAAGTATAAAGTTTCAGGGTTTAACCATTTTAGTCAATTTTTAAATGGCTAAACCCTTGATTAAAGCAAAGAACTAGTTTTTGATATGTTTAGCCTGAATGTCAGAAAACAATGAACCGGCTAACGCATTATCAATTTGTTTAATGGTTTTATAGGCTTTTATGGCGCCCTTCATATTACCGTTTTGAAGATACACAAACGCTAAATTGCTATAACCCAACACGTGATTCGGGTCTTTTTTTACCACCTGATTAAAGTAGTATGCCGATTTTGTGTAGTCTTTTAGTTCATTGTAAATAACGCCAATGTTATAATAGCTTTCAACTTCATGATCTTTCAAATAAATGGCACGTTTGTAGGATTCAATCGCTTTATTGTAATCCTTTATTGCGGTATAACTTAAACCTAAACGATAATACACATTTTGTTTGATTTGATCCGAAGATAACGCCGTGTTGTAGTTTTGAATAGCTTGTTGGTAGTTTCCAACGTGTTCATGGCAACGACCCAGTAAAAAGAATAATTCAAAGTCCGATGGATAGGATTGCGCTAATGGTTCAAAAATTCCAATTGCTTCCTGGCAATTAAAGGTTCGCATGAATGCTAACCCCAAGTTGTAATTGGCTTTCTTGAAGGCAGGGTTTATTGACAGCGCTTTTTTATAGGCTTTGACGGCTTTTTTATTATTACCTAAACGCACATAGCTTTTCCCAAGGTTGTAATAGGCATCCAAATCGCCCGGATTTTTTTCAACAACCAGCTCAAAGGCTTCAACACTTGAAATGTAGTGCCCTAAATTAAAATGAGCCAACCCCAGGCCGTAAATAGCTTCAGTGTCGGACGGGTTTAATTTCAAAGCAATCGTAAAGGCCGCTAACGCATCTTCATAATTTCCTGAGAGGTAACTGGATGTCCCCAAATTATAATAGGCACTACGATGGAGGGGGTTGGCCTGAGTAGCCGCTTTAAATAAAATTGCCGCTCTATAATAGTCTTTATCCTTCAAAAATTGATTCCCTAACTTAAAAAACTCTTGGGAAGCCATAGATTGAGGCAACTTCTGGATAGTAGCGATTTTATTTCTGAGGTCCGGTCTGGGTTGTAACTCGCTATTAGGGTGTTCGCGAGCATTTAAATCAAGGGATATACCTAATAATATCAGCCACAATAATCCATAAAAGCTTTTCATAACTGAAAAATGTTTTGTGAAAATGATAATATGTTTTTCTAATTAGCATTAAGATTAAACTAAGCTCTACTCATAAATAAATTATCATTCAAACATAAGTATTCGATAAGTTCATCGAATTTGCTTTCGAGGTTTAACTTAAAAATAAAGAACGTATTTTTTCCGCCATTTCTATGTTTAATGGTTTGATTTTTTTGTATTGATCGTTTAATCCTTCCATATCTCCTTGAGAGAGAAAAAGCATGGCAAGCCCCATTTGACCATCTAAATTATTTTCATCAATATCAATAGCCGTTTCATATGAGGCTTTGGCTTCAGGAACCTTACCCATTTCTAAATAGATATCCCCCAAAACGATATAGGCATCCAGATAATCAGGTTCAATTTCGCAGGCTTTTAATAACCAATCCAAAGCTTCTTCGAGTTTTCCAAGGGTTAGGAGTATAGCGCCTAAATGTTTGTAAGCTTCAACAAACGTAGAATCGTACTTGATAACTTCAGTGAGATTTGTAACCGCCTCAGTATAGTCGCCCGTGCTCATTGAGGCCATACCTAAAGCAAACCTCGCATTAATATTTGAGGGCGTTTGATTTAAAATAATATCAAGATGATGTTTGGCTTGACTGAATCGTTCTATATTAAAATATGCCAGCGCCAGTTCGTAACGGGTATTTATATCTATATCTTGATCTAATGCAAGTAAATTTTCAACGCGTTTAATTGTCTGAAAATTTTTGTCAGTTTCCATGTAACACTTCTATATTTATTTCTTAGTTGCTTTTATTTGTTCTTTAAGTTCTTCGGCCATCCCTAAATCAACTTTTTCAAGTTGTTTAAGTACTTTTTGAGCTTCGCCTATGTTTTTCATTTGCAAATACCCCAATCCAAGATTTAACAACGCTATCGGATCATAAGGTTTTCGCTTAATAACTTCTTTATAGGTATAGATCATTTTTCGTTTTAATCCCAACTTACTATACGCTTGAGCCATATTGTAGTAAGCGTTTGTATAATCCGGGTTCAAACGAATGACACGTTCAAACGCTGAAACGGCGCTTTTATGTTGGCCTGTTTTTAAAAGCGTTAATCCATGAACAAAATGGGCTTCAGGATTATCCGGCAATGCATTTTTTACAATTTCAAGAGATGACAATGCCTCTGTATACTTTCCAAACTCTACCAAAAGCTTTCCATAACTGAAATGTGCATCCGCATCATTGGGTTTTTGTTTGATGACTTTTTTGAATGCCTCTAATGCCTCTTGTTTTTTGTTGAGCCGTTTTAAAGCCAAGCCAAGATTATAACCCGCTTCAACAAAGGTTGGATCCAGATCAAAGGCTTTTTTATAATTAATAACGGCGTCATTATCCCGGTTCAGCCTCACGTATGATTTTCCCAGATTGTAATAGTAATCCGGTACATTCGGACTGAGTTTAATCGCGTTCTGAAAATAAGCAATGGCTTGGCTATACTGGTTCAGCATAAAATACACATTACCGATATTGTAATTTAAATCGGCGTTGTTAGGATTTGCTTTTAAAATTTGCTTATACTTTTCGATAGACCAAGTATATTTGCCCTGGATGTAGTAAATCGTACCTAAATAATATTTGGCTTTGAGGTTAGAAGGATTAATTCTGGCCGATTCTTCAAACGCCATGAGTGCATTGTTGTACTTTTTTTGTTCGAAAAACACAAGGCCGAGTTTGTGTAATATTGAAGCCGCATTTGATTTTAAGGTCAAGGCTTCTTTAAACGCGTTTTCTGCTTTTTTGTATTGTTTCTGTTTGAGGTATAACTCGCCCAATCCTTCATAAGCTTTAACCGATTGTTTGTTTTTTCTCAGAACATTACGATAAATGGTTTCCGACGAAGACATGTCGTTCAAATGCTGTTTGGCTTTGGCAATACCAAGCAACACTTCAAGATTGTCAGGATGTTTGAGTTTAAGCGTTTGAAAATGAGCAAGCGCCTCTGAATGTCTGGATTGATGAATTAAGATATGACCCAAACCGATTTTTGCGTCTAAATTGGCGCTATCCAAACTTAAGACTTTTTCAAAATTTACTTTTGCGTTTGAATAATCTTTGATATGTGATTGCGACTCGGCAAGGGATAATAAAATCCCGGGATCGTTCGGTTTATAGTCGTTGGCTTGTTTAAGGGCTTTTACGGCATCATGGTAGTTTTCAAGACGCATGTTCAAAAGCCCATAGGTTACATAGTTTTCACCATTTTTCGGATCAAGTTTAATGGCTTGATTTAAATACTTGACAGCTTCCGGGTATTGCTCCAATCGAACATAGGTTACGCTTAAAGCCAGAAATGCTTCTGAAAAATCCGGGTCTAATTTTATAAGAGCTTTAAACGGGACTAAGGCATCTTTAAATTGTTTTTTTTCAAGCAAAGCCATACCCTGTGTCCAGTATATTTGAGATGAATCAACTTTCGCCGGCTTTAATGCTTTGCCAGTTGTGTCTTGAAGGGTTTGCGTATGACCGCTCTGAAAACACATCATACTCAGTAGGGTACCTGTAAGAAAAACTAGTTTTTTTAAGGTCATGTTAATTGGTAAACAGTAATAGGGTTGAGTGATATTTTATGATAGCGCGTCACTGAGAATTCCGGATTGTTCCTTTTCGTGGATGCTTAAACGGCCCGAAGCAGGACTTGATTTTACATCTCTACCAGCATATTCTAACGTTTGATGATCTTTTATTTGTTCCGAAAGCATTGGAGAAACAAAGTGCCAGGCGCCCATATTACGGGGTTCTTCCTGAGCCCAAACAATTTTAGATGCCGATTGATATTTATTCAATAACACGTTGATTTTAATTCTCGGATACGGGTAAATTTGCTCCAGCCGAATAATCGCAACATCGTTAATGCTTTTATTTTGCCGCTCCTTAATTAAATCGTAGTATATTTTGCCGCTGCATAATATAACTTTTCGCGGATTATTTATCACAATAGAATCATCCAATGCATTATGAAATTTATCGCCCGTAAAATCCTTTAAGGGTGAAACAGCTTGTGGATTTCGCAACAGGCTTTTAGGGGTCATAATAATTAAGGGTTTTAAATTGCCTGAACGAACCTGGCGACGCAAAAGATGAAAATATTGTGCGGGCGTTGTGCAATTGCATAGTTGCATATTTGCATTAGCGCATTGTTGGAGGAATCGTTCCATCCTGGCAGAAGAGTGCTCCGGGCCTTGGCCTTCATAGCCATGCGGCAATAAGAGCACCAAACCTGAGCATTGACCCCATTTGGATTCAGAACTAGTTAAAAACTGATCGATGATGACTTGTGCCCCATTGACAAAATCACCAAATTGCGCTTCCCAAATCACAAGCGCTTTAGGATCGGCAATGCTGTAGCCAAATTCAAATCCCATTACGGCAGCTTCCGAAAGCATGCTATCATAGACAAAAAGCTCACCTTGATTGTCATCAAGATGTTGAAGCGGGATATAAGGTTTTTCCGACTCCATATCGAACAACGCCAAGTGCCTTTGGCTAAATGTGCCGCGTGTGGAATCCTGACCGCTTAATCGAACATTAAAGCCTTCCAGAAGCAACGAACCGAACGCCAGGGTTTCGGCAAACGCCCAATCCAGGGTTACCGTTTCAGGACGCTCAAGTAATGCTTCTCTTCGCCTGAATTGTTTGGCAAGTTTAGGATTCGGGTGGAGCCAATCGGGCCAATCCAAACTGGATTTGGTGATGCGTTGCAAAATCTCTGATGAAACCAAAGTTTCAGGGCTTTTACTGATTGGCGGTATAAATTCGGGCAATGTAATCGGGTCGGCTTTAATATCTATAGCCTCCGTATTTTTTTTGGCCATCTCAAAAGCTTCATCCATTTCGGCTTTTATGTCTTGATGTATCGAATCCAAATCATCTTGAGAAATTGTCGCCTCGTTTAAAAGCCTTTTGGCATAAATTTCTGCTGTTGAAGATTTGGCTTTTATGAGATTGTAAAGCTTGGGTTGCGTATATGAGGGATCATCGCCTTCATTATGACCATGCTTTCGATAACACACCAAATCAATCACCACGTCTTTGTTAAATCTCAAGCGGTAATCCAATGCCAGGCGCGTTACACGAATGCACGCTTCGGGATCGTCTCCATTGACATGAAACACAGGGGCTTGAACCATTTTGGCAACATCCGTTGCATAATGCGAAGAGCGTGCATCATGAGGTACGGTTGTAAAACCGATTTGATTGTTTATGACGATGTGTATTGTACCTTTGGTGGTATATCCTTCAAGTTGCGAGAGATTAAATGTTTCGGCAACCACCCCCTGACCGCTAAAAGCAGCATCGCCGTGTAAAAGCACCGGCAGCACGCTTGAGCCCCCAAGATGTTTATTTTGATCTTGTTTGGCTCTGGCAACCCCTTCAACAACAGGGCATACGGCTTCCAGGTGGCTTGGATTTGATGCTAGCCAAAGCTTCACTTCCCTATCATCCCGGGTTTGACGCGTTCCAGAAGCGCCTAAATGATATTTAACATCGCCTGAACCATGAATAAGATCATGCGAATCCATAGGCAATGACTTGTCTATAAATTCCGCGAAAAGTTTATGATAAGGCTTGCCGATAATATTGGCCAAAACATTGATCCGCCCCCGATGCGACATCCCAAAAACAACTTCTTCGGTAAAACACTCCCCGGCATAATCAATTAAAAAATCAAGAATGGCTATTACCGACTCTGCGCCTTCTACTGAAAATCGTTTATGACCTAAGAATTTAGTATGTAAGTAACGTTCGAATTGTTCGGCCCGAAGCAAATAACTCAGAATACGCTGTTTTAATTTAGGGCTGAACGTTTGCTGGGATTCTTTTGGCTCAACACGATTTTGAAGCCACCGTTTTTCATCAATGGATTGGATGTACATGTACTCCACCCCTATTTTATCGCAATAGGCGCTTCGAAGCCGATCAATTATATCCCTTAATTTGTGTTTAGGCTTTTCAGTAAATCCTACGGCAATAAATTCACGATCCAAATCCCAAATTGTAAATCCATAATAATCAGGATCAAGCTCCAAATGATATTGAGGCAGGTAGTACAAGGGGTTGGTATTTGCAATCAAGTGCCCTCGCACGCGATACGCATTAATCAATTGCAATACTCTGGCTTGTTTAATGATCAATTCGTCGGTATTGCCTACCCCTTCAAGCGATGGTGATTGGTCTTTGCTATAACTCCATGGCTTGTAGGGCATGCTCAAACTGGAAAAAATCTCGTAGTAAAACTGATCTTCACCCAATAAAAGCTTATGAATGTAGCCTAAAAATGCCCCGGATTCTGCGCCTTGAATGATTCGGTGATCATAGGTGTTGGTGAGGGTCATAATTTTACTGATCCCCAACTGTGAAAGCAAGGTTTGATTCATGGCCTGAAATTCCGTGGCATAGTCAATCGCTCCGGTAGCGACAATAATTCCCTGGCCGTTCATCAAACGCGGAAAAGAAAAAACCGTACCCAGTGTTCCGGGATTGGTCAGCGAAGCCGTCGTTCCCTGAAAATCATCCACATCCAGCTTTCCGGTACGTGCCTTTGAAACAATGGCGTTATAAGCCGAAAAGAGCTGTTTAAAATCCATTGATTGAGCTTTTTTAATGCTCGGAACCACAAGCATTCTTGAGCCATCTTTACGCGGCAGATCAATGGCAAGCCCAAGATTGATATCGTCTTTTTGAATTTTATAGGGTTTTCCGTCTTTAATGGCAAAAAACGAATTTAGGGATGGAAATTTTACCAAGGCCTTAACGATTGCCCAAGCTATAATATGTGTAAAGGCAACTTTTGCGCCCGAAACTGTGCTCATGTATTGATTCATGATACGGCGATTTTCATCTAAAACGATGACCGGGACGTTTCGAACCGAAGTTGCTGTTGGAATCGATAAACTTTGGGTCATGTTTTGAACAATCTTAGCCTGAGCGCCAACCAATGCGCCTAAATGATCCTCTTCATTAAACTCTGGAATCTTTAAAGACCCTTCTTTTGGAAGTTCAACCAAAGACTCATGCTTTTCTTTGATGTGTATTTTTGAAGAAACCGGATCATGATACCACTGACTGGATTCGGTGATGGGGGATGAAAAATCTATTTTGTTCTGTTCTACATCACGAAAAAAATCAACCCAGCTTTTTTTTATGCTTTCAGGCTTTAGAGTATACTGTTCATACATATCGAGCACAAATGAAGAATTTGTACCAAACAAGGCAACCAATTTTTCAATCATGTCCTTTGAAAGCGCCATAGGTCAGTGGGATCTGATTTTAGGACTGGTTTTCAGAATAATAGGCAATGCTAAATTTCTCAATGGCTTTTTCAACATTTAAATACCAATTTATCCGGCGAACCAAACGCTTAAAGATCCAATTCATGAAATCATCCGAACTATTTACGGCATTGATATATTGTGCTTTGGCAAACCCGGCGCTTAATAATTTTTGTTTGGCCTCCAAGTCGATTTCACTGTTATCGGCAAAAAAACCAAATGGGAATAAGGCAACATGTTGAACATTTTCGGATTGAAGCTCAGAGATCGCTTTTTCCAGGGATTCAATAGTCCATTGACCACCAAAATGATGATTAATACAACCAAGTTTAAGGGATTTCACATTGAAACGTGAATCTTGTTCAATGGCCTTTTTGACACGCTCATAAAATGCTTTTGTTTGATCCAGGCCGGTTTCTATTTCATACGGCTTGCCCTCTTTATCGGCAATTAATGTGCCATGAACGGAAAGTATTAAACCTAGTTCGGGATCATCAGGAGCAATAGATGACTCAAGAAGAGATGTATGGATGTGATTAAGGAAGATTTGTATTAGCTCATCGTCGTTCCATAGACTACCTATAAGATCTACATTCGATTGTTTTTCCGGTGTTAAATGTTCTTGGGCAATTTTGCAGGCTACACCACAGGAAAATGCAGATTCAATAGGAAGCATGGTTAAAACGATAATATGATCATACGTATCAAGCCTGGCAAGTGTGTCTTCCAAATAAGGCTTAGAAAAAAAATAACCTTCAAAAACATCAACCTTGGCATCTTCAACAAAACCATTATTATGCTGATTGAAGGCTTTTTGAAGGCATATAACCTGACCGTGTGTGATCTTACAGAGATTGGACTTATAACCCTTCATAGACCAATGAACTTTGCGCTTTATACTTCTAAACAATGCAATAGCAATTTTCATTGACGGGCTTAATGAAGTGATCTGATCGGTTATAAAGTTAATAATTCGCCTTGAATTGTGATATAATTCACTCAGCGTTAAATGTTCAACCTCCCCATATGTAGTAACTACAACCGCTATTTTTTTTGACATAAACGTAAATTCAATTCCTTTTGAAGGTTCATTGCAAACAAGACGGTGAAAGTAACAAGCGTTTTTAGTAATACGTACGCACTAGCCAAGTTCATCACCTGTCTCCAACAACCTTGCAATGTCTTTAGTTAAAATAGTTTTTTTTATTAAAGCGATAAAGGATTAAATTCGTTTAGTTTTATACGGACTATTTCTTTTTTTCATCCAAGAGTCTTTTTTCGCTCTCCAATTTTCTTTTTTCTTAGCATTCTTGTTTTATTTATTTTTTAACTATATAGTTATATAATAAAAATATCTCTCTTAACTATTAATCTATGAACTTATGGCCCGAGTTGTTGTTTTAGGCGCAGGCATATCAGGACACACTGCGGCTGCATTTTTAAAGAAAAAGTTAGGTAAAAAGCATGAGGTTGTTGTCATTACGCCTAATACTTACTACCAATGGATTCCTTCCAACATATGGGTTGGCGTGGGTCGAATGAGCATCGATCAGGTTCGGTTCAAACTAAAAAAGGTTTATGATCGCTGGGGTATTATTTTAAAACAAGCCAAAGCTACGGAAATTCATCCCGAAGGTGATGAAAACACTAGTAAAGGCTATGTTACATATGAATACACCACCGATGATAAACGTGGCGAAGTTGAAACCATTGAATACGATTACCTGGTTAATGCTACCGGCCCGAAACTTAACTTTGGCGCTACACCTGGTTTAGGACCTGATGAAAACAGCTTGTCGGTTTGTACTTACACTCATGCAGCGCATGCATGGGAAAACTTGCAGGAATCCATTAAAAAAATGGAAGCCGGCGAGAAACAGCGCTTTTTAATTGGCACCGGTCATGGTATGGCAACCTGTCAGGGTGCAGCGTTTGAGTATATTTTAAATGTAGCTCATGAGCTTAAGGAGCGCAATTTGTCGAATATGGCGCAAATCACCTGGATTTCAAACGAGTATGAATTGGGTGATTTTGGTATGGCTGGCGCGTTTATTAAGCGTGGCGGTTATATAACGCCAACAAAAGTTTTCACCGAATCAATGCTGGCAGAGTATGGCATTAACTGGATCAAGCAAGCCGCAGTCAATAAAGTGGAGCCGGGTGTCGCACATTATGAAACGCTTGATGGTGAATATAAATCCCAGGAATTTGATTTTGCCATGCTCATCCCGCCATTTTCAGGGGTGGGTTTAAAGGCATTTGATAAAGGCAATAATGATATTACTGAAAAAATGTTTGCGCCTAATGGCTTTATGAAAGTGGATGCCGATTATACGCAGAAAGATTTTGAAGATTGGAGTGCCGAGGATTGGCCTGAAATCTATCAAAGTCCTTCTTACGATAACGTCTATGCTGCCGGCATTGCATTTGCGCCGCCTCATCCCATATCCAAACCGCAGAAAAGCGTAAATGGAACGCCCATTTTTCCAACGCCTCCAAGAACCGGAATGCCATCCGGTGTAATTGGTAAAATTGTCGCGTTGAATATTGCCGAAAGAATTCAAGGTAAAGCCGATCATAAACACCGGGCTTCCATGAGCCGAATGGGTGCGGCGTGTGTGGTTTCAGCCGGATATGGCGCGTTCTCAGGATTGGGCGCAACCATGACCATCTTCCCCGTTGTTCCGGATTGGGAAAAATACCCGGAATGGGGGCGCGATATCAATTACTCAGTTGGTGAAGCCGGCCTTGCCGGGCATTGGTTGAAATTTTTATTGCATTACTTATTCTTACATAAAGCAAAAGGTTACCCGTTCTGGTGGCTTGTTCCCGAATAAACCGCAGTTTGTTTTTTTGAGAATGGTTTCATCATTGCTTAACATGCTGAAACCAAAAGCGATAACATCGTTTTTTTAAATTTATTAGATCACAATTGATAAGTGCGGTTCAGAAACTTGAAGGTTTAAGTGAGAACCAAAAATTCTAATCCAATTTTTCACTATGGCTAAAAATCAAGTTAAAGGGTATTACGAAGAGGCTTACCCGCCTTTTCCTTCAAAAGCTACCCTTCATTGGCGAAAAAACCCATTTTGGCAGTTTTATCGGTTTATTGTGCTGAATATTAAAATGATCCGCATCGTTGCCGGCGGACACTCTTAAAAAGTTACCTTCGAAAGCAAAAAGCAGGATGGAATTATCATCCTGCTTTTTATGATTAATAAACCATAAAATCGTCTCTCAAACCATATCGCGTTATTCCGGCCGGCTGGCTTTTAAAATGCTAATACCATTGCTTCTAGTGCCAACCCAGATATTTCCCATACGATCAATTTCAATTTGGCTGACATCGTTGGATGAAATGCCCGAATTAAACGTGTTATACACTTTCCAGTCTAGGCCATCGAACTGAACCAACCCGCCCAATGTCCCGATCCATTTGTAACCGAACTCATCAATAGCCAGGGTGTAAATTCGACTATCCGGCAATTGCGTGTTTGCCGGTGAATAAATGGTCCATTTTTTCCCGTCGTATTTGCAAAGGCCGTTCCAGGTTCCGATCCATTTATTTTTAGCGCCATCAATGTTAATTGAGAAAATATAATTGGAAGGTAAATCCGAATTATTGATATCGTAAATGGTCCATTGCTCGCCATTTTTATAAACCAAACCGCCTAGCGTGCCAATCCACATTCCCTGGCGATCTTGCTTAACAGTTAAAACATGATTGTGAGGAAGTTTGGAATTATATCGAGTAAACATTTGCCATTTACCCTGATTAAATTCAAGCAACCCTTCATCCGTGCATAACCATTTTGTTGAAGATTTATCGATAACAATGTTATTTATTTGCCTCACACGAAACGTATCTGGAATAACATAAGACTTTAAATTACCTCTGGTTAAGTGCATTAAGGTGTTTGAACTGACCATCCATAAATCATCGTTTTTATCAAATGCCATGTCGCTGATTTTATCGGCTTTAATCGATGAATTATCTTTGGTATAAACCCGCCATTGATCCTGAACATGTTTTGCCAAACCACGATCCGTAGCGACCCAGACAAAACCGCCGGCATCCATTTCAATAGAATTAACATGCCTGTCCGGTAACCCTGAATTTGAGTAGCTGAAGACCGTCCATGAATTGCCGTCAAATTTGGCTAGTCCGTTGCTCGTACCAATCCAGGCATGTTGATTTTCATCAATAGCTATTGCATTGACTCTATCGTGCGGCAAATTGGAATTGATGGGTGAATAAATCGACCAGTTATTGTTATCATGCACCAGTACGCCGCCATCGCCGCCTAAAAACGGTCGATCGGTTCCCACGCCAATCCATTTGCGGTTATTTTCATCCGTAACGATACAATTGATATCATTAGAACCCAAAGCTTCGTTGGATGGGCGGTGGAGTTTCCAGGTTTTGCCATCAAACACCGATATGCCGCCTTCACCTTTAAAGCTTTGCATACCCACCCACAATTTTCCATCGTTATCGATGCTCAGGGCATGAACGGAGTTGGAATGCAGATTTGAATTTGAGGTATTATAAACCGTCCAACGGTTTTTATTATCAACTTTGGCAAGCCCGCCATTGGTTGTGCCGATCCAGACATTATTATCATTATCGACAGCAATTGAAGAGATTTTATCGTAAGGCAGCTTGGAGTTTTTCATGGTATAAACTTTCCACTTCCGCTTATGGAGCACCGCTACCCCACTCCATGTCCCGATCCAAACTTTGCCTTTTTTGTCGATGGCAATACTTTCCACGTAATTCGAGGGTAATTTGGAATTGGATCTGTTGTATAATCGCCATTTTTTATCGTCATAAACGGCAAGCCCGCCATTAAACATCCCAATCCATTTCCTCTGTTTTTGATCAATGATGACACACTCAATCTGGTTTGAAGGAAGCGGTGAATTTAAAGTGTTAAATGCTTTCCAGGAAAAGCCGTCATATTTGGCAAGGCCGGCAAATGTGCCGATCCATTTGGCGCTGTTTCTATCAATAGCAATGCTTGAGATTTCATTTGAGGGTAAACCGGCGTTGTATGAAATCCACTCGCGCTTTTGAGCATGCGCGGAAAAAGGTAAAAGCACGATTAAAATCAATAAAACCGATCTAATGTTTCCCATAATTTTTAAGGTTAGGGTTAAAAAATGAGTTTAAAAATGTATTTGCTTTAAAGCTTGGTTTAAAATATCTGCGCTTTTTTCAAAGGCTGTGCGTTCATCCGGGGTTAATTCAATGCCGATCAAATCAATAACCCCATTACCGCCAACCAATCTGGGAAGCGATAGGGCAACTTCGTAGGGCGAACTGGTCATGGATACGGTTAAGACTGCTCGATGATTTTTAATAATAACTTCCGCGATTCGTGCCAGAACTGCCCCAATGCCATAATACGTAGCGCCTTTGCCTTGAATAATTTGGTATGCGGCGTTGCGAACATTGTCGGCAATTTGTGTTTTAATCTCATCATTCCAGGTGATGGATCTGGATTTACAATAATCCGATAATTTCAGGCCGGCAACAATAGCGCTGTCCCACGCAATTACCTCGCTATCGCCATGTTCACCAATAACATAGGCATGAACATGCTGAGGATCAATTTCAATATGAGCGCCAATTAAAGCCCTCAGCCTGGCCGTATCAAGCGTAGTTCCCGAACCAAGCACCTGACCGGGCGGCAAATTTGCTAATTGTTCGGTGATGCTTGTAAGGATATCAACCGGGTTTGTAGCAACAACAATGACAGCATTTGGCTCAACGCCGACAATTTCCGGAACAATGGCTTTAAAAATTGCCGCGTTTCGTTCCAATAGATGCAAGCGCGTTTCACCAGGCTGCTGATTAACGCCTGCAGTGATGAAAATAACTTTTGCTCCTGCTAGGTCGCTGTATTGGCCATCTCTTACAGTCATTACTTTGGAGAACGGTACCGCATGTTGGATATCGCTTGCCTGAGCATTGGCTTTCTTACGATCTATATCAACAATTACAATTTCACTGCACGAACCGCGCATGGCCATTGCAAATGCAGCCGTAGCGCCTACAAATCCTGCGCCAACTATACCTACTTTCATACTTAATTATGGGTTTAGATTAATGGTTATAACCAGATATTTCTGGAAATTTGTCTGAAAAAAACTTTTCTGAGCGCCAATACTAAAATCAAAACAACCAATCCTGATACAACATAAGGAATTAATAAGGCAAGGCAAATGATAAAAACGGTTAGTATAAGCTCAATAATAGCGATATAAGCATTGTAAGAAAACTGCGCCTGGTTTTCACCCTGATCTTTCGCCAATAGAAAAATACCCTGAATAATGCCTGATGTTGTTGAACCACAAAATAGTGCAATTATCCATTTGTAGTGGCCTTGTGATTGTTCCAGCGTAAAAAGCATGATGAAGAAACCGGCGCACATGGCCAATGTTTCAAAGAAAAGATTGTTTAAAAGCATTCGCGTTTTAAACAAATAGCCCAGGGTTTCCAACCCGAATAACATCACTAAAATAAAAATCACGCCTTGAGAGGTGAAAATTGCATATGCTGGGGCAATCGTGTAATAGCCTAACATTTCAGCTACGGCAAGGCATAGCAAAGTAAAAAAAGGTCGGATACCGCCTGCGGCTGCCAGTGCAATTCCCAACGAAATCGTGTAGAGGATGCTCATAAAAATCTTAACTGACGTCAAACAAGATTTGTATAAAATTAGTTAAAAAATCTTGTTTATAACATGCTCCGTTGAAATTATCCTGTCACAAAATCAAGAAACAAGAATGATAGTTCGTGTAATTTACAAGCGTGTAATAAAGAGGTGTTAGTTAATGGGTGTTTGTTTATCGGTTGCAACCACGATATCGATAGGTTTACCTAAAGGTGCAACCTGCCCGCTTGCCGGTTTTTGATTGATTATTGTATTGGGAATTAAGGAACTCGAAAAGCGAAAGCTCACATTGCCCAATGCAAAACTATTATCAATAATGATCTTTTGAGCTTCGCTTAAAGATATCCCGGTTAAATCAGGAACCAGAGATTGTTTTTGGCCGCTTTCAACAGCCATTTTTCCAACGATGAAATTCACCTCAGTTCCACCAGCTAAAAGCGTTTTAGGCGGAATTGATTGAGAAAGCACCATGCCATCCTGGTCCTCGGAATAGATAATTGAATAATTAATTTCACCGAGCTCCAAGCCGATTTTTTCTAATGAAAGTTTAACATCCGTAATTATTCGGCCTTTATAATCAGGCAATGAGATTGGCTTTTGTGATTTTTTATTAACGGACAAATAGACATGACGACCTTTCTTTACAGACGAACCGGCAGTAGGATTTTGACTCAGAACAGTATTTAACTCACGGGTTTTATCATAACGATTGTATCCCAATTTAGGCGCAAGACCGCTTTGGCTTAGCTTGGCTTCGGCCTCATTGATGCTTAATGAGCAAACATTGGGGACTTTAACGATTTCACCGCCTAAAGTGTAAAACGGCATGATCACTTTATCAAAAAGAAAACCAAGAACGACAAGCACAACTAGCGTTATTGCAGTTTTTACCACAAAACGCATCAATGGAGAAGATAAATTCATGAAAGGTCAATCATCAAAAATTTAAACAGCAATTTTGTGGTCTAAAAATACCCGTTTTAGTTGATTTTCCATGACATGAATTTTTTCAATAATTTCAGCCACGGAACTGGGCAGTTGATCGAGGTTTTGCCCGGACTTGGCATCATTTTCAACCTGTTTTAGCATCTTAGCCACTTCTTTTATACCCATGTAACTTACTGAAGATAAAAATTTGTGGGCAGTTTTGCTTAAATCTTCCCATTTTTGTTGCTGAGTTTGAGCATGAAGTTTCTCGGTAAATTCCGGGGATTGGGTCAGAAATAGTTGGATCATCTCAATCACAAAATCATTGCTTCCTCCGGAAAGCGAATTAAGGTACGCCAAGTCAATGCCGCTTTGTTGGAGTTCTTCTTCAAGTGATAATTTTGGTTTGCTTTCGGATTGAGAATCCTGAACGTTATGAAGTGAAAATTCCGGTTGCTGTTTTTTTGGAAAATGTTTGGCTAAAAGATCGAAAAGATGGTCTGGATCAAACGGTTTGGATATATAATCGTTCATGCCGGCTTGCAAACATTTTTCTTCGTCGCCTTTGAGGGCGCTAGCCGTCATGGCTATAATCGGAATATTGGAGACCGGTTCTGAAAGCTTTCGAATTTGTTTTGAAGCTTCGTAACCGTCCATTTCCGGCATTTGGATATCCATTAAAATCAGATCGTATGAATTTTCGTGGAGTTTTTCCAACGCGATCCTACCATTTTCAGCAACATCACACTTGACCTGGAACATGCTTAGCGTTTTTTTCGCAACAATCTGATTGAAATGATTGTCTTCTACCAGTAAAACATGCCGGCCATAAAACTTTTTGCTTGTTTTTTGTTTGGGTTTAGCCGTAACGGGTTCTTGAGATGATTTGGATAACTTAAAGGGTAGCATGAAATTAAACCTCGACCCATTACCCAATTGGCTATTTACCCAGATCTTTCCACCCTGCAATTCAACCAACTGCTTTGTGATTGCCAGTCCTAAACCCGTACCGCCATACTTACGAGTGGTATCGTTTCCGGCTTGTGAGAAGCTTTCAAAAATTGTTTCAAGTTTATCCGGGCTTACGCCAATGCCGGTATCGATGACAGAAAACAAGATCATCACTTGATCATCAACCGTTTGCTCAACTTCCACCCGGATTTTCACTCGACCTTCCTGCGTGAATTTAATGGCGTTTCCAACCAGATTAATTAAAATTTGGTCTAATCGCACCGAGTCGCCCATAATCATGTTTGGACAAGCATCGCTAATGAAATATGTCAGGCTCAGACCTTTTTGAACGGCCTTAATATTTAAAATTGAAATGACTTTTTGGATCAAATTCTTCAGTGAGAACGATGTGCTTTCAAACGTGATCCTGCCGGATTCGATTTTTGAAAAATCTAAAATGTCGTTGATGATCACTAAAAGACTTTCGGATGATTGCTTAATGATTTCCAAATATTCTTCTTGCTCAGAATTTAAATCGGTATTGAGTAGCAAATTTGTCATGCCGATTACAGCATTCATCGGCGTTCGGATTTCATGGCTCATGTTTGCTAAAAACTGCTCTTTGGATTTCATGGAATCTTCGGCCAATATTTTAGCTTTTAGCAATGCTTCTTGGGTGTTTTTGCGATCCGTAATATCGCGATGCACCGAAATCCAATGCGTGTATGTTCCCCGTTCATCTTCTACAGGCACAAGGTTCATATCATTCCAATATATTGAACCGTCTTTTTTGTAGCATTGCAATTCCGAGCGAACGGGTTTAAACGCGCGGAGAGCTTGCCTGATTTTTACCAATTCACGACGACTGGTTTGTTGCCCAAACAAAAGCTGGGTGGATTTTCCTTGTAATTCTTCGTCGCTGTATCCGGTTACAGCGCTAAAGGCTTGGTTTGTATAAAGAATTTTAGGGTAATTATTGCTGATATCGGCGACATCCGTAATTAGCACGGCGTCGTTGCCATTGACCACCACCGATTCCAAAAGTCGCAAACGTTCCGATGATTTTTTGTCATTGATTGCTCGCGCTATGGTTAAGGGTAATACTTTTAGATAATTTCTATCGGGATCTTTGATCAGATAGTCGTATGCGCCTGAGCGCATGGCTTTTACGGCAATTTCCTCATCACCGGCGCCAGTAGTAAATATTACCGGGATATTTTTGATGTGATCAAGTATGTCGTTTCCAGTGCCATCTCCTAAGATATAATCGGTGATTACCATATTGAATTGCTCTTGCGAAAGCATGTGCTCGGCTTCAAAAACCGAACTAACCATTTTATAATCGTAGGGTAAATTGTTTTTTTTGATCATTCGCTCGAAGGCCATCTGATCAATACGATCATCTTCTACCAAAAGTATTTTTACACCATTTGTCATAGCCAAGGTTGTTTAAAAATTGATATGATATTCCGGATAGAGCTTCGTTGCACACTCAGGACATAAACCATGGCTAAAATCTGCTTCTGAATGGGATTTGATATAAGATTCCAGGGTATTCCAATCGCCTTCCTTATCTCGAATTTTTTTGCATGAGGAGCAAATTGGGAGCAACCCGCTTAACATTCTAACATTAGCCAGGGCTTTTTTGAGTTCAGTTACAAGCTTCTTTTGCTTTTGCTCAATTTGTTTACGTCGTGTTATGTCTCTTGAGATATAGGCTTTAGCAATGTCCTTTCCGTTTTCATCCTTAATGAGCGTTTGCGACCGTGAAGAAAAACATGTCATGCCCGAGCTGTTAATAAACCTCAGTTCATAGACGGCGCCACGTTTTCCCATCGGCTCTTTATGCACGCGGTTAACCTGATATTTTTTATCAAGCTCTTTGAAATTTTTACCCTTAAGCATATTCAATGATTGCTCATGCTCTTCACAAAATGCATCGTTCGAAAAAATAATTTTATCATTCAAATCGGTTATACAAACGCTGTCGGCAACATGCTCAAGGGTAGATAGTAAAATTTGATTGGTTTGGCTTTGAGTTTTCTTTGATATAACCTTTTTAATGGTTAGCGGAAGAATGTTAATCTGTTTATGATCGGGATGTTTGATCAGATACTCATAAGCGCCGGCCTTAAGCGCCTCTACGGCAATTTCTTCGTTGCCTTGCCCGGTCATTAAAATGACCGGCGTATCTTTTGCGCTTTTAATAATTTCCAGACCCGTTCCATCACCTAACTCATAGTCCGATACAATCGCATCAAAAACATGATTACTTAATATTGCTTGCGCTTTGCTTACCGACTCGGCAGCCTTTAATGAGAAGTTTTCCGATGAGGTTTTAAGGGCTTCTAAGATAACCTTGCGATCAAACGGATTGTCTTCAACAAGCAAAATATGGTAGCGCTTTTTTTCTAACATGTTACATCTTCGATTTGAGTCTTAGAATTGTATAAAGGAAATCTAAATACCAAACCTAAGAATAAGCTTATCCCCAACTAAGCTATTTCTAAATAAATGCATAAAAGATTATGAGAGCGTAAAAAAAACAGATGAGGAACTGAACATTATAAGTTCCGACTTGATTCTGTTTTTGGATGATTTGTCCGAGACCATAGAAAATCAAGGTTATAAAAACATGGTAAAACCTTTATAAGTCCCTATAAAATAGAAACTTAACCGATTCGACCTAAAATGTTGAGGTTTCTGGGTTGGGTAAGAATAAGAATTTAAATAGGTTAGCTTGGTCTAAATATGGCAATTGAATAAAAAAGTTATTTAACATCGCTGGTTTTTTACTAAGGTTTCGTAACTTGCCTGTGGCGCCTTTATTCATAGGGAATTGCAGGGGTACTCTTTTCAGCTTGTAGAACCCGTAGGGAATCCTTGTTAATGATGAATTGAAATGAACGTGATTTGATTAAAGTTGAGCGGAGGTCGCTGCAATCAGTAGTTTCTGCGACCATTTATCATCTATCATAAATTTTTATCGCAGTTAATGATGAATGGCGTTTTGGGGTAAGCAAAACTTAAATAGTAAGACCACTTTTTTTACCCCCCTCAAAACATTTTCTATTATCGCACGTCGTCGCAGTTTTCATATTTATATTTTTGGCTATTCACGCCAAAAATTTCCGATTTCTAATGACCTATTTGGGATGATTAAAAAGTCTCCACCCTGGGGTCATGCCCCGATTTAGTCGGGGCATCCAGTAGCCAACTCTGTATATAAATCCTTCCAATTTGGATTGCTTTTTTCAATCAAATTAAGCTTCCACTTACGAGGATATTTCTTTAAGCGTTTTTCCCTTTTAATTGCAGCTACGGGGTCATCATATTGTTCGTAATAGACAAGTTTATCCACGCCATACCTCGTTGTAAATCCATCTACAAATTTTTCTTTATGCTGCCAGACACGCTTTATTATATCTGAAGTAAAACCAACATACAAAGCGCCATTACGTTTGCTAGCCAGGATATAGATGTAGTATTTTTTTGCCATTTTGCTGGATCACCCGGATAAACCGGGTGATGACATTAAGGTAGAGGAAATGATTTTTCACTTAAGAAAACATCAT
>JANQGG010000010.1 GCA_028277445.1 Chloroherpetonaceae bacterium | reverse complement strand
GAATTAATTTCAGGGTCTCAGAAAATGCCAATTTGGTTGAGATGCTGAAAACAAGTTCAGCATGACTAGAAAATGAGTGTCATTTTCTGTTTGTTTATTGTCAAATATTTGAACTTGCAATGACGAGGTTTTGTTTTTGTCGCTCCTGCGAAAGCAGTAGCCTATAGATGCCTGCCTGCACAGGCATGACCTGGTTGGTTTATGAGCTTTAAATTAATGAATTCGTCATTACTTATTTGTGTTTGGCTTGTCCAAATCATTGACTTGCAATGATTGACATTGGTATTAAACCGTAGGCTTCATTTCGTTTGGAAAATAAAGCCATTAGATAATACGTTACTGCAAATTAAATACTCAAAACAATGAACAATAATCTAGAACAGAACAAAAAAAATGCGATTGATTTTTATAGGTTGGCTTATGAGGGCAATCCTGAAAAAGCAGCAGAATTGTACGTTGGTTCTGAATATATACAACATAATCCATTAGTAGGCGATGGCATAGAACCATTTATTAAATATTTTGAACGAATGGCATTGGAATATCCAAATAAATCTATCGAATTTGTTCGCGTAGTCGCCGAAGGTAATTTAGTAGCTCTTCATACGCATCAGAAATGGCCCGGGAATGAGGAATATGTTACTATGGATTTTTTCCGATTTGATGATTTCGGGAAAATCGTGGAACATTGGGATTCAATTCAAAAAATACCCAGCAGCTCTGCAAATAACAATACAATGTACTAGGATTGCCCCTCTTGCATAATGACTAAAATCAAGGCTTTTTTGTAAGTCTTATCCAGTCTAGACCCTTAAAAATAAATAGATGATATTTTCAAAATATACTATTAATATATACTTTATATATATTCGATTTTAAATATACCTGACATGAAAAATTTATCACTGAAAATAGAGGACGCGATTTTTGGAGAAACTGAAAAAATTCTTTCCAGTCTTAAGAAACCTCGCAATAGGTATATTAATGAGGCTTTAGATTATTATAACAAATTGCAGCGAAGACAATTACTTGAAAAAAAACTTAAAACTGAATCTGAATTGGTGAAAGATGATTCAATGAAAGTTTTAGAGGAATTTGAAGATATAGATTATGCGGATTAATCAATTTGAAGTTTGGATTGCAGACCTTAATCCTAAAATTGGAACTGAGCCGGGTAAAACAAGACCCGTGCTAATCGTTCAAACAAACTTATTGAATAAAATCACACATCCATCTACAATAATTTGCCCAATTACTACAAATGTTAAGAAGAAAGCAGAAATATTAAGAGTCCATTTAAAAAAGGGTACTACAAATTTGCATCAAGCTTGTGATATCATGATCGATCAGGTTCGGGCTATTGATAACAAAAGACTTATCAAAAAAACAGGTGATTTACCTCAGGATTTATGTAAAACTGTAAAAGAGAATTTGAAAATTATATTGGATATTGAAGATATTGCTTAGGTTTAACAGCACCTTAAAGAGCACTTTAAGTTATCTAAAAACAAAAAAAGCCGGCGTTGAGCCGGCTGTTTCATTTTATCAAACCCACTTAAACTTTCTCGTTTTCATCCAGGGTGAAACCGATTTTAATGGTTACCTGCCAATATTGCACTTCGTTGTTATCAATATGACCGCGAGTTTCAACAACTTCAAACCAACGCATGTTACGAATGGTCTTTCCAGCACGCGATACGGCATTACGAACCGCATCTTCAATGCTGGTTTGCGATGAACCGGTCAATTCGATTTTTTTGTAAATATGGTCGGCCATAAAACCTCCTCTAATGTTTTAAATTTAAAAAAGAAAATGTTAGTAACTATTAATTCAGTTGTTTAATTAAATCTTGAAGCTGTTTTCTCGTACCTAAAACGATCAATTCTAAGTTTGGTTCCAATTTGAATTGCCCTCATTGATTTGCACCAATATCCCGCGTCTTTTGTTTGCATGCCATAATGGTTACCCCGGTTTTATCGAGCAACTCTGCATCAGAAATCGTTTTACCAACCAAAGGCGAATACGCTTTAATCTGCGCAGGATAAAACGGCAAAACAACCAGATAAACTCAGTTTTTTCAGAGCAAGATGCGGTACCCCTCTCTATTCACAAGCTCTAAATGATAATGTTTGGATCAATTCATATTGATTAATACTCTGCCCGTAATCTCACCCTTTAAAATTTTATCAATAAAGGGATTTAACTGTTCAAGGGTAATTTCAGTATATAGTTTTTCAAGATCAGGCAATGCCCATTCGTTGGCCAAATGTTCCCAAATGATCATGCGATCCATTAAGCTGCAATTTACCGAGTCTATTCCAAGCAAACTAACGCCGCGCAATATAAACGGAAAAACCGTTAAGGGTAAATCCTGGGAAGCTGCATTTCCACATGCAGCAACTATGCCGCCATATTGAGTTGATTTAATAGCATTGGCTAAAATTGAACCGCCCACGGTATCTAAAACCCCGGCCCACCTGCTTTTTAGTAAAGGCTTTGATGACGAATCATCAAGTTCCGAGCGCCCGATCACGTCTTTAGCGCCAAGCTGTTTTAAATACTCTACCTGGTCTGTTTTTCCGGTGACCGCAACCACATCAAATCCTAATTTGGCTAATAGTCCAACCGCCACACTGCCAACGCCCCCGGTTGCTCCTGTTACGAGTACCTCCCCTTTTTTTGACTCCAAATCGTGGTGAATCATTTTTTGAACACATAACGCTGCCGTTAACCCTGCAGTGCCATAAATCATGCTTACTTTTAAAGGCAAATTTTCCGGGCGGGAAATTGCCCATGATGCCGGTACACAGATGTATTCGGAAAACGCGCCGGGTGTGTTCATCCCCAAATCAAAGCCCGTAACAATCACTTCATCACCCTTTTGAAACGATTCCGAGCGGCTTTCGGCAATTGTTCCGCTTGCATCAACGCCCGGCGTGTGCGGATAGTGACGCGTGACGCCTTTATTACCGGTTGCCGAAAGTGCATCCTTGTAATTTAAGGATGAATAGGCCACTCTGACTAAAATATGATCGTCGGGTACTTCGTTAAGCGTTTTTTGCGTAATGCTCCGATTAAATTGACCGGGTTCGGATTCTTCAACCCAAAAAGCACGGTAGGCTATGTTCATAAAGTTTTGGAAGTGGTTTTTTAGAATTTATGCGCCGATTTGCGCTTTTAACTGTTGTTGCTGATCGTATAAGCGAAGCGCCTCAATTAAATCATACAAATCGCCATCCAGAATTTGCGCTAAAGCATGCGATGTATACCCAATGCGATGATCGGTAACCCTGGATTGCGGAAAATTATACGTTCGTATTTTTGCGCTTCGATCGCCGGTGGAAACCATTGTTCGCCTGAGATCATCGCGTTGTTTTTGCTTTTCGGCAAGCTGTATATCGTACAATTTGGCCCGAAGCATTTTCAGAGCACGTTCCCTGTTTTGAAGCTGTGAACGCTCTTCCTGGCATGCGACAACGATCCCCGAAGGCACATGCGTGATTCTGACGGCCGTTTCAACCTTATTCACATTTTGCCCCCCTTTTCCGCCGGAACGGTACGTATCCATCTGTAAATCTTCTTTGCGAATCTCAATATCCACATCTTCAGCTTCCGGCAATACGGCCACACTTGCCGCCGATGTATGCACTCTTCCCTGGGTTTCGGTTTCCGGAATACGTTGCACCCGGTGCACGCCGCTTTCGTATTTCAGCGTCCCGTAAACATCATCACCCGAACAAGAAAGTACCGCTTCCTTTAACCCGCCAATTCCGCTACTTTCATTGTAATCCAAGATTTTATACGACCAGCCTTGCCGCTCTGCAAACCGCTGATACATCCGAAGCAAATCTGCGGCAAACAATGCCGCTTCTTCACCGCCGGCTCCAGAGCGAATTTCCAAAATAGCATCTCTTGAATCGGCTTCTTCTTTTGGCAGTAACAAAATCTTTAAGTTGTTCTCCATTTCCGGCAGCGCTTCTGAGGCCTGGTCATACTCGGCTTGTGCCAAAGCTTTCATTTCTGGATCGCTTTCCGTATTCAGAAGCTCTTTACTTTGATCCAAATCCAGCTTAACGCGACTGTATGCCTCAAATGCTTTAACAATTTCACTTAAACCGCTGTACTCTTTGTTTAGCTGGCGAAATTTGTTCTGATTCGAAATCACTTCCGGTAAAGAAAGCTGTGTTTCTATTTCATGATATCGATCCTTAATCGATTGTAATTGCTCAAACATGTTTTTTCCTTACGATACAGGATAACTTCATTTAAACGATAAGATGCCTAATCAAAACTAAAAAGCCAATTATATGCAATAAAAAAAGTATTACACCAAATGACGTAATACTTTTAAACAAAATTGCTTAACGGTTTATGGGTGAAAAATGTCGTTCAAGATGATAAACGCAATAAGAATCATCAATGCGGTAACGCCAATTTGCTGAACGCGGAGTTTTATTTTTAATGGGACTTCACGACCCAGAATGCCTTCTATGCTGTTCATTACAATTTGTCCGCCATCAAGAGCCGGAATTGGCAGAATATTTAAAATGGCCAAAGATATGGATAGCATGGCCAGAAACAGCATAAAACTACCAGCGCCTTGCTCAGCGCTTTGCCCGGCAAGTTTGGCAATTTTAATCGGACCGCCAACCGATTGGCGAATATCTTCCTGACCCGAAATGATTTTACCAAAACCTTTTAAGGTTAAGGCCGTCATTTTAAACGTACGTTCAACACCGGCATTCAGGGCTTCAAAAAAACTTAGGCTTTTAAATTCGCGTTCATTGACCTGTTTTAAAACAATACCGATTTTGCCTTGGTCGTTTGGTCGAAGCGTGGCTTCTTTTAACGCCCCATTTTCTTTGATCTTTCGAATGCTTGTTGCATCGCCAAGTTCTCCCGGTAAAACTCGCCATTTAATTTCTATCGGTTTGGCTTTGCTGGCTGAAACAGTCTCAAGCACTTGTTGCCAGTCAAAAATATCTTTTCCGCCAATGCTAACAATTAAAGCGCCAGGCGTTAATCCTGCATTTTCAGCCGGATAGCCTTCGTAGACTTCTCCAATTAACGGCGGTGTCATGGGTCGAATGCCGGCATCCATATCTTGGTTCATGCGCGACATGATATTTTCAGGCGCTCTGAAGCTCTTTAATTCACCGTTACGTTTAACAGTGTATATTAAATCCGAATTGGTGAATAGTTCAGGATCCAGCGCTTCATCCCAATACTTAACCGGGTTTCCATTCACAGAAACAATAACATCGCCAGATTTCATGCCCATATCTGCAAAAACCGAATTTTCCTGAACATATGCGCCCGTAACAATTGGCGTTTTAGCTTCGCCATACATAAAGGCCAGGGAAATAAAAATCATAGCGGCAAGCAGCATGTTCATGATCACGCCAGCTGATAACACAACAATGCGTTGCCAAACCGGTTTTGATCTGAATTCCCAGGGCTGAGGCGGACGTGATTCAAAATCAGTATCAAAACTTTCATCAATGATACCTGAAATTTTAACATAACCCCCAAGCGGGATTGCCCCAATGCCATATTCCGTTTCGCCGCGTTGTGTGCTCCAAAGTCTAAGATTCCAAAAGTCAAATCCGATGTAAAATTTCTCTACACGCATGCCAAAAAACTTGGCTGCTGCAAAATGACCAAATTCATGAACCGTAACTAAAATGAAAATCGCTACAATGAAGTAAAATAAAGTACTGAAAAAATCCATTCTTCTATTTGTTGTCTATTTAAGAGTTATTCAGCAACGCTTAAGTGCTTTTTTTCATGAATGCGTTGCCGAGTATGTTTATCAACTTCTACTAAATCATCAATACAGGTTGCTTCTAAATCCTGATGGGCTTGCATGGCTTCTTCTATGAGCTCAGGAATTTTCACAAACGGTATTTTATCATTTAAAAACAAATCTACTGCCACTTCGTTCGCAGCATTCAAAACCGTTGGGTATGTGCCGCCTTGCGCGCAAGCTTCATAGGCCAACGCCAAACATCTAAATTTCTCTGTATCCGGCGTTTCAAAATCCAGTTTCTTAATGTTTGTCCAATCCAGGCGATCATAATCGGCATAGATGCGCTCAGGATGGGTTAGAGCATATTGAATAGGTACTTTCATATCCGGCACGCCCAACTGCGCTTTAACGCTTCCATCTTTAAACTCAACCATGGAATGCACAATGGATTGCGGATGCACCAATACATCAATTTTTTCAAGCTCCAGATCAAACAACCACTTGGCTTCAATAACTTCAAGGCCTTTATTCATCATGGTGGCAGAGTCGATGGTGATTTTTGAGCCCATTTTCCAATTGGGGTGATTAAGGGCATCGGCTACGGTTATAGATTCAAAATCCGATTTGTCCCATGTTCTGAACGGACCGCCCGAAGCGGTTAAAATAATTTTTCCGATAAATTCCGGCCTCTCACCGACAATGCATTGAAAAATGGCTGAATGCTCGCTATCGATAGGCAATAATTGCGTATTATTCTCATTAACCAAATGAGTTATTAACGATCCGCCAACCACTAATGTTTCTTTATTGGCCAATCCCACATCTTTTCCTGCTTTAATCGCTTCTACCGTAGGTTTCAACCCGGCAAATCCCACAACGCTACCAATAACAAAATCCACATCCGATCGTCGGGCAATTTCACACAATCCTTCCTCACCGACCATCACTTCAATGGATTCGTCTTTTAGCAATGTTTTTAATTCCGGTTCCAATCGTTCGTCCATAATCACGACACCTTTTGGGCGAAATGCCTTGGCTTGCTCGGCAAGCATCTTTACATTGGCGTTAGCGCTTAAATAAGTTGCCTGAAATCTTTCCGGGAACCGTTTAATGACATCCAATGAATTCGTACCTATAGAACCGGTTGAGCCCAAAATGGTAATTCGCTTCATGAATAGTTATCCTTTCTTAAAATTCACGCCACTAAATCACACTAAAAAATTTATTGTTATTTTTTCCAATGGAGACAAACTTAAGAAAAATTTGCCAATAGTTATTACGATATATGCTTAATGTTTTAGACAAACTCTTTTTTTTAATGCATCTGCTCCTCATTGTTTTCAATCTTTTTGGATGGATTCCCCGGAAAACGCGTCTGCTTCATCTTTTTTTTGTGCTGATGACATTAGGTTTCTGGGGAGTGGTTGGCTATTGGAAAGGTTTTGGCTATTGCCCATTAACCGATTGGCATTGGCAAGTTAAAACACAATTGGGTGAAACTGCATTGCCTGCCTCATTTATAAAATACTTTGTTGATCAGATGCTACATATCAATTCTAACCCTGCATTTATTGATTTCATGACGGCAAGCGCTCTGGGTATTAGCTTAATTTGTTCATTGATCATGAACGCGAAAGCATTTGGTTTTTTTAAATAAAAGTAGTAAAATTCTCACTCTTTTATTTGCAGGGTCTCTAGCTCAGTTGGTTAGAGCGACTGGTTTACACCCAGTAGGTCGGGGGTTCGACTCCCTCGGGACCCACATTCCCTTTTAGCTTTTATTGCCATTCATTATTAGCATTTCAGATTTTGAACAAAGCTAATCCTAAACACCGACTATCTTCAATTAAACCCCGATTGCCTTCCATCGTTGGTTCATTTTTCTTTGCCTGCCTGATTTGGTTTTTTGTTTCAATGACCAATCTATACAGTACCACTACAAAAGTGCCTTTGGTCATTCGATTCGAAAACTCCCTTAAAGCCGTTCGTAATGAAATACCGCAATATTTTCATGTGACATTTAAAGGTACAGGATGGAAAATTCTTTCACTTTATCTAAAAAATGCAGAGTGGGTTGTAGATTTAGAACGTGAGTTTGAATCGGATAATCTTAAAATCAATACAAAAAAAACGGCAAGTCAGTATCTGAATGGCTTGCCGGATGGGCTTGTTATAGATGATGTAACTCCTGCCGAATTAGATTTGATCCTGGTGGATAAATCCACCAAAGCAGTTCCCATAGAGCTAACTACCGATCTGGAACCATCTACCGGCTACACAATTTCGCCAAAGATCATCCTTACCCCTGATAGTGTTCGAGTGAGTGGGGCTAAAACATGGATGGATACCCTTTCGTATTGGCCAACAAAGTATGGAACGATTGCCCACTTAAATTCATCGTTCAATGTTAACCTAAAACTTCATCGACCGAGTCAAAAAAGCTATACAATCAGCCACAACGAAATTTTATTGCAGGGAAAAGCCGAACAGCTTGCCGAGCTCGAATTTGCCGATATACCGGTAAAACTTTCACATCAAAAAGGTAGAGATACCATCATATTTTTACCGAACCGAGTTAATGTTATTATAGGGGGTGGTTTAGGGGTTTTAGAAAACATTCATCGAGATTCAATTACCGTAGTTGTGCCGTTTGATCGCGTCATTGATGATACTTCCGGTCGGCTTAAACCCATGGTTAGCGTACCTGAGAACACCCAACTGATACGCACTATTCCTCAAGAGCTGGAGTACATTATCCGGAAGTAAAAAAGGCCATGCGATTCATGGCCTAATTCAAAAAAGCGTTTATTTAAAGAGTTCGCTTTGAATCTCCTTTTCATCTGGTCCTGTAAAGTCGATATCTTTAAACGTTGTCGGAATCTTTCTAGCGGCTTCCAAAGCTGCATTAGAAGCCTCTTTGGCTGCATTAGCAGCTTCTTTAGTTGCTTCCAGTGTTACATCCAAAGCATCCTTTGCTGAATGACCCAGATCGGCTCGGATTTCTCGACCCGATTTAGGCGCAAGCAACACACCTATACCAATTCCGGCAAGAAATGATAAAATACCCACAGCGACATCTTTCGTTGTACTCATAACATCCTCCGATATTTAATTTAATGTTAATAAATGAGCGAATTAGATTAATATTTAATTGTAAAATGCTCAAACCCTTGATTGACTTCCTGCTCAGTTATCGTAATATTATTAACCATAGATCGCGACGGGCCTTTTTTAACCCGTGCAATTAGTTGATTAATGATATCATGCTCTCCTTCAACATCAATAAAAACCGAGCCATCAACACAATTTTTAACATACCCTTTAAGACCTAGCAAAGAGGCGTTTTCCTGAACAAACCACCTAAAGCCAACACCTTGAACCAACCCTTCAACCTGAATTTGAACCCGATGCATTTAAAATCCACTTTATAGTTTACGCGTCGATTTTATTTTTTCCACGGCTTCTTCTAAAGCTTTTCGTTCATCTTCTTTTACAGAAGACTCCTCTTGTTTTGCTTCTTCTTGTGTGGCATCCTGTGCCGGGACATGTGCAGAGGGATGAAGTTCAGGGAAATTATCATCCAGGTTGGGCCGCTTGCCCAATATTTCTTCAATATCTTTGTATTGAAGCACTTCACGGGTTAAAAGCTGGGTTGCCATTTTTTCAAGTTTATCCCGATTCTCATGCAACAAATCCCTGGTTTTGTGATACGCTTCGGTTACAATTCGGGTTACTTCCTGATCAATAATTGTCGCTGTTGATTCGCCATATTTTTTATCAATCCCAGGCCCGCCAAGATATGGATTTGTGGAATCGAGGTAAGAAAGATAACCGATCTTTTCGCTCATCCCATAAACGGCCACCATGCTGTAAGCAATATCCGTAACGCGCTCCAGATCGTTTTGAGCGCCCGTTGAGATTTTCCCAAATACGATCTCTTCGGCAACTCTCCCACCAAGCAGGGCGCAAATACGTTCAAATAATTCTTCTTTGGTCATTAAATAACGATCTTCCAAAGGCATGTTAATCGTATAACCCAATGCGCTTACACCCCTTGGAACAATCGAGACTTTTTGAACCGGGTCATTTGTTGGTAATAACCATCCAATGATTGCATGTCCCGACTCATGATAAGCCACAATGCGTTTTTCCTTTGGATTGATCACTTTGTTTTTCTTTTCAAGACCGGCAACCACGCGCTCAATGGCATCCTGGAAGTCAATCATGTCGATGGCATCTTTGCCTTTTCTCGAGGCAAGTAATGATGCTTCATTAGCAACATTGGCGATTTCTGCACCGGCAAAACCTGGCGTTTGAGAAGCAAGCACCTTAAGCTCAACATCTTCGCCCAATGGCATCCCTTTGGTATGTACTTTGAACGTTTCGATTCGTCCGTTTAAATCGGGTTTATCAACCATAACCTGGCGATCAAAACGGCCGGGTCTTAATAATGCCGAATCCAAAACATCGGGTCGGTTTGTGGCCGCCATCATGATAACGCCTTTATCCGTAGCAAAGCCATCAAGCTCAACCAATAGCTGATTAAGGGTGTTTTCACGTTCGTCATTAAATCCTGCCATCATACCTTTACCGCGGCTTCTGCCAATCGCATCAATTTCATCAACAAAAATGATGCAAGGCGCTTTCTCTTTGGCCTGTTTAAACAAATCACGAACTCTTGCAGCGCCAACCCCAACAAACATTTCAACAAAATCAGAGCCACTAATTGTAAAAAATGGCACGGCGGCTTCACCAGCTACCGCTTTTGCCAATAACGTTTTACCTGTACCGGGAGGGCCAACCAACAAGACGCCTTTTGGAAGCTTACCGCCAAGTTTCGTATAGCGTTTGGGATCTTTCAAGAAGTCTACCACTTCCATAACTTCTTCTTTAGCTTCATCCAAACCGGCAACATCTTTGAAGGTTATTTTGGTATTTTCATCCATATTATCGTAAAGGGCCGCTTTGTTTTTACCGATATTCATGACTTGCGATCCCGGACTCATTCTACGGAACAAAAAGAAATAAACCCCTAAGAGAATAGCGAATGGAAATATCCATTGAATTAAATCGGTCATCCAGTTGCCATCTTGTATGCCTTGATATTTTATACCCTTTTCTTCAAGAGTTGCTATCAAGCCCTCATCCTTAACTGCGACGACAAAAAATTCCCGATTGTTGTTTCGATTTTGAAATAAGGAGATGGGCTGCTGATCGGAACTATTTAATTCCATAGCGGCCGAGCCTGGCTTTAAACGTGCGTAAATTCTTGTGGGTGAAATTTTGACAGCTTCTATCTTATCCTGCAAAAGCAGGCGTTTAAATTCACTGTATGTTTTTTCAGGAGTTGTACTTGACCAAAAAAAGGTTAATTGAATACCAATTAAAACCAAAATGGCCATTACATAATATATCGCAGAAAATTTGGGCTTTTTACTGCCCGAGTCATCTTTTTGATCTTGAGGTTCTGGATTAAAAATATTATTCGACATGAACGATAGCTATGAAATGAATTTAAAATTATAAACTTTTGAAAATAGATGAATTAACTATTAGAACTTAAAAATGACATTTGTTTTTACGATGAAACGTGTAATTTGTGTTTCGGTTAATCACTAAACAAAACGAATTCGTTTAACAATAAAGTTTGTGTAAGCGTTTAAGTTACTTGTAACTTCTACTTCATGCAACGTATCATTTTTATGGTTCAAGCTATTCATGGGTAAGCGTGTTTTTTTTATCGTTTCAATCATGATTTGCATCGTTGCAAATCAAACAAGTTACTCAAAAAGCTTGGATAAATCTCATCCGGCTTACACCGACTCTTTAAATATAAACCAAGATTTTTCTCAGAGAAATCCTCTAACATCTAAAAATGTTGCAAAAGTTCAACCTGATTCGGCTGCTATAACAGATACTACAAAACGCTACTATAAGTTTTTACCTGAGAGGCCTCATTTTATTTCTTCGGATTATCATTCAAAACCAACCGAGCGCGATCATAGTTATCATCGGCATATCGAAGACTATTTTTCTAACAGGTCTCACGTGTATCTGCACGATAAAATGGAGTATGGCCAGTTTAATGATCTGTTTTTCGGTGGATTAGGGATGAGCTACCAGGTTATTTGGCTGGATGATATTTTATTGAACGATCCGATTTCTATGAAAGCGCCATATCAATCGCTCTCAAGCGAGTCTTTTTCTTCTCTGAATTTATTTCAAGGTTATCAAGCGCTTAGCTTAAGCCCTTACCCGATTTCTTTGCAATCCAAAACGGCAAAACTGGTTGCAGCAAAAGGGTATACCAAAATATCCTATTTTCAATTTATTGAAGGTAATCTTAAAACCGATGTCACGTTTAGCCTGAACCTTTCGGAAAGGTTGAATTTCTTTACCAATTATGTTCGGGAAAGTACTGACGGCCGATACAACAACCTTAATAGTTTTAGCGTTGATCGTTATGCTTCAAGTTACGAAGGCAATAAATTTAACATTCAATTCCGCTACCAACTTGGCCTATCAACATATTTTACGCTGGCTGATTATTTGATATTGCTTCAACAAAAGCCATACGGCGGCGTTGACTATGCTACAAGCCTGGCGTTGGATTTAAATCCTTTAGACCCCTTAAGCGCTGTTGTTAAGAACCAATTTTCAGAACGGTATCATTTTGATCATACCATAAAAGCTGAATTTGAGAGCAGCCTGCCGTTTTTTTCCGATTCAACCAACCAATTTAAAGCATGGTTGGCCTATAGTACCTTTCAGCACGATTATGAAAAAAAAGAGGCTTCAGTAATTGATTCAACTGTTTTCAATGATCGGGAAAATTCTTCGCGCATCACACTTGGCATATCGGATTATCTGAATTTTGGATTCTGGAAACTGGATATTCGCGCCTTAGCCCTTCATGATAAAATCCAGGAGCAGAACACCTTAAGAAATCAAGATAGCCTATCCATTTCACCGACTTATAACAGGTTATGGTTTAATGCCAGCAGTCATTTTAATCTGCAAAATTTAGTTTTCAACCATTCCATTGAAGCGTTTGGTTCGTTGTCGCTTTCCCGCGAAATGGCCTCCGGCACTTCCGGTCAAGATATGTCCTCCTCCCTATTAGGATTTGGCGTTGGCGGATTAATGACGTTTGAAATCCCACATTGGCATCGTGATGATTCGTTTATGGCGTTCTTTAATCTTTCAACAACGCATCGCATGCCAAGTCTAAAAGAAGTTTTTTCATCCGGAACTGGAATCGAAGGAAAGCAAAACTGGACCAATGAAAAAGTGCATCATTTTGATGTTGGCGCCCGACTAAAGCTTCATGATGATTTCAGTTTAAGGCTTAGCTACTTATTTAATAGAGTTGAATCGCCACTTGTTGTTATTCAAACAATAGATACCGACAGCTCAAGTCAGTTGAATTACTCAAATCTGGATACTGATAATTTAACTTACAGTGGCATTGGCTTGGAAGCCAAATTCAACTATTGGAAATTCATTACAACCCTCAATTTGACATCGATTCTTAGCTATGAGCTTTTAGATAATCCTAATCGCAACTACTCCAGCGGCATTGTTGAAAATCCATCGGTTTATGATGATGCCTCTACAAATCAAGTCTTGTACCTACCTAAACACCGTTTATCGTTTAGCATATTTTATAACGACTCTTTCTTTGAAAATGCTCTTCAATTAAAAGCAGGATTTTCAGGTTTTATCATGAGCCCAGTTTCAGCTTCATTACAAAATAATGAACGCCACCTGGTTTATTATTTCAATTTGTTAAACCGTGAGTCTGAACTTACCGATAACAATCTGCAAAATGGCGCTCAAGGAATTTGTTCTCAATTGGACTTTCAACTATGGGCCGATATCGGAAGCGCCGTTGTAACCGTATTTGTTGAAAATCTTTTTGACAGTACCTATTTCACCTCACCATTTTTTTACGCCAATCAACGAGCTTTGAGACTAGGCTTTACCTGGCGAATACTTGACTAAAACCTCAATATTAAATTATCGAGAAGTTATCGTTAGGTTCTTCCAAATTACTTGGATTTTCATGCCCCATCATTTATGATTGCTATGCAAAAATAATTCAGGGAATACCTACCGTACGAGCGACATTTTGAAATTTTTAAGCGGGTAATGGAAGTATGAACATCCGAAAAGTGATACTACTAGGTTTATTGTTTTCTTTGTTTAGTTGTACATCTGAAAAAGATCACCTTAATCATGAGATCGTTGGACTCAAAAAAACTTTAGAATCTAAAGTCCAAGATTTTCATGGCTCTGCCATTGCCGTTAAACAATCCCCATTTTCATTCAATTTAGATTCATTGATTGGCACAAAACCCCAACTTGATTCGCTTTATAAGTCACTTGATGAAAAAATTAATACCGCATCATCTGTATTAAAAAAAGAAGATTTAGATTCGCATCGCGCATCACTTGAGTCTTTATCCATTAAAATCAACCAATCAACAGACTACCTTTTACATGCTAAAACCATCAGGTTATTAAAATCCACAATTGTTGTGCTTGAGCAAGACATTCATGCTTATGATTCATTAGCCAAACATGTTTCAGTTCAACATTTTTTAACTGATTTAGATCAACTTATGATTTTGGAGAAATCCATAATCATCGCAAAAAATCAATGGGAGCAACAATTTGATTCGTCAAACGCATTTATGCCCGTAAAATTGCGCATGAACTTATTGGATAAATGGAACTTAGCGGTTGCAAACTTTGACAAAACTCAAAATCAGTTATTAATTGACTTTTCAAGAAGTGTCTTGTTCCTTATGGTAAAAGGCGATCAGCGTGTGAGCCGTTTGATTGATTGGCATCATTTAATTGTTGATGCTGATAACCATGGCCGATATTATCGAAACGCTAATTATGTAACTCGCCAAGCGTTTGCAAAAGAGGTCATTCAAACCACATCGGGAATGTTTTCGTTTTTATATAATGCCTCTAAATATACCGTTACAAATGTTCATAGCTGGAAAGTCAACCACAAAACTAAGAACACTGCCATTATAACCGCCCGCTCAAATGCTAATGAAACGTTAAGGTTTAGTATTATTAAACTTAATAATCAAATGCTGTTATCACATCTTAAAACCAGCTAACTCCCCGCCATTTTAGATTTTTTGTTTTTTCCAGTCATATGATTTAAATTTGTCCCTTCATAATGTTTCCCGATGCTTTTATGACTTTTAAAAATAGATTAAACCAATTAATTAAAGACAAAAAGTCTTTACTGGGTGTTGGTTTAGATACGACTCTTCAAAAGCTGCCAAAATTCTTCTTAGATTATCAAAATCCTATATTAACCTTTAATAAGGCTATCATTGAAGCCACTCAGCACTTAGCCGTTGCCTATAAACCCAACCTTGCTTTTTATGAATCGCGAGGAATAGAGGGCCTGGTTGATTTGGAAAAAACGTTAAAACTAATTCCCGATAATTGCTTAACCATTGCCGATGCAAAACGGGGAGATATTGGCAATACATCTGCCGAGTATGCCACGGCTTTTTTTGATCACTGGGGATTTGATTCTATCACGGTTTCGCCATACATGGGCTATGATAGCTTGGAGCCGTTCTTGAAGTACACCGAAAAAATGACATTTATTTTATGTTTAACCTCAAACCCCGGATCAAAAGATTTTGAAGAAGCGCTTTTAACGGATGGTAATCCATTATACCTTCGTGTCTTGAACAAAAGTCTTTCTTGGAATACGAATCAAAATGTGGGATTTGTAGTTGGCGCTACAAAAAGCGAGCAATTAAAAGCTATTCGAGATATTGCATCGGAACAAGTGTTTCTAATACCGGGGGTTGGCGCTCAAGGGGGATCATTAGAACAAGCTATATTAAATGGAACCGATCAACATCGTCAGTCGGCAATTATTATTTCCGGGCGTTCTATCATATATCCTGAAGGAAATTATACATCGATTTCCGATTACCAAAAAGCCGTGGAAACGAAAGCAAACGATTTGGTTAATGGTATGAGACGATCGCTTCAATGAATAAACCCCATTTAATTTGAGCCAAATCACAAATTTAAGATGACTGCTAAAATATTTTAGATCAATCAGTCAAATTTTTTAAACCCTTTTCATAGGTTACAAGTTACATGAACAAACTTAAAAAAGAATTATGTGTGGAATCGTAGGTTACATCGGCAAAAAAAATGCTGCTCCAATTTTACTTGACGGGTTGAAACGTTTGGAATATCGTGGTTATGATTCGGCTGGTATTGCGCTTCTTGATGGTGAAATTATCATGCACAAAAAAAAGGGTAAGGTTAATGATTTAGAAAAAGTTATTCCTGAAGAAAGTCTTGCACCCTCCATTGGTATTGGCCATACACGTTGGGCTACTCATGGCGAGCCAAATGATACCAATGCTCACCCTCACATGAATGAAGCAGAAGATATTGCAATTATTCATAATGGTATCATTGAAAATTACGCCTCTATAAAAAAAGAACTGATCAACAAAGGCCATACATTTAAAAGCGATACAGACACTGAAGTTCTCGTTCATCTCATCAGTGAAATATGGAAAAAAACCGAGTGTGATTTTGAAACGGCGGTACGTTTAGCTTTAAAAGAAGTTGATGGTACCTATGGCTTATGTGCAATTTCAAAAAAAGAACCTGGGAAATTAATTTGTGCACGAAATGGAAGCCCGTTAATACTTGGTGTTGGGGAAAATGAATATGTCATTGGTTCTGACGCATCGCCAATTGTTGCCTACACTCGTAAAGTAATCTATCTTTCGGATGGTGAAATGGCCATTTTAACCCAAGATGGTTATTCGGTTAAAACCATTGATAATATTGAAATGCCGAAAGCCATTGAGAATTTAACCTTTAGCATTGCTGCAATTGAAAAAGCCGGTTTCCCTCATTTTATGCTTAAAGAAATTTTTGAGCAGCCTGAAGCTATTCACAATTCAATGCGGGGAAGAGCCTTATTGAACGACTGTGAAATAAAACTGGGCGGTATCAGCGAGCACATCGAACGACTGAAAAATGCAAAACGCATCCTTATTTGCGCTTGCGGAACAAGCTGGCACTCAGGATTGGTTGGCGAGTATTTGATCGAAGAATTTGCTCGCATTCCTGTTGAAGTTGAGTATGCATCAGAATTCCGGTATCGAAGTCCGATTATCGATGAAAATGATGTTGTCATTGCAATTTCACAATCCGGTGAAACGGCCGATACATTAGCCGCCATTCGTGAAGCCAAAAAACGCGGCGCTTTAGTTATGGGAATTTGTAATGTTGTCGGCTCGTCGATAGCCAGAGAAACCGATTGCGGCATTTATACCCATGCCGGGCCAGAGATCGGAGTCGCTTCAACCAAAGCCTTCACCGCACAGGTTACCGTTCTTGCGTTACTTGCCATAAAGCTAAGCAAAGGCCGAACGCTTTCCGAAGCCGAAGCGTGTTTGTTCATCGATGAATTGCTTAACGTGCCTGATAAAATTCGTAAAATTCTTAAGCTTAACGATCAAATCTTAAAGCTTGCCAAGTTGTTTAAGGATTCAAAGAATTTCCTTTATCTCGGCAGGGGATTTAATTTCCCAGTTTCATTGGAAGGCGCTTTAAAATTGAAGGAAATTTCTTACATCCACGCCGAAGGCTACCCGGCTGCTGAAATGAAACATGGCCCAATTGCATTAATTGATGAAAACATGCCGGTTGTCTTTATAGCTACGCGCGATAAGTCGTATCAAAAAATCGTGAGCAATATTGAAGAGGTCAGAAGCCGAAAAGGCCGCGTTATTGCCATTGCCTCCGAAGGCGACCAGGAAATTGATAAACTTGCAGAATTTGTGATCAGAATACCAAACGGATCAGGGCCGTCTTCTCCTTTGCTTACGGTCATACCCCTTCAATTGCTGGCCTACCATATTGCGGTTTTAAGAGGATGCAATGTGGATCAACCCAGGAATTTAGCCAAATCCGTTACGGTTGAATAAAACGTCGTTGAACTAAAATGAATAAAGCCCAGCATAAACGCTGGGCTTTGTTCGTTATGCCGTATGGTGTTTTTTCGATTTTATTTTTGTTCCTGGCTTACCCGATCAAAGATTTTAGCTTCAAGAAAAATTGTATAAAGCTCTTTATCGATTTTACGGTCTTTCACTTCAAACCCTAAAATATCCAATGCTTTTTCACTAGGAACCGCTCGCTTATATGGACGATCTTGAGCGGTTAAAGCATCATAAATGTCTGAAATCGTCATCATTCGCGATTGAACCGGAATGGCCTTTTCAGGAATTTTCAAAGGGTATCCCGTGCCATCAAGTTTTTCATGATGAGAGTATGCGATTTCAGGAACATTTCTTAAATCGTTCGTCCAGGGTATTTGTTTTAAGAAATTGTATGTGTGCGTAACATGCGACTCAATTTGATGCCGTTCTTCGTCATCCAAGCTGCCTTTTGGGATCATTAAGCGCTTGGCTTCGGATTCCGTAAGTAGCGGGTAGGTTTGCGCGCCATTAAACACAAATTGTTTACTTTGAATGTCTTTTAAGCGTTCAAATCCTTCCGTTTTAAGAATGGTCGGTTCATTTACTTTTAAAATAAAGCTTAAAAAGTCATCGATCTCGGCAATCTTTTCCGCAAATTCCCGATCCAGATGTTGAATATCTGAAAGAGCCTCTTCACGTGATTTCTTTAACAAATAATCCACTTTCTTTTTGGAATAATCAACCTCCAAAGCATTCTTGATGATCTGATAACGGCTTTCAATGGCCTGTTTTTCATGCTCATAAAGCTTCTTTGCTTTTACAAGCACCGGTTCACGTACGCCGATTTTTCCAAAATCGTGCAACAATGAGGCATAATTGATTTCCTGAATATCCTGCCGGGTAAAATGGGCATCTTTATAAGGCCCGGTTCCTATACAATCAACCGTTTCAGCTAAACCAACAGTTAGTATTGCCACTCGCTCGGAATGACCGGATGTGGTTGGATCCCGTGCTTCAATTGCCGTTACGGACGCTCTAATAAATCCTTCAAACAGCTTTTTAATGCTATCGTACAATTGTTGGTTTTCATAAGAAACCGCTGCCTGAGAAGCCATTGAATAGATAAAATCTTCATCGCCTTTATCGAATTCAATGACATCATGCGCTGTTTGCGCTTTTGTTTCAAGTTTTAACGAGGCATTTCGTTTTTTATTAATCAGCTGAATAACGCCAATGGTTTCTTTATCGCGGTTAAGCATTGGCACAGTCAGCATGGACATGGTTCTATAATTTATCGACTCATCGAATTTTAAACCGCCAAAACCATAAGGCACGCCTTCTTCAATATGATATACGTCGGGAATATTAAGCGGTTTTTGAGACAACGCCGCATAACCGGCAATGCTGTTCCGGCTAATTGGCATGGTAAATTCTTTAAACGGAACCGAGCGACTGTGGTTTTTTGAATGTTTAAATCTTAATTGTTTATTCTTGAAATAATCAGATTTATCGTAAGGCTGATCGGGGATTTCTTCAACGATATACAAACTTCCGGCATCGGCCGTCGTGATATCCATGCTGATTGATAAAATCGACTCCAAAAGGGTTGTAATATCTTTTTCGCTTGAAAGCGCAATACCGATTTCATTGAGTTTTTTTAATTCGTTGTGTTGTTGGACCAACTCACCGTGAAGCATATCTAATGAAGCCTGTTGCTTGAAATGAGCTTGCGCTCTGCTGAGCAAGACATTGAATTGAATTGGCGTAAGCGGCGTTTCAATGATATCTATAACGCGAGTATCTTCAACAAGCTTTGCACAATCTTTTATCTGTTGGATTTCTTCAGAAGAGCCAATTAAAGCAAAAGCAACTTTCGAGTTGCAGATTTTTAAAAATTTAGTTTTGGCTTTTGCAAAAGCGCTTACATTTAACAGAATAAGATACCTGGCACGTCGCGTATCAATTTCCGTTTTTAATTGATCATGCGTTAGCTCGCTGACGCGAATGCATGAAAAATTACGGTTATTCTTTAAAATTGGGAGGCTTAAAAGATCATCAGATAAACCAACGCTATAAAGAATATTTATCTTTTTTAAAGCCATTAAACAATCACATTTTTTCTTTCTTCCATCATTTTAGGCGCAATGGACAATATTTTGTTCTCATCAACCTCATCTATTAAGCTGGGATCCATATACTTATGCGCATAATCAAGATATACTTTCGACGTAACAAACAAATCCAACAAATCCGGATCCAAATGATTTTCGGACTTCATTTTTCCCATAATATCCATTGCCTCACTTAATTTTTTACCTTTTTTATACGGCCTGTCAACTGCCGTTAGGGCTTCAAACACATCTGCTATTGCCATTACTCGCGCAGGTATAGACATTTGTTTTCTTTCTAGACCTTTTGGATAACCTGTGCCATCCATTTTTTCATGATGTCCGCCTGCATACTCTGGTACTCGCATCAAATTTCTTGGGAAAGGTAATTTTTCAAGCATATCAATCGTGATGACAATATGATCGTTAATTATCTTTCGTTCTTCATCGGTTAAAGTACCTTTCCTGATGCTCAGATTTTTTATTTCATCATCATTTAAAAGCGGGCGTTCTTTGCCATTTAGAACAATTTTTTGTGCGCCAATTTCTTTGATGCGTTCAATTTTTTCATCTTCCAAAAATTCACCGCCAATATTGACGGTTTTGATAAATTCAAAATCACGCTCAATTTTTTCTAATCGCTCTTTATAGACGATTTCCAAAACCTTCGGATCTTCATTCTGCCTGGTCAGTGCATTGTGGTATTCAATTTCAGTATCACGTTTTAAAAGCTCAAAACGGGTTTTAACCGTTTCAAGCCGATCAAAAATGGTTTCCAATTTTGTGGATTTATCCATGACATGAACCGGCGTTGTAACTTTTCCACAATCATGAAGCCAGGCCGCAATATGTAATTCATACCATTGATCCTGCGTTAAATTAAAATCGGCAAACTTTTCATCTTCTGAATCGCACACAGCTTTTGCAATCATTTCCGTTAAAACCGGCACGCGATTACAATGCCCACCGGTATAAGGCGATTTATGATCAATGGCATCCGCCATTAATTTGATAAAGGAATCCAAAAGATTTTTGTGCGCTTCAAAGAGGATTTGATTTTCATAGGCTACAGCGGCCTGGGAAGCCAGCGAGTAAATAAATTCCTCATCAGCTTTATTAAAGGGCGCTACAAATTGATGTGTTACAACATCATCGCTGAGCTTTACTGATTCACTGTGCTTTTTATTAATCAGTTGAATCACACCTATGGTTTCATTATTCCGGTTTAACATTGGAACAACCAGCATTGACATCGTTCTATAGCCAATGGCTTCATCAAACATTCTTCCACCAAACCCATAAGGAACATTTTCAGGAATGTGATAAACATCCGGCAAATTCAATGACTGACCGGATAACGCCACATATCCGGCAATACTATTGGGGCTTATGGGCATCACAAATTCCTTGAACGGTACATCCACACTATGATTTCTGGTATGGCTAAACTTTAATTGTTTGTTGGCAAAATAATCCGATGGGTCTTCTTCGGAATCTTCAACGTCTTCAACGATATATAAACTTCCGGCATCAGAACTGGTTAACACCATACTTTCGGTAAGAATGACATCAAGTAGCTTGGAAATATTTCTTTCGGAACTCAGCGCAATGCCAATTTCATTGAGTTTTTGAAGTTTATGCTTTTGCTCCTTAAGTTCTTTTTTGAGGGTATTTACTTCATCAGATTTATTAAAATGAATGATGGCTCTCTTTAATAAGATATCTAAACGGGACGGGGAAACCGGATCTTCAAGAATATCGATGACATCTTCAGATTCAAGTTGATCCTGGCAATTATTTAATTCGTTTAACTCATCTTTAGGCGAAATGACCGCAATGGCAATTCTGTTTTTAAGCTCATCGGGCATCTTCATTTTCACCCGATGCAACGTTAGGGCATCTACAAGTATTAAACAGTTTGAATGTTGATCGTTATGAATGAGTTCTCTTAATTCTTTTGGCCCTTGCTTAGGATTATGGTATTGAAACTCATCGCAATCATTTAACATTGATTGCTCTATAAGAATAGGCTCTAGTCCAATTTTATCAAATAACTGAATTTTCGTAACATCTAACATAAAACCCCCTAACAGAGTTGTCTAATACAAAGCGTTGTTTAGCATTGAATTAATTGATGATCCCATGATCAATTATGTTAACGAAATAAATAGTCGCCTTGCTAAAAAAGCAATACATTTACTACCTTCGGGGATAAAGTAATGTTCTGTACATAAACTAAAATATAATTTCAAATTCTTAACATTTTACAACTTTATTTGAAATTAATTCTTACAATTGCCTGATTTTGTCAGCAGTTCATGAATTAAATGTAGCGCTGTTTCACTAAACCGTTCTTTATTGCGAATTCGTTCATGTGTAAAGTTCATGGTTTTTACAAGCGTTTGCTTGCCAAGTTTCGGGCCAGTTGCAATGGCAAAGCAAATCATTCCAACCGGTTTTCTCTCTGTTCCTCCTCCAGGTCCTGCAACGCCAGTCGTTGAAACCGCAATATCACAATCGCTTCTTTCTAAACAACCCTTAGCCATTTCCAAAGCCACTTGCTCGCTTACAGCGCCATGCTGTTCAAGTGTTTTGGGATTTACACCCAGTCTGGCGATTTTTGATTCGTTAGCATAAGAAATAATCCCTTCAATAAAATAGTGCGATGATCCTGGGATATTGGTTAAACGATGCGAGATTAAACCTCCGGTGCATGATTCTGCAACGGCAAGTTTAAGTTTTCGACGTGTTAGGATTGAACCGATGCATGCTTCCAGGGGCATGTCGGAAGTTGCATACAAATAGCGTCCTATTTTTTGTGTAAGTATTTTTAATGCTTTTTCATGCTTATGAAGAATATCCGATTCATCCATACCTTTTGAAGTGAGCCTGAGCTTAACGCCGGCCGATTGGGGCAAATAAGCCAGCGAAGTGCCTTCTTCCAAAAAATCACCCACATCGCCGATTTGTTCGGCTAATGTTGATTCACCTATTCCAGTAGTCATTAGCATGGTATGCTTAAAAACAGTGGGTGACTTGGATTTGAAGTACGGCGCTACTTCGGCGATCATCATCTCTTGCATTTCATAGGGGACGCCCGGTAAAACAACCACATATTTCTTTGGGTGTGATTCAAGATCATGCAAAATCATGCCGGGCGCAGTGCCGCGGTTGTTTTGAATAACATATGACCCTTCAATCACTTCGGCCTGAGAGGCGTTTGACTTTGGCATTGAAATACCGCGCTTTCGGAATCGCGACTTGCATTTGTCATAAGCTTGCTGATCAAAAACTAATTTTTTTTGAAAAAAATCAGCGATGGTCTTTTTGGTGATATCATCATGCGTAGGGCCTAAGCCTCCGGTAGTTATAACAATGTCTGATTTAGAAAGACTATCCTGAAGCTGAGATTTGATCTGAGAACTATCGTCGCCTAATGCAATAATCCGATTTACCGATACGCCTATTAAATCCAACTGACTGGCAATATACGATGCATTTGTATTGACAACCTGCCCGATCAATAGTTCATCGCCAATCGATAATATTTCTGCATGCATTTGTTCTTTAAGTCAGATAGTTTGATAATCTCAATATGTCTGCAAAAACACCTCCGGCAGTAACTTCAGCCCCAGCGCCAGGACCGCGAACAATCAATGGGTTGGTTTTATAACGTTCGGTTGTAAATGAAATTAAGTTTTCCGTACCTGTCAAGGTTGAAATCGGGCTTGAATCGGGCACTGATGTTAAACCGATATGGATTTTTCCGCATTCCAAACGTCCCAAGTAGCTTAGCACATGGTTTTTTGATTTTGCCTCTTGATGCTTTTGATCAAATTCTTCATCATAAGCTTCGAGCTTATCTAAAAATGCAGCGGTATCCATATCGCCCCTGAGCGGTTCAGGAACCAGGTTCTCATAAACGATATCTTTAAAATCCAGTTTGTATCCCAATTCTCGCGCCAAAATCAAAAACTTGCGTGCAAAGTCCGATCCTGAAAGGTCTTCCCGTGGATCAGGTTCGGTGTATCCGGCGGCTTTCGCATCGCGGATAATTTGGCTGAAAGGCTGTCCTGAGCGAAGCGTGGTAAAAATATAGCTGAGCGTTCCCGAAACCACGCCTTCAATTTTTTCAATTTTGTCACCGCTTCGGCGAAGATCGGCCAATGTTCCCAAAATTGGCAATCCTGCGCCAACATTGGTTTCATATAAGAACTTAGCTCGCCCAGAGTTGATCGCATGCTGTATGTCATCATAAAGCGCAATATCGCCAGCCGTTCCAAGCTTATTAGCCGTAACAACTGAAACATTGGAGCTTAGCAATTTCGGGTAGAGATTTGCCACATGTTGGCTGGCCGTGCAATCCACAAAAATAGTATTGTGCAAGTTATAGTTGAGGATCTTATCTACATACGATTCAATATCGGATGCCTGAGTATCCTCTTTAAGTTCCTCTTGCCAGTTATCCAGGGAAATGCCTTCCGGGTTAAACACTCTTTGACGCGTATTGGTCAGGCCACAAACCTCAATTTCAAGGTTCATTTCATCACACAAAACGCTTCTGTGGGCAGAAATTTGAGAGAGTAAACTTTTGGCAATTGTTCCAGTCCCGGCAATGAACACATGAATTTTATTGCGTGAAAGGAAAAACGATTCATGAATACAATTCAAGGCTTTGTTTTCCTCTTTCTCCCTGACAACAATCGAAATGTTCATTTCATTTGATCCCTGCGCCACAGCAATCACATTAACGCCGTTTTTACCCAGGGTTTCAAACAGGCGCGCCGAAACGCCAGGCTTGCCAGCCATTCTATCCCCAACAATGGCGATAATAGACATATCGAACTGTAATGAAATTTGCTCAACCTGATGTTCATGGAGCTCTTGCGCAAACTCTTTTTCAACGACCACTTTCGCTTTTTGCGCAACGCCTTTTCTTACAACCAAACTAATGGACTGCTCCGAGGAAGCCTGCGAAATAAATATGATGTTAATACCCGATGCCGCCAGCGAAGCAAATAATCGTGAAGCAATTCCGGGAATGCCCACCATACCGCTTCCTTCCACATTTACCAGCGCAACGTCGTTAATGGACGAGATACCTTTAACGCTTCCGAAGCTGTTTATCGGTGTGATTTTATCCGAAATTCTCGTTCCGGGAAGCTCGGGATTAAACGTGCATTTGATGATAATCGGAATTTTATTTTCTATGGCCGGCCTAACGGTATATGGATGCAAAATTTTTGCGCCGGCATGCGAAAGCTCCAGGGCTTCACCGTAACTGATCTCCTGAAGCGTATAAGCGTCAACGACTTTTTTCGGATCGGCGCTCATCATGCCAGGAACATCCGTCCATATTTGAATTTCTTCGGCTTCAAGTGCACCAGCTAGAATGGCTGCGGTGTAATCCGAACCGCCTCGTCCCAATGTTGTGGTTGTTTGATCGGGCGCTGACGCAATAAAACCCGTGACGACGGGCAAAGCCGGCTCATGCTCAAAGTAAGCTCTAAGTTTTGCATTGGTTTCCTGAAAATCCACCGTTGCATGACCATATACATTATCGGTTTTTATCAATGGCCTGGCATCAACATAAACAACATCCAAACCTTTTGATTCCAAAACCAAGCTGATAATATATGCCGATAAGCGTTCGCCAAAACTGACAATTAAATCCGCACTTCTTGCGGTTCGCTCTTTGAGTAAATAAACGCCTTGCAAAACATTGGATAGCTCCTGGAATTTTTTCCTGAGCTGAAACAATGCTTTTTGATAGTCTTCGGGCGAAAGCAACATTCTGGCGCATTGTAAATGAAACTCTTCAATTCGCGCCAGTTCTAAACGATAAGCGCTATCGCCAATGGCCGCCAGCTCTCCTGATTTGATCAAATGATCGGTTATTCCGCCAAACGCCGATAGAACTACCGTCAGTTTATTGTTATGACTTTGATTATAAATGATTTCAGCCACCTGCTTTATTCGGGCTGAGTCTGAAATGGAGGATCCGCCAAATTTTAGAACTTTCATAAACGATTCAGTGACTTCTTAATGTTTCGCAAGACAACGTCTTTGAGACTTCAAGGGATAATTAAATAACGCAAAAAAAGCCTAGCCTTCCAATAAGTCTAACAAGTGATATTGATCAGATTTTAAAAATCCACATCCTCGTAGAGTCTTAGAAGGTTTAATAGTTTTTTATTGACAAGCTTTAATGAGGCTTCAATCAAAAACGGGTGCCTGGCTATAAGCCTCTGGATGTTATATGTAAGCCGGATTTCACGCCACATATGATCCAAGCAACGGGTTTCATAGTGGCGCAACACGTGTAATGATGTATCATTTTTTGTAATGGCCTCTGTGGCCACTTCTGCGGCAGTTTTACCTGAAAAGATTGCGTTGTAGATGCCGCCCCCGGTTAAAGGCGCAATCCACGCCCCTGCATCACCAACCAAAAGTGCGCCGTTGTATGCTCGCCGGATATTTTCCTGGGAGGCAAGGTTCATCGTAGCGCCCATCATTTCACCCAATTCCCAGTTTTGTGATAAACGCGCTTTTATTTCGGGTCGCTTAAGAAAACGCTCCAATATTTTTTTTAGGTTTGTTTTTTTCTCGGAATATTTATCCCAGCGCATACCCAAACCGATATTAATCCGTCCATCCCCGGTTGGAAATACCCATAAATAACCCGGAACAAGTTCAGGCAATAAATACCCTTCGTTCATTTCATCGGGAATATCGTACCCTTTCAGATAACCTCTTAAGCTTATAATTTGATGATGCTGTTGTTGAATATCCTGCCTGAGCGCCGAAGCTATTTTGGAGCTATTGCCATCAGCGGCAATCACAAGCTTTGCATAATATTGTTTTTCCTCGCCATTTTCCACCACGCTCAAACCAACAACAACGCCATTTTTTAGGATTGGCGCTTTAACCCGTGCCTGAACAAACCTGGCGCCGGATTCAATGGCATGATCATGCAAGACTTTGTCCATAGTAAGGCGAGGGATGATATAGAACTTGTTTTTTAGCTTGATATTGAGTGTTACTGATCTGTTTTTTGGTGAAACAATCTTCACCTTTGTAATCTCGTTTGGCTCGGTTTCAAGAAGTTTATCTTTAACGCCAATTTCATTTAACAGCTCTAAAGCCAAGGGCGGCAAACCATCGCCACATACTTTGGTCCTGGGAAACTGAGCTTTATCAACCAATAGCACATTCACACCGTTTTGGGCTAGAACCGTTGCTGCAGTGGCGCCACTTGGCCCTGAACCTGCTACGATAACATCAACATCCATAGGTAAAATTATGGTGAATCAATAAAATGTAAAATTGCTGAATATAGGCAAATGAGATCAAAACCGTAGCATTGCGTCATTTTATCAAACTATTATTAAAGACTTCTGTGATCATTTTGTGATACTTTTCTAGTAACTACAGATTGGAAGCATTTGCTTTCATGAAAAAATTTTAAATACTAATTCATCACTACTATGGAAGAACGTAAAGACCCGATCAAATTTGCACTTTGGGGATTGCTGGTTGGTAATATTGAAGATATGGGCATTTTACCGGCGCTCCAAGGTGGTAAAGCAATCGCAGATGCGATTAACACCGATGAAAAAGATGTGCTCGAAAAGCTTCAAACTTTGGATGGCAAAGATAATTATGAAATTAAAGATGGTAATGACGATTACACATTCATTATCACCAAACAATGCCCGTTTTCTGCCATTTATAGCGAGATACCTCAATGGAGTGAGGAATCCATGAACCTGGTTAAATCCTATAACAGAAAAGCTGATGGCGGCGGCGCGCTTCATCCGCTGTGTTTGGTTCATAAAGGCGTTCGAAACGCGATGAGAGCCGGCATTAAAAGCATTGGTTGCCGCAGCAAAGCTGGCAAAATTGAAATTGCAACCGAAGCGTTGGAAGACGTTGGTATTACTGAATCTGAAGCTTTAGAAATGCTTGAAGGAAAAGCGTGCCTTTTTGCCTTACCAAAATAAGCTTTGATTGATTTTCCGTTATCTCGGTTTTACTGTTTATCCTGAATTCAGAACCTTATCACCTTTTCATTTTAATCCCCTAATTATTTCATGTTGGCTGGTATCTCGATTGTTGGGATGCGTAGAGTTTAGGTTTTTTAACTTTTAACTATACCATATTATGCAAGGAAACTTAAAACATATTAGCCTGCCCGATCTGGTACAAAACTTTTGTGAAGGTCATAAAACGGCTGCTATCAATCTCAAACATAATGATTCTAACGCTCAGATATTCATTAACGACGGCGAAATCGTGCATGCAACATTGGATGATATTGTCGGAGAAAACGCATTCTATAAACTCCTGAAATGGGAAGACGGGCAGTTTAAATCCGAGATCGACAAAATTCCCGATACAACTTCGATTTCAAAATCATGGAAATCCATTTTGTTAGAGGGTGTTCAGCGCGTTGATGAATCATCCGGGAAAAATGAGACTTCAAATAATGAAAATAAATCAAATAATAAAACCATGAAGAAAAAAGGTGAAATACTTAACGAAACATTACAAGAGCTCTTACAACAATCCACAGATATTCACGGGGCTGCTATTGTCGGAAACGATGGATTAGTTTATTCGGCAAATGTCCCGGAAAAAGAACTTGATGAAAATATGGTTGGCGCGGCGGCGGCGGCAATTTTAGGCCTAAGCAAACGTAGCGCTAAGCAGCTTAACAGAGGCACATTTAGCCAAACGTTGATTCAGGGCGATAATGGCAATATTATTGTTTGTGGGATCAATGAGGACATTTTACTCGTGGGATTAACCGCAAAAGCCGTTAATCTGGGTATGGCATTTGCAGAACTTCGCGATTTTATTTCTAAGCTTAAAGACTTGGTTTAATTGCCGTCTTTGAATTTGTGGTTTATTGCAGATTCTACTCATACCTTAAGGCATCTATTGGAAGAAGGTCGGAAGCTTGGCGGGATAAAATCCAAAAAACACCTGATGATTACTACAATAAAAGCCTGTAAGATGCCGATCATCCCCCATTGCACTAATTACAATTTTTGTTCTACCGCTATCTTAATCATTTCTTTAGAAGCCAATCCTAAGTTTTTTCTCCTATTCTGATTGTTTTTTTAGATATACACACCGGATTAATAACTTCCGGGAGCCTTTACTGGAAAAGGTGTTTAGACATCCATCCTATCCGGTTTGAATTATAATTAATGCTTCTTATTTTTTGATGTTCATTCATTTGGCGTATAAACCCTAATTCAACAAACATGAATGGCGTCTCCAAATTTTTCTTAATCAACACAAAAGCAATAAAGGGGGTTTATACCGACCCGTATAAGACGCTGAAATATAAATTGCCATAAACATAAGTAGATGTTTATAAGGACTTAAATCCGTTTTCTTGATTTATCCTATTGCGTCTTATACGGACATAAAATCAAAAATTGGCGTCTTATGCGGAAACCACATAATCAATGTTATCTTTCAACCACGTCCAAACAGATATGAATGAGCTTTAATATGTAGCAAATGAAATGCGCTGTTACTTATCATGACACAATATATTGGGGCGGTCTTGAGAGGCGAATAAAGTTGCCTTATAGACTTAATCAACTCGTGCCTTCTTTGCCGCTTCCCATCCAACAATTGCCTTTTTTCTTGTTTCCCCCCATCGATAATGATGGATTTTGCCTGACTTAGAAACAACTCGATGGCATGGTATCAAATAGGCAACTGGATTAATAGCTATAGCGCTTGCAACAGCACGAAATGCTTTTGGACGGCCAATGTATTCAGCGATATTTTGATAGCTTACTACATTTCCACTAGGGATCTGCAATAAAGCCTTCCATACGTTAACTTGAAAATTCGTACCTTTGATTAAAAGGTTAAAAGGACGAGATTTTTTGGTCTTATCAAGGTTGAATATTTGATTTACAAGTGGAACAATTGATTTGGAATTTTCATTAAACACTGCACCTGGCCATGCGCCGAAAAGTTGATTGAGGGCATCCGGTTCGTTGTGTTTTTGTACGAAACCAAGATGACAGATTCCTCTTTTCGTTATCGCCATCAAGCATTCTCCAAAAGGAGAAGGACAGAAACTATATTCAATTTTTAAACCGGTTCCCTTTTTCTTGAAATCACCAGGTGTCATTGCATCGAATGTCACGAATAAATCATGTAGTCGGCTTGGTCCTGATAGACCGGAATCTAATGATGTATCAAGGAGGCTTTTTGAATCTGCCAGTTTTTTCTTTGTGTAATCCAGCGTAACAAACTGTTGGAACTGAATGGGTCCAATTCCAGCCCACCTTTTAAAGAGGCGATTGAAATGATATTTGCTTAAATGGACATTATCAGCGATCTCATCAAGGCTTAGTTGAGATTTGAAATTTTTCTCTATGAAATAAATGGCCTCTTCTATTTTTTTATAGTCATCTGCTTGTTGTGAAAAATTACTCATATTAATTTATCTCCCTGATTTTTAGAATATTTTAATCCAATTCGTGTTTGATGACCACCCGAATGTTGCTCTAAAACTAAGCAATATTCGGGTCGTTAATTATAAATTCATTGGCTAATGTTTAGGAAAAAGAAAAGCACTAATGATAATAAATAACATATCAACACACGATAGGGAAAAATATGAAAACCACTGAGAAGACAAAGTCGGCTGAATCAGTAAATAAAGTTATGGGTATTAAGGAATGGGCTCAGATTTTTATTTTATCAATAATATGGGGCGGGTCCTTTTTTTTTGTCGGGGTAGCGGTAAAAGAATTACCTCCTCTAACAATCGTATTGGGTAGAGTAGCTTTGGCTTCTATGATACTCTTAGTGATTGTTTATTTTAAAGGGGAGCGAATGCCCTCATCTCTCAGTATTTGGGGTTCATTCCTTGTAATGGGAGCTTTAAACAATCTGATCCCATTTTGCTTGATAGTCTGGGGGCAAACGCATATTGAAAGTGGTCTTGCAAGTATACTAAACGCAACAACGCCCATTTTTAGTGTTGTCCTTGCCCATTTTTTTACACGAGAAGAAAAGCTTACATTGAACAGAATTTCAGGTATCATTTTAGGTTGGATCGGTGTTTCTGTTCTTATAGGAATAGAATCTCTACGGGGCTTTGGTTTAGAAGTTTTCGGACAAATTGCGGTCCTTGGCGCTTCGGTTTCCTATGCTTTTGCTGCCATATATGGTCGTCGATTCAAAGATATGAACCCTATTGTCGTAGCAACCGGAATGTTGTGTGGGTCAACAATAATGATGATTCCCTTAGCGTTGTATTTTGATCAACCATGGAATTTAGCACCGGGCGCAATGACGATAATATCCATTTTGGGGCTTGCGGCAATCAGCACTTCTTTAGCTTACATCATCTATTTTCATGTTCTGGCAATAGCAGGTCCAACCAATCTTTTATTGGTGACGTTTTTAATTCCTATTAGTGCAATAGCTCTTGGCGTGATGGTGCTTGGAGAGCAACTTGGTTGGGAAATTTTTGTTGGCATGGGAATGATTTTTTTAGGGCTTGTTACGATAGATGGCAGATTGCTTAAAAAGTTAAAACGAAAGCCAGTATGGTACTATAAAATTTAATTTTTTTTATACTCTATAAAAATGATGCTGTCGGAGGATTGTTAAAAGATAATCCCCCGTTTCAATCTGATTGTGTGTCCTTATGGTATTATCCCGGGTTTTTGCCCATATTGTCCAGCCACAAGATATGGTATCACTGTAAAATATGGGGCTATTCAACTTTACAGTGCGTTTAATATATTTTAGCCCTCTCAACCCAACTCCATAAAAAGTCAAATAAAAATATTGGTGAATTGTACGAAATCATGAAAGATAACAAATCGTTGCAGCGGACCACAGGGGGCGGCTCTTTTGAGGTTTGCAGCAGCTTTGAAACAATGGTACTTTTAACCGAAATTTAGTGGAAGCCCCTGTGGCCACTGAACTCAGCCGTTAGCCCAAAGCGGAGAGGACAATCGATGACAAAGAAAACCATTTTGATCACTGGTGCTTCTTCAGGGATCGGCAAAGACGCCGCCAAGGCACTTGTTAAGGTGGAGCATACCGTTTACGGCGCGGCGCGGCGGGCTCGAGAAGATGCAAGATCTTAAAGAAAGAGGATGCATCACGCTTAACCTGGATATCACAAAAAAATGGAGACATCAGTGTTTGATAAATTAGAAGAAATAAACTCACGCCCAACGCCTTTTCAATTTTATACAGCAGATGAACTATGGACTGATGAGCATACATCAATGAAGATGCTTGAATATCATTTGAACGAATCTGTTGACCTTTCATCCCGAAACAAAGATTTCATTGCCCGTTCTGTAAAATGGATCGTGTCTCATTTTGGAATAGATGCGAATACAAGTATTGCAGATTTTGGTTGTGGTCCGGGACTTTATACAACCCCGTTTGCTGAAAACAAGGCTAATGTTACCGGGATCGACTTTTCAAGAAGGTCTATCCGGTATGCCAGAAAGGTTGCTGATCAAAAAGGATTGGAGATTGACTATTTTCAGCAAAACTATCTGGAATTTGAGACTAAAAAAAGATTCGACCTTATTACAATGATCTTTTGCGATTTTTGTGTATTGAGCCCCGCCCAAAGAAAAACATTGCTTGCCAAGTTTCACAAATTTCTGAGGCCCGGTGGATCAGTTCTGTTGGATGTTCATTCGTTAAATGTGTTCGATAACAGGGATGAGGTTGTAACATATGAATATAACCAACTCGATCATTTTTGGTCTGCCGAAAATTATTATGGATTCCTGAACACATTCAAATATGGCAAGGAAAAAGTAACCCTTGATAAATACACGATCATTGAAGAGAAAAAAACCCGCGTTATCTACAACTGGCTACAATATTTCAGTCAGGATTCATTACGCGGGGAGCTTGAAGAGAACGGATTTGAAGCCGTAGAGTTTTACTCTGATGTTGCAGGCTCGGTTTTTTCCTCAGATTCTCTTGATATGGCCGTTGTGGCAAGAAAAGTAGAGAGCGCATAACAAGTAAATTAACGCGGATACAAATCCCGAAAAATGAAATCGTGATTTAATCTTTTTCTGAGAAAGAGCTCAAAAAAAAATAGAACAATTCATTTAGCCATCAGTCTTTTAATCATTTCAAAATCAGATTGCCTCACTTCGAAAGTAACAACAATTGTTTTTACTTCATAAGACATAAGGAAGATGAAATTTAGGTTTAAAGATATTAATAATCTGATAGCAAGGCCTCATAAGGGATTTTTAACTCATCATGCAGCTTGCGGATCATAGGTAAAGTCAATTTACGTTTCCGGTTAAAAATCTCCGAAACACGGCTTTTGTACCCAATAATTTTTGCCAAATCACGATTAGTCATGTCTAATTGTTCCATACGAAACTTAATGGCTTCAATCGGATCCGGCGGGTCTATCGGAAAATGTTCATCTTCATATTTTTCAATTAATATACTTAACACCTCAGCTTCATCGCCTTCGGGTGTTTCGTTTGGCGCTTCAAAGATTTCTTCAAGCCTTTTTAAGGCTTTTTGATAATCCTCATCTGTTTTAATCATTTTAAGTCCCATATCAATCAAATTCTTTCAGCATCAATGTTATCATATTCATTATGTGTGCCAATAAATCGAATGAAAACACATTGCCTTTGATAATTGATTTGTGCAATCAATCTGTATTTATTACCACAAATATTAAATACAACTCTTCCTGATTTTAGAATACTTGCTTTGGGAAATTCATCTTTTATTTCAAACGGATTTTTCCATTTGGCTTGACTTGCCTCTTTAAACCAGGTTTTCAATGGTTGTTCTGAATCAGCAATTTATTTACCTTCAACCAGCTCACCTGCTAGTTTTAGGAGTTTAATTTCGTTTGTCTTAGCATCGTAGCGGGCTTTGGAAAGCGTGCTTTTGGCTTGAATTAAATTCAATTGAGCTTCTCTAAACGTGGTAATATTCACTTGGCCAATATTGAATTGCTCGTTGGTTCGCTTGAAATTCAGTTCTGCCGATTCCAGATTTTTCGCTTCAAACGTCATAATCCTCAAGCTATTTCGGTACGTTTCATACGTGTTGGCAATCTCTTGTTCAAGTTCAAGCCAAACTTTTTCTTTTAACCGTTCTTGATTTTTAAGGGTGATGGCGGCATTCTCCCGGCTAATTTTATCCTGAAACCCATTAAACAGGTTAAAGCTTAAATTTAAATTTGCCGACAGACCTTCCGAGGGATCGCTTAAATCGGGACTAAAGCCCTCTTCGTATTGACTAAAACCGTACCCAACGCTTGCAGCCAGTTTCGGTAAAAATTTTGATGTATTTATCGATACATCCGTTTCAGCCTGCTCAATCCGGTTAAGCTGAATCAAATAAGAGGCGTTTCTTTCTTTAGCATTTGCAACTAATGCTTCAAGTGAAAATTGGGTATCGAACCGAACATCGGTAACGACCTCAAACAGCGTGGATTCTTTTCTATTCAGCAAAACATTTAATGTGCGTTTCGCTTGATTTAAACTCAGCTTTGCATTTAGGTACGCCACACTATCCGTATTCATATCTACAGTTGCAGAAAGAACATCAAGTCGGCTCACTTGTCCATATTGAGCGCGCTTTTGAGCACGATCCAAACGTTCTTTGGAAATCACCAATGCATCTTTTTTGATCTGCAGTTGCTCAGCCCCATTGGCAACTTCAAAGTAGCTTTGGCTAACGGCTAAAACCACATTTTCAATATTTTGGCGAGCTTCCAACGAACCGCCTTTTGATTGCTGTTTTAGTTTATAAAACCGGTTGATGTTGCTTAATCCATCAAAAATGGTTAGGCTGGCTTGAATTTCAGCGTTTGTGGTTGTCGATGATGAACTGGATGCATTTGGAGCGGCAATTGCCCCTGTTTGATTTCGCTCCTGATAGTTTATGCCTGAAACAATATCTACCGACGGCAATAAACCGGCATTACCAATGTGAGCATTGTTCTTCTGGATTTCCTCATTGCCTTTGGCAATTTGAATATCGAGGTTTTTTTCCAATGCGGTTTCAATGGCTTGATTTAAAGTTAATTTTTCAGCGGCCTCGGAAAGTTCAACGCCACAAATGCTGATTAGAAAAAAGAACATGTAGGAAAAACGAATTACTCTTGCACGCATGGGTAGTTTTTATTTGTCATTCAAAATAATTTTCCTCTTAGAACTCTGACCTTGATGAAAAGCTTAATTCTGTGAAGCAAATACTTCTTCCTGGATGGCCGGTTCAACCGATTCATGAGACGGCTTTTCGCCTTTAATCAACCACAATACATAAACTTTCAAACGATTGAACAGCACCAATAGCGAAGGCAGCATCACCAAGGTTAAGGTGGTTCCGAACAATAATCCATAAGCAACCGCAACTGCCATTGGTGAAAGAAACTGAGCCTGCCGGCTGGGTTCAAACATCAACGGGCCAAGACCGGCAATGGTTGTAATTGAAGTAAGGACTACCGGGCGAAAACGGCTCATTCCGGTTTCATATAACGCCTCATTGAATGGCTTACCTTCTTTTAATATTCGATTAAACTCATTGATAAAAATTAAAGAGTCGTTAATGACAATACCGATTAAGGCAATTGTTCCGAACATTGAAAACAGGCTTAAAATAAAACCTTGAATAAAGTGGCCCCAAACCACGCCAATTAAACTGAACGGAACCATCACAAAAACAATGAATGCCTGAATAAACGAACGAAACGTAAAGACAACCACTAAAAACATTATGCCAACGATGATCGGAATAACTCGTTGAATTGAAGCCGCTGTTTTACTGCTTTCCCGACTTTGACCTTCAAAATCAAAACTCACATCAGGATAGGCTTTTACAATATTAGGCATCACATTTGTGCGAACATCTGCAATAATATCCGTTACGGATTCATTGGCGCTTAAAATATCAGCTTCAACTTCTACCACACGTTGTGCATCGATATGATTTATCGAAGAAACGCCTCGCTCAATCGTAAAATCAGCGATTTCTTTGAGCGGGAAAGCCCTGCCATCGTTTAGCCTAATGCGAAGCTCTTCCATTTGTTCAAGGCTGCTCCGGTTAGATTTATCGTACCTGACCCAGATTTTAACTTCATCAATCCCTCTAATAATGCGTTGGGCTTCTTTTCCGAAAAAGCCGCTTCGAACCTGCTCCATGACTTGTTGAGTGGTGAGACCCAGCGCATACGCTTTTTCTTTGAGCTTAATTTTAATTTCTTTTAATCCTGGGGAATCGTTATCTGAAACGTCTTTGAGTTTCGGATTTTCTTTTAATAAGGCCTTAAGCTCTTCTTTGGCCTCACGAAGTTGCTCTAAATTGTTACTCTTAAGCGCCACCGAAACCGGCATGCCCCACATACCGCCAGTCCCAAGCTGCAAACGATCGGCTTCAGGGATCACGCCAATTTTTTGTCGGATCATATTTCGAATATCCATTTCCGAAAGATCACGAAACTGGCTTTCTACCAATGTGATTCTTAATCCCCCCTGATGCGCATTTGGGCCAATGGCACGTGCTACGGCTTTGATAATGCTCTTTTCCGGTTTGTGTTTTTCATCATACTCCTGATTTACCAGCCAAACGTCTTGTTCCATTTTCTGCAACAAACTATCGGTAACGCGTTCAGGCGTTCCTGCAGGCATTTGAAACGACAGCACAATGTTGTCGCGTTCAATGACCGGGAAAAACGTGACTTTTACAATACTTCCTTGTAACGCTCCAATGGTGATCATGAACAGCGCAACCGGAATTATGGCTATTATGATTGGATTGCGAATACAAAATTTAAGCAAGGGGGCATAAATGATATCGCGTTGCAAATGCAAAAACTCCTCGGATTTTCGCATGATCCAGGTTTTTTGACCGGGCTTTTGATGCAAGGCTTTGGAGTGCGCAATATGAGCCGGAAGAATTAAGACGCCTTCTACCAACGAAATCGCTAACGTAGCTATCACCACAAATCCAATATCTTTCATCCGAACGCCAATATCTCCTTCCAAAAAGAGAAACATGGAAAAGAACACGATGGTGGTTAAGATTGCTGCCGTTACTGAGGGCAGAACTTCCAATGTGCCGTTTATGGCCGCTTCGATGGGCTTTTCACCTTTTTCGTAATGCTGATAGATGTTTTCTGCAATCACAATACCATCATCCACCAGCATACCAATTACGATGATCATGCCCATTAACGAGATCACATTGATCGTCAGACCATATATCGAGCCAAGAATAGCCATTCCCGTAAATGAAATCGGTATGGCTAGCGCAACCCAAAACGCCATTCTGGGATTTAGAGAAAACGACAGAAATAACACCACCAAAATGATACCCAAAATGCCATTGTTGGATAGAATTGTAGCACGTTCTTTTACAATCCCCGAACCATCGCGAAGTAGCGAAATTTCTATATCATCGTGCTTATAGTCGAATTGATCCATGTATGCTGCTACCCGGTCAGCAACACTAAACATATCTTGATCGTTGGTCTTATTGATATCAATATTTACGGCGGGCTTTCCATTAAAGTAAAATTTGTTCGGATCTTCCGACCACTTATCTTTCACATCCGCCAGGTCGCGTAATCTTACAATCGCACCATCAGCCCCGGAACGAACCACTAAATTTTCCAATTCTTCGGCATAGTATCCCTTTTCATCGGCACGTATTAAAAACTCCTCGGTTTCTCCTAAAATCTTTCCACCGGTGATTTCTAAATTAGCGTCTTTAACAGCGTCAGCGATTTCTTTAAAAGTGATATTGTAGGCGCGAAGCTTATCTTCATTTAAACTGACTTCAATTTCTTCTTCAGGAAACCCGCTTAATGTGATTTTTGTAATCCCTTCGTTATTTCTCAACTCTCTCTCAATTTTCCTGGCATAAATTTTAAGCTCGCGAAGGTCGATATTCCCATAAATGGCATAAGCGCTGACAAAATCCATAGGTTCCATCTTATAAATTTGCAGCTTTTCCAATCCAACCGGAAATGAACTGATCTGATCAATGGCATTGGTCACTTCCTGAACCAAGATGTTGGCATCGTAACCTGTTTCAAGCTCAACAGTTATTTTAGATGAATTTTCATTCGAGGTTGAAGTCATCCGGTCGATTCCGGTTATGCCTTTAAGCTTGTCTTCTATTTTGATCGTAATGCTTTCTTCGATCTCTTCGGGAGAAGCGCCAGGGTAGGACGCTTGAATGATAATTTTATCCGCCGGCACGTCGGGGAAAAATGTGGTTTTCATTGATTTAAACGCCAACAAACCAAAAAGTAAGATGGCTACAAAAATGGCATTACCAAGTACCGGGTATTTAATAAAGTGTTTAATAAGTGCTTTCACTAGATAAAACGATCTTTGGTTAAGAAATAATTACTCTTCTGTCTTAAGCGTTATGGTTTTGAAGTTTGTGAATCTTTAAGACTTAAATGCTTTGATTCGTCGCCATCTTTTACAGCGACTTTGCTATTTACATTCAAGCCTTCTTTCATTCCTTCAAACTTTTCAGTTATGATCTTAGTCCCATCTAACAGACCTTTCACAATGGCCACATCACCATGAGAACCCATAACCTGTACTTCTTTTAACTTTACAATGCTATCTTCAACCACATAAAGACTTCGGTTATCGATCAACAAACTCTTTTGAACTTCAAATGCATTTTCCACATTGTACTTAATTATTGCATTTACATACATTCCATCTTTTAATTTCGGATGCGACGTTCGGATAAACACATTCACACTTTGAGTTTCGGGTGATATTTTTTGATTAATCCGTTGCACTTTTCCTGAAAACGACTCGTTGATTTCATCGGAAGATAAAAGAACGGTTTGACCAACTTTGAGAAATTTTAAATCTTCCAAATCGGCAATGGCATTCAACTCGTAAGAAGCCGTGCTGGTAAACTCTCCTATTCTTTGATTTTGGCGTACAAGCGTACCCGGATTTACACTCGACTCCGTTACAATACCATTGAACGGCGCCTTAATCGAATACTTTGCTAACATCGCTTCCATACTTTTCACCGAATAGTATTTTGTGTAGATGTTTCTGGAAGCAATGTAATTTCGCTCACGCGATGAACTTGTTTTGGGTAAGGGTTGAAGCGGCTTGCTTAAATCAAAATCATTTAAAAACGCATCCCATTTTGCCACATTTTCAGGGTAATCAATCATCAAATCAGGAATAAGCTGGGTAAGCTGATTCAACAACATGCTTTTTTCTGCAAGCATTGTGTTTCGGTATACTTCATCATCAATCGTTATGAGACGTTCGCCCTTTTTAAAATACCTTCCTGCTCTAAACGTCTTTGCCGTGGATTTTAATACACCGGTGACTTCGGAAAAAACATCAATTTTATTGTAGGCCTGAACCCGACCGCTTATCGATACGGTTTGCGTAACTGTTTGATTTGAAACAAGTTGGGTACGGATTTTTTTCTGAAGCTTTGCCGACGCTGCCTTACCATTTTTTTTATTGGCACTCCCGTTTTGATTGCTCAACAGGAAATTCCCGCCAATTCCTATTAATATGACGACGATCACAATACCTGTGGTCAGTAATTTATTCATCGTTATTAAAATTTTAATCGTTAAAGCTAAAATTGGTTACACTTCATACTAAGGGTGATGGTTCTTATGGTTTATCTCTTTTTCATCGTTTTCCAAATGTGTAATTGCTTTAGCATTGGTTACTATTTTTTTTATTGTTTTTTTCAACGCCTCAATCTCGTCTTCTGGTACGCCTTTCAAATACTGTTGGTTTAACTCTTCGGCTATTGGAATTAAACTTTCTACAAAAGCTCTTCCTTTATCCGAAATGAACACCAAATTTGCTCTGCGATCCGATTTAGACTTTCTTCGCTCAATAAAATTTTTCTTTTCTAAACTGTCTAACGCTCTTGTTATGCTGGCATCGTCGCGAAGAAAATGATTCGCAATAACATTTTGCACAACTCCATCATTGCCATACAACATTTTAACAATCAAAAACTGCTCAGGGGTTAAGTCTATACCTTTGCCTTTAAAGTATTGGATAAACGTGTTTCTCAATGTGTGTCCGGCAAGGCCAATATGATGCCCTATCATCCTTTGCTCAAAGCGTTGAATATTTATACTCATTTTATTGATACTTCAATAATTGATTATTAAATATTTGATAACGCAAATATATTCAACTGATTCGATTAAACCAATAAATTGTTTCGGAGAACGTTAAATTTTTGAAATAAAAAAAGCGCCCCAAAAGGACGCTTTATACATTTACTACATGGTTTTGGATAAAACACCGCCTTAACTAGGCTTGTTGCTCAAGCGCATTAGCGCCACTCACAATTTCATTGATTTCGGTAGTAATGGCTGCCTGACGGGCGCGGTTGTATGAAATGCTTAATGTTCTGATTAATTCTTTTGCATTATCCGTAGCCGAATCCATTGCCGTCATCCGTGCGGCTTGTTCAGCAGCATTTGATTCCAACAATACCCGCCACATTTGTGTATTTAAATGCTTTGGGATCAAATCGTTGATAATCCCTTCCGGTGAAGGTTCATAAATGTAATCAACAATTGGAATCACTTGCTTGACCCTGGATTCATCATTTGCATCACTATCAGCATCCGAAGCTTGTATCGGTAGAAAAACTTCAGAAACAAGCTTTGGAGATACAACATTTTTAAATTCGTTATTAAACACAATAACCTTATCGACTTCGCCTTTTAAAAAAAGGTCTGTTGCAATATCAACAATTTCTTTAGCTGATTCAAACTCAAGGTGTTGAAATATTGAGGAATACCCTTTAACAATATCGTAGCCTCTTTTTCGGAAAAAATCATAACCTCGACGCCCGGCACAGATCATTTTCAATCGACTGGATTGGGTGTATTCAGCTAATTCATTATCAATAGCATTTTTTGCCATCTTGATAATGTTTGTATTAAACGCACCGCATAATCCACGATCAGCCGTAACAACAATAACCAGGATGTTCTTTACTTCTTCACGAGTTACAAGTAACGGATTTAATGATGTATCAACTTTACTGGATAGTGAATCCAAAAGCTCTTTTAATTTATTTGCATAAGGACGTGCCATCAAGGCTTTATCTTGCGCTCTTCGTAGCTTAGCTGCAGCAACCATTTTCATGGCTTTGGTAAGCTGCTGGGTATTTTTAATACTTTTGATTCGCCCCCGTATTTCTTTTAGCGTTGACATCCGATTGAGTTAAGCGAGTTTAAGAATTTGAAAAAATATCAAAAGGGAGCTCAAAAGCTCCCTTAGATCTGATTTACTTTGCCTTGGATTGTAAGAATGTATCGATAAACTGCTTGGAAATATCGCTGAGTCTTTTGGCAATATCACCTTCAATTTTACCGGTGCTGGCAATTTCATCAAGAACATCTTTATGCTTGATCTCCAGCATTTCTAGGAATTCCTGCTCAAATTGCTTGATGTACTCAACAGGAACTTCATCCAATAAACCTTGAGTACCTATATAAATAATAGCAACCTGTTTTTCTACTTCCATTGGCACATACTGGCCTTGTTTGAGGATTTCAACCAGGCGTTCACCACGAGTAAGCTGAGCCTGAGTTGCTTTATCCAGATCGGAACCGAATTTAGCAAAAGCTTCAAGCTCGCGATACTGAGCCAAATCCAAACGAAGCGTACCGGCAACTTTTTTCATGGCTTTAATTTGGGCGCTACCGCCAACACGCGATACCGAAATACCCACGTTAATAGCCGGACGCTGACCGGAGTTAAACAAGTTGGATTCCAGGAAGATCTGTCCATCGGTAATGGAGATCACATTCGTTGGAATATAGGCCGAAACGTCGCCGGCTTGGGTTTCAATAATCGGAAGCGCTGTTAAACTGCCATCCCCTTTAACCATTGGTTTAATGGCATCGGGCAAGTCATTCATTTTTTTAACCAATTCATCATCATCTGTGATTTTAGCAGCGCGCTCTAGCAAACGAGAGTGTAAGTAGAATACATCTCCGGGGAACGCTTCACGTCCTGGCGGACGGCGAAGAAGCAAGGAAACCTGACGGTAAGAAACCGCTTGTTTTGAAAGATCATCATAAATTACAAGCGCATGTCGACCTGTATCTCTGAAATATTCACCTAAAGTAGCGCCGGCATAAGGCGAAATAAACTGCATCGGAGCGGGATCTGAAGCTGTTGCAGAAATAACGGTCGTATACTCCATAGCGCCGTTTTTCTCAAGTGTATTTACAACCTGTGCAACCGTTGAACCTTTCTGGCCGGTAGCCACATAAATACAATAAACATCTTTACCTTTTTGGTTAATAATGGTATCAATAGCTACAGCAGTTTTACCCGTCTGTCTGTCACCAATAATCAACTCACGCTGTCCGCGGCCAATCGGGATCATAGAGTCAATAGCTTTAAGACCTGTCTGAAGCGGCTCTTTAACCGGCTTACGGAAAATAACACCCGGAGCTCGTCGCTCAAGCGGCAAACGAATGTCGGTATTGATTGGGCCTTTTCCGTCAATCGGATCACCCAGCGGATTTATAACGCGTCCTAGCATTGCTTCACCAACGGGAATTGAAGCCAAAATTTTTGTGCGTTTAACCGTATCGCCCTCTTTGATCAAATCAGAAGAGCCAAAAAGAACGGCGCCTACATTATCTTCCTCAAGGTTTAGAACCATTCCCGTTACATTATTTGGAAACTCAATCAATTCCCCAGCTGCAACTTTGGACAATCCATAAATACGAGCAATACCATCACCAACCTGTAACACCGTGCCGACATCATAAACATCCACCTCAGAGTCAAATCCGGAAAGTTGCTTTCGAAGTATTGCTGATATTTCATCAGGTCTGACTGCTGTTGACATATCTTTTATTTTTCGTTTAGAATTATTCGATTATTTTTGTGAAACTTTTTTATTAGTAATCATTTCAAACTCGCGGCCAAATATAAATAAAGAATCTTAAAAGACCTGAGCCTTCAGGGGCGGTAAATTTAGCAAAACTAATTAGTAAAACAAAAAACACAAAAAAATCTCACGAACTTTTCTGATTTTAACTTTGATTTTTTTGTGACTGTGATTTAAAACATGAATAAAGTAATCGGCTATGCACCGGCAACGGTAGGAAATGTAGCATGTGGTTTTGATGTTCTTGGATTTGCGTTAACTCAACCCGGCGATAAAGTTACCATAACCTATATTGAAAAAGATGTTCCTACATACGAGATTAATATTAATTCAATTGTAGGCGATGGGGGCGTTTTACCCAAAGATACAAACAGAAATACAGCCGGTATTACACTCGCTAAATTTTTGGATAACTTACTCGAAAACAAACTTATCCACCCTCATTTTCAAATTTCAATAGACCTGGAAAAGAATCTTCCGTTAAGTAGCGGTATGGGCAGTAGCGCTTCAAGCGCTGCGGCAGCACTTATTGCCGTAAATCATTTGTTCAACAATATATATCCTAAAAAAGAACTTGTTCAATTTGCTATGGAAGGCGAATACCTCGCATGTGGATCGTATCATGCTGATAATGTTTCGCCGGCAATATTAGGTAATTTTGTTTTGATACGCAGTTATGATCCATTGGATTTAATCGAGATTCCTTCGCCAACAAATTTGTATGCCACGCTAATTCATCCTCATCTTGAAGTAAAAACTGCGGATGCCCGATCCATTTTAAAAGATCAAATTGCATTAAAAGACGCTGTAAAGCAATGGGGGAATGTAGGCGCTCTGGTCAATGGATTGCTTACGCAAAATATGGGAGTGATCGGACGCTCTCTGGAAGATTTTGTTGCCGAACCCTACCGTGCACCATTAATACCCTCATTTTACGATGTAAAACATGCGGCTAAAGATCTAGGTGCGTTAGGCTGTTCGATTGCCGGATCCGGCCCATCGTTGTTTGCTTTTTCAGAAAGCGAGCAAATCGCTAAAAATGTCGGGCTGGCTATGAAAGAAGTCTTTAAAACAAAAGCAGGGTTAAACGCAGATTTTTGGATTTCTAAACTTGATTCACCCGGAGCAAACGTGATCTCAGAACATAATACGGTGGCCTCAAATTGACATTTATTTAATTTGCTTAGGTTAAATGAAACGTGTATCTAGGTAAATAAGTACACCCTTCCTCTGAGCCCCGATAATTATATCTATTGGTTAAAATTTTCATGGTTAATGTTAAAAGACGACGATCTGAACATAAATATCACAAAACGTCATAAACTGAGCGGTGAAAACTCAACGTCAAAAGTAGATTCATTAAATCAACTATCTTTTGATCTTTCCGGCTCATACCCCCAAAAAGCTTTAGAGTTATGTATCGAGGCCGCCAAAATCTCAAGTGAGCTGAATTATAAAAAAGGCAAAGCCGATGCCATTCATAATGAATCGCTCTGTTATTTAAGCATTCAAAATAATAACCTTGCTCTTGAGAAAGCTTATGAAGCCGTGAGTTTGTACCAAGCGCTCGATGATATAGATGGAAAAAAAGCCGCTATGATTACCATAGGTCGACTGTATTCGATATTAGGACATCATGAAAAAGCTTTGGAAAATTTTAAAAAAAGTTTGCTTTTAGCTCAATCCCAAAATCATCATCAATCGCAAGCCCGCGCTCATTTGAATATTGGCAAGATTTTTTTTCAACAAAGCAAACTCGATGAAGCGCTTGAACATGTAAAAATTGCCCAGCAATTCTGCACGGAGATTATGGATAAAGAAATTTTATACAAGTCTCATCTCCTGCTTTCCGAATTATATGAAAAGAAGAATGACCCCCAAAGCGCACTTCAACACTATAAACTTTACCATTTACTCAATCAACAACTGCTGGCCGCAAAATCTGAAGAGAAAACAAAAGAGTTGATGAGTGAATTTGAAATAGAAAAAGCGAATCGTGAAACGGAAATATATCGATTAAAAAATGTTGAACTGGCACAGGCCTACGAGTATCTCAAATATTTGAACGAATCTCTGAATCAAGCCAATGAATTCAAATCGGAACTACTTTCAATTGCCGCACATGATATGAAAAACCCGTTGCAAGCCATTATGTCTTATTCCGAGATGATCATTGATGAGGCCGAAGCAAATGAACCGATCATTAAAAAATCCCAGTCGATTTATAAAGCGTCTCAACAACTGTATAAATTGATTAATGGTCTTCTGGAAACATCTGCCATTGAGCGTGGGAAATTAAACTTGCAATTTAATCCTGTTGATTTAAATGTTATATTTCAGGTTGTTTTATCAAATAACTCAATGAAGGCCGGTTCAAAACAGCAAAATATCAATTTTGAATCTGAAAAAGATTTTCTTGTTGATGGCGATGAAGACCGGTTGCAGGAAGTATTTGATAACTTAGTCAGCAATGCCATAAAATACTCACCGGAAAACTCATCGATTTGGATCGATATATGTTCCGGAAGTAATAATTCCGTTAAGATATCTATTAAAGATGAAGGTCCGGGGTTAACCGATGAAGACAAGCAGCATTTATTTAAAAAGTTTCAACGTTTAAGCGCAAAACCAACAAAAGGCGAAAAGTCAACCGGGTTGGGTCTTTGGATATCCAAGCAGCTTATTGAACTTCATCACGGCACAATTTGGGCAAAAAGCAATGGTTCCGGATGTGGAAGCATTTTCTACGTTGAACTTCCGCTTTCAAATCTTCATTCCGAGTAATAAAGGATTTTAATTTTTTATGATTTTTTACAGTACCAATCTCTCAGCGCCTCACGTTTCACTTAAACATGCCGTTTTAGAAGGATTAGCGCCTGATAAAGGCTTATATATGCCTGAATACATTCCCCGTTTTTCCGAAAAGGAATTAACGGATTTATCTGAAGCTCCGTTTTACGAACTTGCTTTTGAAATTGCCAAACGATTTGTGAATAATGAGCTCGATCATGAACGCTTGTTAGGATTGATCAAAGACAGTTACAATTTTGATGTGCCCTTGGTTCAAACCGGTGAAAACACCCAAATACTTGAATTGTTTCACGGGCCTACGCTTGCCTTTAAAGATTTTGGCGCACGCTTTATGGCGCGCCTCATCGGAGCGTTTGCCGAAGAGGATCATCGCCAGATTACAATCTTGGTAGCTACATCAGGCGATACCGGAAGCGCCGTAGCTTATGGCTTTCAGGGGGTTCCAAACACTCGTGTTGTCATTCTCTATCCCTCCGGAAAAGTGAGCGATATTCAGGAAAAGCAGCTTACCACCCTTGGCGGAAATGTTCATGCGCTTGAAGTTCAAGGCGATTTTGATGCCTGCCAAAAATTAGTTAAAGAAGCGTTTGGCGATCAGGAGTTGCGCTCCCATCTTACTTTAACATCAGCAAACTCCATCAATATATCCAGGCTCATTCCACAATCCTTTTATTACGCGTATGCCGCCTTAAAACACCGTGCCAATTATCCTGATTCACCGTTACTGGTTTCCGTTCCCAGCGGGAATTTCGGAAATCTAACCGCCGGTGTTTTTGCTCAAAAAATGGGATTTCCAATTGCTCACTTTATTGCAGCCACCAACCTTAACGAGAGTGTGCCCAGGTACTTGAACACGGGCGTATTTGATCCTCATGCCACTATCGAAACCCTTTCAACCGCAATGGATGTTGGCAATCCGAGCAATTTTTCGCGTTTGTTGGATATCTTTGATAAAAAGCTTGAGTTATTCCGGGGTGATATAACCGGATTTTCGATTGATGATATAGAGACCAGACAAACCATGAAAGATGTTTATGCCATGCACAATTACATCCTTGACCCTCACACATCGGTAGGCTACAAAGCCTTAAAGATGTATCGAGAGCAAACCAATTTATATGATGCCTATGGAATTGTGCTTTCAACTGCTCACCCGGCAAAGTTTTATGATGTGGTTTTAAACACGTTAGGCATTAAGGTTGATATCCCGGAACGACTTCAAAACGTATTAACACTTGAAAAAAAGGCTCAACTCATTGAAAATGATTTTAATGCGCTAAAATCATTTTTAAAATCTTTTGCATGCTAAACTTTGATTGTGCGGAAAAATCTGAGATTCTATCCATTGGGCTATTATCGGGCACATCCGTTGATGGCGTTGATGTTGGCTTAACGAAAATCAGCCAAAAAAAAGATTCTATTCAGCCTGAGCTCTTGGCATTTGAAACCATTCTATTTCAGCCAGGCATTCGAAATCGTATCCAAAACATTATCAACCGCCCTCAAGTCGAGCTTAAAGACATCTCCCAAATGAACTTTTTGCTGGGCAAGGTTTTTGCCGATGCCGCCCTTACGTTCATCACCAAACAGCGCATACCGCTAAAAACCATTGATTTTATTGCCTCGCACGGCCAAACGTTTTGGCACGAACCTCACCAAGAAAGCATTGAATCGTACGCTATTCGCTCGACGTACCAACTTGGCGAAGCGGCTGTTATTGCCAAGGAAACCTCGCGCCCGGTTATCAGTGATTTTCGCGTCGCAGATGTTGCTTCAGGAGGAGAAGGCGCGCCCTTGATGCCTTACCTCGATTATGTACTTTTTCAAAGTGGTGATAAAAACCAGTTGATAGTAAACATCGGCGGAATCAGTAATCTGACGGCCATTAAAGCTGGCGGATCATTTTCTGAAGTGATTTTTTTTGATTGCGGTCCCGGCAACATCTTGATTGATAAAGCAGCTCAGCAGTTGTTTAACTTATCTTGCGATACAGACGGCCTTAAAGCCAGCCAAGGCCAAATTCATGAACCATTATTACATAAGCTATTAAACGATCCGTATTATGATCTTTCGCCACCAAAATCAACCGGTCGTGAAAAATACAATGACGCCTGTTTTCAGGCTATTCTTTTAAGCGCAAAGGAATACAACTTAACCGATGAAGATTTAATTGCTACGCTTTCGGAACTTACCGTTCGAGTGATTCATGCTCAATATCAGCATTTTGTTACCCCAAAGATCAACTGCAGCGAGTTAATCGTTAGCGGCGGTGGAAGTAAAAATCCATTTATCATGCAGCGTTTAAAAAAGTGCTTTTCATCTCAAACAGTTAAAACCATCGATGATTGCCACAATTTAAAAATCAGCAGCGATGGAAAAGAGGCCGTTTTGTTTTCTGTTTTAGGGTATCAATTTCTCAACCAACAAAGCGCATCATTAAAAACCCCTGCCATACTTGGAAAACTCTCACTTCCACCATTATCTTCTAAATAAAGCAAGAAGATCACTTCCATTTAACTATGCTTTCGTTTCGAACAATATTGTTTTTTTTAGTGGTGCTGCCATACACCTTTCTGATATCCATATTGTCTTCTTTAGCATCGTTAGTCGATCGGTCGGGTAACGCCTATTTGAAATTTGCCAGGGTTTGGGGTAAAGGATGCTTATGGGTACTGGGTATTAAGGTTCACATTTTCGGAGAGCATCATTATCATGAAAACCAGGTTTATGTTATCGCCAGTAATCATGCAAGTATGGCCGATATCCCAATTATACTTGCTTCCATTCGTTTAAATTTGAGGATGATCGCTAAAGCAGAGTTAGGGAAAATCCCTTTTTTCGGTTGGTCGTTATGGTTAGGCGATTTTATACTTATTGATCGAAAAAACAAAAAAAAGGCATTGGCTTCACTTGAAGAAGCAAAAGAAAAAATCTGTTCGGGGAAATCCATTCATATTTTCGCTGATGGGACTCGGGATGTTGAAGGAAAAATTCAACCCTTAAAACAAGGCGCTTTTAATTTGGCTTGCCGAACCAATACCCCGGTTTTACCGGTAACAATTCTTGGGAGTCACCGATTGACCGAAAAAAAATCATTTAAGATACATTGTGGCGAAGTTCTCTTAGCTATTGATGCCCCTCTTTACCCAAAAGGTCATTCAAAAGAACATATCCTTGAACTCCGGGAAAATACATACCGCGTTTTTTTGTCAAACTATGAAAACCGCAGCAAATTTAACGTTTTAAAAGGGGTAAAAAACATTTAAATTAAACTAACCATACGATTCAGTTAGGAACTCTCTAACCGTTTCAGTCATTTTATTCTGGAAAATTCATTTCCACAAGTGTGGAAATATCGTTCTTTTGATTAAATTTTAGTGTCTTTTAGCTAACTATAATTAATAAGCGAGGTTGATAGTTATTACCCAAAAGGTACAATCTTTCCACAATTTTTTTTAACTAAACCTGCTTTCATATGTCACTCAGCATTATTGGCCAGTCCTCCAATCGAATAAATGCATTGTGTTTTAGCCCTGACACAAGTTTTTTAGCCCATGCGAGTTGGAAAACGGTTATCACGGATATATTAACCGGCGATGAATTTCGAAACTTGATTTCTGAATCGCCAAATGAATACATTTACTCAATAGATTATAGTTTTGATGGCAAAATGATCGCTTCAGCCGGAAGCTCAAAAATTGTCAATATATGGAGTACAGGAAGCGGGAGATTATTATTTGAGTTAAAAGGGCATAAACAGGCTATTAACTCAGTAAAATTTAGCCCAAATGGAAAATATTTAGCTTCAGCCAGCAATGATGCCACCATTAAGATATGGGATACAAAAAACGGAAACTTAATTCACACGTTAAAAGGTCATGAACAAGATGTGAATGCGTTAGCGTTTGGTTCCGACAGTCATGTTCTAGCCTCTGCCAGTACCGATAAAACGGTTATTTTGTGGGATATAAACAGCGGTAAAGTTCTTCACACACTTATTGGGCATACACGATTAATCAATACTGTAGCTATATGTCCGAATGGCAAATACATTGCCTCATCGGGATGGGATAAAAATATAAAAATTTGGGATGCTGAAACCGGATCGGAAATCGCTACACTAGTTGGCCACCCAAATGGTTTAACCTATCTGACATTTAATACCCAAAGCACCGAACTTGTATCGGTTAGTTACAATCGTTTGGAAAAAACATCTCACGTTAAATTCTGGGACTTTTTAGCCGGTAAAGAATTAGGATCGTTTGAAGGCGGATTTTATACGATCAATATTAGCTCGGATGGGACATCAATCGCGGTAGCCAATATCAACAAAACCATTAATATTTCTAAAATTGAACGGCTGTCTGTTTTGGAGTTACCTAAAATCCAAAAGGATTTAGGCTATCAAGCTGAGCTTCAGGAAGAAGATGTATCGAGCGAACGCCGTGCTGACGAACGTAGAGATGATATAGATCCTCGGCGCAAAACCCGTCGCTTGGCCCTTCATCAGGTTTTCGAGTCCTCACAAATGGTTAATGAACATTCAACCAGCAGAATCAACTCCATGGCGTTTAATCCTGATGGATCATTACTTGCTTCTGCCAGTTGGAAAATTTCGATTACCGAATCACAAACCGGCATTAACCGATTTAGTCTGGTGAGTTTTGTTAAAACCGGCTATGTGTATTCATTGGCATTTAGCCCGGATGGTAAAAAATTTGCCTCTGCCGGAAGTGACAAAATTATTCGTGTATGGGATGCAAAAACCGGATTTGAAGAGGCCGTATTTAGTGGTCATAAACGTGTCATAAACACCGTATGCTTTAATCCTGGCGGTACAATGTTAGCTTCCGGCAGTAACGATACGGAGCTTAAACTTTGGCATCTACGTAAAGGTAAAGAAGAAATGACGTTGAAAGGTCATGAACAGGAAATTAATTCGGTATTGTTTAGTTCCGATGGGAAAACAATTGTATCTGCCAGTAATGATAAATCCATTATCATCTGGGATACGGAAACGGGCAATCAACGCACTCAACTTATTGGCCACACAAGGCCGGTTATATCTATTTCCCTGAATCCTTCAAGCACAATCCTTGCTTCCGGAAGTTGGGACAAATCGATTAAGCTGTGGGATATTGAAACCAATGAAGAGCTCATTACACTAACTGGGAATCCTGGCGGAATTGACTTTTTAGCGTTTAGCCAAAACGGTAAAATGCTAATCTCTTCCGGCTATAACCGTGTTAGAAAAATTAGTATTCTAAAATTGTGGGATGTTGAATCCGGTAAAGAAGTTGCGGCCATGTCGGGGCCATTCTATAACATTGCTTTAGCTACAAACTCCGAATTGATTGCATTTGCAAATACCGATCGAACCATAAGCGTGTGCAGAACGCCTCTGTTTGATATTGATGCCTTTGAGAAGATGGATACATTCATGAAAAAACAAACCAAAGATAATGACCGCCGCTTGAGTCGAGATCGAAGGATACCCATGTAGTTCTCAAATCAACAAAACAAACGTTTGCCAAGCCATCTTTTTTGGGGCGTGGTCAATTATTTCTTCAGATTTTACTTCTAAACGTGTTTTATTATCAAATCCCCTTTTTTAAGTTGTTTATTCATCAATTATCATCTTTTTAGTATGAATTTTAACCATAAGGATGGATTTTTCCATCAATAAGACATAGAAAAAATAAGGAGGAATTGCGATATGAATGTAACATATCAACGAATTTCAAAAAGTTGGGTTGCTTTGCATCCGAAACCAAAAGGTGTAATTGAATTTTATGGCGGACAACTTTTTGGTCAGTTTCCAACAGTTTCGTACGACTATTTTTTAGAACGACTCTATAATGCAGGCTATTGCATTATCGCTGTACCATTTCAATTTGGCTTAAACCATGCCGAAATTGCTTTAACATTGCTTAACGAGCGCAATCTGGTGCGCCAAGAAGTTCCGGCAATAAAATCACTCCCGTTTTTTTGGGTTGGGCACAGTGTGGGTTGTAAATATATTGCGTTACTTGAAGCGTTTACCGATTCCAAAAACAACGCATTTAAACTTTCACCTCAAACAAACAATAATACAACCGGTATTTTAAACGAGCCGTCGCTTTTAATTGCTCCTGATATTTCAGACACCGGCGATTCGGTTCCGATTCCCCTTTTACCAACGCTTTTAGATACATTTAATTTGGGAGTCCGGCCATCTCGTGAAGAAATGCAACGGTTGATCGTGGAAAGTGATCTCTTTACACTTACTGCTATGATCTCTTTTAATAATGATAATGTTGCAGGAAGCATAACTGAATATCCGGAAAAAAGCGATGTGGCTTGGTTTTATAAAACACTTCGCGACAAAAATGCTGATGAGTTGCTAAATAATGAGCTTGAAGGCGACCATTTGGAACCATTAGGTATTGAGATTGGCAAAACTGTTTTTGATATTACCTCAATTTTCGACCTGATCCAGGAAGTTCCGCGCCAGATAGAACCTACTGCGATTGATCTGCTTGCAAAACTGAAACAAAAATCCAGCGGAGAAAAATCTTCTGCGGCTGAAAAAAAGGCCATAAAAGAGGATACGCCCATTCGTATTTCCAGCCCAAAACCGCAGGAGAGCATTACTGAAAAACAACCCGTTAAACCGGCGCCTAAGGTTGAAGTTAAAAAAGAAGAACCCAAGATTGCTCCTATCCCTTCAAAACCCGCTCAGCCAGCGCCTCCTGCTCCAGCGCCTAAGGTTGAAGCCAAAAAAGAAGAACCCAAGATTGCTCCTATCCCTTCAAAACCCGCTCAGCCTGCGCCTCCTGCTCCGGCGCCTAAGGTTGAAGCTAAAAAAGAAGAGCCCAAGATTGCTCCTGCTCCTTCAAAACCTGCTCAACCAGCGCCTTCTGCTCCGGCGCCTAAGGTTGAAGCCAAAAAAGAAGAACCCAAGATTGCTCCTATCCCTTCAAAACCTGCTCAGCCAGCGCCTTCTGCTCCGGCGCCTAAGGTTGAAGCCAAAAAAGAAGAGCAGAAAAAAACATCGGCAACGCCGCCTGCGCCAGTTACTGCTAAAGAAGTCTCGGAAAAAAAACCGGAAACCGTTGATCCAAAACAGATTGTGCCGCCGGAACCCAAATCTGATTCAGCAACAGAGGCAATAAAGCCAACTGCTAATTCGCAAAACAACTCAAAAAAACAAAAAATCAAAAGCGGTCAGAAGAAAAAGAAAAAAAAGCATCGTCGATAAAACCATAATTCGCTGATACTTGTGAATGCTTTTAAAAGAAAAAACGTATTATTTAGCATTCATTGACAATCGCTAGAAAAAGGCGCATTATAGAAAATTTGAAATCATAACTTGTAATCCTAAATATCAATTATGAGTAGATCTGTTTCAACCGAAGTTATGCCTGATAAAGATGGCATGTTTGGCCCTTACGGTGGTCAGGTTGTTCCGCCTGAGCTTAAAGCCATCATGGATGAGATCACCTTAGCTTATGAAGAAATCAGCCAAAAAGAGTCCTTCCAAAACGAATTATCGGACCTGTTAAAGCATTATGTTGGTCGGCCAAGTCCGATCTACCATTGCAAACGCTTAACCGAGCATTGCAACGGTGCAACTATTTATTTTAAACGAGAAGATCTGAACCACACCGGTGCGCATAAAATCAATCACTGCCTGGGAGAAGTGCTTGTGGCTAAAAGCATGGGTAAAACCAAAGTGCTGGCTGAAACCGGTGCAGGGCAGCACGGCGTTGCTTTGGCTACGGCTTGTGCCTTACTAGGGGTGCCATGTGAAATTCACATGGGAACGGTTGATATTGAAAAAGAACACCCCAATGTGATGCGAATGAAAGTTCTTGGCGCAACCATCGTTCCGGTTACCCGAGGTACGGCAACATTAAAAGATGCCGTGGATAGCGCGTTTGAAGAGTACATGAAAGATCCGAAAAACTTTTTTTACGCCATCGGTTCGGTTGTTGGCCCGCATCCGTTCCCAATGATGGTTCGCGATTTTCAAAAGATTGTCGGCGAGGAAGCCAAGACTCAGTTTAATGAGATGGTTGGAAAAAATCCCGACGTTTTGGTTGCCTGCGTTGGCGGCGGAAGCAATGCCATCGGATTGTTTACAGCGTTTTTGGAAGATGAAAACGTGCGTATCATCGGCGTAGAGCCCTCAGGTTTGGGTTTGGAAACACCCGATCATGCCGCAACATTAACCAAAGGTCAGCCGGGCGTTATTCATGGATTTAAATGTTATCTCATCCAAGATGAAAAGGGCGATCCAAAACCGGTATACTCCGTGGCTTCGGGATTGGATTATCCGGGCGTCGGTCCACAGCATTCTTACCTGAAAGACATCGGTCGTGTGGAGTACGAAACCGTTTCCGACCAGGAATGCCTGGATACGTTTGTTTCTCTATCAAGGCTTGAAGGCATTATCCCGGCTTTGGAAAGCGCCCATGCCGTGGCCTATGCCATGAAAATTGCACCTGAGCTGCCCGGCCAAAATATTCTCATTAATTTAAGCGGGCGGGGCGATAAAGACCTTGATTTTGTTGTTAAAAAAATGAACTTATAACTATGGTATGATCAAGCCATGAAGCCCAAATTTTAGATGTATTGTGAGACTATTTTTAATTTTTATTAGCTCAATAGCAAGTTTCTATGTCATCCTATTGTTTTTCATGTATTACTATCAGAAGCATTTGGTTTTTTTACCATCCAAAACCATAACTTCTGATCCGAGTTCAATAGGTCTTTCATTTGAAACTGTTTTCTTGGAAACAAGAGACGGCCAAAAGCTTCATGGCTGGTATGTACCTCATCCCGAGGCAACGCGTGTCATGCTTTTTTTTCATGGCAATGCCGGAAATATATCGGACAGGCTAACGACTATCGAACGTTTTCATCAGCTTGGATTACATGTTTTGATTTTTGATTATCGGGGATATGGCCAAAGCTCGGGCGTGGTGTCTGAAAAAGGCACCTACATCGATGCTGAAGCAGCATGGCAGTATTTAACCGAACAAAAGGGATTTCAACCCGGCCAAATTATTGCTCATGGCCGATCCCTGGGGGGCGGGGTTGCCGCCTGGGTGGCTGAAAAATACAAGCCTGTTGCCTTAATTCTGGAATCAACCTTTACTTCAATTCCAAACATTGGGGTTGAAACTTACCCTTATTTTCCGGTTCGTTGGCTAACCCGCATTCATTACAACACTCTGGAGCGTTTAAAAAAAATCCATTGCCCGAGCCTTATCATCCATAGTTCTGCAGATGAAGTTATCCCGTTTTCTCATGCCGAAGCGCTCTATGAAGCAGCCAATGAGCCAAAATATTTTTTAGAAATTCAGCACGATCATGGCAATGGTTTCTTGTTTTCAAAAAATTATGTACCTGGCATCCAAAATTTTCTAAACGAACTCTCGAAGCATTGAAAGCCTTAGCAACCCTCAAACCTTTTTTAATCAACTTTTTTGATAATGGATATAAACCAAGATGCGCTAAACCTGCACAAAGAGCATGCCGGGAAAATTGAGATAACTTCGAAAATACAACTCAAGAACAACTACGATCTCTCACTTGCCTATACGCCCGGTGTGGCTGAAGTCAGCCGCGTGGTTGCCGAAGACCCTCAAAAAGCTTACGACTATACACTTAAAAAAAACACGGTAGCCATTGTTTCCGATGGCTCGGCCGTTTTAGGCCTTGGAAACATCGGCCCATATGGCGCTATTCCGGTTATGGAAGGCAAAGCGGTGCTGTTTAAAGAATATGCCGGTATTGATGCCTTTCCCATCTGCACCGGCACGCAAAACACCTTCGAAATTATTAACCTGGTTAAAAATATCGCCCCTGTTTTTGCCGGGGTAAATTTAGAGGATATTGCCGCGCCACGCTGTTTTGAAATTGAGCAAGCCTTGCAAGACATTGGTATACCGGTTTTTCATGACGACCAGCATGGTACGGCAATTGTTTTGCTGGCCGCGCTCATCAATGCGGCTAAACTAGCCGGAAAAGCGCTTACGGATTTAAAGGTTGTCATCAATGGCGCTGGCGCAGCTGGAACCGCCATCGTTGAACTGCTCTTGTGCGTGGGTTACGATCCCAATGTTTGCCAGCCCGTTAAAGATATTATTGTTTGCGATAGCAAAGGCATTTTGGACCGCCAACGGCCCGATCTGCAAAACTCGCCTCAAAAAATGCAGCTTGCCATGATGACCAATCAATCTCAAAAAAAAGGCGCGCTAGCCGATGCGCTTGTTAATGCCGATGTGTTTATTGGCGTGAGCGTTGGAAATTTGCTCAATCAGCATATGATCCACACCATGGCCGAAGATCCCATCATACTCGCGCTTGCCAATCCTACACCGGAAATTATGCCCGATGAAGCCAAAGCAGCCGGGGTAAGAATTATTGGCACCGGACGCAGCGATTTCCCAAATCAGGTCAATAACGTGCTGGCCTTTCCTGGCGTATTTCGTGGCGCCATTGATGCCAAAGCCAAACACATCTCCCCAAAAATGAAGCTTTCGGCCGCCTATGCCCTGGCTGAAACCATTGAGCATCCAACACCGGAGATGTTTCTGCCTTCCGTTCTGGATAAAACGGTTTCTTCCACCGTTGCCAAAGCGGTTTGCGACGCATATCAATCTGAAAACTCGGAAGTATAATCATGTTTCAAGGAAAAATTCATCTTTATACCGGAAATGGCAAAGGAAAAACCACCGCGGCGCTGGGACTAGCTTTGCGCGCTTACGGGGCCGGGTTGAAAATCTTCATCGGACAGTTCGTTAAAGGCATGCCCTACTCTGAACATCATGCGCTGGCGTGTTTAAAAGATCGCATCACGGTAAAGCAATACGGTCGTGAGTGCTTTATTCATCGAGATCCGGAAGAAGCCGATAAATCTGCCGCCGAAGATGGATTCCTGCACATAAAAAAGGTTATGGAGTCCGAACAATACGACCTGATCATTCTGGATGAAATTTGCATCGCCATTTACTTTAACCTGATCAAAGAGTCGGATGTTATTGACTTGTGCAGAAACAAGCCAAAAAATACAGAGCTTGTTTTAACCGGGCGATATGCTTCGCCGGCGCTTTTTGATGCGGCCGACCTGGTGACTCAGATGAAAGAAATCAAACACTATTATAACACTGAAAATCTTGAAGCCCGTGTGGGTATCGAGAAATAAGTTAAACCCATTATTGGATGATGTGTTTCAACCATGAAAAAAATTCTAAACTACCTCGCCCGGCATGTTAAGGAGGATTTTAATCCGGGCTATTACCTGTTTATCGCCATTTTTCTTGCCATTAGCTTTTACATTAATTACACTTACCAGTTTAAACGACAAATTCTTGACACTCAGTCCAGCGATGCCTTAAAACTAACTTATTACTTTTTGTTTTTTGCGTTCCCGTATTATGTGGCCAGCATTGGCTATGCGGTGTTTTATAAAACCACGCGTTTTCTGAAATCCCCAGCGTTTTGGCTGCTCAGCCTGTTTATTTTTGCAGTGCTTACCCTAAATCGCGCCACAATAATCTTTTCAACATCCATTATCGATGTTCTGGATGTTCCTTCTTCTATCCAACGCTACACTTGGTTAATTGTACTTTACCTCATGCGTACCCTAACCATGATGGCGCCCATTTTTATTTACAAATGGCTACTTGACAGAAATCAACCCAGTTTGTATGGATTTACCACTAAGAACTTTGATCTCACGCCTTATTTATGGATGCTCGCCATTATGCTCCCTTTGATTGTGTGGGCGTCGTTTCAACCGGCATTCTTAAAAACTTACCCACGCTACAAGCCCAGCAGCGCAGAAATGTATTTCCAGGTCAGTTATTTAATTACCATGTTGGGTTTTCATGTGGTCTATGCCCTGCGATTTGTATCGGTTGAATTCTTTTTCAGGGGATTTATGATTCTAGGTATGCCTAAAGAGATGGGGCGTGCTGTGGTAATGCCGGCAGCATGTTTGTATGCGTTCTGGCATTTTGGCAAACCCATGGGCGAGGCGCTTGGCTCGATTTTTGGCAGCTACATTTTAGGCATTATTGCGCTTGAAAGCGGATCGATTCTTGGCGGGATTATTGTCCATATTGGCATTGCTTTACTCATGGATTGGGCGGCTTATTTGCAAACGTATCATTTGAAATAGGTATGGATCACTTTAAACTTGAATCCGAGAAATCTTAGTTTATTTATTGAATTTTTTATGAACCAAGATAATTAGTTAATTTGGCAGAAAAAGATATAAATTGGCAAAAAAAATTAGCGGTATGGTTGGCTCGTTAGATAAATATGGAAGAGTGCTGATTCCCAAAAAGGTTCGTGAACATTTAGGGATTAAACCACAATCACCAATAAACATCATAGATGATGGTCAACGAATAATAATTGAGCCTGTGCATGAAGCCGATGGGCTTGTTGAAAAAGATGATGTATTAATCTATACCGGTAAAATCCAAGGTGAGCTGGGGCAGGAAATTGAATTAGACCGCGCTCAACGCCTTAAGAAATTGCTATTTCCCGGAGAACAATCTTGAAAGTTTTGTTTGATAGCTCAACTCTGATTGCATCAATGGTTGAATCTCACCCAAAGCATGATCAGGCATTGCCATGGTTAAGACGTGCTCATAAAAAAGAGTTTGACTTGGTTGTTTCAGCTCATAGTTTGCTTGAAATTTATAGTGTTTTAACAAAAGCGCCCTTCAAGCCAAAAATTTCGGCTGCTTCTGCATACCGATTAATCGCATCAAATATTAAGACGATTGCTACAATCGAATTTCTGAATTCTGATGATTACTTTGACCTACTGAAATTAGTATCATCAACAGATATCAAAGGCGGAATTGTATATGATGCTCTGATTTACTTGTGCGCAAAAAAATCAAATTCAAAAAAGCTGGTAACTGCAAATGCAAAAGACTTCAATAAGTTTAATGGAGATAACGCTGTAGAAATCATCTCAATTTAAAGCATATTCGAGATTGGAGATTTAAGCCATGAAATTTGCTTACTATCTGGAAACCGACTCACTTTATATTGATCTATCTGAAAAAACAAGTGTCAAAAGCATGGAAATTTCAGAAGGCGTAGTGCTGGATTACGATAAAGAAGGAAAACTGGTAGGCATTGATATTGATAATGCAAGCAGTAAAGTGAAATTGAAAGAACTTATTATTGATAGATTACCTTCTGAAAACAAAATGATTTTTGGATGATTTAATTCTCCAACTTTTCTCAATATCTGATTTGGCTATTAGTTTATAGAAAACACAACTGACAAACCATTTCAATTGGCGTGAATTAGATATTGATTTAACGAAGGAAATCATTGAGTATCCTGAGCGTTTTCCCTGAAATCAAGAAGCTAGAAATAAGATACTTAATGCATTAGAATTTTAGTGTAGCTATTAAAAACATCATATTTCTTTTGAATAATGAATGAGATCGAACAAATAATCCAAGTACTAAACTTTCGAAAACGTCCTGATCTTGCAAATGTATTACAAGGATCATATTTCACACTCAATGAAAGTTCAACCTATGGTAGTAGGTTATATTCTCGGCTTACTGAAGTTGAGTTATATGCCCCAATTCAAAAACATGAGGAACTAGAGAAGTTAAATAATGACGATAAAGATGAAATTATCAATGCATTTCAAGCAATTTTTCCCGTTAGAGATTATGATATGGAAATTGATAGCATTCGCTTTCTCATAGACCCTCATTCGATTCAATCTTTATCTATACATAAAATTACCAGATTAAAAGATGTTGACTTCCAATATATACATGATCAGATTTCTAAATGTGATCAAAAAATTGCTAATGGTGATTTTGAAGGAGCGATAACTAACGCTAGGAACCTCGTTGAGTCAATTAATTTGTACGTTCTTGATTGCGCAAGTGAAACTTATGATACAAGCTCTGACCTTCCTACCCTTTACAAAAAAGCATCTACAATTTTAAATATGCACCCGTGTCAGCACATTGATAACTCCTTTAAGCAAATACTTTCTGGGTGTGTAAGTATTGTTCAAGGCCTTTCCTCAGTCAGAAATGAACTCAGCGATGCACATGGGAAATCACAAATTAAACATTACAAACCTCATGAACGCCATGCAATTTTTGTAGTTGGGGTAGCTAAGTCTTTAGCTGATTTCATGTATGCATCCTTTATGGATAATGTCTCTGAGTGTAAAAAAACTGAACAATAAGAAATTATTACAACCTCAATATTTAGGTTATAATTCAAATGGTAGTTTTATACTTGAAACCTTCCTTTTTTTCACTCAAATCTATTTACCTCCTTCAATCCCTGCAAATCAGCACCCGATGGATTCTGGAATACCCTTAGATCAAATTCCGGGAGAATGGCTAAAAACAAAAACTATAAGTACGGAAATAATTTGGAAAGACTTGTCTGAACTTGGTTTTGATCTATTTTTGATAGATGTCCGATCTTCCTAAGAATAAACCTGTTATCAAGAGTAAACATTTTCATTCTTACAACGGACGGTGCAGATAATCCCGACTGTTTTTTATATCTAATTGGACAATCCAGAGGCCAAGGTGCATTTTTCTGACTTGTTATCATCGCTAATACCGAATGCTGAATCTCGTTTCCGAAATGCTCATTTTGCGATAATACTAATGCCGGCCTCCTTTTGGTTTGAATAGAATCGGTAAACGGAAAAGGTACCACAACAACATCAAAGGGCTCATAAATCATGGTATGCCTCTTCATCATGCTGAGATTCCCATTCACTGAGCGTTGGAACCAAGGCAGAACTAAACTCTAAATCAGTAGGTGCGGCTTTTCTTAGCCTAATCGAATTTTTGTCGATTTCAAATGCAATTGAATCCCCAGCATTAAGCCTCAATTTTGTTCGCACAGCTTCAGGTACTACAGCTTGGTATTCTTTTGTCAGTTTACTGATTGCGGTTTGCATAATTACCTCTTAGTCCGGGATTTACATAATATGGTAATACTAGTATTTCTTCTATTAGAATGCAACTTAAAATAGTCGCTTAAGTTGAACTAAAAGAACTTATTATTGATAGGCTGCCTTCTGAACGTAAAATGATCATTCGATTGAAATATTACCGCTTTAAACCAACCAATGTTTAATCGGCTTTCTCCTTACAATTCAACCTCTGAAAATCCTGCCCTGATGGATTCTGAAATACCCTTAGATCAAATTCCGGGAGAATGGCTAAAAGGTGATCGAAAATATCGGCTTGGATGGCCTCGTAATTCGCCCATTCTATATCATTGGTAAAGACATAGATTTCCAGTGGCAGCCCTAGTTCGGTGGGTTTAAGCTGGCGCACCAGAAAGGTCATATTTTGATGAATTTTAGGGTGATTTTTTAAATACGCCACAATGTATGCCCGAAATGTCCCCACATTCGTCAGCCGCCTGCGATTGACGAGCATTTCGGTATTCACTTTATTTAGGCTGTTGTATTCGGCTACTTCTTTTTTCTTTTGCTCTACATAATCCGAAATGTATCGGATTTTTGAGAACCGTTCAATCATTTCTTCATCGCAAAACTTGATGGAATTCATATCAATTGTAATGGCACGCTTAATACGCCGACCTCCCGAATCCTGCATCCCACGCCAGTTTTTAAACGAATCGCTGATAAGTGCGTAGGTTGGAATCGTAGTGATGGTTTTATCCCAATTTTGGATCTTTACGGTGGTAAGTGCAATATCAATGACATCGCCATCAGCGCCATATTTTGGCATTTCAATCCAATCACCCTGCATCACCATCTTATTGGCGGCCAACTGAATGCCCGCTACAAATCCTAAAATTACATCTTTGAACACCAATAGGAGGATGGCTGTCAGCGCGCCTAAACCACTTAACAGATAAAACGGCGATTTATTAAGTATGAGAGCGATAAAGAAAATGATCCCGACAAAATAAACGACGATCTGCAAGACCTGTACAATGCCTTTTATCGGAACTTTCTTTGAAACTTCAAACTCCTGGTATACATCTTGGATCGCTTTCAAAAACGAATCCAATACCAAAACGCTGACAAAAATGATGTAGATATAAACCAGGTTTGTGGCAATATCGATCAGTTGAGGGCTGCCTAAAAAAACAATTGGCAATACAAGATAGATACCAAGCGCCGGCAAATAATGGGAAATGTTATTAAAGACCTTTCGTTTCAGAAAAATATCATCCCACTTGGTCTCGGATTTAGAAACCACATAATAAACAATACCCAGCAACAACTGTCTGCCGACAAAATTGAGCACAATACTGATTACAAGCAGCGCACAAATTGCTATCAGATTTGCCAGCACGCCAGAATTAAACACATCTAAACCACTGCTCGCTAACCATTCTTGTAATTGTCTGACCATAATTGGTATTTGGATGAATTATTAGGGATTTAATGCTTGAACAAATTTCAATAATCGTTTTGCTCGATTTTGCCATGAAAAATACGCTGCGGCATTCATTGCCGCTTTATGCATCTTTAGATAGGCATTGTAATCATTTAAAATCTTAAGAATTGCGTTTGCAAACGCGCCTTCATCTTCCGCATCAAATAATAACCCTTCGCGTTGATGTTTTAAAATGTCTTGAACCGTAGGTATGTTTGTGCCGATAACCGGAAGCCCCACCGCATAATAATCAAAAATTTTTGTTGGGCAGGTTACCACTGCCGAGCGATAGGTGGGTTTATAGGCAGCCAACCCGATTGTTGCTTTTTCGGATAAAAATTTAATCATATCGTTGTGAGGCATCCACGCTATAAGCTCAAACGCTTTTTTTGGCGCGCCCATGTCTTCAATTTTTAATTGCAGTTTTTTTATATCGCCCGGTTTTAGCCCCAACCATGTAAACACAATGCCTTGATCGGCAAGCGTTTTGGCTGCGAGGATCATCAACTCTGCATCTATATGATCGGTAAGTCGACCGATATAAACCACGCGTTTTTGTTCAAATCGTTTCTGAATCACTGCTTCATCAATTATGTGCCCGGAGTTTTTGGACGCCAGCTGAAGAACAACGGTTGGAATGTTCACATAATCGGCTTTATACAACCGTTCTTGCGGCTTTGTAATGCAAACAAGGCCATCGCATAAATTCAAACACAATCGCTCCACATACCGATACCCCGAATGCTTGTGCTGCCACTTTGCAAAACGGCGTTTTGGCAAATCCGGCAAGGTTTTTATGCCATGATAACCATGAGCTTCGAAAAGTACGATAAACCCATATCGTGCTTTTAGTGCAACCAAATACGGCAAACAGGTTGAATTTCGTGTGATTACAACTTTATTCCCACTAACTTTATCATTAATAATATACTTACACGCATTCCGATAAAATTCTCCCGTTGATTTCTTTTTGCGTTTTTGTATGCGCTCAAAAAGTATGACCTTATAATTCGGGTTGGGCTTCAAACCAAATTTCTTAGTGAGAACATCGTTGGCGTCGGTTGAAGGATTGCCTTCAATAATCAAGGTGGTTGGCACATTCTTAGCGGCAATATTATACGTGGAAAGTGTGGAAACGGTTGCCATTGGCGAGGCATCAAACCAGTTGAATTTATTGATAAAGTAAATATTAAAGGCGTGATGTTCGGATGTATTGGCTAAGTTCACTTCAACTGTGTTTTAAGTCGCATGATTCTGTTAAACGATTCGTTGATACGCGTCATCGGAACCTCATTGGTTTCTACCAATTTTTTAATAATGGCATGGGCTTTTTGAACAACCAAGGGATCAAATATGCTGTTGTTGGCAAATAAGAGCACATCCACTCCGGCAAGTATTGCTAAACGTATGGTTTCCTGCAAACCATACTGGCTGGAAATGGCCTTCATTTGCAAATCGTCGGAAATCACCACGCCGGAAAAACGGAGCTCGTCCCTTAAACGCCTTTGTATGGTAGCTTTCGAAAGGGTTGCGGGGTAATCGGGATCGAGATGTTGATTGAAGATGTGTGCGGTCATCACCATATCTACCGTTTCTTGCGCTATTAAGCGTTTAAAAACGTCCAGCTCAATCGGCTGCCACGATTTCGTAACATCCACAACGCCCAAATGCGAATCGGACTGTGAACTTCCATGACCGGGAAAATGTTTGATCGCGCCAAAAATGCCGTTCTCACTAAAGACATTTAATGTAAGACGGCTATGAAAAACCACTGTATCGATGTTATGGGAATAGCTGCGGCCAAGCTTGCCAATAATCGGATTTTCAGGGTTAAGGTTTAAATCGACAACCGGTGCAAAATTAAGGTTAATCCCCATGTCTTTTAACTCAACGGCTGTTTGTGCGGCATAAAACTCCGTGGTGTCTTTATGGTTTATCTCGGCAATTCTTTGCTGTGAAGGCAGGGCCTTAAATCCAAACTTTTGTTTTAAACGCCTCACTTTGCCACCTTCCTGATCAATCGCTACGAACAATTTCAATCGGGATTGTTTGTGGAGAAATTCCACTAATGACCTGAGTTGTTTTTTTGAGGCAATATTTCTTACCGGAGATTTTGCCGGAACATCGTAATCAAAAAGAATAACCCCGCCCAAATGATGTTCTTTAATATCCCGAACAATTTGCGAAGCGCTGTTAAGCTCCAATCCTCTGAAGCCGGCCATTAACATTTGGCCGATTTTCAGATCCAAGCTGTCGTTGGCTTCAGAGTCGAAAGACCATGCTTTTAACTCCGAAAATGAGCTTAAAAAAAGAATCGTTAAAAGTACGCGAGGTAAAAATTTCATAAACAGATTGGGCTACACTTCCCGGTTCATGTCTAAACCGTTGGTATTGTTTTTGATTTCATCCTGCAGGCGATCCAAAATGTGCGTAAAAAAATACATGCCGTTGAAATGGCTCATGAGGCTTAAGGCAACATTGCTTTGGAGCTTATCTATATGTTTAAATAAGTCATAGAGCAATGATGATGGTACTATTGAACAATCGTATTAATCAACCGGCTAATATAACCAATTCATATCAATACCTTACATGATTGCCAACCGATTTACCGGGTTGCTTCAGCTTTGTTTCAGCTTGGATGATAAGCTCCTGATAGCCGGAAACCGATAAATCATCGCTTAACCCAATACTTATCGTGACTTTTAATCCGTTTGCAATAGCGCCCCATCGATAGTCTTCAACAGCTTGCCTGATTTTTTCACAATAAACAAACGCTTTAGAGGCCTTCATATCTAAAATCATCAGTGCAAATTTCGTACCCTGGTAACGCGTTAAAATATCGCGACTTCTGAGATTATCTTTTAAATGTTGCGCAATGGTTTTTAGCACATCATTGGCAACTTTACTGGAAAACTTCTGATTGATGGTTGCGAAGTAATCAATTTGGATGATACCAACAGAAAGCTCACCCTTAGACTTTTTAACTTTTTCAAAAACTTGCTTTAAGCGACTATCCATTGCACGGATGGTATAAAGCTCGGTCAAATAATCACGACGATGCTCCTGATCTTTACCCCCCAATTGCTTGCTGAGCTCTGCATTCAAGCGTACTTTTAAATCAAGTTCGGTTTGAAGCGAGACATTTAACGACTGTAAGTCCTTAAATGCCTTCATGATTTCCTCATACTTAGTCTTATAAAAATCCAACTCTTTTTGCACGGAGTTGACTTCAAAGCTTTGTTTCTGGAGGTTTATTTTATTGGAAATGTCTTTACTGACGAGCCCTTCTTTTTCTTCGTAAAAGGCTTTATGATAAAGCAAGGCTTTTTTGAAATCTTGTTTTTGTTCATATATCTTTGCTAAATAGTTGTTTGCCTTACAAATATCCATTCGGGATTTAATCATTTCAGCAACCATCAGCGCTTCTTGAATGTATTGCTCAGCGCTTTTATTATCGCCTTCATCAAAAAACAACTGACCGAGTGAAAGCAATACCATGCCCTCTCCCCTACGAAAGCCTATTTCCTGGCACTTCAGTAAGCTTTTAAAATAAATATCCCGCGCGGTATCTCTATCCGTCAACAACTCATAAGCCTGACCCATATAATTTAAAGACTCGGCCTCGGTATATGCATCCATACAATCCTTTGCATAGGTAATGCTGCGATCTAAATAAGCTTGTGCTTCTTCGGTTTTCTTTAATTTTAAACTGATGATCCCAATATTTTTCAACGATACGGCCAGCGATCGTTTATCGTTTATTTCTTTAAACAACCGTGTACTTTTGTTGAAATATGTTATGGCTTCGTTGTAATTGCCAATATTAACAAAAACTTCGCCGATGCTATTTAAGATTTCACCCTGACCTTTTTTATCCTTAAGGAGTTGAAATATCCGGGAACTTTGAAAAAAATAACCGACAGCTTGCTCAAAGTCGCTCATGGTATTTAACACATTGCCAATGCTTATGAGCGTATTGGCCTCGCCTTTTCTATCTTCAATGTCTTCAAAAATCCAGAGTGATTCTAAAAGCGCCGTCATGGCTTCCTCGTTATGGGACAAAAGCCAATTGCAAATACCAAGCAGCCTTAAACTTCTGGCCTGGCCTTTTTTATAACACAACTCTTTGGATTCTACATGCGCCCTATTGGATAGCTCTAAAGCGTATGGCGTATTTGTAATGTGGGTTTCTTCAGCTAAAGCCAATAGTAAATTGACCCGCTCTTTTTCATCAATATTATCGTTTAGTCTGCTTTTTATAGAATCAATTCGTTGTATTTTATTTTCCTCTTCAGCCAACGTTGTACCTTCCATATCTTTTCATTCATCTGGTTATTACTTACTTTTCCGAGCAAAGAAATTACTGCTCAAAATGAGGGCTTTAGTGAGAGAGACTTATGTTCATTGTGTTAATTTAAAAATACCTGAACAAAAAATGATAGTGCACAGCTAAAAATAATGTTTTTTAAATATAAACCCCTGAAATAGCGCTTAGACGCCTATTTCAGGGCAGATGAACGTATATGATGAGTTAAAATTGAGCTTAACGTTTATTAAACACGATGTTTTTATTTTCAACATCGATTTCAATGGAATCACCTTCGCCTAACTGACCACTAAGAATTTTTTCAGCTAACGCATTGGTAATATAACGTTGCAGAACACGTTTTAAAGGCCTTGCCCCAAATGTCGGATCGTAACCCAACTCACCCAGCCATTCTTTAGCTGTTTCTGTAATTTTAAGCTGAATGTTCTGATGGGCGGCCGTTTTTACGATTCGTTCGAACTGAATATCAACGATCTCTTTTAAATCGTCCCGAGTGAGCGGCATAAAAAGAATGACTTCATCAACACGGTTTAAAAATTCCGGGCGTACGCGCTTTCTCAACAAGTCAAACAATTCCAAACGAAGTTTTGAGGTAATGGCCTCGCGATTTTCATCCGTTAAAAGCGCCGTTTGATCCTGAATAATCTGAGAGCCCAGGTTGCTTGTCATGATGATGATGGTGTTCTTAAAATTCACCGTATGACCTTTATTATCTGTCAATCGACCATCTTCCAAAACCTGCAACAAAATATTAAACACATCGGGGTGCGCTTTTTCAATTTCATCCAATAAAACAACTGAGAACGGTTTACGCCTTACCGCCTCGGTAAGCTGACCGCCTTCTTCATAACCCACATACCCGGGAGGCGCGCCAATCAAACGACTCACATTGAATGCTTCCATGTATTCGCTCATATCTATTCGAACCATGGCATCTTCGTCATTAAACAAATACGCGGCCAGGCTTCGCGCCAGCTCCGTTTTGCCAACACCTGTCGTTCCCAAAAAAATAAATGACCCGATGGGCCGTTTTTCGTCGCTTAAGCCCGCACGCGCTCGTTTAACCGCATCACTGATGGCACGAATGGCCTCGCGCTGACCGACCACCCGTTTTTTAAGTTCCTCTTCAATGTTTAATATTTTTTGACGTTCGGATTGAAGCATTTTCGTAACGGGCACGCCCGTCCATTTAGAAACCACCTCGGCAATATCTTCAACCTCGATATCTTCTTTCATCATCATTTGCCCGTTCTGACGCAATGTTTCAACTTTTTCTTTACCCTCTTCAAGCGCTTTTTCAAGCTCCACGATTTTACCATAACGCAGTTCGGCAACCTTTGCAAAATCGCCTTGTCGTTCAAATTCTTCAGCTTCAACCTTTGCCTGTTCTATATCGGATTTGGTTGTACGAATCCTCATGATCAACTCTTTTTCGGATTTCCATTTCGCTTGAAGTTGATCTTTTTCTTCCTGTAAATTTGAGAGTTGCTTTTCAATATCACTTAAGCGACTTTGAATATCGCCCTGTATTTTTTCTTTTGTAGCCATAATGTTCAGTTAATGTTTAATGTTATGGATTGCTCATAAGAACAAACCCTATAGTTATTCGGAAACGATTCAGATTATGTTTTGTTGTGATCGGGTCTTAAACGGACGACTTAAAAGCGCCCCAAGTTTTTGGCTGTTTTGGTCCGTTTCTCCAATTAATCCTAACGATAGATCACTCAATTTACCATCTTTTTCAAGCAAGCTTCCGAAAAGCCGATCCCAAACAGAGAGCATACTGCCATAGTTTGTGTCGTGCTCTTGACGAATAACGGAATGGTGCAATCGATGAAGATGCGGTGTGGGAATCAGCCATCTTAAGGCCCGATCCAACGTTTCAGGTACATTTACATTGCTATGATGAAACGCAATAATGGGCGTCATGATGATATTATAGATCAAAAGCTCTTCTATCCTAACCCCGATCATTACAAATACAGGCATTCGTAACAACTCCGACATCACAATTTCTACCCAGTGGAATCGCCAGGCTGTTGATACGTCCATTTCCGGATCGCTATGATGCACGGCATGAAATCGCCATAAAAATTCGGAACGATGGTTTATACGATGCCAGGCGTACATCCACAGATCAATCAATAGCAATGTAAGAATAACGTGTTGCCAACTCTCTATTGGCAAGGCTTTTATTCCGGGCCACCAATCACTTGAAATGGATAACACATAGGCGGTCACAACGCCAAGTGGGAGCATAATCAAAATATTAATTCCGGCCAGGGTAAAATTTTTTAAGGTATGCGTTAAATGGCGCTTTCGATTCAAAAAATACGGAACAATCGCTTCCAAAATCCACAATACAGCGCCGGCCAGTAATGTGCTTCCATACGACAGCAATTGCAGTGTGCTCATGTATTGAATGACTAATGTATTATGTTGTTAATCAAATTTTTATAAACTCGCGTTATGGTTAAACGCTCTTAAAGCAAGCGCGTTATTTTATCAAAACGTTTTCTTTTGTAACTTTGCGCCATCTTTTTTAAACGACCATTAGCAGGATGCATCAATTTAATATAGAGCACGCTCGTATAGGAGATCCGAAAGACTTTGTTTTGATTGCCGGCCCTTGTGTGATTGAAAGTCGGGAAATGATTTTGGAAACCGCAAATGAATTAAAACAAATTGCCCAAAAACTCGGTATTCAGCTTATTTTCAAATCCTCATACAAAAAAGCCAATCGTTCTTCCGGTGCATCATTTACCGGAATTGGCGATGAGCTGGCTTTGGATATTCTTGATAATGTTCGAAAATCGCTGAAACTCCCTGTATTAACCGATATTCACAATCCCCAGGATGCGAAGTTTGTATCAAAGTTTGTTGATATTTTGCAAATTCCTGCGTTTTTGTGCCGGCAAACCGATTTATTAATTGCCGCCGGTGAAACCGGGCTGGCCGTTAATATTAAAAAGGGGCAGTTTATGGCGCCTCAAGACATGATATATGCCGTTCAAAAGGTAGAATCAACCGGCAATGAACGCATCATGCTTACGGAACGCGGTACCACGTTCGGCTATCATAATCTTGTGGTTGATTTTCGTGCGTTGCCCCAAATGGCAGAGTTTGGCTATCCGGTCATATTTGATGCAACTCACAGCGTGCAACTACCAGGCGCAGGAGCTGGCGTTTCTTCCGGTGAGCGTATGTATATTAAATCGCTTGCCAAAGCTGCGGTTGCCGTTGGCGTGCAAGGTTTGTTTATGGAAATTCACCCCGATCCTGACCAAGCCAAATCCGATGCCGCCACACAATTACCGCTTTCACAAGCTGAAGAATTGTTGCAACAATTAAAAGAAATTCATAAACTAGTCCATTCTTTTTAACACTAACCATTTTGAACGTTGTCTAATATTGAACTCTTCGGCATCCCTTTAACATCCGGCGATACCACATCTAAACTCAGAGAACTCCTCTCAAAAGTTAAAGCCATCATTTTTACGCTTGATGGCGTATTAACCGATGGCCAATTATACTTTTCCGAATCGGGACAGGAAATACAGTCGTTTCATGCTCGCGATGGCCTTGCCATTAAAGAAGCCTTGAAAAATAACATCCAAATTGGCGCAATATCGGAACGCGTTTCTCAATCTGCACAAAAGTATCTGGAGTCGTTAGGCGTTTTGCATATTAAATTTGGCGTTCAGGATAAATTGAAGGCTTACGACGATATTGTTTCTGCAATGGACGTTTCCGATGAACATTGCCTGTACATCGGAGATGAAATTACCGACATACCAGTTTTAAAAAAGGCCGGCGTTTCATCAACCCCTATCAACGGCATTGAGTTTTTGAGAAACCGTGTGTATTATGTTTCGGGTTATGATGGCGGAAAAGGATGTATCCGGGAATTGGTTGAAATGGTACTGACACTTCAAGGGCACTGGCCGTATTATGACGACTGATTAAAATTCCCCCTAAACCATTTTCATATCAATTATCCAATATAATTTATGATTCATCATATCATCTTAATGATTCTTTTCCGAATGTTGTAAAACTTCTGCTAACGCTTGAAACAGCTCATGTTTTTCAAATGGCTTATAAAGCACTTTATTAACGCCATAATCCAGATTGTTGTTTACTGGATTTTAATGCCATTACGCTTCAATGGCTTGACTGCCAACCTGTTTTATTTTCATTAAATCTCTTTTGAACCTATCAATTTGTAAGTTTTTGATTTTTGATTAAACTCCTAGTTTAATTGATTGTCATAAAGTTGTATGGTTAAAGAAATGCTAGCATTTAAGGCCCAAACCAATCCATAATCCGGAGTGCATGGTTAACGAAAAAGAATTGATTCATCAGTTTAAGACTGGTTCAGCAGTTAATCGAGAACGGGCTTTTAAAATGCTTATGGATGAAAATAAAGAACGCGTTTATTGGGTTTGCCGAAGAATGCTAAAATCGCACGAAGATGCCAATGATGTTACACAGAATGTTTTTTTAAAAGTTTATAAATCGCTTGATCGATTTCATGAAGATGCTCGTTTTTTTACATGGGTCTACAGGATTGCCACGAATGAATCCATCAATGCTATTCGCTCAAAAAAATTGCGCCATACGGTTGGTTTGGATTCATTAATACAAGAACCTGCTGGAAATGAAAGCCAGCCCATTGAATCTTTAAAATCCGATGAAACCAAAAACGACATTAAAGAAGCCATATTATCGTTACCTGAAAAACAACGAGAAGTTTTTATGATGAGGTATTACGATGAATTATCCTATGAAGAAATTGCAGCCATATTGAAAACAAGCGTCGGTGGATTAAAGGCCAATTATTTTCATGCTTTCAAGAAAATTGAAGCCTTTTTAAAGCAACGCTTAAACCATGAGGTTTAACATGTCAAATTCAGACGAAAATATCTATCGCTACGACATACCGGATTATCTGCTCGGCAAAACATCGCCGGAAACATCGACGATGATTGAGTCCTTAATGGCTTCCAGCCCTGAATTCAAAGCAGAAGTTGACGAGCTTTCAAAAACGATGGAAGAAATCGGTAGCTTGAGTCAATTAGAAACTGATGCTTATATGGCTGAGTTACCGGAAGGGTATTTTTCTGATTTATCCGCCAATGTTTTAAGACGCATTCAAAACAAACCTCCTGGTACAAAATTTTTGGATGAACTTTCATCCGTATTAAACAGTTGGTTCTCTCCGGTTCCAATTTCGGAATTTAGTACGGCAATTGCCGGGTTTGCGGTTTTAATCATGCTTTTTTCTTTTATCGTTACGTTTCAAACCGAGACGCCGGTTTATTCATCAAGACTATCAGAAGAGTCCTTTACTTCTTATGAAGAAAACACGGCGCTTGCCACACTCGATTTTACCCAAGGACATTATGGCGAGTCGGTGCTTTTTTCTCTTTCTTATGACGATGCGGAAGCGGTACTTGAAAATTTAAACGCATCGCTGACTTATACGCCATCAACGTTATCAGATGAGACTAGTTATGAAATTCTTTCAGAGGAAGAAGTCAATGAACTTTTAAAGTATTTATAACCCATTATTGGATAGAATTATGAAAATTTCCACAATGACACTTGTTTTAAAGGCGATCATTTTCTCCGTTTTCTTAGCGACTATTGGCTATAGCCTCGAAAGCCTGGCTCAACCCGTGCCAAGCAACCGGCATGGCGAGCGTCACATGCATCGAAAAAAACAATTTCGAAGAAACTTATCTCCAGAGCAGCGAAAAGCGCTAAAAAAACGCATCCATCAATTAAAGATGTGGAAATTAACCGAGCGCTTAAATTTAACCGAAGATCAATCCACGCGTTTTTTTCCCAGATATAACAAGTATCAGGATGAAGTGTTTGTTAATTTTGAAAAAATGCATCAACTGATGGCTCGGCTTCGCGAGTTAAAAGAATCGAATAGCGACTCAAAAAAAATTGATGACACGGTAAATGAGATTCTAAATACCCAGGCTCAAAACCATGAAATTCTACAAAAACACGTTAAAAAATTCAGGGATGTGCTTTCGGCCAGCCAGGTAGCCGAATTGATTGTTTTTGAACGGGATTTTTCGCGTGATCTGAGAGGACTCTTGAATCGCCCAAGACCACCGCGACCTTAAACTTTCTTCACACGATTGCTTTTCTCTTTAAACGATTGAACCGCCCGGATTTCAATTCTCTTCCCTGAGCATCAAAATCCTTAGTTGCATGCCCCAATCCCCTTTGCCATAAATGCAGCGGCAACTAACGTAATGACCAAAAAAATCAGTTCAACAACAATCAATTGTTTTATGCGGTCTCTAACATCATCTTCAATAGCTGATTTTGGCTCCGGATGTTTGAGCGACTTAAAAAATGTAAACGTTGGATACAGTGAAAAAACACCCATCAATGCAAATCCCGCCATTTTAACCCAAAAAAAGCCGTTACTAAAATAAAACGCGCTTCCTTTCTCATAGTTAAATACTCGAATAAAACCCACGACAATTAAAACCACTGAAAAGATGCCATAAATGCTATCCGATGTTACCAACTGTTTGATGTTTTTTGGATTCTCTTTGTTTTTGATAAGAAGCAGCTCGGCCACTAAAGCGCCTGCAATTAAAAATGCAGCTACATGATGCAAAGCCGCAAATAGTGTTCCCCAAAGCATCTCGTGAAGTGTTTATTTGATTAATTTGATAGGCCGTTTAGATGGCTTAAATGTATTGTATTTTAGTGAGAAACCCTGTAGCTATACCATGCAATTTCACAGTATGCTTTTGCTTTGTAGAACATTATCGGAATATGATTAATAAGCGCGAGCGCTTTTTCCGGGTTGTTAAGCTTTAAATACCCTTCGATAATCCGCAACTGTGTTTCAGACTTTTCCAGCGCATTGCCCGATAAAATCCATAAGCCGAGTTTTTCCGATTTTTCAAGCAACTGCATGGCTTTAGCATGTTGATTTCGGTCGATCACATCCAGAGCAATTGTTGCATATGCCTTTGGTTGGCGGGTTTCCGGCAATTCTTTTAAAACCATTAACGCTGCATCCAATTGGCCCTCACGTGCCAAACGCTGTGCCAATATCGTCATTAAAATCGCTTTATACTCACCGGTTGCATCAAAGTTTTTAATGGGCGGATAGATGCTAATCAACTTGCGGGATTTGTAATATTCCCGCAGAATAGCTCGCCGCATTAAATACATTGCCCAATAGGCCTCTTCATGATAATGCCCTGTGGAGGGAACTTGAGAAAGTTGCTTATATCTGTCGTAAAGCTTTGCATATACTTTCAATTTACCAGATACGTTTGGCTCAAACTTTACTGACTCGCGGGCTAGTTTCAGATAAATCATGGCGTTATCCGAATCGTTGTTTCCAAAATAAACATCGGCCACCATCATTAGCGCCTGGCTTCTGTGTTCGTTGTACCTCAATTTTTTTGCAATTGCGGCTGCCAGTTTTAAATTTTCCTCTGCCGGCTTAAGCATCCCCAATTTTTTCTGAGCCCTGAAAAGTTTTGCATAGATATGCACTTCCAAATACCGATACCTGTCGCCATTTAACTTTTGGTATCGGTACAGCTCCAAAGCCGCCTCTTTGGCGTTAGTAAATAACCCTTTTTTCAGGTAAGCATTAGCAACATGGTAAAACATGGTTGGCTGAATGTCTTTTTCTTTAATGGCCCAAATCTTTGTAATGACCTCTTGCAACGAGTCTATGTAAAGCTCTTCGGTTAAACTTACTGCCCAGGCTTTGATTAAATTTTCGTTATTGTGAATTTTTGATAGCCAGCGCTCTGCAACTTGTGGCCGATGATGCTTTGCGAAATAACTGGCAAAATAGCGCGCTGCGGTCGATTTTAAATTCGGATGCCTAATCCGGCCTATAATCCCCTTTGCCTGATTGATATCGCCTAAAGCCAACACAACAGGCAAGCACATTATCAGAGCATATTGTTGTTTATTGTCAGGTATTTCCATACAGGTTTTTAATGCCATAGTCATTACATCCTGGGCCGCAGAGGTATCGTTGCATCGCAAAAGATTTCTTGCAATCAAAACCAAGCCCTGAGTTTTAAGTGTTGGGTTTGGCTCATTTAACATGAGCGATAAGGCTTTTTGATGATGCTCATCGGGAAGTTTAATTTTTTTTGGGTAGGATTTATCCGAACAGGCAATGCTGATCCAAATAAGAAATGGGATAAGAAATACTTTTTTCAAAACTCGAGGCATTGATTTTTGAAACGACCCTAAAAATGAACGCAAAGAAAACCGTTTGTACAAATAAAACTTTAGTTTTTCAAAGGCTCAATACAATCAGGCTTGTTGTAGCGGGGCGAGTTCATTTTTGTCGTTACCGGATAGGCTTGAAATTCCATCGATTGATGCTCCTCTAAAATGTATGGTAGCTTTTCATGGCTAAAATTTCCGGGATTAAGCCATAGATCCAAGCTAAGATTTGTTAAAAAAACCGGCATTCGATGGTGAATCCCGTTTATGCTTTCGGCGGCAGTTGTCGTTAAAATTGTACACGTCGGTATTTTTTCACCATTGCTGTTTTTCCAAATATCGTACAATCCGGCAAATACCTGAATCTCACTTGCTTTTGAAAAAATAAAGTGCGGCGTTTTTCCCTGATCGGTTTGTTGCCACTCGTAGTAGCCGTTACCGAGCACTGCACAACGTCGTTTTTTTAAAGATTCACGAAACGATGGCTTTTCATGACATGTTTCTACACGTGCATTGATGAGATTTTGGGCAATGGTTTCATCTTTTGCCCATGATGGAACAAGTCCCCATCGCAAAGCGCCAAGTTTTTTTCGTTCATGTTTGATAACTGAAGCAACCCATGCATTTGGGGTAATATTGTAACTGGGTTCGGGAATAAAATCTGCAACATCATCAATGTCTAAGGCATCAACAATTTTTTTCTTTGAATAAAATCGTGCGAATCGTCCACACATAAGCTATTTTAATTTGTGTTGAGTTTTAAAAAATTTACCAAAATTTTTATCCGGAGTAAAACCATCTAATGTTAGCGCCTGAACCGCTGTTTTCTTTTGGTGTTGTTACCGACATTCAATATGCCAATATTGACAACCGCTCAAATTACCGATTTCGTGATGTTCCACAAAAACTGCACGCTTGCGTTGAAGACTGGAACAACTGCTCATTAGCGTTTGCAATCCAGTTAGGCGATTTAATTCAAGGCAACCGCGAGCACACCCAAAGCGAATTTGAGCACATTGCGAGCATTCTAGATCGTGTTGAATCGCCATTAAAACATGTCATCGGGAATCATTGCCTGGAGCTGCCGCTTAAGCTGCTTTGCTCCCGCTTGCAGTTTCAACAGACTTATTACAGCTTTAGCAAAGCCTCATACCGGTTTGTGGTTTTACACAGCATGGATGTTAGTATTTACAGCGAGCCCTACGATCTTCAGGCCTATCAACAAGCGCTTTTGTATTTGGAGAAAAATCCGATTGTTAAAAAATGGTCTGGTGGGCTTGGCAACGTTCAAACCCGGTGGCTAACTGGGGAACTGGAACTGGCAAAACATCATAAAGAAAAGGTGATTGTTTTTAATCATTTGCCGATTCATGAAGACACAACTGATGTTGATCATGGCATATTATGGAACCATAAGGAAATAAAATCGCTGTTTCAACAATCGGGGGTTGTTGTGGCGTATTTTAACGGGCATTATCATAAAGGGGGATACACGTGCGAAAACGGTATTCATTATGTAACGCTGGAAGCGTTGGTTGAAGCCCCTGAAGGAAAAAACGCCTATGGTATCGTAGATATTTATTCGGATTGCGTGGTTATAAAAGGTTACGGCTCATTAACCTCCCGAACACTGCGGTTTTAACTCAAACGCTTATTTCAACGGTAATGTAAAACAAAATTCAGCGCCTTCACCCGGCTCTGATTTAACCCAGATTTTTCCACCATGCTGTTCAATAATGCGCTCACAAATAGCCAAACCTATGCCGGAACCTGAAAAGGCTTCGCCCACTTCAAGCTTTGTAAACAACCTAAAAATATCTTGGTGTCGCGAAGGATCAATACCTACGCCGTTGTCAATTACCTTAACCAACCAACTCCGCCCATTTTTTTCAGCGCCAATCTTAACCAAAGGCTTTTGCGCTGAATTAAACTTAATGGCATTTTCAATTAAATTTTGAAATACCCGGATCATGTGCGTTTTATCTACGGATAATGTCGGCATATCGCCGATTTGTATTTCAGCCTCTCGTCGCTCAATTAAGTTGTTTAAATTTTTTAATGCGGCTTGCAAAGGATTGTTCAAACTAATTTTTCGGCGTTGCAATTTAGCCGCCGACACTTTAGAATAATCAAACAATGCATCGATCATTAAATTGGCGCGTTTTGCACTATCGTCAATCGCACTTATGTAATTTTGTGCCTCTTCATCCAATTTCTCCTTAATTTGCTCGTTCAATAGCTTTGAATAATTAGAAATGGTGCTTAGCGGCTCTTTTAAATCGTTTGAGGCTTCAAATGCAAAATGCTCTAAATCTTGATTCGAGGTTTGAAGTTTTTTGAAATCAACTTCCAGTTGTTCCTGAAAATGGCGTTGCTTGGAAACATCTTCCAAAACCCCGATAATGGTTTCCAAATCACCTTTGTTATCAAAATAGGCAATACCCCTATCGTGAAACCAGGTATAATGCCCATCCAAATGACGATACCTGCATTCAATATCCAACGTGGTTTTGCCTTTAATCACTTCATCAAGCTCAGATTTAAACCGAGGGAAATCATCGGGGTGAATCAGCGACTGCCTGAATGAAATCGTTTGGCCGAATTCATCCGGTTCAAATCCAAGCATTTCGAGCCCCGTCCAGTGGATCACTTCTTTTTTGACCTCATATTCGTAAGTGATCTGGCCAATGGTTCGAACCAGCGTTTGTTGCTTTCTCAAAAGCCGCTGCAACGCTTTTTGAATATCTTTCAGTTCGGTGATATCAAGCATGGCGCCAACCATTCGAATGGTGTTGCCGGATTCATCTTTAATCGGCATGCCCCAGTCAATCACATAGGCCAAACTACCATCAGCCTTGTAAAAATGATATTCTTCGCGCCATATTTTCGATTCATTTTTAATATGATAGCCCAGCGATTCGGTAACTCGCTCCCAATCGTTGGGTCCAATTTTGTTCGACCACCACATTTTGGAATTTTCAACCAGCCCATTCGGGTATCCAAATGTTTCCAACATGCTTCCGCTCCAGATGGTGGTATCTTCTTTAATGCTCCAATCACGAACCGCAACGCCCGTTGCATCAATGACAAACGATTTTAGCCTGTCGCTTTCAACCAACTGTTGAGCGCGTTCAGTAATGGCTTTCTCAAGGTCTTGATTGATATTCCTGAGTTTTTCTTCAGCCTTTTTAACGCGATCAATATCAACAAAGGTTAATACCGCGCCTTCAATCACATTGGAAGAATTGCGGTAAGGCAAAATGCGTTGGAGCATCCAAACGCCTTCAAGGTTCTGAATTTCATTTTCTCTGAGTTCACCGGTATCAATAACTTGTTTGATATCGGAAAGCATAGTACTTGTACCTTGAATGTTAAACGCAATGTGCTCGATAGGCCGTCCGATATCTTGTGGGAGTAAATTAAAAAGCCCTGCAATAGCTGGAGTGAATTTCCGAATGCGCAAATGCGAATCAACAAAAACCGTCCCCAACTCGGTAGAACGAAGCAGGTTTTCCATATCATCGGCCAGTTGCTCCAATTCGGCATTTTTTCGCTCATATTCTGCATTAACCGTATAGAGCTCTTCATTGACCGAATGCAATTCTTCGTTTGTGCTTTGCAATTCTTCGTTGGAGGCCAAAAGCTCTTCATTGGTTGCCTGAAGTTCTTCGTTGCTAGTTTCAAGTTCTTCGACAGTGGTTTGCAAATGTTCTTTGGTGTAAATCAGTTCCTGCTCAAGGTAAGCGATGCGGTCTTTGGAAACCTGACTAACATTAAATGACTCCGTTGAAATATCACCCTTTTCAACGCCGGCGGAAGCTTCTGGTGGCTTTTGTGCTGGATTGAAAATGATTAAAAAATAATTCTGAACGCCGCCTCGAACCTGAAGCGGTTCTACTTCCAAATTAATTCGCTCCTGTCCTGCCGCCGTTTGCACCTGAATGGCTTTATATTTAACGTTCACATTATCTTTTGTACTGCGTTGCAGAGCCGAAGTCAATGCAATTCTAAGATCGCCGTCAACCAGGTTTAAAACATCCGAGCTTAATCGACCGGAGATGGTTTTAAAAAATCGTCCAGCATCGCCAAAAGTATGAAGCAGAGAACGGTTTTCACTGATGAGCAGTCCGGGCGGCATATATCGCTCGAGTAATGAATCGTATGCCCGTAAAAGCCTGACATCGCTGGATACGTTTTGAAGGGGCGGCTCTGAAGGCAATCCGGCAATTTTACTACTATAACCTACCGTAAATCGCATATCGGCAGGCAAGTGAACATCGCGTTTCTTTTGATAGATATTTAATGTACGGTCGATGGAATCAAATTCATCTTCAATGTGCCCCAAATTTTCACTAGCGCCTAAGAACAAAAAGCCTTTATGTTTTAGTGCAAAATGAAACATCGCTAAAGCTTTTCGCTGCGCTATAGTTTGGAAATAAATCAAAAGATTGCGGCACGAAACCAAATCAATTTTAATAAACGGCGGATCCGTCAGCACATTTTGCTCGGAAAAGACAATCATCTGACGAATCAGATTACTGGTCTTGTATTTTCCGTTATCTCTATGAAAGTATTTATCACGCAGGTCTTTTGATAAGTTTTCCAGCTCTTCTTCATTATAAACCCCATCGCTTGCCATATCCAAAGAAGCTTTGTGAACATCGCTGGCAAAAATCTTTACTTTTATTTGGCTGCTTAGTTTGTTGGAGACTTCATTAAACAATATGGCCAGAGAGTAAGCTTCTTCACCGGTGGCACAGCCACAAACCCAAACCCGAATTTCTTCCTGATTATCATTTTGGGCTTTTTTGATGATATCCGGAATAACTTTTTCTGAGAGAATATCAAACGCTTTCGGATCCCGGAAAAACTTCGTAACCCCTATCAGCAAATCTTTGTACAATGCATTTAATTCTTCATCATCCTTTGCCAGTCGTTTTCCATAAGCTTCAATAGAATCAAATCTCAGGATGTTCATCCGGCGTTCTATCCGGCGGTCAACCGTTGTGGGTTTATAATAACCAAAATCTATTTTGTATTTGTTTTTCAGAAGTTTGAAAACATCGGCAAATTTGCCCGTAGGACCGGTTTCATACTTCATCATTCGGGCAATATCGGCGCCTTTTAAGGACTGCTCCTGATGATCCATTAAGACTTCGGGCATCAATTCCGGCTCGGTGATAATATCTACCAAACCGGTTTCAATAGCGCTCCTGGGCATGCCATCAAACCCTGAAGATTCGGGGCTTTGAACAATGATCAAACCGCCGGCATTATGAAAGTCTATCAAACTATGCGAACCGTCTGATCCCGTACCGGAAAGCACAATGGCAACGGCGCGTTCTCCGGCGTCCTGAGCCAGCGATCTGAAAAACGTATCAATAGGTAAATTTAAGGGTTGAGCTTGATCCTTATCGCTTAATCTTAACCGCTCATTTTGGATAATCATATCTTTTTTAGGCGGGATCAAATAAATATTTCCCGCTTCAACTTCCATACCATCCTTCACTCGATGAATTGGCATTCCGGTATGGCGCGCCAATAGCTCATCCATTAAGCTTTTAAAATCAGGTGATAAATGTTGAACCACCACAAAAGCCATGCTCGAAGAGGTGGGCATGTGATCAAAAAAACGTTCAAGGGGATCCAGACCTCCGGCCGAAGCGCCTATACCAATTATATGCGATAAACCTTCGGATTTTTTGAGCTGCGGTTCTGATTGTTCAATTTCAGTTTTTGAAGGTAATGTGGTCATGAAAAAAGCCCTTTAATTAGTTACGCTTGATCCAAGAACTTTATGTCTTAAAAAAACAATTTAAAAACTTTGTACTAAAAAAGGAATTTTACCAAATTGAATACGAAGCCATTTTTTAAGATCATTAGAATCTAGATTTGATTATTTATTAATCTAAATAATGGAGGCAAAATGAGCCAGTCATCTTGCATCTTTTGCAAAATATCACAAAAAATTATCCCTTCAACAAAAGTATTTGAATCTGAAGATGTATTTGCGTTTCACGATATTCAGCCTGCGGCTCCAACTCACATTCTGATTATTCCAAAAAAGCACATCGCTACGATAAATGATTTAGACGCAGATGATGCCAATATTTTAGGAAACATGATGCTTGCAGCCAAACAAATCGCCGCTGATTTAAACGTTGCCGAACAAGGCTATCGTCTGATCGTCAATTGCGGCCCCGATGCGCTACAAAGTGTTTTTCATATCCACATTCACTTAATGGCAGGACAAAAAATGGGATGGCCGCCATTTCCCGGAAAAGCTATATCACATTAAAAATAAAGACAACCGTCATGTTTAAAGATAGAATTACTTATATTTGTTAGTAATTCTTTTTACCTATCAAGGATCACGAACACTTGCTCTTTTAACATGATTTTTGAGTCTGTAAACCGAACCTGATCAATGAGCGACGATTTTCGAAAAAAGCGAATAGAGTCTTTAAAATCATTTTTAGAAAAAGATCAAAACGATTCATTTACCCGTTATGCTTTGGCGCTGGAATATTTAAATGGGAATGAAATTGTAGAAGGTATACGCGAACTCGAAACCATACTAGCACATGATAAAGAGTACATTGCCACCTATTACCAACTCGCCAAAGCATATGTTAACATTGGAGAGCGATCAAAAGCCAAAGCTATTTACGAACAGGGCATCGAACTTACGGAGTTAAAAGGAGATTCACATACCAATCAAGAATTACGAGAAGCCTTAGCATTACTTAATTAGAAAAACGCTTTACTTTTTTCATAAAACACAAACGCTAACTATTATGAAAAAGCGCATAATACTTCTAACTTTATTACTGCTGTTACCTTTATACCTTACTAATGCAATAGCCGAACAAGAAAAGCAGGTCTTTGTTAAACACGGTGCGGCCAAAGAAGGAGAGCCTTTGAACATCACCATTGAAACACCTGTGAATTATAACATTTCCAAAGCAACGCTTCATTTTAAAAACCCATATTCTTCAGAATTTCGAGTCATTGAAGCACGCCCGCAAGGCAATAAGTTTGTAGCTACCATTCCGGGAAAAGATGTGGTTTCTCCATCAATTGAGTATTATGTCAGAGCCACTTATACCGATAAATCCGAAGTTATTTATCCTGCAATTTCTCCTCAGGAAAATCCTGTTAGTGTAACCGTTAAACCTCAAGAGCAGAGTGGTGATATTATTGTTATTTCACCGGCGGCTGGTGAAAAAGTTTTGGAAGATGATCTTTTGATCTCTGTCTCTTATTACACCATCAGTGAAAAAGTTGATTTAAAAAGCGCCGTATTAACAATTGATGGAAAACGCATAAACAGCGGCGTTATTGTTAGTGAAAACATGATGACTTATTTGCCGGATAAACCTTTAACACCCGGCGCTCATCGTTTTTCATTTGAGATATCTGACAAGAAAGGCAATAAATTAGGCAAAGTAAGCTCTTCATTTGTCTCAAAGAGCGCCTCGCAAGTCAGCGCTTTTGAATCAGAACCGGTTCGTTATACATTGCAAAGTTGGGCTGAGCTTCGAAACGAAAACATTTCCGATAGCTCGGTATTCTACAGTCGGTTGAATGTTAGCGGCGATCTGAGATATAAATCAGTTGCTTTAAGAGGTTATATGTATGTTACCAACGAAGAGGATGAAGATCGTCAAGCGTCGAATCGATTCTTTATTCGCGCTACCTCGCCGGTTTTAGATGCTAGTTTTGGTGATATTTTCCCTGAATACAATTATTACATTGCCAATGGTTTGCGCATCAGAGGTTATGAATTAAATGCGCATTTAGGTCCATTTCGAGTTGATATGATTCAAGGTATTACCGAGCGTGAAGTAACGCCAAAATTTGGCCCGGATACCGTAGTAACGGATGCCAATATTGTTGCTGATTTGGAAGGTCAGGGATTTGTAAAAATAAAAGACAACACCTATGCCGAAATCTTAAATTCAGGAACATTTCAACGCGACGTATTAACAGTTCGCGCTGGTATAAATACAGAAGTTTTTCAATGGGATCTTCAATTCCTAAAAGGTGAAGATGATTTTAATAATGATCCATTAATCGCTCGCCAGTTTGGCGTTGAACCTTCAGAAAATATCGCATTAGGTTCCTCGTTTAAACTCAGCTTGTGGCCAAGACGCTTTGATTTATTTGCCGATGTGGCTCTTTCTATGACGAATACCGATATTACAAACGGCAGCATTGATCCCGATTCCTTAGACGCTTTGTTAGACCAGGATATCAGCCAGGATATTGAAGATAACTTCCCTGGCGGGTACGATAGGTTAACCGACATTATTACCATTAACGAGAACCTCTTACCGCTTTATCCTTTAGACCTTTCATCTTTAGCCTATCGTTTTGGTACAAACGTTAATTTTTTAAACAACTTTTTACGCGTTGAGTATTTAAACCAAGGGCAAAACTTTAAATCGTATGGTTTGGCTTATTACCAACCGGATGTTAAAGGTTTTCGTATTTTTGACAGGCTCAGGCTTTTAAACAACCGATTGTTCTTATCGGCTAATTTTGAGCGTTTAACCGATAACCTGTTGCAAGAACGTGATATTACCATTAAATCATCGCCGATTGCAGCAAGAGAAACCCTTTCCGGTACAACCACTCGAACATTCTTTAAAGGCAGTGTTTCGGTATTTCCTGGCCTAAACTGGCCAAACCTGCGTCTGGATTACTCTACACAAAGCAATAAAAATGATTTCCCAACCACTTACATTGATAGCACCGGCAAAACAACGCCAGGTTTGCCAACAGACTATCAACGCATTAGCGGTCTTCCAACGCAAGTTGATAACTCAACCAACACATTTACATTTGATGCGTCGCAAACCTTTGACTTATCAGGTCAAAAACTTCTTACCGTTGGATTTACAACCACGGTTTCCAGCCGTACAGATGATCGTGACCTAACGCCAAACGACGTTTGGACAGTTTCCGATAGCAGTCTTGTACCGCAGGATTTAACAAGTCGATCCATTACCATCAACGGCTCGCTTACTTTCCCGAACAACTTAAGAGTCAATGCGGGTTTGTCTAATATTCAAAGTGAATATTATGTGTTATCGCCCATTATAGCTGAGGAAGAAAATAAAGACGCGCAAGTAGAGCAAAACTTTTATTCGTTGGATGTAGGCGTGGGATATCCGTTTTTAAACAACAAACTTCGTCCTTCCGCTAGAATGGCCTTTACGTTTGGCGACTTTAAACGAACGGTTTTAGGCTTCGCGGCCACTTACGATATCACGCCATTTATGTTCTTAACAAGCGATTTAAACTTCTTGTTTGTCGGTGAAGTTCCCGAATCAGGCATTGAAGGCACTACCGATGTCATTGCTTCAATTAAGTATCAGCTGACATTTGGTAATTAAATTCAAACTTCGGTTGGATGTAAAAAAAGGCGGATTTTCCGCCTTTTTTTTATAGTTTTGAACCAAGCATAATTTTAATTCATGCACAAAGTTTGAAACGAAATTCTATCGTTTTGAGTCGAATATATCTGGAAGAGTGAAATAACATCAACGAACTTTCCCAATGATGAATGAAATTTTCAATCAAGAGAAACCTAATGGCGATCTTGGTAAAACAATTGTTACAGGAATTGGTATTATAAGTGGTTCCAGCACATGCTCCTTTTTAGGCGCTGCCGTTGGATTTGTTGCCGGGCCGTTCGGATCACTTGTTGGCGCAATTCCCGGCGCCGTCTTAGGTGGCATTGTTGGCGGTATTGTCGGAAATAAAGTAGGCGCTGAAGTCGATAAGCGAATGGATAAACAGAAGATAGATAACTTGTACGACTCCCTGGAACCCGGTGAAGAATTAATTATTGAAGAGCGCATTGTACCGCCAAAGGAAGACGACTAAGGCGCTGAACACCTGATTTTACAATTCTCTGGTCAACGATTCTTCCTGATTTTGCAAATCATCAGGAAGGTATAGCGATGCGTTGTTCAAAATATCTTCCAATAACAGGTTATAGTTGAGTTTGCTTCCATCCAGCATTCTAATGTCATCAATCGGATGATTGTTCATATGTTGGCGGTATAAACCTTCGAGACCTGATTTTAGTCCATCATCAAGATCCGCCCACGATTTACGTCCTTTACATTTCGGAAACTTGGAGCAACCCAGCCAAAATCCGCGTTTTCCTTCTCGTAAATACAGCGGTGAGCCACAATTTGGGCATTCAATATCAGTTACCAGCGGCGGTTGCTTAGGCGGTTCGATATAGCCTTTTTTGTTGATATTCAGCAAGCCATTGCACTTCGGGTAGTTGTTGCACGCAAGAAATTTCCCAAACCGACCGTCACGCAAGACCAAGCGTCCCGACTGGCATTTCGGGCATTTTATGCCGGTTTCCTGCGGCTGAGTTTTCTGGGTTTCTATTGTTTTTATGTTTTTACATTTCGGATAGCGTGAGCAACCCAAAAACTTACCGGATTTTGTCCATTTAACAACCATACGTCCTTCATGGCATTTATCACAAAGCTCAGCATTGTCATTTTGCGGCAATATCGGATTGGCTTTTCTAATGCCCAACGCATCTTCCAAAGGCTTATAAAACCCATCCAACACCATTTCGTAGTCATCTTCGCCCGAAGCCACCTTATCCAAATCGGTTTCCATTTCGGCCGTAAATTTCACATTGAACAGTTCCGGGAAATTGGCAATTAATATTTTGGAGACATCTTTACCCAGTTCATTCGGATGCAATCGTTTTTGACGAATCTCCACATATCGACGTTCGATAAGCGTTGAAATGATCGTCGCATAGGTTGAAGGCCGTCCGATGCCAAAATTGTCCAATTCTTTAACCAGGCTGGCTTCGGAATACCGTGCCGGAGGTTTTGTAAAATGTTGATTTTCTTTAAGGTCATTTAAACCAAGCTCATCTTTTTCTTTAAGCAGTTTTGGCAGACGAGTCGGTGCATCCGTTTCCGTATGGGTATCAACCTTTGTTGATTTTTGCTCTTCATAATCCAGCTCTTTCTGATCGCCAAACAGCTTTAAAAAGCCGTCAAATAAAATCACACGACCTGATGCTCTGAACAAAAACTCGTTTTCATGATCTATCACATCCACACTGGTTTGCTCCAACTCAGCCGCGCTCATTTGCGAGGCTAAAAATCGCCGCCATATTAAATCATACAAGCGGTATTGCTCTTTGCTAAGTACTCGCTCGAGGTCTTGGGGTGAACGAAAAACCGATGTTGGCCGAATGGCTTCGTGTGCATCCTGTGCCTTTTCCGAGGTCTTGTATTGGCGTTCTTTTTCGGGCACGTAGGCGTTTCCAAAATGGCTATCGATATACTTTCGCGCTTCGGATTGTGCATCAGCGCTGATCCGTTTGGAGTCGGTTCTCATATAGGTGATCAAACCCGTTGCCCCCTCGGCGCCAATATCTATGCCTTCATAAAGCTGCTGAGCCAATCGCATGGTTTTTTTGGACCCAAATCCTAATTGATTGGATGCCGCTTGTTGTAATAGTGATGTTGTAAAGGGTGGCGGTGGATTGCGCCGGGTTTTTCGACGCTTGATATCCTGAATCCGATATACCCTGGATTTTACTTTTTTGGAAATCTCAGCGGCTTCCGATGCCGAAGAAAGCTTAACATCCTTTTGGTTGATCTTATGCAGTTTCGCTTTAAAGAGCTCATCTCTTGGGGTTTTAAACTCTGCTATAATAGACCAATATTCCTGCTGTTTAAACGACTGGATTTCATCCTCGCGCTCACAGATCAATCGTAAGGCCACGGATTGTACACGCCCTGCCGAAAGTCCCCTTAAAACGGTATCCCACAAAAACGGGCTGATGCGATAACCAACGATTTTATCCATTGCTTGGCGAGCCTGTTGCGAGCGAACCAGGTTGTAATTGATTTGTCGTTTATCCTCTATGGCATCGCGAACGGCTTTTGCCGTGATCTCATTAAAAAGTACACGGCTGATATTGGATTGATTTTGCGCCACCTCATTGGAAATGTGCCATGCAATGGCCTCACCTTCACGATCAGGGTCAGTGGCGATCATGATCTCGGAAGATTCTTTTGAGAGCTTTTTCATCTCTCGAACCACTTTTTCTTTTCCTTCAATTACTTCGTAACGGGGTTCGTAATGATTTTCAAAATCCAACCCGATTTCTTTCTTTGGCAAATCCTTTATGTGACCAACAGAAGCAAAAACGGAAAAACCATTCCCCAAATATTTATTAATGGTTTTTGCTTTTGATGGCGACTCAACAATCACCAATTTCTTCCCTTTTGCCGATTGCGTTTGTTGTGCGGTTTTCTTTTTTGGTGACATGCTCAACGAAATTATAGTTTTATCCGTAACTCTAATACCCCGAATTTTTAGTGTTTATAGGGATTTTTTTATTAAGAAACAAAATTGGCTTGTTTCTTTAGGCTTGCTTTTTTCCAGCTTAATCTTTTTTCTCAAGCACTTTGCCTTGTTTGTCCCACTCAATTTTCTGAGCGTTCATTTTACCGGAGCGTTTCCTGAAAGCGCCGCTTCCATCTCGGTTTAACTGCAATTTATCAACCAGAACGCGACCATTTGCATCAAAATACCGATAGACATATTCTGTCTGATCGCCAGTGTGACGCCAACGATAGTAAAAAATTGGTTCTGTTGCAAAGTCATTTTTAAAGGTTAGAAGTTTTCCTTTAACCCCCGATTCATCTATGGCGATATCCATACATTTTATCTTCATGGGATTGTCCTTAAAATTACTCATCCTGAACCCAATCATGTTTTTTTCGTAGGCACTCTTCAGATGGTCTTGTTTTGCAATCTTAAGTTTGCCGCGCTCTGAAAATTCAATGAGCTGAATGGCTGAAAACAGCTTCATTGGAATTCTGCGAACATCGTGGCTGAATTTATGCGAGTAATCCAGATTGGTTATGGTGATTAATTTGGTTTTATAAAGTATATTTAGCAACCTTGAAACGTTCATCTCCTGTTGTTGATGAACACTAAACCCGTACCATAACATCGGCAGTAATAACACGTATTGCAATCGATAGAAGACAAATGGTTCCAGCATCGTTCTTGCCACAATACTTTAAGATTGTTAATAACTTAAACATTGAATGAGTATCAAATCATATAAACCTTACCAACCCATTACTGGCGTTATAACACTTATGTTGTTAATGCTTGGTTTTACGCCAGTGCTTTATGCCGACGCCCCTATTAAAGTTATTTTAACCTCAAAAAACAAAACGACCTCTCAAAAAAATGTGCCCTTGTTTAGTGTGGGGACATTAAAAATGACGGCTTTGTACGATCTGTGCCAAGCCCTGAAAATTGCCGGCAATCAAACACCATCCGAGATCACTTTAAGTCATGTTCTTGATAACCAACGGCAATTTTGCAAAGTTCGCCCGCAAAATCATTTTGTAACCGTTCATTACGGATTGGATGAAGCGCCGTTTAAGATCATTCAGTTAGGGGTATCTCCGGCGATGATAGGAGGATCGATGTATTTACCCCCTGACGAGGTGGCGCGATTTTTAACAGCCTGGCTTTCCAGGCAAATAACCTATAACGAATCCAATCAAACGTTTCACGCTGATTTTTCAAAACCCAAAATCAAACCCACGTTAAACGATACAAAATCAAAAAACAAATATCTTTCCGCGCTTCCCATAAAGCCAAAATCCACCTACGATAGCCGGTTTACCATACCCGCTTACGTCATTGATGAAAAAGCCAATGGCGCCATCATGCGCCTGATATGCAACCGCCCGGAAGTGGAGTATGAATTTATACGCCCCAATAAATCCGGTGTGGCCTACCTGACATTTAGAAACGCAACGGGTGATATCAAAAATTTAACCCAAACCTTCAGCGACGGGTTGCTTAAAAAAGTAACGGCTATTCCTTTAAAATCCGGTGGGCTTCAACTGACGCTGGATTTCAATATCAAGCAGTACCGAATAAAATCCACAGAGTTTAAACGCCAACCCAATGGTGATGATTTTTTGCTACATATTCTCAGCGATGTTGATGTCAAAGAAATTTATAAAACGGAAAAACAAAAAGAGATCAACAAGCTCTTAAAACATGACCGTGAAAAATGGAAACTGGATGTGATTGCCCTTGATGCCGGCCACGGCGGTAAAGACCCCGGCGCTATCGGATATTATGGCACATACGAAAAAACCATTGCATTGGGTATTGTTCTGGAAGTTGGAAAACTCATCAAAAAACACTGGCCTGAAGTAAAAGTGGTCTATACCAGAAAATCCGACAAGTTCATCCAGCTCGATGAGCGAGGCAAAATTGCCAACAAACACAATTCCAAACTTTTTGTCAGTATTCATTGCAATGCCAGCAGAAACAGAGCTATCAGCGGCGCTGAAGTCTACATGCTGGGGTTACACAAAACCGATGCGGCGCTTAAAGTTGCCGAACGCGAAAATTCGGTTATTCTCCAGGAAGATGATTATAAAGACCGCTATAAAGACTACACTGATGAAAACCTGATTATGATTACTATGGCGCAAAGTGCGTTTTCACAGCAATCCCAAAAAATTGCCGAGCTTATCAACGACAACATGACCCGATACGCCAAACGAAATGGCCGCGGCGTAAAACAAGCCGGATTTATGGTGCTATGGACGCCTTCTATGCCGAGCATTTTGGTTGAAACCGGTTACATTTCCAATCCTAAAGAAGAGAAATTTTTAAAATCCAAAACCGGTCAGAAAAAAGTAGCCAATGCCATATTTAACGGCCTGAAGAAATTTCGAGCCCAATACGAACGCGAACGTCGGTTTTAAGAAATTTTAAAATTCAACCTCTTGCCCAAATTTTCAGAATCCCCGAACTTTTATGCCAAGGTTTATGATCTGGTTAAAACAATCCCTTATGGCAAAGTGAGCACTTATGGCGCAATCGCTAAGGCCTTAAGCGCGCCTTCGGCCAGCCGGATGGTTGGTTATGCTTTAAACTGTGCCAAAGATAGCGATGTGCCCTGCCATCGTGTGGTTAATCGGTTTGGCGCTTTAACCGGCAAGATTCATTTTCAGAATCCCGATCAAATGCGAATGCTTTTGGAAGCCGAGGGCGTTAGGTTCAAACCGGACGGAACGGTTGATCTGGAGCGACATTTGCATGAGTTTACGGCATAAAAAAAGCTGCCATTTTTGGGCAGCTTTTTGTTATTCACACTCTTTTGGTCTTATGCGTTGACCGCTTTTTGGATCACTTCCGAATCTTTCATAAACCGATCTAAACCGATATCTGTTAATGGATGCTTCACCAATTGCGTAATCACTTTATAAGGAATGGTTGCAATATCTGCACCCAACAACGCCGATTCTGTAACATGGATCGGATGGCGAATGCTTGCAACAATCACTTCGGATGTAATGCCATAATTTCTGAAAATCTGAACAATTTGCTCAATGAGTCCCATACCATCTGTGCTGATATCATCCAATCGGCCTACAAACGGACTTACATAGGTAGCGCCGGCTTTAGCGGCCAATAAGGCTTGTGTTGGAGAAAATGCCAGGGTTGCATTGGTTTTTATTCCTTGTGTTGAAAAGTGCTTAATGGCACGAATACCATCAACGGTAATGGGCACTTTAATCACCACATTCTCATCAATTGAGGCCAATTCTTCGCCTTCAACAATCATCTCTTCAGACTTCAGCGTTGTAACTTCAGCGCTAACCGGTCCATCAACAATCTGGCAGATTTTTTTGATGTGCGCTTTAAAATCATCATATGTGATCTGTGAACCACCGGTAATTTTAGCCACCAATGATGGGTTTGTGGTTACACCATCCAGTACCCCCAATTCCTGTGCACGCTGAATTTCTTCCAAACTTGCAGTATCAATGAAAAATTTCATAGCAATAAATTTTTGTGATTACCAAGTATTAAGATTTAACTGTTGAAATTTCCTGATCCAATATATCATTAAAACGTCGTTCTTTTCTTTCTTTCCAATTATTTTTATGGTATGCATATCCGGCAATTAATGGAAATGCCAACGTAGCTTCTGCATACACCATTTGTTCAAACGTGGTATCGACTTTTCCCCAAGAACTGGCCTCCTTTAAAGTTGAACCCGAAAGCCCACCATCGCGTTCATCTGCAACAGTCACCTGAATTGCGTATTTGTGCATCGAGACATCATCATAACCTAAAACTTCAGCAGCCACAACAATATCCTGGGTGAAATTTTTTGGCACGCCGCCGCCAATCATAAAAATACCGGTGGTATCGTTTTCAATCTTCAGCCGTGTCAGCTCTTTGAAATCTTTCACCGAATCAATCTTAACATGATTTTCAGGATTATGCCATTGATGATGAACCAATCCGAAACCCGCTGAGCAGTCCGAAAATGCCGGCACAAATATGGGGATGCCTTTTTGATAGCAACTTTTTACAATTGAGCTGCCGCTTTTATGGTGTTGATCAAGATATTTTCCAAGCTCAATAATGAATTCCCTTGATGAGTAAGCATTCGGCTCCAGTTGATTGGCAATGTCGCCAACCGTGTCATCACAGATTCTCAGCTCATCTTCATCTATGTACGTGTCATAAATTCTATCGATATGCAGCTCTCTCAATGTGGCGTCGTCTACAAACGGGCTTCCCAGATAATGCGAAAATCCCAAACCCTCAAAAAAATCCTGATCCACAATATTTGCCCCTGTTGAAACAATGGCATCAACCATGTTGTGTTCAACCAAATCCACAACAGCTTGTTTAAGACCGGCGCTGATTAATGAACCGGCCAGCGTTAGAATAACCGAACAGGATTTATCGCGCAGCATCATGTCGTATATCTCCGAGGCATTTGCCAAATTTCGGGCCTGAAAGGCCATTTTTGACATGTCGGTAACTAAGGAAACAACATTGTGTGCTTTAATATCTATGTGCTGAACTTTCTCCTGAAGGAAATCACTTTTAGATGAGGTATTCACTGGAAAAATGGAAATGGTTAGAAAAAATAAAGGGGCAAGCGCCCTATATCACCCGTCCAAATCTACTGGATGCTGCTTCCTTCCGGACCTGACATGGTTGAGTAGCCGAACGCTGTATAGGACTTACCCCGAATTTCAATCTAAACTCTCAATGAAGCGGTTTTTCAACCGGGTGGGAAATATAAATCAATAATTAGTTCAATCAAAAAAGTAATCCACATATTTCCGTAAAATTGTTAATTGAGCAAGCGCATATTTTATTTTTTTGGAGAACAATGCTATATTAGGGGTTCATTAGCTAAAATCGGGATATTTCTGTCATTTAAGAATAGCGACCCCCCGACTAGCAACACACACTAACCTAAAAGCGGTCGCCGAAAAAAATGTAGTGCTCTTCTGATGCATTTACATATGAACACGTAACAAGGGGTTTCATGCCAAACCCTTCAAGGAATTATGTCTGAAGTTTTAACAGATTCGAAACATATCTCCATCACGTTGCCAAATGGAGAGGTGCGGCAATACCCGGACGGTTCAACCGGCTTGGATATCGCAGCTTCCATTGGTAAGCGTTTGGCTGATGATGCCATTTGCATTAAGCTTGATGGCGCATTAATGGATTTAAACATCCCGTTACATAACGATGGCGCGTTGCATATCATTACGTTTGATAGCGACGAAGGCCGCGAAGTTTATTGGCATAGCTCAAGCCATCTGATGGCGCAAGCTATTGAGGAACTCTTCCCAGAGTCTAAATTCGGCGCCGGTCCTGCCATAGAAAACGGATTTTACTACGATATCTCTTCACCCCATCGATTTACTGAGGATGATCTACGTAAGATTGAAACCCGCATGCTCGAAATCAGTGCACGCAAGCTTCCCATTAACCGCGAAGTTTTAGCGCGAACCGATGCCATAACCTATTTCCAGGAAAACCGAAAAGACCCGTTCAAGGTTGAAATTCTTGAAGATTCCCTTGCTGACCAGCCCATGGTTTCCATTTATCATCAGGGATATTTTTCCGACTTATGCACCGGGCCACATTTCTCTAACACCTCAAAATTAAAAGCCGTAAAGCTAACAGGCGTTTCCGGCTCATTCTGGCGCGGCGATTCTTCCAGAGAGCAAATGCAACGCATTTATGGCATTTCGTTTCCTTCGGAAAAGCAACTCAAAAAACATTTTGCCCGCCTGGAAGAAGCCAAAAAGCGTGATCATAGAAAATTGGGCTCCGATCTGGAACTCTTTCTCCTGACGCCAAAAGTTGGAAGCGGTTTGCCGCTTTGGTTGCCAAACGGCGCAATTTTACGTGATGAGCTCATCATGTTCTTGAAAGACGAACAAAAACGTCGTGGCTATCAACCGGTTGTCACACCGCATATCGGAAATATTGAGTTATATAAAACATCCGGGCATTACCCGTATTACAGTGATTCACAATTTCCGCCCCTTACTTTTAAAGATGAGCTTGGGGTAGAAGAGCAGTTCTTGCTGAAACCCATGAACTGTCCGCATCACCACCAGATTTATTTATCCAAACCCAGAAGCTATCGCGATCTGCCTATTCGCTTAACTGAATTTGGTACGGTTTATCGTTACGAACAATCGGGCGAGCTTAATGGCCTGATCCGTGTTCGGGGATTCACACAAGACGATTCTCACATTTATTGCCGCCAGGATCAGTTAATAGATGAAATTTGCAATGCCATTGATTTAACGCAATATGTTTTCAAGACTCTTGGATTCAGTGAAGTAAAAACCCGGTTATCACTACGTGATCCTGATAACCAGGATAAATACAGCGGCAATGAAGAGCAATGGACTCAGGCAGAAAATGACGTGCTTGAAGCGGCTAAGCGTATGGACCTGGCCTATGAACTTGGTTTGGGCGAAGCAAGTTTCTACGGCCCTAAAATCGATTTTATTGTTAAAGATGCTATCGGAAGAAAATGGCAGCTCGGTACGGTGCAAGTGGATTATATAATGCCGGAGCGTTTCGATTTAACCTATACGGGAAGCGACGGCCAAAAGCATCGCCCTGTTGTTATTCACCGCGCGCCGTTTGGTTCACTTGAACGCTTTATTGGAATACTTATTGAAAACTTTGCCGGTAACTTCCCGGTTTGGCTAAGTCCTATACAAGGCATTGTTCTTCCGATCAATGAAAGTTTAAACGACTACGCCAAAGAGGTTCAACACGCTTTAAAAGCTGCTAATTTGCGCGTTGATATTGATTTTCGCGCAGAAAAAATCGGCAAAAAAATTCGTGATGCTGAAGTCAAAAAAATCCCATATATGTTCGTGATTGGGGAAAAAGAGAAGTCGTCTCAAATGGTTTCCGTAAGGCGCCATAAAGAAGGCGATAAAGGCGTTTCATCACTAGACGATATAATTCAAAAAATCACACAAGAAATCTCTGAAAAACGCCTTTAAAACCAATTTGAGTTGTTCATCGTTTTACAAATTGTAGGCAAAAATAACTATTGAATGAAAAAAAACAGAGTTACGGTGAAAAGCAACAAAAAGAAATATCGGGTCAATCGGTCAATCCAGGTTCCTGAGGTTCGGGTTATTTCACCAAATGGGTCTCAACAAGTTACAAACTTAGATCAAGCGCTTAAACTCGCAGAAAGTTTTGATCTTGATTTGGTGGAAATTCAACCCAATGCCAACCCTCCTGTTTGTAAAATTATTGATTACGGTAAGTTTTTGTATGAACAGGACAAACGCGAAAAAGAAAACAAGAAAAAGCAAAAAGGATCGTCGGTTAAAGAAGTGCGTTTTCACCCCAATACCGATAAGCATGATTTCGACTTTAAAGCCGCACATGCAGAAGAGTTTTTAAAGAAGGGCGATAAAGTGCGCGCAACCGTTGTTTTTTTAGGGCGATCTATTATTTACACCGATCAGGGTTATGCATTGCTTGAGCGTTTAACCGACCGCTTAAGCCACATTGCTAAACCCGAAAGCACGCCAAAGCTCGAAGGTAAAAATCTGTTTGTCTTTTATGCACCGGATAATGCCAAAGTGGCCGCATTGAAACGCAAAGAAAAGCAACAGCGCGAAGCCGAAGAACGCGCTTTAGAAGAAGAAAAACGGGAACGCGCTGAAAAAATGAAAGAAGCTCAGGAGCGTCGAAAAAGTGATAATGATTAACACCAAGATTTTAATTAACTCAAACGAAACAATGTATGCCTAAAATGAAATCACACCGTGGGGCTTGTAAGCGTTTTAAAAAAACAGCTTCCGGTAAAGTTAAGCGCGAGCGCATGAACGGATCGCACATTTTAGAAAAGAAGACTCGCAAGCGTAAACGCCGTTTGCATCAATCCACACTTGTTGATTCTACTCAGGAGAAACATGTTAAACGAATGATACTTGCGTAAAATTTTTTAACCATTAATGTTTTTGTAGACTTATGCCTAGATCTAAAAATGCTGTCGCTTCACGCGCTCGGCGTAAACGAATACTTAAGAAAGCCAAAGGATACTGGGGTTCAAGAAATAATGTTTTGACGGTCGTAAAGCACACGGTTGATAAAGCCGGGCAATATGCCTATCGCGATCGCAGGGTAAAGAAACGTACGTTTAGAGCATTATGGATTATGCGTATTAACGCCGCAGCTCGCTTAAATGGCACCACCTATTCCAAGCTTATGGATGCCATGAATAAAAAAGATATCAAAATCAATCGTAAAGCGCTTGCTGAAATTGCCGTTAGCGATCCCAACGCTTTTTCCGAAGTTGTAAAAACAGCCTTAAATTAAATTGGGTTGCCTTTTCTCTTGACTTTGAACCCATACGATTTTAATTTTGTTTGATTGATAGCCCAGCTTGGAAAAAATTTTTACCATTGAAATTGCTCATGCAAGAGATCATTTCAAAACTTAGCCAGGAAATCTCTGAAGTTACGATTTCAACCAAAGGTCAATTGGAAGATTTCAAACTGAAATATTTGGTTCGAAAAGGACTCATAGCCCAGCTTTTCGATCAAATGAAAACCTTGCCTAAAGCAGAAAAGCCTTTGGCCGGTAAAAACCTTAACCAGTTAAAATCTTTAGCAGAAACCAAATACAACGACATTGCAAAATCCCTGGAGAATGGCGCTTCAGATCGTAAAGCCGAAGTAGACCTCACGCTTCCCGGTCGTCATGCTTTTTTAGGCGCAGAACATCCCGTACAAAAGATTCTTTCCGAAATGAAAGATATTTTTATAGCCATGGGATTCAATCAGGCTGAAGGCCCTGAAATTGAGCGCGATGATTATAATTTTACGCTCCTCAATTTTCCGCCTGATCATCCTGCTCGCGATATGCAGGATACGTTTTTCATCCGAAAAGATTCTCAGTCTGAAGATGTTGTTTTACGGACTCATACTTCACCAGTGCAAATCCGCGTTATGATGGAGCAAAAACCACCGATTCGCGTCATTTGTCCCGGTAAAGTGTATCGTAACGAAGCCATTAGCCCAAGAAGCTACTGCGTATTCCATCAGCTTGAAGGGTTATATATTAATAAGAATGTTACATTTGCCGATCTAAAAGCAACCATTTACTCTTTTGCCAAACAAATGTTTGGTTCAAATGTTCAGCTTCAGTTCCGACCAAGCTTCTTCCCATTTACCGAGCCTTCGGCAGAAGTTGATATTACCTGTTATTTATGTGGCGGAAAAGGTTGCCGGGTATGTAAACACACCGGCTGGCTTGAAATTCTTGGCTGCGGAATGGTTCATCCGAATGTGTTAAGAAACTGCAATATTGATCCAGAAGTCTATACCGGCTTTGCGTTTGGTATGGGTATTGAGCGAACGGCTTTATTAAGATATAAGGTCGGTGATATTCGGTTGTTTTACGAAAACGATCTTCGTATGCTTGAACAATTTATATAATGAAAAAAGGCTGGTAAAAGCCAGCCTCTCATCTCTTAATCTCTTCTTCCAATAAACTTTACTCGGATTCAGCTTCAGCCACCACTTCAATTTTCAGTTTAGCTATCACATCGGTGTAACATTTGGCCTGAAGCTCATAATTACCTAATGTTTTGATCGGTTCGGCAATTGTAATATCCTTCTTATTGACATCAAACCCCTGTGCTTTTAAGGCATCAGAAACCATTTGAGATGTTACCGTTCCAAACAACTTTCCGGATTCACCGGCTTTGGCAGAAATGCTGAGACTTAGTCGTTCCAAGCTTTCAGTCAATTCACGAGCAGCTTTTCGTTCTTTTTCTATTTTAAACGCACGTTGTTTTTTCTCATTTTCAATCGCTCGTATAGCGCCTTCTGAGGCTCGAGTTGCTATGCCCTTCGGTATCAGGTAATTGCGAGCATAACCATCTTTAACCGTAACCACATCGCCTTGCGCGCCAAGGTTTTCTTGTTCTTTTCTAAGTATAACTTTCACTTTTAAATCTATTAATGGTTAATATTAACGCACTTCATCAGAAACAAATGGAATGATCGCCAAATGACGCGCCCATTTGATTGATTTGGTTAGCAAACGCTGTTCTTTAGCTGAAAGACCTGTAATTCGACGCGGTATGATTTTACCTTGTTCATTAATAAATCGTTTCAACTTCCGTTCATCACGATAATCAAAGAAAACAACCTGGTTTTTAACCGGCTTTTTCTGCGCCATTTGAGCAAAACGCTGAGTTGGTCGCTTTGTATTTCTTGAAACTGTTGACATTTTTTATCCTTTCTATTCTACAAACAAGAAAGCGGGATGATACCAAGATCAACCCGCTTTGATACATCTATAAAAAATTAAACTTATTCGTGGTTATTTGACTCCCCGTTTTTGAAATTGTTGTTTTCATTTGAGAGATATTTGTACTCATATATGTCATCTGAGCTTACCTGAGAATCTTCAGAAAATTCTTCAACAACACTATAATCTTCAACACCTCGTTTGCGTTTATTTAAAAACTGAATCCGTCTTGCTTTGATTTCAACAACTGTTCGGGTAGATCCATCCTGAGATTTCCATGTTCGGCTTTGAAGCTCGCCATCTACAAGCACAGCGCTGCTTTTATGAAGATTATCGCGACAACTCTCTGCTAATTTATTCCATGCAACAACACCAACATAACAAACATCTTCCTGCCATTGATTACCACTATCACGAAAACGTCTATTGCAAGCTATTGAAAAATTAACAACAGGCGTGCCTGTTGTTGTTTGTCTAAATATTGGGTCTTTGGTCAAATTTCCCGCTATTACTACACTATTTATCTCAGGCATTTTTAGATCAGCCATTTCTCATCCTCCATTTAATTGAAAATTCGTTTAATCAAAAGTATCAGATATTAAATCAAACAAGGTTTTTTACATGTATAGCAAAAAGGAATTATCGAGCTTGTTCAGCCACCGTATCAGTTTGTGTGCCCTCATCTCCGGATGTTTGAGATGGCGTTCCATATTTCAACACACGTTCCCTCATCTCTAACATGCGTTTATCTAAGATTACAGTTAAGTAACGAATCACACTTTCATTTAACCGATACTGGCGTTCAATTTCTTTGATTGCTGTCCCATCAGACATAAATTCGATATGAACATAATAGCCGGTTTTTGTGTCGTTAATCGGGTAAGCCAGTTCTTTTCGACCTTGATCTAAAACAGATTTCAGCTCACAACCTTGTGCAACTATGGTGTTTTTAATTTTTTCAATGGTTTCTTGAATGAAAGATTCTTCCAAGCCCCCATTAATAACTACAGTTGTTTCGTATAACTTTCTCATTTATTCTTAAAGCGATGTCTAAACTGGTTAAATAGTAAATATCATCCGAAGATTGTCGTGAATAACTATCAAAACCTTGAAGAAATGTACCCAGGGTATAACTATTTACACACAATCACTCTGTACACGTTGTACTTATTAGAGTGGGCAAAATTACAAGACTATTTCTAATTATCCAAATATATATTTAGGCAAGAATCTAAATTCGTTAAATAATCTAATAAAGTAAGCTAACGCCTTGGGTTAAATTCAAAAAACCTCCGATTATCCAAAAAAACATTTGATTATTTAACTAGCAAATGTTATACTTGGAGCTCTTTATTTGATTACCATTCCGCGATAGCTCAATGGTAGAGCATGCGGCTGTTAACCGCAGGGTTGCAGGTTCGAGTCCTGCTCGCGGAGCAAAAAAAGCGCTTTTATAGCGCTATTTTTATTCGAGGTCTCTAAAACTATTCGTATTAAAATATCTTTTAGGCAGCTACCGTATCCTTTGATTTTTCCTGCTTACCTTTATAACCAAACGGGCGGTCTTTCTTACCTTTACCGGGCATTAACTCTCCCGACTTCATTTTCTTTAACTGTTCCTTAAGGTTCAACCTGAACAACACACTCGTGACAACATTTATCAGCTTGTTGGTATTGTTCCAAACGCGTTTAAAGATTGTTGGCCAGGAGTAAAACGCCAAATAGTGCTCAGTAAATTTTATCTGATACTCTAAAGGATCTTTATGGCATTTAACGACCAAATTGTTTGCATTGTACTTATCCCAATCATAGTCCGCAATTAAATCCTTTTCCACATACTCTTTATAGAGTTCCGTACCCGGATATGGTGTGATAAGAGAGTAAATTGGCATGACAATATGGTTATCCTTAATAAAGCGTTCCGTGATATCCATATCTTCATATGTATCAAGCTCAGGATTAACCAAAAAGTTACCTTGAACACAAAGACCGGCATCGCGACACTGTTTAATAATCTTGGCGTATTTTTCTACGTCGCCTTTTTTGTTGTACTGCTCCAGCCGCTCCTGGTTGACCGTTTCAAACCCAACCAATGCCATAGCGCACCCGGCTTCAACAAGCAATTTTACGGTTTTGGGATCTTCAAGAAAATGAATACTGATAAACGTGCTGAATTTGATGTTACACTCTTTAACGGCTTCAAGTATCTCCCATAATTTCTTTTTATTTACACCCAGGTTTTCATCAGTCAGCATAAACCAGGGACGATCTGTTTCTTTACCTTTAAAAAATGCTTGCTTAGCTGCCTCAATTTGATGTTTGATCGTTTCTTTGCTTTGCATTCGGTAAAGACGCCCGATAAAATTCGGTGTCACACAAAAACTGCACGAATGAGGACATCCACGGGTCAAATAAATTGGTATGGATTTTCTGGAATCCACCTTTTCTCTTTTACTTGCATTGAAAATACGATTATAGTCTAATGCAGGCACTTCCCTAACCGGCGGGAAATGACGTGAGTTATAAAAGGGCTTTAACTGTCCATCGGCTAAATCTTGCAGAAGGGTGGTCCAAAGATTTTCTGCTTCTCCAATTACAATACAATCGGCATGCTGTTTAGCTTCCGGTACATTAAACGACACGTGAACACCGCCCAAAACGACCGTTGCCCCTCTTTTTTTAAATTCATCAGCTATCTCATAGGCGCGAAAGGCATTCATGGTTCGGGTTGTTATACCTACCATATCATACTGTGCATCGTAATCTATGGAATCATCAAATAATTCATCCGCTATTTCTATGGAATGTTGGCGGGGAGTTACACTAACTAAAACACCTGTAGCCATCGAGAAAAGAGCGCGCTGGCTGGTATCATCCTCTTTTTTTCCTTTGGGAACAACTAATAAAATACGTAAGGGTTTAATTGATTCCGGGTCACGCAGCGTATCATATACGTGACTGTATGACTTGGAATCTTTATTCCATACGGTTCCTAGTTTAATATCAAATCCTTCAAAGCTTGTGTTATCTGTTGACTTGACATTTGAAATATCGGCCTGTGTATCCCCCATAAAAACCTTCTTTCAACAACTATTATTTAGCAATTATTCTACAAGAAAGTTAAATACAATTTAGTAAAAAAGCGCTTGTAAATTAATGGATTATAATTTCAGGGTCAAAATAATTGGCGCATGATCCGAGCTTTTTTCTTCTAAATCAACTTTAGCATCTTTTGTTAATTCAAGTAATCCTGAACTTATAAAAAAAGCATCAATACGCCAACCTAAATTACGCTCTCTGGCCCCACGCCAGTATGGCCACCATGTGTAAAGCCGATTATCGTCAGGATTCAATTCTCGCATAATATCATGCAAACCGATATTAATAAACCCATCAATCAGCGCTCGTTCTTCGGGCCTCAAACCTGTTGCATTGGGTTTATTTTGTGATTCATGAACATCAATATCCTTGTGCGCCACATTAAAATCACCACACAATACAATGTTGTATCCTTTTTTGATATAATCACTTATAAAACTTGATAGCTTTTCCAACATTTGAATTTTTAACGCCAGGTGATTGTCTTTATCCCCTCTTGGGGTATAAATCCCGATAAATAGGTTTTGATTTTGTTCAACGACCAATAAACGATTTTCCTGATCAAAATCAGGAATTGAACATTGATAGCTGCCATGCTTTTCTACAACATCATTTTTAATGAACAACGCCGTACCACTATAGCCGCCTTTGAAAAGCGATTCATTCCACTCAGTTTTGTAGTCCTTCAACTCAAAAAACTCCTGAGGGATTTTCGTTTTATCGGCTTTGATTTCCTGGAGAAAAATCATATCGGGTTGGTTCTGAGCCACCCAGCTCAATAAGGCTTCTTTTCGTGCTCTAATGCCGTTAATGTTCCATGAGACGATTTTCAACAAATTTTCCAAGGGTATTTTAATTTAAAGGTTTTTCATAATATTCGGCCACATGCGCGGTAAAATGGTTAAGTTAATCATGACTTTAAATATTCGAAAACCGTATTTGATACCATGTTTGCATCTATGCTCCGCATGCATTGAAAATGTTTCTTTGGACACCGGCTTTTCCCAATATGTGAACATGGCCGGCATTTTAAACCATTAACTTCTATGATGGTATTTGGCGTTCTGTAGGGTGCAAACCCAAATTCCCTTACAGAAGAACCAAAAATGGCGACGATCGGTTTTTGAAATGCTGATGCCATATGCATCAACCCCGTGTCATTGGTAACCACAACATCTGCATGTTTTAAAAATGCTGCTGATTGGAGTAGAGTTGTCTTTCCTGTAAAATCTTGAATTCTGTGTTTTGATGAAGCCGTTTGAAGGATTCTGTTTGCCGAATCTATTTCATCATTTCCACCAAGTAACATAACATTGGCATCTGTTTTTGCTGTGATTTGATCCATAACTTCAACAAATCGCTCTGTAGGGTAGCGTTTAGTAAAATGGGTTGCGCCAAAACACACGGCGATTGTCTTTACACTTGAGTTCAATCTTTCATTCGCAAAATTTTCATCCTCTTGGCTTAAAAAAACCTCATTACCTCTACCATCATCGTTGATCTGTAACTCCTTTAAATCTTCTTTGTATCGCTCTGAAACCGGTAGCGTTTGTGTTAAGACATCAATTTTAAAATGAACCAGCAGAAATTTTTTCCAGTTGTTCTTGTAATATTTGAATGTTTTTTTCCCAAGGCCTTTTGATAGCTTTCTGGATTTCATGTTGTTCTGCAAATCAATCACATAATCGTAATGCTCAGGCTTAAAATCCTGCAATGTATAAATGCGATCCAAATACGGTGAATGCAACAGTAGCGATTTAAAGGCAGGTTTTGTGAGGTAATCTATTTTTGAATGTGGGTAAGCAGCTCGAAGCTCACGAACTAACGGCGACGTTAAGATGATATCGCCAATGGCGCTTAATCGGATGATTAAAAAGGATGGTGTTTCCATGGCATAAGCCATTTTATCGATAAACCATAATAAGCATAGAAATAAAAAAACCCACCATATAAAATAGGTGGGTTTAACATAAAATAAAATCGGCGACGACCTACTCTCCCGCGAAAGCAGTACCATCGGCTCACCAGGGCTTAACTTCTCTGTTCGGAATGGGAAGAGGTGATCCCCCGGGATATAGTCACCGAAAACGGTTTAAACAGGTTGATATGCGAATATAAGCGGGCGCTATTCGTGCGCTTATCATGAGTTTATAAGCCTTCCTATCGATAGGTATTCCCGAAGGAAAATATCTCATCATTAATAAAAGATAACGGATAAGCCAATCGGCTAATTAGTACTACTTGGCTCAATACATTACTGCACTTACACCTGTAGCCTATCAACCAAGTCATCTTCTTGGAGCCTGATAGGGAAATCTCATCTTGAGGAGGGTTTCGCACTTAGATGCTTTCAGCGCTTATCCCAACCAGACATAGCTACCCAGCGGTGCCACTGGCGTGACAACTGGTGCACTAGCGGTCTGTTCGTCCCGGTCCTCTCGTACTAGGGACAAGTCCTCTCAAATTTCCTACGCTCGCATCGGATAGGGACCGAACTGTCTCACGACGTTCTGAACCCAGCTCGCGTACCACTTTAACCGGCGAACAGCCGGACCCTTGGGACCTTCTCCAGCCCCAGGATGTGATGAGCCGACATCGAGGTGCCAAACCCCCACGTCGATAT
>JANQGG010000006.1 GCA_028277445.1 Chloroherpetonaceae bacterium | reverse complement strand
GTCAGAGTTAAGTCTTTGCTATTATCACGCATGGGACAACTTTCTTTTCTTTTTATCTTTAGATTATGAAATTTGTCCCTGAATTACCTGACTTATACACCAATGACAAAATTAGTGTTCCCTGAGCGTGCCGAAGGGAACATGATCTTCAGAATCGGCATTTCGGCAGGCTCAATGCACGATTTTATTGTTGTCATTACCTGTTTGTTTATTGCTAAATATGAAAACTCAGCATGACTAGAAAATGATTGTCATTTTCTGTTTGTTTATTGTCAAATATTTTAGCTCGCAGTGACACTTAAGAATGCATGTTCTTTAATTTTTAAATCCGTCATTAGTAACTTGTTTCAGCATCTTTTTAGACCCTGAAACAAGTTCAGGGTGACTGTAATAGGAAACCAATATATTTTATTAGAGTTTTCGTCATTGAAATTTCAAGAAACAACCAGTAGCGGTCAAACCACCAAAGCCCGCGACATGCTTGCGGCTTATACCCGTATCAACGAGTCCAATAGCCGGTTTGGAGAAAACAGGGCTTTTGTAAATTTTGTTGATGGCGGGGGCTGGCTGGCAAGAAAACGCGATTTTGAACGGCTTGTTTCTCAATGCCATTATTTCATTAATTTAAACAATCTTGCAGTAATTGAGCCTATTGTTTTAGCTCATATCCCACAATCATATAAAACCAAGAATTCATAACACGCAGTTTTTTCGTTTCATGATTCAAAAAGCCACCGCCATAATCTACCCCAAAGCCAACAAAGTCGCTATGGCAGAGCTGTCTTTTCTTCCCCCAGGGCCAAGCGATGTTTTTGTAAATACCATCATCACTTCAGTCACCCCGGGATTGGAACGCATGCAACTGACCGGCAAATCCATAACGCGCCGGGTGTTGAAATTTCCGGTCATCCCCGGCAGTGAATTGATCGGTGAAGTCGCATGGGTTGGGAAATTTGTTCAAGGCATTGATATCGGCGAACTGGTTTATGTCGCAGAGGCAACCGGATGGCAAACGGGCGAGGCCATTTACGGCTGCCATGCCGATCACGTGCTCACCCATTTCAGTCACGTGCTTCCGTTAGGGGATGCTGATATTTCAAAATCTATTTTAATGGGAACGCTTGCCTACTCTATTTCAGCCCTGAAAAAAATCACCCTTAAACCCGATTCCGAAATTCTGATTCTAGGATTGGGCTCTGTTGGGTTGATGCTTTGTGAATACCTTCATATGCAGGGTTATACCTCTGTTGATGCGGTGGAATCGTTTTCAATTCGAGGGTCGGTTTCCAAAGCGCGCACCATTGCCAGGCAAATTGAGGACTTTCCAAATGAGTTCCTGGATAAATACGATGTTATAATTGAAACTACCGGTCGCCTGCTTCTGATAGAAGAAGCCATAAAGCTTTTAAAACCAAGGGGGACGATTTTGATGATGGGCACCTACGATGTCACAAAATACGATTACCGTTTGATCCGGGATAAAGAGCCCACTATGATCGTAACATCATTAACCAAAACCGAAGATTTATTAAACGCAAAACATATATTAAATTCCGAAGGATTTCCGGCTGAGAAATTCATTACGCACGTTTTTAAATGCACGGATTTTAATCCGGGTTTGGAAGCGGCTTTAAACGCATCGGATGCCATTAAAACCATATTTACCTGGCGTTAAACGCTCATGAAAGATCAACAACCCATTGCTTTGGAACTTCAGGGAATTACCAAGCGATTTGGAACTGTGCTGGCTAATCAGAACATTTCGCTTTCGGTAAAGCAAGGAACGATCCAAGCTATCGTTGGCGAAAACGGCGCGGGTAAATCAACACTCATGAACATCATTTACGGATTGCTTCAACCCGATGAAGGCTCGATGTTTATCCATGGTTCGAAAACGCACTTTGAGTCGCCCAAAGATAGCATAGAGGCCGGTATAGGCATGGTGCATCAACATTTTAAGCTGATTCCAACTTTAAGCGTCGCCGAAAATATCATTTTAGGCTATGAGCCGAAATCCGGTGGGTTTCGCTTACCGATGAACGATGTTGAATCTGAAATCAAAACGCTTTCCGAAACTCACAGCCTGGCTATTGATCCGTCGGCTCTGGTTTCATCGCTTTCGGTTGGCCTGGAACAACGCGTGGAAATTTTAAAAGTCCTCTACCGCAACGCCGAAATTTTAATTTTGGATGAGCCTACCGCAGTCTTAACGCCTATTGAAACCGAAGAACTTTTCAAAACGTTACGCTCATTAAAAGAAAATGGCAAAACCATCATCTTGATCACACATAAACTTGAAGAGGTTTTAGCAGTTTCCGATGAGGTTAGCGTGATGCGCCAGGGCGAGCTCATAGAAACCATGCCAACGAAAGAAGCTACTAAGCCCCTTTTAGCTAAATTGATGGTCGGGAGAGATGTGCTTTTACGCGTTGAAAAATCACAGGCTCAATCCGGGGAATGTATCCTTGAAATAACAGATGTTTCACTTACAACCGCAAAAGGTATTCAAACATTAAACCAAATGTCTTTTAACGTTTACGCCGGCGAAATATACGGTTTATGCGGGGTTGAAGGTAACGGGCAAACGTCGCTTCTGAATCTGCTTTGGGGATTGCAGGATGTCAATACTCAGGTTGAGGGCCAAGTTAAGATTGAAAACACCTCGTTGTTAGGTAAATCACCTTTAGACATTGCCAAACTTGGCGTATCGCACATTCCTGAAGATCGTTATAAAATGGCCATGATCACCGATTATTCGATTTCAGAAAATCTTATTTTCGGGCGTCATCACGAACCGGATTTTCTTAAACCGTTTGGATTTAATCAAAAGCATGTTCGGACATTCACTCATGAAATGATTAAGACCTACGATATCCGCACAAGCGATACTGAGCCAGAGCAAACCCCGATTGGCTCGCTATCGGGAGGTAACCAACAAAAAGTCATCGTTGCGCGTGAGCTTTCCAGGCCCGGTCTTAAACTTTTAATACTTGCCCAACCCACCCGCGGCGTAGATATTGGCGCTATTGAATTTATTCACAAACAAATTATTTCGGCAAGAGATCGCGGCGTTGCCATTTTATTAATCTCATCGGAACTGGAGGAAATTTTGTCTCTTTCCGATCGCATCGGGTGTTTATTTAAAGGCTCGCTTACTCACGAATTCTCTAAAACTCAGGTTCAGGAGGGACTCAGCGATCCCGAACCCTTTAAAAAAGAAATTGGCACATACATCACCTAAACCATGGTAAACTCACTAAAAAAAGCGCTGAGGGTTCAGCATTTCATTCCCTTACTGGCGATATTTACGGCGTTTTTGATTGGCGCGGGCTTGATCGCCATTATCGGCCATGATCCTCTGGCTATCTACGGGCGTATGTTTTCCATGACGCTAACAAACGATTACGGTTTGGGACAGGTCTTTTTTCGAGCTACGCCGTTAATTCTTACAGGACTTGCCGTAGCGCTGCCGTTTCAAGCTGGTTTGTTTAATATAGGCGGTGAAGGCCAGGCAGTTATGGGCGCTTTTGTCTGCGGTCTTGTAGGCTTTTCTTTACCCGAAAGCTCACCCGCGCTGGTTTCTATACCTTTATGCTTAGGCGCTGCGATGCTTGCCGGTGGGATTTGGGGTCTCATTGCCGGCCTTTTGCGCACGCGTTTCGGCATTAATGAAGTTATTTCCACCATCATGCTTAACTTTATTGCAGCGGCTGTGGTCGGTTATTTTCTCCTGAATCATTTTGCCGTTCATGCCAGCGTTCATACCCCTAAAATTATAGAAAGCGCGCAAATTATGCGCTTGGATGCGCTTATGGATATATTTCCCCGCTCTCCCGTCAATTTAAGCATCCTGCTTTCCATTGGTATTGCCACTCTTTTTTACGCGCTGCTCTACCACTCCAAATATGGCTATGAGCTGCGTGCTGTGGGCAAGAATCCGGACGCAGCCACGTATGCCGGGATTAATGTGGCGCTTCATCAAAACCTTGTGATGATGCTTTCCGGAGCCATTTCAGGACTCGTTGCCGCTAATCTGATTTTAGGTTATAAACATTATTTTGAACTGGGCATCACGAGCGGCCTTGGATTCCTGGGTATAGCCGTTGCCATGCTGGCCTCCTCCAATCCGTTGTGGCTGATTTTCTCAGCATTCTTATTTGGCTGGCTCGATTATGGCGGCCTCACGATTAATGCCTACGTGCCTAAGGAAGTCTTTTTAATCCTCCAAGCCACTGTAATATTATTCATTATCGGCGCACAAAAGCGATTTAAACAATGATGAAATGAACTACCCTGCGGCAAGCCACGAGGTATCTCAGAAAAGCGTAAGTTGCTGAGCTCATACTCTATTATATTCTTTTTTTACTACTAAAGAAAAATGCTCCGGATTATTCCCGGCGTAGGCATACGGTGTAAAGCCCTGTCCGGCAGGGTCGATGTCTAAGAAACGCTTGAGATAGGGATCGTACAGGCGGGCGCGGTAGTTGTACAACCCGGTTTCTTCATCCTTTTCCTGACCCGTGAACATGTACTTAGCTGTCGAGTTGGAAGAGCGCATCTGCTCACCAAATGGAGTATAATCGTAACCAGCTTTTATTGTGCCAGAAGCATCCACAAGAATTTTGGAACTGCCCAAATGGTCTTTAATGACATACGTCAGCTCTTGATTGGTTTTTACGGCAAGCAGCCCTGTTGGGCAGTAAATGTAGGTTTGGGTGGTTGTTGTATGGCTGTTTAGTCTTTTTCCAGCCATAAATAGTTTTAATAACTATCTTTCTTTCGTTTGATGAAATGACTAAAAATGGATTATGCTTCTTTGAGATTGGGAACATAATCATAAAATCAGCCATTAGTGGCACTATTTACAAGATTATTTTCAATATATTCCAAAACTTTTTTTGTTGGGAACTTCGTATAATGAGATTCTTTTATATCCTTAATCAAAAAATCTTTAAATATATTTGCAACTTCTTTACTTTTAATGAAATCAATTGATATAACTTTAATAAATATTTCAAAGAGAATTCAATATTATCTTCAATATGATAGAAATAATTCACAACAAAATACCCAATTTTTTTTTCTAAAAAATACCTGAAATCATATTTTTCTTCTATTCTTTCATTCAATAAAATATGTTTTGATAAATATTCCGCAAATAACGGCATTCCTTTTTCTTTGAAAGAACTTGCATACAACGCTAAAATAAAATAAGCAGCAAGGTAATCTTTTTTTATCATTTCATCAATATACTTTAAGAATATATTCTCAGCTTCTTCATATTTAGACACTATTAATTTTTTTATAAAAAACCTTCTCCAATCATCATCTAATGTGTCTTCTATGTCTAAATATATTTTGTATATATCCTTATTATATTTCTTTGCATCCAATTCCAGTAATGCTAAAATTGAAATATCCCTATATCCGTATTTATTTTTTTTTGTCTCATTAAGAAAAAATTTAATAATATGTGGGTATTCTTCATCAAGAGCGTTTTTCACTTTTCTTGCTAAAGGTTTAATATCTATATAGCCATCTACAATATGGCCTTTATTATATCTCCTAAGGATAGTTACAATTTCATCTTCCAACATTTGTTAAATCTGTCATTTGAATATTTAAATTTTTAAGGTTTATTTGGGTTTTACTTCTATATACCAATTCTTAACTATATCCAAAAAACATATAAAAAATAATTATACGGATATTATCATTGAGCATTAAAATATTTAAGAACAAACTCAATTTGAGATATAATATCTGACACCTTATTAAGATCAAAAACATATTCAATCTTTAATTCAGCTGTATGCATATCATCACTTAAATGAAAATATGTTTGTATTGTTCTCGGTTTTAATAATTCATAGATTAATGTTATTTCCATATCTAATGGAATAACTCTAAATGAATCTAATGAATTATCTTTAAATCCATTAAGCCCATCTATAATTAATTCAAGATCATATGTTTCAAGTCTAACCATTCTTTTGGCATAAAAAATATCATAGTTGACGATGCAATCAATTTCAAAATAGTAAAAATCACTTGATCTGTCAGGATAATAATTAAAGTTTTCAAATCTGAATACTTCGAATCCTTCTGAATTACAAAATTTTATACTATGCATTTATTTTTTTAAAAAGTGATTAACAAAATCTTCCTGTTTATAAAACACCTATGGAAAATAATTCCTTTTTCATTTATACCAATAGTAAAAAAGCCTCTTTTTCCATCAATAATTCCAGGAGACACAAAAAAGTCACCTATATTATTATATTTATACATATCTTTTAACCTATTACTCCAGTAGCCATTTTGTATAATTTTTGCATCAAATTCTTGAGGAAAATTATGATATAGATCTTTTTGTCTAGTAATTGTATTATAGCCTTTAATTTCAGGTCTTTCAAAAGTTATGGTTTTTCCTTCTGGTAAATAATAACTATTTATTGGCTCTGAATATTCCAATGTGAAAGAATGATCAACATAATTTTTTTGTCCCGATTTAGTTACTTCTTCAAGTGAATTTCTTGAAACATTTTGATCTTCAATATCTGTATCAAGCGGGTGATCCACATTTTGCTTTAAAGATGGGTTTTCTTCATAAGGCTTGGCATCCGTTATTCCCTTAATCGCAGCCGATAATGCAAGTTCTCCAAAAAATTCCGAACCACTTTTCGATTGATGTCCTTCTCCTGTAATATCAATAGCTGAACTTAAAACCAACTCGCCCCATTCTATTATATATTTTGACTTATCACTCATAGGAATACCACCTGTTACTCCTGCAGTAACACCCGATAAAGCCACATCAAAGAAATCAACCTGTCCAACCCATGCATCCCAACCGGTATGTCCATTCAAATAATTAAATCCTACTTGCATACCATAATCCACTGCCATTGCTATTATAATTGGAATAAATAATTCACCATTGGGATCAACAAACACCACGGGGTTATTACCTGCATAGGCATACGGCGAGAAGCCCTGTCCGGCTGGGTCGGTATCTAAGAAACGCTTGAGATAAAGATCGTAGAGGCGGGTGCGGTAGTTGTATATTTATGAAGGTCGTGATTAAACTGATTATTCGGTTAGTTCACTCTCAATATTATCCATTAAAAAACCTGGTCCCTCAGAAAAAATTCTAGCCCATGTTTGGTAAGTTTCTACAAGTTTATCTTTTGGGTGCTCATCCCTTATTATGTTAATGACGGTATTTGTTACAACACTTAACACAGGACATTTTCCTTTTGGATTGTCATTTTTCAACAATATTGGTTGATTAATATTGACGTCGGATTTAGGTTTTTTAACATAATCCCAAGTAAAATTACCTACAACATTATGTTTAAGCATTTCACCAAAATAAACACTTGTACAAAAGAAATACCAACCAGCCTCCTTACTTAGTTTATATCTATTACTTCTCATAGCAAAAGCGACGTGTTCTGGTGGATTTTCTCTTATTATTCTAGCCTCAATTTCTTCAATTGGAATTTCTTCCAGATTTATTTCGCTTATTAGCCAATCAGCAATGATTTTTAGTGATTGAATACTGAAATCAGGTTCCCATTTTACTCCTAAATCTCTTAAATGATTGCGGATATAATCTATTGTATTGGGAACATAAGATAAAAACCACTCGAAATACTTTTTAGCTTCTTTTGGCGTTAAGTCATCAAACAATTTTTCTCTAGGTTCATCAGGATGTAATATTCCCATATCAATGAATAAATATATTAATGCCTTTTTTTGAAAGATTTTGTAGTAAAGATAGAGAAGCTCCACCTTGTTCATCGAAATTTATTTTTTATTATATTCGTTTTTTGTAATAAACATTTACACCCATATAAATATTATCAACCTGAACTTTAAAATTTCCTAAATACAATTTTCTCACAAATTATAATTCATAATCAAGCTATCCCTAAGTGTTTTTTATTTTCATTCTTCTTTTTTACAATACACAAAACCATCTAATGGTTCTAACTTTGAAATTGGTAACTTCGAATAATGACATTCTTCAAGCAATTCATCAAATTCTAAATAATTAAAATTTGAGATAAATTCGGTCATTACAATGCCTACATTTTCATAATCTTCTTCTGTAACCTCTCTATCCAAATAAAATCTAAGTAGGAAACTCTTTTTTTTAGGTTTATATGAAAAAACTATTGCACGTATTGCAGAGTATATTTCTCCTAAAAGAGCTATTTGTAAAGCAAGTCTTATTTCTGAATTAGATAAACTCATTACTTGATAAATTGGTTTGGATTAGCTGGAATTATGTGTGCACCTTTCGCCCCAAAATGAACAGCTCCATAACTTGTTGGCCCAACATAAATACCGTTTTTATAATAAATACCAATAGTAGTTTTAAAATCAACAATAACTCTATTTTGATAAGAACGCAATATTGGATATTTACCAGAAACAACTCCTTCAAATAGTTTATTAGAATTAGCTGTTAAAATACTTCTCCCCGATATAAGTTTTTCACCCTGAATATGCCTTGCCTGTTTTGCTTCTTGAATATTTTTGGGTATAACAGGTGAAGATTTACTTCTAGAATCAACAGATACTTTTGGTTTACTTGGTAAATTTGGTTGTTTTAAACCCTGATGATTTATAGCCTTCCAAATCTTTTCATTTACTGCTAATCAACCTTTTTGGAAATTCTTACAGGAACATCACTACTGGTGCTATTACTTGTTTTGTTTGACTCATTCGTTATTGATTTGCTGTTGATCGTCACCATCAAACCCTCATTTCCGAATATTCCGCCCCAAATCACATTTCAAACCATGAAAATTCATACCATCAAAACATTTACATTTGGCTGGGTTTTTATGATTCCAATCATATTAATTAGCTCCTTGATGTCCTATTATTTATTCAACTGATGCAATGGTTTTTTCAGAGATAAACCTACTGAAGTTAATTCTAATTTTGCAGGATTAGCCAAAGTGTTCAGACAGATAAAGTTGCTCTTTTAAGCCATTGAAAGTTTTTTACACCGTTTTGTTTAGATGATAAAATTTAAAAGTCATGAGTGAACTGATTAATAATTCGGAAACAAGGAAGAGCAAGCTTAAAGCGTTGATTCTTAAGCTGCATAGCGGAGAGTCTGAAAACGAAGTCCGCAAGGAACTAATGGAAAGCCTTAGCCAAATCCCTTATGGCGAAGTTGTTGAAGTTGAACAGGAGCTGATCAATGAAGGATTACCCGAAAAGGAAATCCTGAAACTATGCGATGTGCATTCTGCGGTTTTGCATGGCAATATCGACCTCTCGGCTTCCAAAGACATACCGGAAGGCCATCCTATTGATGTGATGATCCATGAGAACAAAGAGCTCAAAAAACTTGCCCGGCAAATCAAAGAGCTCATTGATGAGATCGCATCGAATGAAGGGAAAAATCTTGAAACAGACATTTTAAAACTCAGGGGATTATTTAACAGTCTGTTTGATGTCGATAAGCATTACAATCGAAAAGAGTATTTGATCTTCCCATACCTTGAAAACTATGGCATTACAGGGCCGCCAAAAGTGATGTGGGGAAAACACGACGAAATCCGCGAGCTGATCAAAGGTGGAATTGAGTTATTGCAAACCAAAGATATTACCCCGGAAGAGTTTCTTGCTTCTTCAGATATCATTCTCTTGCCGGCGGTCAACCAGGTTGTTGATATGACCGTGAAAGAAGAAGAGATTCTTTTTCCGATGACATTGGATAAACTCACCGATGCCGACTGGTATGAAATTGAAAAACAGTCGTTGGAGATTGGTTATTGCCTGTACGATCCGCCAAAAGCTTGGAAACCCGAATGGGCAAAAGAAAACACGTTAAGCGAGATGAATAAGATTGGCGGCAGCATACAACTCCCATCGGGCAGCTTTTCTGTTGAAGAATTGCTGGCGATACTAAACCATCTGCCGGTTGATATGACATTTGTTGATAAAGATGATAAGGTGAAGTATTTCTCTCAGGGGAAAGAAAGGATATTCCAGCGAAACCGTGCCATTTTAAACCGGGATGTCCGCTTATGCCACCCTCCTGCAAGCGCCCATATCGTTGATAAGATCATCGATGATTTCAAAAGCGGGAAAGAAAACCAGGCCCCGTTTTGGATTAATATGGGGGGTAAAATGATCCATATCGAATATTTCGCTTTGCGTAACGATTCGGGCGATTACCTCGGCACGCTTGAAGTCTCCCATAATGTTCAGGTCTACAGGGATATTGAAGGTGAACAGCGTATTTTATCATACTCAAAAAAATAAATCATGGACACACAGCAATTAATAATCAGCCCCAAGACAAAAGTCTTGCAATTAATAGAAGCTTACCCTCAACTTGAAGATGTATTAATTAATTATGTGCCGGCATTCAAAAAGCTCAAAAATCCGGTGCTTAGAAATACAGTTGCAAAAATTGCCACGCTCCAGCAAGCGGCAGGTGTTGGCAATATTAAAGTAGAAGATCTGATCAACACGCTCAGAAAAGAGGTTGGTCAGGATACCATTGAATCAATAGATGATGTCAAATACAACACCAAACAACCCGAGTGGTTTGAGAGCGCCCAGATCAAAACAGAAATAGACATCAGAGAAATGCTCAATTCGGGCCAGCATCCTGTTAATGAGATCATCGCCGACCTGAAAAAGCTACCGCCCGATGAAATCTTTAAAATTATCGTTCCTTTTGTGCCTGCGCCATTACTAGATAAGGCGTTAAGTCTGGAGATTGAACATTGGGTTAAAAAAGAAGATGATGAATTATACAGCGTTTATTTCTCACTGGCCAAAAAATAACCGGCTCTGCTTTGCCCTGCCTTGAGGAGTCGTGAGTTATGCATGCACCTGACTGCTGTGATACACACCACCTGAAATAATACAAGAATTCATTTCATATGATTTGGATTTAAAAATTGAACACAAATTCAATTAATCACTACTCTTAACACAAATAAAACTCAATCAATTGTACTCGATACGTTAGGCAAATTCAGAACATGGCATGTTTTCAGATAATCATTTGTTAAGCCACACAACATCGTATAATAATCCAGTTTCCTGCAAAGTTGCTATTTTATGCACGTTCGTTCATACGAAATCACCTACACACTTTTCGACAAAGTCAATATGTTATTGAACTTAATCCTTCTCTGACACCCTAAAAATTTGTATATTTCGTGTTTAATGCATCCGGGCTCGGATGATGTTATTTTGAATCACTTTTTTCAAGTTAATTATGAAGATATCATTTCGTTTCTTCGCCCCTTTATTTCTGGTTCTTTCTCTTACATTAGCTTCCTGCGATTCCTCCAATGACGCCAACGACTCTGAAAACAACTCCTTGTATGTAAAATTCACCAATTCCCCAACAAGTGAATACACCATTACCGATATTTACCATATGGATATGGGGAAGTCGGGTGAAAGCAAGCCGACGCCTAGCGGTGTTTGGAGTGAAAATATCATGAAAACAAATCAAACCTTGGCGCCCGGCGAAACCACGTTTTTCACACTGAACATTCCGAATTCGCATTACAGTCAGTGCCGGTTTGGCGTACTCAATGATGACAGCGTTCGGATTATGCTTCACGAACAATCGGGTTTTGGCGAAGGCATTCAAGCGCCCATTACACATTGGGGAAGTGATGAACGGACGGTTAGCGTTACGATTAAAAAAAGTGGTGATTTAATCGTTGTTATCGGTTGGAGCGACTGGGCAGGAATTGATTAAATCCCAAGGGTTTGCCATTTGGTTTTTGATTGAGCTTTCAAGACGTCAGCGCTTTCGTTGCTGTGATTGAACGCTCTTTTTATATCAATTTCAGATTAGGTGATTTCATCCTGGGAGTAAAACTTTAATTGACGGCGATAGTAACCGAACGCTTCTTCCTGTTTAACAATGCCAATCAATTTCTCGGTGGATTTGGAAATAACGGGCAACGCATCGTAATCGCCAATTTCAAAATACTTTAAGGCTTCATCCAATCGCGAGGTTTCGTAAAGCACCGGAACTTCGCGATTGCAAAAATCCTCGGCGATCAATCCAACAATAAAGCCTTCACTGAGCAAAACACGCATTTCATCAAGGGTGATAAGTCCCCGGAAACCCCCAGTTTCACTGGTCACAAAAAAGGTTGTTTCACGGGTGTTGTGAAAGATATTCAGAATTTTTTCGGCACGTGTTACTTCAGAGAATTGGACAAAATCACTTCGAATCACATCAAGAATGCTGATGTTTTCTGCAACGGAAAGCGCAATACCATATCCTACCCGAACGCCTTCTTTTTCAAGCACAAATGTCTCCATAGAATGGCGATAAAACAATCGGGCAATAAGCGCCGCGGTAACCGCAGCAAACATAATCGGGAGTACAATTTCGTATTTACCGGTAACTTCAAATAAAATGAGGATTACCGTTAGCGGCGCACGCATCACACCGGCCGTAAGCGCGCCCATCCCTACCAAGGCATAGGCGCCGGAAGTTGCGGTAAATGTAGGAAAAACAAAATGCACGAGCATGCCGAACATGCCGCCAAGCATGGCGCCCATCTTCATTGCCGGTGCAAAAATGCCGCCGGCGCCGCCAGATCCGATCGTTAATCCCGCAGCGATAGGCTTAAACAAATATACGCCTACCAGATTGATCCACGATTCGGTACCTTCAACCGCGTTATCAATCACCTCGTAGGTGTAACCAAAAACGCCCGGAAAAAAAATACCGATAATACCGGTTAAAAATCCACCGATGGCTGGAATTGACCATAAGGGCACTTTATTTGATGCTCTCAATTCATCAAATTTGCCTTCAATCCAGTAAAAGACTTTGATAAACATGACCGCAGAAAGCCCGGCCAGAACCCCTAAAATGAAGTAAAAGATAATTTCAAGATTGGAAACCAGCGTATAGTCTGGGGCTTGAAAGGTTGGGGAGTTTCCAAGATAGCTTCGCGAGACAATCGTGCCAATGACGCCGGCAACCACAATCGGGCTGAATGTGCGAACACTAAAATCACCCAGGATCACTTCAATCGCAAACATCACCCCGCCAATTGGCGCATTAAACACAGCCGCCAAACCCGAAGCCGCACCGCAACCCAGCAGTGTTCGAATACGATCGGGTGAAAACCTTAATACCTGCCCGACCATTGATCCAAAAATAGCGCCAACCTGGGCAATCGGGGCTTCCCTACCGCCGCCGCCGCCTGTGCCGATACTGACAACCGATGTAAATGTGCGGTGAATCCAAAGCCATTTTGGTAGCTTTCCATCGTTTTGAGCCACTGCTTTGATGACATTCGCCAACCCATGACCTGGTTTCATTTTAACAATAAAATGATTGTACGCCCCAACGCATAAGCCACCAAATGCCGGTAAAAGCGGGATAAAAATCACCCACCAAAAATCCATATTCAACCAACTGGTTCCTTTCTCAAGGCCGCCAAAAAACATGTCATGAACGATATCAATGGCATAATGAAAAAACACCGCAATGTAACCGGTGGCTGTACCAACAATAACAGCAACAAACAAAAACGGTACATCCTGATTAAGATTTAATCGAATGAGCGCTTTTTCAGAAGCCAGCTTTAAAAATTCAGGGGCAAAATACCCGAAATCACGAGCCTTTCTGAAAAACTGATAGATTGCTGCCAGGAGCTTTCGTCGCCAATTGCGTTTTTCTACCGTCGATAAATCAATCATGTTGGTTTGTTCACACCTTAGTCATTAACCTTTTATAGTGCACATTTTCTGGCAGACAAGTCGCATATGTGTTCACCGCATGTGATGAAGGACAAGATAAAGCAGGTTGAGGTTTGCTTTCCATGAAATTTACTAAACGTCTCTCCTTTAATTGTTTAAGATTGTCAGCTTGATTTGAAAAAGTTGATAAATGATTGTTAGGTTAATGGGTATCACTATCACTTAATTTTAGCCAATTTATATAGATAGCAACTCCATCAGAATTTAACAAATGTTTAATCATAAAGGGTAGTAAAAAAACCACAAACCTTTATAAACTAATCATAATACCTTTATCAACGCCAAACCATTGAATTATGACCTTTCAAAAACCAGCGCTGATTGTTTTATTGGTAATACTCCCCACATTAATTTTTGCACAAACCCCATCGCCAATTCAATCCGGTCCGATGGTCGGGTATAGCGAAATGCGCGAGGTGTCGCTTTGGATACAAACCAAGGCGCCTTCCCGTGTGTATTTTGAGTATTGGGATAAATCCAGGCCCGATGTGCGCTATACAACACGTGAGATCATCACGGAGAGATTTTATGGCAATACCTGTGAGTTGATTGCCGATCAGGTGATGCCCGGTAAAATCTATAATTACGCTGTATATGTGAATTCTGAGAAAATTGAATTTAACTATCCCCTGGAATTTCAAACCCAAACGCATTGGAAATGGCGAACCGATCCACCTCAATTTACTTTTGCTACCGGTAGTTGCGCCTATATAAATGATGAATTTTCTGATAGGCCTGGTAAATCATATGGGGGAAAGTATCAAATCTTTCAATCCATCCATAAAAAACGCCCGGATGCGATGATCTGGCTTGGTGATAATGTCTATTTCCGCGAACCGGACTGGAACACGCGTACCGGTATGATCTACCGCTATACGCATACCCGATCTCTACCCGAAATGCAGCCGCTTTTAGGCTCAACACACCATTATGCCATCTGGGACGATCATGATTACGGCCCCAATAACAGCGACCGCAGCTTTTGGAATAAGAATTTAGCGTTAGACGTTTTCAAGCTCTTTTGGAGCAATCCTTCATACGGGATTGATGGCTTGCCGGGAGTTACCACAACGTTTCAATGGGGCGATGCGGATGTTTTTCTTTTGGACAATCGTTTTTTCCGATCACCCAACAAACGCAAAACCGGAAAGCGAACCATGCTAGGCGAAGGCCAGCTTCAATGGCTGATCGATGCCCTTTGTTTTAGCCAAGCAACGTTTAAACTGATCGTTATTGGCGGCCAGGTGCTTAACCCGCTGGCTGTACATGAAACTTACGCGACGTTCAATGAAGAGCGTGAATTGATTATTGAGGAAATCACCAAGAACAATATTGCCGGTGTGTTTTTTATTACAGGGGATCGCCACCATACCGAACTTACAAAAATTGAACGACCAAACACATACCCACTCTATGATTTAACCGTATCGCCACTTACATCCGGCGCTCATTTGGGAGCAAAAAATGAGAAAAACCCGGCAAGGGTGAAAGGGACTTTGGTGATTGATCGTAATTTTGCAACCCTAACATTTTCCGGAACACAGAAAAATCGGAAGCTAATTATCAATGTTTTCGATGCTGATGGAAAAAAGCTTTGGACACAAACAATTCATGCAAGCGACCTTAAGTAATGAAGGCCATGTGCTTAAATGATATAGGTCAGAGTATCAATTCAGAAAATGTTATTAACTCGGTGTTATAATAATAGTAGTATTAGATAAATCTGAGACGAAACCTTTAATTTATCACTCTATTTTAGTTACATAGTTCTAAAAACGTGTGTTCGAAGCGCTTGCTGAGAGGTATGCTGAGCGGAGCCGAAACATTGCCTAAACACAATTGATGAGAGCATAACCTTCAAAATTAGCATTTCGGCTTCCAATGACGAATTTATAATTGAGCATACGTCTATGAAGTCATTGCGATAAGCGTAGCGAAGAAGCAATTCAGATGCATTTTCTGGATCGCCGCACGCCTTACAGGCGTTTCCAATGACGGATTAGTATCAGCTTAACAAGGGGTTGCAACCCCTTGTTAGTTGCAACCCCTTGTTATTGAAACTACATTCACCAGCGGAGGAAAAATTCGTCATTACCTATTTGTATTTGGCTATTCACACCAAAAATTTCCGATTGCTAATGACTTGTTTAGAAACTTATGATTAAAAGTCTCCACCTTGGTCATGCCACGATTTAGTCGGGGTATCCAGTAGATGTAGTATTTTTTGCCATCGTTATGGATCACCCGGATAAACCGGGTGATGACATTAAGGCAAGTGAAATGATTTTTCACTTAAGAAAACATCATGTTTTTCAAACCTGCTTATTATTAAGCTGGTGCTTTTATAATCGTATTATTTTCTTTCCTGAATTGGTTACCAGGCAGCTTGCTGATTGCCTGCCGAAGCATTACCGAACAGAACATTTAAAATCGGCCATTGAGCGTAGCCGAAATGCCGATTTTGGCATGCTGATTCTCAACTATGCACACCAGATTAATAACGATCCGACAAGATTAACTTTGAATTCGCTCCAGCTCCAAATGGAGCGCGCGAAGCGAGAGGGAAACATCTAAAAATAACAGAAAACTGGATACGATGATGCAAACAATGGACGCCACCAAGATAAGGACGCCTAAAATATCCAACGCAACATTAAAAAGCGCGCTGGCAATATTGATCAACACTAAAATGCTGTTTAAAAAAATTGCGAACACAATAAAGCCTATGCTACGTTTTAGGATTTTGCAGCGCTTAAAAAGCGTTTGCTGCTGAGCGGATAAATTGTTAGAATCGTCGGATTGGCTTTTTAGAATTTCAAGATTGAGTTGACGCGTGCGATTTATAGCATGATTATATCGATTGGTGAGACTGAGCAACAATAACCCCACCCCTGAAATTAACACAATGGGCGTTATTGCCGCTTCAAGTATAAGATTAAACTGAAGCATAGTTTTTATGGAGAAACCTTCACGATAAACAATCGGCCTTTACAAATCCAAGATATCTTAATTAATTGACAAGAACAGTTAAGATATTATCTTTTTTTGTCACCGCATAGGTTTTAATATCAGCCTGCGCAGCGCCGGATAGTTTTAAACCCCCAAAATCAAATGTGGATTTACCAACGCTGCAACATTGGACGGTGTCCGTTCCCGGAACAGGATCTAAGCGACGCTGACGATGCGTGCAATGATTCTTAAATGCATAAAAAAACTCATCGTTTCCCCTGATAACAAGAAGCCGGTTGGGCATGTCTTTTCCTTCCAAACGAATGGCGCCATAATGCTTTGAAAGCTCAGGTACTTTGGTTAAATCAATGATAACTTTGCCATCTTTGTACGACCAACACGATTTATCCTTTGGCAATTTGGTTTCCGATGTGCCAAACAATCGTTGAATGATATTTCGATTCAATGACTTCACTTCCATTGTGCCTTGTATTTTAACGTTTTCAGTGCAAATTTTTGGCGTTGATAGCCAAAAAGACAAACATGTAATGACGAATTGATTAATTCAAAATTCATCAACCAACCAGATCATGCCTGCGCAGGCAGGCATCTAAAGGCTACTGTTTTCGCAGGAGCGACAAAAAGAAAAGCTCGTCATTGGAAGTTCCAATGACAACATTATTGTTCCCTGAGCAGTTTGTTGAGCCCGGCGAAACACCGATTTTACTTATTGTCATTACTTTTTGTTTTTGGCTCGTTGCCAAAATCTTAACTACTAAGTACTTAAACCCATAAATTTGGTCAAGAATATAGAAATTACTTGGCAATTTCAGGTACTAATTTTTCATCTTCATAAAATCGAATGGCTACGCGCGTATTATCGCGTATGGTCTCTTTAACATCTGCTATCGACTTTGAACAACCCAGCAATGTTTTCCACGAAAATAAGTGGCTTGGTTCATGAAAATCCGAACTTCCGATGATTGGCAACCCGCTTTGTGCAACCTCGTCGTATAAATCAAACCGATTCGCCAGTTCCCACGCATCAATCAAATTCTTCAATGAATGGCGATTTTCCCATAGATAAGTCATATCAGCATTGTTGTCATAATATCCTCTAACCGGATGAGCGGCAATAGCTAGCCCATCTTGTTGATGAATATGATCAACGATCCGTTCAATCGGCTCACCCGGATTTAAATACGTTGTAACATCCAAACCGACCAAATGAAAGCCATCAAGATTGTTGGTAAATTCTGCGCCGGGTAAGACAAGCATGTTATACAATTTCATTGCGCGTATAGCTTCTTGCTTGATGGATTGGATGTATTTTGGAAAATCGTCTTTAAGTAAAATTCCGATATGTTTTCCATTTGGCCCTCTAAAATTCGTCAATTCTTTTTCGTTAACAATATGATCGGTAATTGCGATCACATCAAATCCATGTTTTCCATACAAATCAATGGTATCTTTTAGAGAGAGCGCACCATCGCTGAAATGAGTATGTATATGAAAATCACAATTTAACCACGCTTTATTGATTTCGTTTTGTTTCATTTAAATAAGTTTTGGGGTTTGGTTCATACATTTGGTTTTAAAGAAACAACTCGGTGGGGATTATATAAAAAAAACCAATATGAACTCGCTTCCCAAAATTGTTTTTATATTAAGTTTTAAGTTAAGCAACCATGAGATAATCCGGTTTATGTTTGCTTATATTATAAAAATTGATATTTTTGTGTTCTTGTTTATGGCGATGTGGCCGAGTGGCTAGGCAGAGGTCTGCAAAACCTTCTACAGCGGTTCGAATCCGCTCGTCGCCTCACAATTCCTGGTTTATCCCATTCAAAAAACAAATCACCGCAGCACAAAAATGGGTTCTAAGCTCTCATTTTCAGTTTTTCTTTCAGTGTTGCTGATAATAGCCTTATTGGCTATCATTTTTCTTCCGTTTCTTAACACGTTTAATGTTGCCATTTTTTCTGCCCTCAAATCAGAAAAAAGTTTTGTTGATTTCTTTTTTAAAAATTCAAACTTGGTTCGGGCTTCAATTAATTCCTTACAATTGGCTTTTTTTTCCCTATCAGGTTCGGCAATCATAGGCATCGGGCTAAGCTATGTCTTTTGGCGCTATGAGTTTCCATTAAAACGCCTTTTCTATCCGATTCTTTTAGTTCCGCTTTTATTACCGCCATTAATCTCAGCGTTTTCATTCCGATTGATCTTCATAGAAACCCCGGCAAAAATGTTAGGGTTTGAATGGTCCCATTTGGCATATTTCGGATTGGTGAGCGCGCATTTGTTTTCCTTTTATGGCTACTTTTTTCTGTTTGGATCGCGCGCCCTGAATCATTTGGATTACTCGGTAATCGAAGCCGCCATGAATTTAGGGTCTTCAAAACTTAAAGCGTACCAGCAGATCATCCTTCCACAGCTTAAACGACCGTTTCTTAAATCGTTGGTTATCGTAAGTCTTGTTAGCTTAAGTTCTTTTTCTGCGCCGTTGTTGCTAGAACCCAACACACCGTTTTTAACCACGTTAATCTATCAGAGCCTTCCAAATACTGAGCTTTCAAGTTTGTTTGCTTTAGCGTTGTTCGGGATATCGTTGATTGGTGTTTTTATATTCCTGAGCTTATTGCCACAACAATCTATCACATTAGAATCTTCACCCTTAAGGGGTGTGTTCCCTTCAAAGCCCTTGCCCGTGTTTAAAACCATTTTTTTATCCATTGTCCTTGTGTTTGTGCTGCTGCCATTTATTACGCTTATAGGCCATTCGTTTTTAGTTGATGGTACTAAGGTATCCTTGGGCAATTTCTTTGAGCTCATCCCGTTGGCTGAATCATTTGCTCCATATGCTCAAAGCTTTAAACTTGCATTGCTGGCAACCATGCCCAACCTGTTTTTTGGGCTTATTGTTGGTTTTTTGATCGTCTTCAGTCAACGTGGCGATCAGCCATGGCTTACATACCTCAACCTTTTACCTTTAGGAATACCAGGTATTGCAATTGGCCTGTTTTTTTTCATGAGTTCGGAACTCTATACAGACGCGCCGAAGCTTGTTGCCGTAAGCGCTTCAATGGTTTTGCCGGCAGCTTATTTCACCAAACATTTACCGTTAATGTTTCAACATGTGTATCGAGGGTTGAAATCTTATAAAACTCTGCATGTTGAAGCGGCCATAAATTTAGGCTCTTCTTTTCCGAGAGTATTAGGTAAAATCATCATCCCGCTTGGTCTATCTTCCATTGCCACCGGTTTTATCTTCACGTTTTTATTTGCCTTTTATGAATTTCCGATTTCATTGGTTCTTTCGCCCGCAACCATGCCAACCGTATCGGTGGATATTTTTTTAACCATTCAGCAATTTCCAGGACTTGCCGCTCTTAAATCAGTTGTTTTATTACTTTTTCTTTGGACAATCGTTTGGATTTCCAGACGGATTTTTAAAATTAGTCTTTATACCACAGGTTTCGATACTATCTAAGTTTATCATGGGCTATGCAGAAACTGTTTGATCTGTTTTATCAATTCCGCGAGTATGGCTTGCTGATATTTTATTGTTTAATTTCGCTGTGGTTGTATGCTGTCCAAAACAGTGAGCCCATAAAGTTGATGCGCTCTACCGCCCTGGAAATCATAAGCGGTCTTGAAACCGGTGTGGCTGTTTTTGATGAATACCTCAGTTTAAAACCGGAAAATCAGCGTCTGCGAAAACACAATTTACAACTCTCTTCAGAAACCAATTTGCTAAGAAACGCTGCATTCCAGCACTATGAAGTTTCCAAAATGCTGGATTTCCAACAAAATCAACGCTCCCGGTTAAAACTTGCAAAAATCATTCATCGCTCATTTGGAACGGAGCGAACACTGCTTACGCTTAATCTTGGCGCGTCGGATAGCGTGAAAGTTGATATGCCGGTTATTACCGATAAAGGATTGGTTGGCCGAGTGATTTTAGTTTCCGAGAACTATGCACTGGTTCAACCCATCATTAACACGGATTTTAAAGTAAGTGTGTATTGCGAAAAAACGCGCGCCATGGGCGTCATCCATTGGAACGGTCAGGATGAATCACGTGCCAAATTAGAGCATATTCCGATTAGCAGCAGATTGGAGTGGGGCGATAGGCTTTACACCACGGAATTTAGCACGTTTTCAAGTCCCCACATACCTGTAGGGACAATCACTTCGTTTAAGAAAAATGAGTTTTTTTACGAGGTTAATGTTAACCTGGCAGTTGACTTTTCAACTTTGCTATATGTTTTTGTGGAACTTAAACCAGGTAATCCTGAAAAAGCAGCCATGATCCGGTCGTATGAGAAATTTCGTTAATGAACTGCCCTGCTGCAAGCAGACTGGGATATTGAGACCACAACAGAATAAATCAACCGATAATACCTAAAACCATTACGAATCTTGCTTAATAAACCCTACATAACCTTTTATTCGCTTGCGGTAGTTTTTTCGATTTTTCAATATTTGATTTTTGATCGATTATCGATATACGGTCTTACGCCTGACTTTTTAACCATTTTTGTGGTTTATTTTGGTATCCGTGAAGGACAGATGTCGGGCATGACATTTGGCTTTTTTGTCGGGATTGTATTGGGTTTGTTTTCAGGCACGCTCGGTGCGGCAGCTTTGGCAAAAACCCTTGAAGGATTTGTTGGCGGGCTGTTTTCTTCAACCGATGAAAAAAATCTCACGTTCAACCTGTTTGTTTCCATTGCCGTTGCCAGTATTATTGGAAACCTGGTTTATTATTATTTGATGCAATCGCATACGGTTTCAATTTTAAAACTGATTTTCTTGTTTGGTTTGGGCGGCGGTTTATATAATCTGTTGATCGGTTATATTATTTATCATGTTGGACTTAAACGACTACTAGCTTAGGAATTGAATATGGGTGAGCGAAATTTTTCACTGGGTTTTGTCAATTCAATGATTATTCTCTGCTTTTGTGTATTGTTGGGCCGGCTGTACTATCTCCAAGTGGTTTCTCAACCGGAGTTGGGAAAAATTTCCTCTAAAAACAGCATTCGGCGCATCCCTATTGAAGCAGCGCGTGGTCTGATGGTTGACCGCAACAATTACCCTGTTGTGGATAATCAACCGTTATACAGCATTCAGGTGCTTCCGGCCGAGTTCAACTTTAAACACCTGCCCATCCTTTCCGAATTAACTCAAATCCCTGCTGAAGAATTAAAAAAGACCATCAAGGAAGGCCGGGCTTATAGCAAGTTCGTACCTGTAAAAATCAAGCGCGATATAGATTTTGCGGTACTTTCGGCATTGGAAGAAAACCTGTGGAAATTACCCGGGGTTGATTTTGCCATCGAAAGTAAGCGTAAATACATCGATACTGTTCATGGATCGCACATGTTTGGCTATACGCGTGTGATCTCTAAAAAAATGCTTGAAAAGCTGAGCAAAGATGGCTACGCACGAGATGATATCATTGGCTACAGCGGCCTGGAAAAAACTTACGAGGACATTTTACGCGGAAAAAAAGGCGAACGTTTTGTGCTTGTCAATTCGCTGGGAAAGGTCACCGGCAAATACGAAAACGGGCAAAATGATGAAGAGGCCACCAAAGGCAATAACCTTCACCTGACCATCGACGCACGCATGCAATCGCTTGCAGAACAGCAATTGGCATTAACGGGTAAATCCGGGGCAATTGTTGCTATTGACCCTCAAAACGGCGAAATCTTAACCTTATGCAGCTACCCGGACTATGATCCGAACCTCATGAGCGGTTATACCAATAAAAAAGCATGGCGAAAAATCAGCGGCTCTGAAGGCCGACCTTTGTTCAATCGGGCAACACAAACGCGCTATCCGCCAGGTTCAACCTATAAGCTCATCCTTGCTCTAGCCGCGCTTGAAGAAAAATTGATTACACCGCGAACTTCATTTACCTGTACCGGTTTTTTCCATTATGGCAACCGTTCGTTTATGTGCCACGGTGGTAACGGTCATGGCAAGGTTGATCTGATGGAAGCTATTGAGCAATCCTGCAATGTTTATTTCTACACTTTGATTTACAAAGTAGGATTAAAACTTTGGGCGCATTATGGTTCGTTGTTTGGTTTTGGATCATTAACCGGAATAGATTTACCCGATGAACAAACCGCGCCGTTACCCACCAAAACGTATTTCGATAAACGTTATGGCGCTAAGGGTTGGACACAAGGTTATCTAGTGAGTTTGTCTATCGGACAGGGTGAAATGGGCGCTTCGCCGCTCCAGATGGCTTTGTACACCGCTGCCATTGCCAATAAAGGAACCCTTCACACGCCTCACTTGGTAAAAGGCTATACTGAACGACAAACCGGAAAATTCGTGCCGTTAACATTTGAAAGCAAACCGCTACCCATTTCTGAAAGAACATTTGATATCGTGCGAAAGGGCATGCTTAAAGTTGTTGAAACCGGCACGGCACGACGCGCGCAAATTCCTGGCATTTCGGTTGCCGGTAAAACCGGAACCGCCCAAAACCCTCATGGGGAAGATCATGCCTGGTTTATTTGCTTTGCGCCATACGAGAACCCTAGAATAGCCATTGCTGTTTTAGTAGAGAATGCCGGTTATGGCGGAACAGTAGCTGCGCCAATTGCTCGCGAAATGATGGCCTATTATTTTCAGCAGCCTACAATGTTAATATCCGACTCGCAGCAAAGCTTGCCACAACTGGCCGGATTAAATGATTAAACATCATTACCATGATTTTTAAAAAAGATGCTCAGGAAACTCAGCGTTTCTTAGAAGATACAAGCGCCTTGCGCGATGGATTTACCAAAGGCGTTTATATACCTGAAACTTACGAGGAAGTTATAGACTTAATGCATGAATGCGCCAAATCAAAATCCACGATCACATTATCTGGCAACGGAACCGGTACAACCGGAGGAAGAATTCCATACGGCGACTATGTCCTTTCCAGCCAGGCATTTAACAAAATTTTGAGCATCCAAAAATTCAGCGATGGCACGGGCTTGGCTACTGTTCAATGCGGTGTTTTGCTTAAAGATCTGCAGGAAACGACCGAAGCCGAAGGGCTTTTGTACCCGCCCGATCCCACCGAGCGACTTTGCTTTATTGGCGCCACGATTGCCAACAACTCTTCCGGCGCTCGAACCTTTAAATACGGTCCAACGCGTGATTACGTGGAGCGTATCACCGTGGTTCTTTCAACCGGTGATCTTTTGGATATCAAACGTGGCGAAATTTTTGCAGATGAACATGATGAATTTCAGCTCAAGCTCCCTTCCGGCAAAACGCTACACTTTAAACGACCCAATTACTCGATTCCACAAACACGCAAACACATGGCCGGTTATTACACAAAGCCCGGCATGGATTTGATTGATCTTTTTATTGGTTCGGAAGGCACGTTAGGGTTTATTTTGGAAGCCGACCTAAAACTCATTCCTAAACCCAAGCAATTCTTTGGCGTTTTGGTGTACTTCCCAACACCCGAAGATGTGATTGCATTCGTGGATGAAGCCCGCCGGCGTTCTGTCTCAGAGACAACACCGACTGCGCTTTGCGCTCGTGCGCTTGAATACTTCGATAAAAACAGCCTGAATTTTCTGCGTCAGCGCTACCCGAATATTCCCGAAAATGCTGCGGGTGCAGTGTTTCTTGAACAGGAAACCACGCCCGAAACCGAAGATCAGCTTTTAAGCGACTGGTTTGAGCTTATGGAACATCATCATGCAATGACAGACGATTCGTGGGCCGCTTTAACGCCCAATGAGCAGCAGGATTTGCGGGAATTCCGCCACACGTTGCCCGTTCTGGTTAATGAATGGCTAAACACACAGGAAACGCGAAAAATCAGTACCGACATGGCCGTACCTATTCCTCGGTTTCACGAGTTAATGAATCTTTACAACACCGAATGCCAAGCTCATGACTTTCCCTATATTCTCTTCGGGCACATTGGCGACGGTCATTTGCATTTAAACATCCTGCCCCAATCTATGGAAGAATTCAATGAGGCAAAAAAATTGTATGATGAGTTTGTCAAAAAATCACTTGATATGGGCGGCACGCTTTCGGCTGAGCATGGCGTCGGTAAATTAAAAGCCCACTATCTTGCTGAAATGTATGGCGAAGAAGGCATAAACGAAATGCTACGCATCAAAAAAACTCTTGATCCCGACCTGATGCTAAACCGTGGGAATTTGATCCCAAAAGCGTATTTGGAGAAAATTCATTAACTTGATTTAATGAACTACTTTGCGGCAAGCCATGGGGTATTGAACCCACACCAGAATAAAAGAACATTTAGAGACCCCAATTGTAAAAAGGGTGCTAATTGGCTGGTATATCTGTCGTGATGGCTTCCAAAAAGGAATATATACAGATGCTCATAATCATGGAATGATATTATCAAACAAATATGATTTATTAAATACTTGTAAAACTTGAATTAGAAGAAATTTCTTCACTTTTAATTCGAACAAAACTGACTTTATTTAAAAGATTAAAAATATTTATCAAACTTTTAAATTGAAATTTCAATGAATTGAGAATAAAAGATTATGGAAACAAATGCATATAAAATATCACTAAATTATAATCAGGTTCTTGAATTGGTCAAACAATTACCAAAAAAAGATAAGGCTAGATTAAGCAAAGAATTAGCTAAAGATGCGATTGATGTAAGATTAACCCGCTTATTAAATTCTTTTTTAACTGATGAATTAACTGAAGAAATAATTACAGAAGAAGTTGAAAATGTAAGAGCTGAAATTTATGCCAAGAAAAAAGAAAATTAAAATCATCATTGATACAAATCTTTTTATAAGCTTTTTAATTGGAAAGAAATTAGCAAGATTAAAACATCATTTAGTTCATTCAAAAGTACAATTAATATTTTCTAAGCAAAATATTGATGAATTAAAAATGGTAACAGAACGACCAAAATTCAAAAAGTATTTTGATTCTAAAGATGTTGCTGATTTGATTGACTTAATTTTTTCTATTGGTAAAATTATAACCATAACCAAAGAACCAAAAATTTGTAAAGACCCAAAGGATAATTTTCTTTTGGCTCTTTCTGAAAAAAGCAATGCTGATTATTTAATTTCAAGTGATAATGATTTGCTTATTATCGGAGAGTATAAAAATACCAAAATTATAACGATCAAGGAATTTGAAGATATTATATAAAAAAACACGGGTCTTACACATAATGGTTTTTTTATAATTATAATATTTCAACCTGCGGTTATGAAGTTTGAGTGGCAATCATTTTTGCGTTTATCTAAACATTGTACTTTTTATGAAGCGAATCTGAGCGCAACTGTTCATTCACCTGTTTTTCGTCGTTAACCATATATTTCAATCCTATAGAATAACCCACGTTCGGGCGAAAATTCTTTGACCCAATAAATTGAACCAGCTAAGTTTTCATTCACCGTGCGCATTCATACTTTCGGCGCGGATTTTTAACGCCAAATTCATGGTTTCAAATCCGCGTTGGGTATTTTTGGCCAGATCACGCCAGATAAACGGCAAAATCAACCCGCCAAAATGCTCACGTTGAATCAGCCATGTGTTCCCACCCTCTGATGGTTTGAGTTCAAAGCTGTGCTCTGCTTCAAAAAAAAGTGAGGAATGGAACTTGCCGATCCAGCTTAAAAATGCGTTGGGTCGAACAAGCGTGATAGAGGTTTTCAACTTTTTTTTGGGTTTTCGGGGAATTTTAACGACCAAATCCAAGTCGCGCCCTTCTTCAGCCTCGCCATCCACCTGCCGTAAATACGGGTTCCACTCCGGGTAACGATTAAAATCGATTAATATCCCCCAGACCATTGAAATTGGCGCTTTGATTTCAATATCCAAGCGGATTTCCCTCATGCTCATAACGAGATGGTTACTTGACTATTGCAATTTTCAGTTTTACCTGTTCGGTTTTAGATTTTCCAATGGCTTTAACCACGCCGTAATAGACGCCGCTGGCCATTGAGTTTAGATTCCATAATACTTCATTATCGAGACCGGCTTGCCCCTGAACCGTTTTCCCCCAAACCGCTTGTCCGGTTAAATCATATACGCTCAACTCAACTTTTGCATCTTCGGTTAAATAAAACCGAAACCGAGTTTCTTCTCTAGCTGGATTTGGCCAATTAAACACGCGCTTTGCAGGCATCAACGCTTGAAATGACAACTCAACACGTCCGTTACTTTCTTTGGGATCGTAGCTGTTCAAATTGGCTGATCCCGAAAACTGCTCGCCCCACTGAATATTTTGGGTTGCTGTTTTCAAACGCCATCCTTGCATCAATCCCCCTCGATCAACAACAAATAAGCCAAGATTGCCATTTTGCAAGGTTGTAATGGCCGGCGTTGATTGAGAGTTCTCGGACAACGCAAAATTGGTAACGTCTTTACCAAATCGGTTATAAACAGCCAATGTGCCATTTGGAAGCATCATCAGAACATCTTCAAAGGTATCCCCATCAACATCGGCAATGAGAGGCGTTGCCATAATTGGGTTTTCAGAACGCGTATTTATGGGGAAATTTGAGAGCAAAAATTGAGCTTCATTATAAGCATAAATGGTTTGGCCGATTGGAAAAATGACCGATAGCTCGCCTCGATGCTCCAAATCTGCAAATACCGGCCAGCTTTTAATGGTGTCCTGTTTTGAAAGTTTGGTGATTTTTTTTGAGCCATCCGCGAAAAAATATATAAGATCATTCGTTGTTGTAATCGCAGCCCCAAGCCATCCTTCGGTTTTCCCGGTAGCCGCAAACCGATGAATAGTGTAAGGTGAACAATTCCATTGCTGGGCGCCTCTGAAAACCGTTTGATCTGAAAAGACGAGATTGCCGGCAAATCCCAGGATCTGTTCTCCCGATGTCAGTTGCTCTTGCCCTTGCTTTTGCAATAGATTACCTTGAACAGAAACCGAGATCACTTTTCCACCTAAGTCGCATACTTTTATACTATTCCCCTGCACAACCGGCGGAGTGGTAATCCGATTGCCTAAATTTAAAGCATCGGTATCCGATCCTTTAAACCAATATAGTGTGCTGTCTAAGACCGTGTATATTGATCCATCGCTTCCTATGGCCGCTTTTTGTGATGAAATTGCCACCCCAGGCAAAGCATCCGATAAACCAAACGGCGTGCCGGAATAAACCAAATGCACGTTATTTGAATCACTATTAATAAGAAGCGCTTTGGCTTTTGTTATGGCATCGGTATAAACTGAAATTGCCGAGCCCGGACCAAATTCATCATTCAATTGCACCGGAAAACCATCCAACGATTCTATACCTATCGTCTCTCTGGAGAGTCTCATTTCCATGACCGCCTGCGACGATGAAAATCCATAAAGCGCCAAATTTGACTTAGCGCCGGAATTGGCGCTGGTATTCGGGTATGTTTCATCATCAATGTGGTTTTCATAAATTGGCGAGGGATTACCCAGGTAAAAATAATCCAATGGCGTACCAGATTCCGAGCCGTAACCGGCATCGGTGAATCCATAGTTTTCGCCAATGTCGTTTGAGCCATCAGCTTCCAAAAGTCTGATGCCTTTTGGCTCACCCGAATTAATGCCATTAGAGGCTCGCTTATTTCGGATGATGTTTTCATCAATGTGCCAAATCAAAATACCGCCCTGAACCTCAATGCGTTCACCATTTTCTTTCAGGATTTCTCCGCCGGGCAATGCCCAGTCGTAATTGGAACTGGCCACAATATCTCCTTTAAGGCTATCAATGCTGAAGCTTGCAAAGCCATCCTCATCTTCTGTAAATGTGATCTGAAGGGTTGAACCTTTGAAATACTGAGTAAGGGTTACTCCGGCGTTTTTGGGATTTCTTTGACGGTTTTCCACCAAAAAGTACTCATCTGATGTAATGGGAATTTTTAGGATTACCGAGTCGGGATGTTGATCCAAACCAAGGGCTGGCAGCGAGAGAGTAGTTTCACCGGATAGCTGAACCACCTTAGGCGTTGCCCAACCCAGTTCAATTCGCTCCCAGGCTGATGGCGCCGGTGGCAAAAGCCCGTAATAATTAAAAAATCCTTCGCCATCCATTAACCCGAATCGCCCGATACCACTGCGCCCGTTTGAGGTGTTAAACAAATCCGGCAAACCTAAATAACTGCCAAAACTTGCACAAAGCAGCCCGTTGATGGAAATTTCCTGAAGGATATCGCCGCCGATAGCATCTATCTCTCGCGATTCGGTTTGTGGCAAAATCAACGTATGATCGATCAGCGTTTGGCCGTTATCCACAGAAAACCCTTGAAAAGACTGGCCAAAAACATCCTGCAAACTGTTGAGATTAAAAGTGATGGAAGGAAGATCAAAAGGGGTTGGATCAACGCCAATTGATGAAACCAGATCAATATCACGTCCTACGCCGGCATGAAAAATCACAAAACAATCGTAATCCGAAAATTGAATATCCGGCGAGAGTTGATCAACCAATTGCCAGGTTTCCTGAACCATCTCCGCCAAAAGGGTTAAATCATCACTTTTTTTGGAGGGCGAATATGCGCTCATGATTTTGGATAAAGTGTAAATGCTGTCGGAAACAGTATAGTTAATAGCGACTTTACCTTGGCTGGTGCTTTCGAAGTAATGCTTCAAAAACTCAAGCTTACGCTCAAAATATGCTTTATCGTGGGGCAATGGATCAATGATATCTTCGCCATAATCGGCCAAATAATCCAATCCGTCAAACAGACCATTACCGGAAGTTTTTGAATCGTCATCCGTTTGAAATTCAACACGAACGGCTAATATCTTGATCGGGTCGGCCAACACATAAGGCCTTGAAAATGATCTGGGCGCTGATTGATCAGGTGAAATTCTGTGAGATAATGTGGGCTTAAACGACTTGGTTTGCGCAAAGACAAATTGTGGATTGCACAGCAAACCAACTACGAGGTTAAGAAAAAACACAAAGGAAAAGGCTTTGGGCATAAATCTTTTCAAATTGAATGCAAACCAGAACAGATGCAAAATAACCAACATTGAATTGAAAGAAGCAGCTTTAACATTATGGTAATAGGAGTTTATAAAAGCCGCTAAAAACTTTACCTAAGAAGCAGCTTCTTTCTAAATCTGAAACTTAGATTATCTTAAACCCGCCGTTGGCACGTAATAGGCAAGCGAAAAACGAACCGTTCCATCCAATGGGTGATCCTCTTCTAAAGCGCTTAAATAACTAAAATCTACGCCAAATTTAAAGACACGAACCCCAACGCCAAACGTCCAGTATTCACGACCACCGTAATCTGGATCTTCGTAAAAATATCCCCCACGTATAGCAAACAGGGATGGTCTACCATACCAGTATTCTGCGCCGAGGCCAACATTAATGGTTTCAAAACCATCACCCCAGGATGAAAACATTGCGGAAAGCACACCTTCTGCGTCTCCATCATCATTGCGTTTAACCAGTAGCTTGTTGAAATCCAAGGCAACGGTGAGTTTATTAAAGTCATCGTTGTAAGCACGAAACGCAGCGCCAAATTTTAAATTTGTTGGCAACGGATCGGCTTGCGCTTCATCAAAGTAGGTCATTTTAGGCCCTATGTTAGAAATATTAATACCTAAACTCAACCTGTCGGCGAGATACCCTTTAAAGACCGGTCTGAACATAGCAGCCATATCAAACGAGATTGAACTTCCTTTCCCTGAACCTTCTTCCTGCCCAACCTTAACACTCGAGGGCGTAAGTGAGCTGTGAATGTAACGAATGGATGTGCCAACTGCAAGAAACCGGTGAATCCGAACGCCATAGGCAATCGCTACAGCAAACTCATAACTTTTAAATATTCCTTTTGATTGACCCTTATCATCTGTATATTCACTTTCACCTAAATTTAAGTAGGTAATCCCCAACGCAAAGGTACCATACCCTGGCAAGTGATACTTTGCCGATACATTATCGTAAAACAAATCTGCATTAAATGCCGGCAGCCAATTGGTATGTGTTAAACTTACATCAAAACCTCTTTGGTAACCTAACCCTGCCGGATTCCAAAACATGGCATTGGCATTATCGGCAATGGCAACATTTGCCTCACCCATACCATTTGCGCGAGTATCCGGAGAAATCAATAAAAATGGCACTGCTGTTGTTATCGTATTCTGCGCTTGTAACACATTGTTCCATACCAAATTCAACCCAATCAAACCTAAAACAAGAACTGCTTTCATCGAAAAATTCATAAACTCAAAGTTTTGTCGTTTACATTGAAAACAAATAATACTTTGTCTTGAAAAATTGAACACGAATATAGGATTAGTTTTACAAGAAAACCAAACCATAATCTTATCCCTAATAATTAAATAAAATCACCTTATTTATAAATAACCAGCTTTTCAAGAACTTCTTTTTGAAAGTTTTCTGTAAAGCTTTTCACACGAATCTTATAGATATACACGCCGTTTGCTATATCCGAACCCACATCATCTTTGCCATCCCACTCCAAAATTAATCGTGAGGGCGCATTAAGAACCCTCTGTTTTTGTTCATAGATTTTTCGACCAGCAACGGTATAAATCGACAACTTAATTTCCAGATCATCACCCGATCTGTTTTGAGGCACGATAAAACGCGTCTTTCGATCCTTTTTTGGGTTAAACGGATTTGGGAAATTATACACCTCTCCAAACGAGAGTTTTTCATCGCTTTCAACCGTGAAATAGAGATAGGTTTCGGTAGAATTGTTAAAATTGTCCCATACTTTGAACTTCAACGTGTGTTTTCCAATGGAAAGATTTTTCAAAGGGTATTGAATTTTGCCATCAGTGAAACTATTCGGTTCGGACTGATAATAACTGCTGAGTTCTATTGGATTCTGCTCGTTATCATCCAGTATCAAAACCATGTTATTGACCGAACCACTGGCTAAATTAATCCCGTTTTCATCAGAGAGCTTAGCCAGAAACAAAGGATCTGTTCCGGTTATATCACCGGAGCGAAACGAAAAATCATCCAAATAGACATCAACGGTTGGGCCTTGGTCATCGAAAAGGACATCGGTGTTGGTACCTGCAAAAATAACCTTGGTTGTTGCGCCTGGCGCTGTTTTTGAGCCCCCGCTCTGACTTTCCGGCCAAGCTTGCAACAGAATTTTCCCATTCTGCGAGCTATCGTATTGAATGGATTTGGGGACAATAAATCTTAGGTCGAAACGTCCATTGGCCACCGTGGCCTCACCATTAAATATAAGCGATTGTTGAACGGCGTAGTAACGATCGAAGCGGCCTGTGCCCTGATGATCAGCGCCAAGTTCTTGCGGCACGTCATAAATCTCTGCAACAATGGTACCGGAAAAATCCGAAAGTGGTACTTTATTCTGGGTTCGAATTGTACCTGAAAGCTTCACTTTATCAAATGCCTTCATTTGAATCGTTCTAAACCCATCATTTGCAATGCCATGAATTGAATCCAGATCGGCCTTTAAATCCCCAAAAGGCAGTATTAGGGCCGGATCGCCAAGCAATGTAAATTTCGTGGCATCCGTAGCTCCGGCACGTTGAACTTTAAATGCCGTATAACTATCCCCCAACCTTCTGATCGTTTCCGAACCGTTCTCACGAAAAATCTCCTGGAAAAGTATCGGTGGATAGCTACTTCCGGTAGAAATAAAAATGGACCGGGTTGTGGTAAGCATGGCAACAGCGCCGCCATTCTCCATAAGTAGCATATGCTCGGCGCCGCTCCGGAAAACCGGGTCATCAGCGCGGCCAAAGTCGCAGGTGGCCGTTACACCGATGGTGAGTTTGTTGGTATTGTTCAACAGGGGTAACGATGAGGCGGGTTCAAAAATGCGCTCTGCCGTCCACACCGAAGGATTGCCATGTCCAATAAAATTTGTAATCAACGCCCCTTGATTAATCTGATTGATGATCTGCTGATAGGCTTCAGGCCGGCGCATACTTCCCGATGAAAAATCCGCTTTATAAAACGCCGAATACAATTTTATGGGATGCATCCATTCCGGTAAACTTTGAACGATTCGCTCACTATCGTCGCTGAATTGAGCGCCATCAGATGTACCGGCATTCAGGCCATCATCAGCCACAAAAATCACTCGATTGCGCCATAAACCTTGCGCCTGGTTTGTTTCATAAGCAATGATTTTATCAACCATCCGCTCAGCTTCATTGGGTGTTTGAGCGGTTAAACGCCCAATGGCTAAATCGGGAATCATTTTTGTTGGGACAATATCGCCATCAATTGCCACAAAAAAATCGTCTGTGCATGTTACCGACGTTATGGGTTGTAGCACTTCATCGGATTGATACGTTAACAGCCTGTCGTAATTTGGGCTCACAACATTTTTTACATCCCAATCCCCATCCCCAAAAAGCACGACATATTTTGGAGCGCTGCCAATTGTGGCCGACTTTTGATAGAGATACCGGACAAAATTTCGAATGGCCGTAAAATCAGGCATGCCTCCCGAAAATTCATTAAATACCTGATCCTGATTCACTGCTATTCCGCTCAAAGGCTCGCCTGATGCATTCCCTGTACGATGCTCAAGCAACCGTTTTGCGGCGGCTTCATAAGAAGGTGGATATATAATGATATACGGCACAGGAATGATGGCATGCAAATTTTGATTTGCCAAGGCTTCAACCAAATGCGGACGTTTTTCAACGGCGTTTTCAGAAAACGCTAAAAATTCATTCATTGAATCCGGTGAGCACAAACTTTGAAAATTTGCGCTTGACAACGTTTGAGAAATCGGGGCAATAGATTTAATATCCCACAAGTTCGTGATATCCCAAATGGTTGGCGTTGCTGAAAAATTACCGATAGAAAACGCCACCGGCTTACTTGAGCTTAATCCCACCAACGAATTAAATACCAACACATCACCAACCGCGTTAAATGTGGATTGATACGCCAACTCCATCCAATCCGGGTATGTTTGCGATGAAAATGAATTTGGCAACAGCGTTAGCTCTAACTCAACCGTTTCGGAAATCGCATCAAAATTTGATTTTATGACATCATAAAAAAAGTACTCCCCTTTTTGGTATCCGCTAGCGCCAATGCTGCCGGTTGTTTTTGAGCCGAGCAACTGGCCGTTTAATTTTAGCTGTATCGTTTCATTTCGGCCAGTAGTCACTGCTTTTACGCGTGCATGAATGGGTTTGGAAGTTGCCAGGCCATGCAATCTAAACGTGGTGGTTATTGACGGGCGGCTGCTGTTTAACGGCACGTCGAACAAGTCGATGCCTGTGTTGGATATATTTCTTACCTCGTTTTCAACGAACGTCATCTTTGTAAATGAATCAGGCTGATGAGGCGACGGATCGTTTAAAGATGACTTACTTTCGGGCCGTTTTCCCGGCTCGTTGCCAAATTTTAAAAAGGCATAACTGAACTTGGATTGCCGGTTTAAATAATGCGTTAATCGTTTTTGAGTGTCGCCACTAGGATTAACACGCGGTGGGTATTTTGGTACATCATAGCTTACGCCTTGTGGGCCTTTGACATAAAAACGAATTTTATCATCGGGATCGAACCGGCCATCACTTTCTCCGGCGACTTGAATGCATATTTCTCGCAGATCGTCCTGAACCAATGCCGAGAGGCTTGTGTTAAGTTCGTTTCCCCCATTAAAAAACAGTTGAATGTTTCTGGGATCAACATTGGAAAGATCAATACCAACCGAATCAAAAAACGCCTTCGTGAGCGTATAGAAACCGCCATTTTTAAACCCAAGCTTATAGACTTTTCCCGAACCAAGCACGCTGCTTTGCTGCTGAAAAACCAAATCCTGCTTTTTTGGCCGTGTTGACTCCAAAACACCCGATTGCTTCCAAAGTTCTAATTGTGCTTGGTTGACGAGCGTTGGTTGAAACTCATCAATTCCTGTTTTTATGGCTTGGCTTTTAAATATTGATTTCGAGTGTTTGGAGGAATGAAAACTTAACTTAAAAGTAATTGACTTGGTTAGTTGGGCTGTGTGATTTCCTGACTTTACTTGAACCGGATAAATGGTAATATAGGCTAGCCATTTCCCCCTAAACTTCGTTGGTTCGGATATGGAAATCATCGGCCATTTTTTACCAATCGGCTTTTGCTGTTTGGCATGTCTCCATGACTTGGTTTTAAAATCATAGTTTGGCGCAAGTCCAACGCCTGGAAAAGCTATTGCTTGGGTTTGATGACTTAACACCTGAATACTTGGCACTCGAGAGGATTTTAACCATACCGGAAACACACGTTTCGGAATAACCGGCGCGCCGGGCATGATCAACTCATAGTCGCCATTAACCAAACGCATTGGTATTTTGGCATCAAATAATGAATCGCTATAAGACAACTTCACCCATTGCGGGCTGTAGGTTAGCGTTAAATCCGTTTCATCGTAATCCAATACCTTTATATCCGATGCGAATTTCTCTTGAAAAATGTTATTGGGGATGTTTTGTGTATATGCCTGAAAAGAATGAAAAACTGAGAACGCAAGAAAAGCTATAATTATGCCTGTCCGGATCTTAATGCGTTTTATCTTCAAATTTCTTCGGTTTAATTAACTAATAGTCATTCCGATCAATCCACGCCGCTTGCGGCAAGCATTTCCTCCATCTTTACCTTACTTTCAGTTTCAAACTTTTCTTTGGAAATATGTGGTAAAATTAAACTAGCTGAAGTAAAAGCCAGGATTTCCATAGCAAAAATCACAGTGTAAGCAGGCATAAAATCACCAGATAATGAAATCATGATATCACGCACAACGCCAGCGCCGGAATTACCCAGGAACATCGCCAAGCTTTGTGCCGTGCCCCACAATCCCATATAAATGCCGGCTCTGCCTGCAGTCATGGTCATCATCATGGTAATATTAGCAATACTGGACGCGCCAAGCCCGATTCCTACGACAACCAGTGAAATTTTAAGAAAGGTCGCATCCAATACAATCCCTGAATATATCACCATTGCAAAGCCAATACTGCTAAGGGTGTTTCCAATGTATATCGGTAATTTTTTACCGGTTTTGGTTATAAAAAAACCAACTATAAGCATAAATATAAGTTGCATCCCACCCATTGTTGGCCTGAAAAGACTGTTTGTCTCACTAACAGACATGCCAAACACATCAGCGCCAAACGGCTCCATAACAATAACGTTAGCAAATAATGCAAAAATTGAGAGGAAAATGTAAAATGCAAATAGCATTGTTTTTGGGGAACCTGAGAGCAATTGTATCGATTGGCCAAACGACAAACCTTGTTCGGAGCTTTTTTTATCCGTCTGGTTGTTGCGTTTTTCAACCCCAACCACAGATAAAAAGCCGATGATAAAAGCAATAGCTCCGCCAAACTGAGCAACGTTGCTCAGCCTTTCCGGGCTATACTCTTCTAAATAAATACCTACTGATTTTGCCGTTAAAATTGTGGTAAGTACCATCAACGTCCAACTTGATGAAGCAACTTTACCGATATTACGCTCCCCAACATAATCCGATACAAGGGCATAATAGGTTGTCGTAGCAACTTGCAGCCCAAATCCAATCGTTAAAAATATGACGACGAGTTTAATTAAAGCAAAATCATTGAGTGCAAACCAAATCATGCTTAATAAATCACCAGACTGATGTTGAATTTGTACTTCATAAGCTGTAGATGGGGAAAGTGCAAACGCAATCGCAAAAGCTGAGAGCCCTAAAAATATAAATGGCGTTCTTTTATAGCCCATGATGCTGGTGCTGTCGGACATATTGCCGGCCCAAACTTTAACGCCAAATACGGCAAGCAGTTCTTTTAAACTAATTAATCCAAATACAATTGTTGAAGAAATTCCAAGGTCAGAGGTCATTACACGGTTCAAGGTGTCTTCTAAAAATCCAAGCATAATGCCAAAACCCATTTGAAAAAACGCTAACCGAACTAAATTGAACCGAAAAAATAATTTGCTCATGATCACGTGATTGCATTAGTTGTCTTTTAAGCCGGACAATTTATGACTTTCAAAATCCCTTTTCAAAAATTATTATTGAAAAACAAACTTTAATGAATTTTTTAGAATTATATAAACATTAATTTAGTTATACTGAGCTTTATCGTCTTTGGGGTGTTGCATATGGTTAGCATATGTAGCTGAGATCAAACCCATTAAACTTGAAGCAGGTAATACTGACGGAAGGAAAAGATGATGTGCCACGTTATGCCACTCTATTTTCCTTTCGCCACGCGATTCTTTTTAAGCAACGTCATCTTGCTTAACGAACTGAACCATACTTTATATGAGCCATACCAACGACACTTTGCGCAAGAGCGTGAGTCTGGATCCATTTCCGGGATCAAAAAAGCAGTATATTACAGGTCAATTGCATAAGATCAATGTCCCTATCCGAACCATTGAACTTTACGGTTCCTACACTTTAGGTTCAACAAAAATAGATGCATTGCCCGTATATGATACCAGTGGCCCTTATACTGATCCCAACGCTGATATAGACATTTATAAAGGATTGCCAAAAATTCGCCAATCCTGGATAGAAGCCCGAAACGATAGCATCGTTTTGGATGACTTTAGCTCTGATTATGTTAAATCCATTTCGGCAGGCCGCAACAACCATACCTTATCATTTTCCAATCCGCCCAAACCTCGCAAAGCTAAAGCAGGCAGTACAATTACTCAAATGGCTTATGCGAAACGCGGTATTATTACCCCGGAAATGGAATTTGTGGCGATTCGTGAAAATCAAGGGCTTGAAAAGCTTATAGAACTTGCCCAAACTCATAAAGGCCATGTATTTAGTTCGGGCTTTCCAACAAAACCAATCACCCCGGAATTTGTTCGCGATGAAATTGCCGCAGGAAGAGCAATCATCCCGGCCAATATCAATCATCCCGAATCCGAGCCCATGATTATCGGGCGAAATTTCCTGGTTAAAATCAATGCCAATATTGGCAGCTCCGCCGTACTTTCAAGCATCGAAGAAGAGGTTGAAAAAGCGGTTTGGTCATGTCGATGGGGCGCCGATACCATCATGGATTTAAGCACGGGCGATAGCATTCACCAAACCCGTGAATGGATCATCAGGAACTCACCTGTTCCGGTGGGTACGGTGCCGATCTATCAAGCGCTTGAAAAGGTTGAAGGCCAGGCAGAAGCGCTCACCTGGGAGCTTTACCGCGATACGCTCATTGAGCAAGCCGAGCAGGGCGTGGATTATTTTACCATTCATGCCGGCGTTTTGCTGCGCTACATTCCGCTTACTGCCGGACGAACCACCGGAATTGTTTCGCGGGGCGGATCAATCCTGGCTAAATGGTGCCTGGCGCATCATGAGGAAAATTTCCTCTACACGCATTTTGATGAAATTTGCGAAATTTTAGCCTCTTACGATGTCGGCGTTTCACTGGGCGACGGATTAAGACCCGGCAGTATTGCCGATGCCAACGATCAGGCTCAGTTCAGCGAACTTGAAACGCTTGGCGAACTCACTAAAAAAGCTTGGCAGCGCGATGTTCAGGTTATGATTGAAGGGCCTGGGCATATTCCAATGCAACTCATTAAAGAAAATGTTGATAAAGAGCTTGAGGATTGTTTTGAAGCGCCTTTTTATACACTTGGTCCTTTAACAACCGATATTGCGCCGGGTTACGATCACATTACTTCTGCCATTGGCGCCGCTCAAATCGGATGGTATGGATGCGCCATGCTGTGCTATGTGACGCCAAAAGAACATTTGGGTTTACCCGATAAAAATGATGTCAGAGAAGGGGTTATAGCTTACAAAATTGCGGCTCATGCGGCTGATCTGGCCAAAGGTCAACCGGGTGCACAGATCAGGGACAACCTCTTAAGCCAGGCACGATTCAACTTTAACTGGCAAGATCAGTTTAACCTTTCTTTGGATCCCGATAAAGCCAAAGAGTTTCGCGCCTCAAACACTGCAATCTCAACCAACGGACAGGTTGAGCACTTTTGCAGCATGTGCGGCCCTAAATTCTGTTCGATGAATATTACCCAAGATGTCAGAAACATGGCTGAAAAAGAAAAAAAAGCCTCTGCTGTTGAACGTGGGTTGAAGCAAAAAGCAAACGAATTTAAAGAGTCGGGCGGGAAACTTTACATTAATAAAGATTAGCCCTAAAAAAAATGCGACGGATCTGATGAAAAATCTCTATCATCGATCCGTCGCGTCCCATTAAATCAGCGTTTAACAATTTGTCAGACTAGAAGCCTCCTCGCATTTTTGGGCCATAGCCTTTCTTACCACCACATCGTGCCATTTTATTAAAGCGACGCTCGCCTTTCATGATTGCAAATTGCTTTTTTTGCTCATCATTTAAAACATCTAGAACTGCAAGCTCTCTTTCCTGCTTTCGAACCCAAGCTCTTTCTCGTCGCTCTTTAAGATCCGATTTGGTTTCATCGTAATCTTTTACCGCTTTTTCCTGAAAGGACTTCAAGATACCGTCAATTTTCGAAACCTGAACATCTGAAAGCGACAAACGCTCTTTTAGGATTGTTACTTTGAGGTTTCTTCGAGCTTCTCTGACTTCTTCCGAAGGTGGAGTCATCGTCATTCTTCCGGTTGTCCGGTTGTCATCATCCGAAAATCTTTGACCCCAAAAAGGCTGGGCTTGCAGAGGTAAGGCCATCATACTCAAGCATAAAACGACAATTGCAACAGATAATTTTTTCATGATTTGTTCTTAGATTTAATTAGTGATTTTATTCTGTCAATGATTTGCATCATCTTGCCTTTATGACATAAAGCCTCAGGCAAAGGTTTAACACAAAACAAAAAAAGCTGTTACTTTTTCAAGCAACAGCTTTTTTTAAACCATCATGATGCTGCAAGCCACTAAAAACTGCACAGAATTTTATAAAACTCCTCAGCTTTCAAGCTCGCTCCGCCAATTAAACCGCCATCAATATTTTCCATAGAAAATAGCTCTTTGGCATTAGCGCTTTTCACACTTCCACCATACTGAATTCTAAGCCTATTGGCCACATCAACCGAATATAAACTGGTAACGATCTCACGTATAAAGCGATGCACGTCTTCGGCTTGCTGAGGCGTAGCAGTTTTGCCGGTACCAATCGCCCAAACCGGTTCATACGCAATAACCACGCGATCCATATCCGAAGCCGAAATGCCTTTAAGTCCTTTTTTAACCTGCCGCTCAACCACCTGATTGGTGATATCCTGCTCTCGCTCCTCAAGCGTTTCGCCAACGCACATAATTACATTTAAACCTGCCTCCAATACTTTTTTAACCTTTTGATTAACCACTTCATCGGTTTCATGAAAATATTGACGGCGTTCGGAGTGGCCTAAAATGACATAGTTGCAACCAATCTCCTGAAGCATGGTTGCAGAAATTTCTCCGGTGAAGGCGCCATCATCTTCATAATGACAGTTTTGCGCACAGAGTTTAATCGGGGAATTTGAAAGTATCTCAGAAACTTTGACAAGCGATAGCGATGTTGGCGCAACGCCAACCTGCGTTTTTAAACCGTTCGTTCCAATGAATGCCTGAAGTTCTTGGACTAACTGAACTGAGGCATCTGGGTTTTTATTCATTTTCCAGTTGCCAACAACGATGGGTTCTCTCATAAGTGGTTTTTTTTAATAGTCAGTGACGCGATCCAAATACAATTTATCAATATCCTGGATCTGTAAATTATGAACCTTAAATCGAGTATCTCGGAGAGCTATTGCCGTATCCGAAACCGTCTTGATATAGCCATGCCATACTCGTGCGCTTTTCATCAAAACATTCACTTCTTCACCTTCTAAATTACCGTAGCCAGAAATTTTATCCGCACTTAATATGATTTGTCGCTTTCCCATGATGATTAATCTATGATGTCTATTTGTTGATTAAACTTTAATTTTAAGAATTTCATAACAAAGCTCGCCTTTTGGCACTACAATATCAACCACATCACCAATACTTTTGCCCAAAAGCGCCCGGCCAATTGGAGATTTAACCGAGATCTTTCCTTGTTCAATATCTGCTTCCTCCGAAGAAACCAATTTGTATTCCAGCTTTTTATCTTTATCCAGATCCTTTAAAACAACTGTGGTTAAAATATAGACTTTATCCGTTTTAATATCTTTCTCATCCAAAATTCGTGCAGAAGATAGCATCCGCTCCAAATTTCCAATTCTGCCTTCAACTTTGGCTTGTTCATCCCGAGCCGCTTCATATTCGGCATTTTCACTTAAATCACCATGCGCTCTGGCTTCCGCAATTTTTTCCAGAACCTGGTGCCTGACATTATTTTTTAAATCATCCAACTCAACTTTAAGCTTATTATACCCTTCCTTCGTTAAATATATTGTATCTGACATAAGTCTATGGTTTAAATTTTCATTAACTCAAACTCAATCAATAGTAAAAGCAGACAAAAATAAAAGCCAGCCCTAAAAAAGGACTGACTCTTTATGCTTATGCTAATGTAATACCTTTTCTGAATACATCAAAACCAAAAGCCCGCGACCTCGGACATTCGGTTTTATTTATTCATCTAAAAACATGTGATTTCAATCACCATGTAAATATTTTGAAAAATCCCGGCATTGATTTTGTGATAATAAATGTTAAAATATGTAATCCATTTTAAGCCTTTAAAAATGTTTAACTTAACATCGGGTTATAACACTAAGTAATTACATTAAGTAAACATCGAGGTTATGCTTGACAAATATTCGAGCGACATACAAGCCTTTACCAATGATCAAGAAAAGGTTGATTATTTGGTTAAAAGCTCTCACGAGGTAAAGCTTGATGATATTAAATATGCGTTTGCCTTGAGTCAGGAAGCGGAGCGACTGGCACGCTCGATTAATTATTCCAAAGGGCTTGCCAATAGTTTAAGCGCTCAAGGAAACCTCTATTTTCTGGAGTTTAACTATGAATTAGCATTAATAAATCAGTTTGAAGCTCTGCGGATTTATCGTGAAATTGATGACAAAACAAGTGAAGTGGGAGCCCTCGATTTTATTGGCAACATCTATTTTAAACTGGCCGGTTATGATAATGCGCTGTATCACCACTTAGAAAGTTTAAAAATCCGCGAAGAGTTAAATGACGAGGCGGGAAAAGTTACGTCACTAAACAATATTGCGCAAGTCTATGAACATCTTGGGTATTTTGATCAGGCATTAAACTATTATCTTAAAAGCCTGATCATCAATGAAAATTTAAAGGATCATGAAGGCCAAGTGTATTCTTTGATCGCAATAGGTCGTATTTATGAATGCCAAGATGATTTTGAACATGGCATAACTTATTACGAACGCGCTCTCCAGGAAGCTCAAAAACATAATTTCACCACTAAAATTTCGGAAACGTATTGCTTGATTGGGCAGGCTTATGATAAGCTTAAGCTCTATGATAAAGCACTAGATTTTCATGAAAAGAGTCTATCGTTAAGAAGGCAAGATGATGATAGACTGGGCGAGGCGGTTTCATTAAACCATATTGGAAAAATCCATGAAAGCCTCGATAATTACCTTCGAGCGCTGACCTTTTATTTTAAAAGCTGGCAGCTTTTTGAAAATCAACAGGATAAGCTGGGTGAAGCCAAAACACTCTTGGGGATCGGCAACATGTTTATCAAACGAAAGGAAGGTTATAAAGCGCCAAAATATCTCTATAAAGTTTTAAAAATTGCTGAAGGGATATCGGCGAAGGATTTGATATACCTTGCCTATCAAGCGCTTTCACTTTCCTATAAGCAAATGAGCGATTTTGAAAAAGCGTTAATGTATCATGAAAAATTTCATGAGTATGAAAAACTATTCATCAATGAACAAGCCAAAGAAAAAACCAAAAGCCTGGTTATTCAATTTGAAGTAGAAAAAACCCAAAAAGAAGCTGAAATTTACCAGCTTAAAAATGTTGAGCTTGCTCATGCCTATGAAGAGCTTCAAAACATGAATAAATCGCTTCAGGTCGCTGATCAAGAAAAATCCAAACTTGTAAAAGAGCTTGATAAACTGGCTCGCGAAGATGCTCTTACAAAGATTTATAACCGGCGTCATTTCGATCAGAAGTTCTCAGAAGAAATTACACGCGCAAAGCGTTATAAGCATCCATTGACGCTTGCAATTTCCGATATTGACTTCTTTAAACGCATCAACGATAACTTCTCGCATCAAATTGGCGATGAAGTGCTAATTGCTATTGCTAACATTTTCAAGACGTCCATTCGTCAGTCAGATATCGTAGCCCGATACGGCGGTGAAGAATTTGTGTTACTTTTCCCGGAAACCGACAAGCAGAATGCATCGCTAGCATGTGAAAAAATTAGAAGAAACGTTGAAAATTATGATTGGCATAGAATTTCAGATGGACTTAAAGTCACGATCAGTCTTGGAATGAGTGAATTGAATTCCTTTGAAAATGCCGATCAAATCATAAAAGTTGCTGACGAAAATCTTTACACTGCCAAACATAACGGCCGAAATCAAGTCGTAGGTTAAGTTTGGTAATAACTTGGGATTATGAATCGTAACGTCCGACTTTTATAATCGATTATTAACTAACGCAAAGAATTTGTTTCAAACTTCCTGCATTGTAAAGACTCCATTATTCTTCATACACAGATTATCCTTCTATCAATTCCGACCACATATCAAAATATTTATCATTTTTTGCCGGTTCGGTTTATTTTCCTATGCTGTCAGCCACTCCGCTATGGATTTAATTACAATCGGATGGATGAGATAACCTACCCCATGATGCGGATTTGATTTCCCTTCGCAAAGTGAGAGGTTATAAATACGATGATCTTGAACTGGCTCAACCAGCCCAAGATCGGACATGTTTCGGTAATCATCAGCCAGGGTTTGATTGTGTGCAATATAGTCGTCTTCGGCAGCAACATTGATCCAATGATTAATGTTTTTCGGATAACGCCTTTCACCATTTGCATTAGCGCCTTTAAGGTTCTTTTTTACCGTTTCATTTCCAAGCGGGCAGCCCAAGGTAAGAAAAGTTGAAATTTTGCGAGATTTAATATCCTGGTATTCACAATAGTGCGAAAACTTCTATAACACATCAAAAGCAATTATGCACCCTAAGCTGTGCCCAATTACCATAATATCTTTGCCATCACTTAATGCATTGGCAAGCTTACCCGTTAATTTGCATCGTAAATTACTACCGAAAGCTTTATCAAAGTTCCAGTATTCTTTCATATCGGGAGCTGCAATTGAGATTATGACTTCGCTAAACCCTACCCAATCCAAGGGGTTAGCAAACATGTCGGCAAGCCATTCTTTCAAAGAATTTTTACCCGGCAATTGATTATAAAGAAATTTCGATGTGTTTCCTTGCAAGTCGGTTTTGCTATAAACAATCAATTTTTCAATTGCATGCTGCCTATCCTCCAAATCCCCCTCCGGGTCATATTCTTTTTTACTTTTGTAAAGACATTTATTGGAGAGTTCGCCATAATAGATAAACTGAGGATTGGCTGCGTTGAATTGCTCAACCATATTTTCCGAGTAATCGCGTTTTAAGCCATGCTTTAAAGCGCCGAACCATAAATCTTTTAAGGATTCTTCATCCGGTTTGAAATTCCGACCGTGAATTAAAAACAATTGCTTGTTCATAAAAGGCTCCTTTCGGGGATGTGAAGAAAACAAATGAGCCTTTTGTGTCATTTATTTCCCTCGTTTTTTTGACCGTTTTTTCGCATGAGTTATTAACGGCGTTTGTCCTTCCAGTTGAAATCCTGCAATAATTTCTTCAGCTTTTGCAAAAGGAACAGTTACAAAAGAAAATTTATCTAAAACCTGGATATCGCTAATCTGTTTCGATTTCAACTTCACACGGCTTTTAATGAGCTCCACCAATTTTTTTGCATTGATTTTATCTTTTTTCCCAAGCGCAACAAAAAGCCGGGTTTTGCCTTCCTCTTCCATCGTATTGCGTTGAGAGCCGATTTCCTTGATATCGCTATAGCCTTCGGCGTTCAGATCCTCGTCATACGTGTAATTTAACACTCTGGCTAAAAGTTCAATAGGGTCTTGATCGGCCAGCAATTTTGTCGCCCATGTATAATATTTTGGGTCGATTTTTTCATCAAAACCGTTAAGAATATCTTCCGTGATCTTTTTCTTTTTGGTTTCGATAATGTCTTTAACTTTGGGTATTTGAGATTTTTTTATGTCGGTTTTTGCAATGCGTTGTATAAACATCAATCGGCTATACTCGCTTGGCGTGATGAACGTGATGGCTGTTCCCTGACGGCCAGCCCTACCCGTACGCCCGATTCGATGCACATACGATTCAGGATCGTTTGGAAGCGAATAATTAATCACATGGGTGAGATTATTGACATCGATGCCTCGAGCCGCTACATCGGTTGCCACCAAAATATTGATCCGCTGCTTTTTAAACTTTTCCAACGTGCGCTCGCGCTGCGCCTGGGAAATATCGCCGTGAATGGCTTCGGCATCGTAACTCCGATCAATGAGATGCGTCACAACGGCTTCAACATCAATTTTCGTTCGGCAAAACACCAAACCATAAAAATTTTCCTCAATATCAATGATACGGCATAACGCTTCAAACTTATCGGAAGCTTTTACTTCAAAATAAATCTGCTCGGTGAGGTTTGTTGTGAGCTGCTTTTGCTTCGCCGTAAGCTGCTTGTAACTGGGCATGTACTTATCAGCAAGGTCTCTGATTTTTGCCGGCATTGTGGCCGAAAACAAAAGTGTTCGTTTACTGGGATTGGTATGTTTTAAAATTTCTTCCATATCATCGGCAAATCCCATGTTCAACATTTCATCGGCTTCATCCAAAATCAAATGCTCAATATCTTTCAGTTTGAGCGTTTTGCGCATCAGATGATCGATGATACGACCCGGCGTTCCGACAACAATATGGACGCCTTTTTTTAACCGGCGAAATTGTTCATCAATGGATTGACCCCCATAAATCGGCACAATCCTGAGGGCTTTATCACCCTTTAATGAATTGATCTCTTCGGAAACCTGGATTGCAAGCTCTCGTGTTGGGACTAAGATCAGGCTTTGAACCGTTTTTAGCTCATCGTTTACCAAATCTACGAGCGGTAGGCCAAATGCGGCGGTTTTTCCAGTCCCGGTTTGCGCCTGTGCAATAATGTTGGTATCGTTTTTGAGCATGATGGGGATCGTCATGGTCTGAATATCGGTTGGCTCTTCAAATCCTTTTTTGTTGATCGCATTTAAAACGCATTTGGAAAGCCCAAGGTCTTCAAAGCCGAGTAATGACTTTTGTACGTACATATGTTTCTTATGTGGTTGTAAATGTTCAATAAATGCATTAGCGCCTTGGATTATCCAATGCCGTCCTTAATAATCGCTTGTTAATACGTTGATGAAATGAAACTAATGTGGCAAGCGGCTGGCCGGATTCAGGTCAGTAAAATGTTGAACTCACAGATAACTTCGCTGCGCGTTGTGCTGGTTAATTTTGGAATATACGATTTTTTCGGATCTATTGGTCGGGTGATTTGAATTTTTCATCGATATGTTGCCCATGAAATAAAAAAAGCCGCGACAATGCACGGCTCTAAAACCTTAACTTTAGGATTGAATTACCTGGTAAATGCAACAAATAGCTTATTGCCCCGACGCTCAATCAAAAACAAGACATTTTCTCCTTCATCTAATTGTTTGAGGTTTTTCTTGAATCCCGATAGAGACTCAACTTCTTTTTTATTGAACTGCAAAATCAGATCACCTTCGCGCAATCCGTTCCGATAGGCATTACTTGAGGGATCAATACCAACAACAACCAACCCTTTTTTACTCTTTAAATTATATTTTTGCGCATAAGTTGAGTTATAGGAAGCCACGCTGAACCCAAAAAGTTTTTCAATTTTGGAATCTTTTTGAGCCACAACCTCATTATCCGATGGCAGCTCGCCTAAAGTTACCAGGATTGTTTTTGGCTTACCATCGCGTAAAATCTTTAATCGAACCGTTTTATTTGGCGACGTTGATGCCACACGGTTTCTTAAGGAAACGGTATTTTTCACCCGTTCGCCCTGAAGCTCAACAATCACATCGCCGGTTTTCAAGCCGGCTTTTTCAGCCGGGCTGTCTTCAACCACTGATCCCACAATGGCGCCTTCGGTTGATTTTAGGTTCAATCCTTTGGCCATACTTTCGCTGATATCCTGGATTGTAACGCCAAGCCAACCTCGTGTCACTTTCCCATCTTTTATCAGCGAGTTCATGACTTTTTGAGCCATGTTTGATGGCACGGCAAAGCCAATCCCTTGAAAGCCGCCGGTTCGGCTTGCAATCGCCGTGTTTATGCCAATGAGCCGGCCATCTATATCGACGAGCGGGCCGCCGGAATTACCCGGATTAATGGCCGCATCGGTTTGAATAAAATCCTCATAATCAGCCAAGCCTAGATTAGACCGGCCTTTAGCGCTAACGATGCCATGCGTTACGGTCTGCTCAAGATTGTCTCCCAAAGGACTCCCTATGGCGATCACCCATTCGCCAACGCGGATATCATCGCTGTTGCCAAATTCAAGCGGTTTTAGATTGTTTTCTTCAACCTTGATGACGGCAATGTCTGTTTTAGCATCGGCGCCAACCACTGAAGCTTCCAAAGTGCGGTCGTCGTGTGTGCGTACAAAAATTTTATCGGCCTTATCAATTACATGATTATTGGTCAAGATGAAGCCGTCTTGCGAAACAATAACGCCGGAGCCTAAACCTTTACGAATGTCTTTGCGGGTTTCGGGTTGCTTTGGATTATCGGGGTGATTAAAAAAGTCTTTAAAGGGTTGATTGAAGCCAAAAAAGTCGAACGGATTCATCACACGACGCTCGACAGTTTTTTCAGTAAACACAGTGACAACCGAAGGACGGGTTTGCTCGGCTAAGCTTACAAACGCATCGTTGAGGTCTTTGAGGGATCTGAGCTGCTTAGGCGGCTCGGATTGGGTGGTGTTTTCAGCATGACCGGATTTGGGTTGAACCGTAATTTGAATATCGGAAAACAAAAATACACCGACGAGCATGCCGAGTAGTATTGCAAAAAACAGAGAAATTGTAGTTTTTCTGGACATCATCATTTAATGCGTTTGTAACTAGTTACGTTGATAAAAAATAAAAGTGATTAGTCCATACGAAATCACATTATCCCTGTTTCACTCGTTTTGAATTAAGGCATCAATGGTTCTCAAGCCTGCACGCATTTTTTTCATGGTTTCCTCGTATTCGAATTCGGGCTTTGAATCAGCAACAATGCCGCCGGCAGCCTGGAAATAAATAGTTCCATCATGCACAACCATGGTTCGGATTGCAATAGCGGTGGTGAAATGACCATCGAATCCGAAATAGCCAACCGTTCCGCCATATAATCCGCGTTTTTCATCTTCAAACTCATTAATGATTTCCATGGCACGTATTTTAGGCGCTCCGGTTAGAGTTCCTGCGGGAAAGCATGCCCAGAATGCTTCGAAATCCGAGTACTTTTCATCAACAATACCGCGAACATTGCTCACAATATGCATGACATGCGAATAGCGTTCGATGATCATCATTTCATTGGTTTCGACCGTACCGATTTTGGCGATCCGCCCAACATCATTTCGGCTCAAATCAATCAGCATTAAATGCTCGGCGCGTTCTTTTTCATCGTTCAAGAGCTCATTGGCAATGCGCTCATCTTCGGCTTTGGTTTCACCGCGATGCCGTGTTCCGGCAATCGGCCTTGTTTCAACCACGCTTTCCCCTTCGGCATTTTTTTCAATCTTTACGAGCAATTCGGGCGAAGAGCCAATGATCTGAGTATCTTCGAGTTCAAAGTAAAACAAATATGGCGAGGGATTAATGGTTCGCAACACGCGATACACATCAAATGGCCGTGTATTTAGTTTTCGCTTTAACCGCTGGGAAATTTGAACCTGAAAAATATCCCCGGCTTTTATGTAATCTTTGGCTTTAACAACCTTTTCCAGGTAATCCTCTTTTTGGGTATTGGAAACAATGGGCTCGGGTTTTTCAGGATATAGCCGAATTTTATCTTCGCTGAGCGGTGAAAGTATCTTGGCTTTGAGTTTTTGAATTTTTGCCTTAGCTATTGCTTTATCTTCATCATCCTGGTAATTGGAAATAATAAACAGCTTACGTTTGATGTTATCGAAAGCGATTATGGTATCGTAAAACATCAAATAAACATCTGCCAAGCCGGCCGGATCGGGTTTTCGCGCTCTGGGAATTTCTTCCACAAAATGCATAGCATCGTAAGTCATAAAACCAAAAGCCCCGGAATGCAGCAATTGGGGGTCTTTTTGAAGATGCGATTCGTTGTATTTGATGAGCTCGAAACTTTTTTCTATCGCCGATCTGACTGAGGTTTCTTGTTCAATTATTTTTTTTAAATTTGCGTATCTTTCATTTAGAATTTCAAATTGAATTGATCCATCTATGGTTGCTTTTAAAATAGCAAACGGGTCTTGAGCTATATATGAATACCTTGCCAATCGCTCTTCGCCTTCTACCGACTCAAGCAGACAGGAAAATTTGGATTGACATTTTAAATACACCGAAACCGGCGTTTCGGTATCGGCAATAAGTTCCTCCTGAAGCGAATGAAACTCAATTACCGGATTTATAACTGACTTTTGGAATTGATCATGCAGATTTTCCATTTTTCACCTTGGTTTATGAACAATGTTGGTTTAAGCCTAGAAAATAACAAATGACGCTTACATTTTGATGAAACTTGATAAACAATCCTTCAAAGATAGCACTGTTGTTCGTTGGGTGATTTTTATAATCTTTCTTGCGGTTGTTACCGCCTTGTTTCCCCGAAAACAACTTCCGATCATAAATTTCGATGTCGGCACAACCTGGCTTCAGCCCGATCTTATCGCATCGTTTACATTCCCCATCTATAAAGATGAAAAAACCTATCAAACGCAAAAAAACAAAGCCAGAGAGGCGGTTTTACCGGTGTTTCGTAGGAACGAGTCATCATTTTCTCGTGACACATTTCAAAAACATATCGACTCGCTCGCTTCACATTTTCTCAATACGCCAACCTCCACTTCAGGAGACAATCAAAATCTACCCACGGAGCTAACAACCTCTGAAATTGCAATTTTTAAAACCGCTTATATTCAATCGTTGTCTTCAAAGAAATCGTCCTCGCTTTTCAGGAAATTAAGAACCGTGATCCCCAAAGAAATTCGCGCCATTAAATCCGATGGAATTTTAAATCAAAGTAAGCGTCAATTAAATGCCGCCCGCCTGGTTATCCGCTCTGAAAACGACCGCGAAGAGCGCGTTTTTAATGTTTCGGCATTCCGCGATTCGTTAGAAGCTTATGTTACTTTGAAAACTTTGCTCACAAAACATCTTTTAAATGTTGAACCCTCTCAAAATTACGCCAACGACACCTTAAACCTGGCGCTCAAACTTGCCGCAAGATACCTTGATGCCAATATTATTTTTGATGAAAAAGAAACGCGCCAGGCAATAGTTCGTGCGGAAAAAGAAGTCCCCATCGCCGATGGACTGGTTCGCCAAAATGAAATCATCATCTCAAAAGGTGAAAAAATCACCCCGGTTGGTAAACGCATGCTGGAATCTTATCTGAAAACCAAAACGGAGCGCGAAGCCGAAACCGGCGAGTTAAAGATTTACTTGGGTAAGCTCCTTATTATCATCATTATCAGCGGATTGTTCGTGATCTATATTTATTTCTTCCGGGAAAAAATCTTTTACGACAACATCCTGCTCAGCCTCATTTTTCTGATCATTTTGTTTGAACTTTCCATCACGCGATACACCCTGAATTTTGAGTGGCTTTCGGCCTATATTGTGCCCATCGGCCTTGCGGCGATCTTATTTACCACGCTTTTTGACTCCCGATTGGGATTTTTTGGCACCATTACCATTGCGCTTTTAGCGGCAACGATACGTGGCAACGATTTTCAATTTGCCGTGGTAAGCATGTTTGCCGGAGGGCTGGCTGTATTTAGCATTCGAGACCTTAAACACCGGATTCAAATTTTTGCTACGGTGCTAATTATTTTTTTTGGCTACACGCTTTCGCTTCTTGCCTTTAGCTTTTCACGACTTGGACCTCTTGAGGAACTTTTAAACGATATCTTTTTTGCCTTAATTGGTTCTCTGCTTTGTTTTTTGATCTACCCGTTTATCCTGATCATCGAACGTTTCTTTGGCATAACAACCGATTTAACGCTTTTGGAGCTTTCCGATGTTAATCATCCGCTGTTAAGAGATATGGGAATCAACGCGCCGGGGACATTCCATCACACCATGATGGTCAGTGTTTTATCGGAGCGGGCTGCCGTTGAGATCAACGCCAATCAACTCTTATGCCGGGTTGGTTCGTACTTTCATGATATCGGAAAAATAAATAACCCCGAGTTTTTTACGGAAAATCAACTGACTAAAAATCCTCACGATACCATGTCGCCTGAAAACAGTTGTAAAATTATCATTGGTCATATAAGCGACGGGTTAGCCATTGGTAAAAATCATAAGCTACCGGAGAAAGTGCTGGATTTTATCCCACAACATCATGGCACATCGGTTATTGACTTTTTTTATCAGAAAGCTTTGAAACTCCATCCGGAAGAATCCATAAACATTTTCCAATACACGTATCCTGGGCCGAAACCGCATTCAAAAGAAACCGCCATAGTAATGCTCGCCGATAGTGTTGAAGCGTCGGTTCGCTCGCTTACCGATCATACCGAAGAGGCCATTTCAGAAATTGTGGATACCGTTATTCGCAAACGCTACGATGAAAACCAATTTTCCGAATGCCCCATCACTTTTGATGAAATCAACATGATCAAGCAAAGTTTTATCAAAACCATTCTGGCCGCGCATCATAAACGCATTAAGTACCCGGGACAAACCTTATAGAACTATGAACGGCAACAATTTTAAATCACCCAACATGAACGCAATTTTAAAGTGGTGCTTTGCATTCATGGTTTCACCCGGATCACTTTTTTTGTGGGCGTATCTGACCCTTCATTCGTTCTTAAATCTTTATCTGAATAACCATGCGCTAAATCTTTCAAGCCAAATCAACGATTCGGCGACGCTGGAGTCTAACATGACGATTGCTTCATTATCCACAGATTTTTGGCTTAACCATATAGAGGCGCATGAGGTTTCCTGGGAAATTCATCATAAGGATTCTTTGAAACTGGCTCTGCAATCGCCATGCGTGACCATCAAAAACATCGATATTAAATCCATGATTGATCATGTTCTTAAGCCCTTCCATAATAAATCCATCGCGTATGCTTCATTGATGAGCGACTCAGTTTGGCTTTCGGTTAAGACGCCAAAGGCCTCCCAGCCAACACATCTTGGATTCTCGTCGTTCGAATACTACCCGTCGGTTTCACAGCCCGGTTCTTCTTTAATACCTTTCATCAAACCTAAACAATGTTTTTCTGTTAGCTCGGAACAACAATCCTGGCAATTAACGATGAATGTGACGGTTCAGCCACACAAAAAAACCATGCGTTCGCTAAATGTCTTAACGAAAAAGACCGTCGCTGAAAGGCAAACCGCCAACAAACACAAGGATACGTCCCATGATTCACTGGTTTTTTCTTTGGAACTTAGCCAGGATCAAACGAATGACCGGATCATGTGCAACTTTGCAACACTTTACCCGTCAAACCATTTTAACTATAGTTATGCTGCCGTCTTTAGGCCATCCGTTCAGCTTTCAGAAAAAAACGAGCATTTATTGCATGCATGGCATTTGGTTGGATTGGGGTACGGACTAAAAAAAATCTTCGCGGATTCTTCAGAATTGAAACAAACCAATTCTGAGTGATGTATCTATTATAGCTTTAATCATTAACTAGGCTTTTCATGAAGCGTTCTGCATCACTTTTTTTTCTTCTACAGGCTTTTGTTTTAAATGTCTTATTGACTCTCAGCCTTGAGGCTCAAATGGTAAAATTTACCGAGCCGATTTCCGAAGAAAAAGTCATCAACGCGGATATTAAAGTGGGATCGATCCATTTGGTGCTTAAATCGCATCAATCCCCTCAAGTCTATCAATACCATTCCAAATCAAATCTTCCCGTTCAACTTTCAACCAACTACTTTGTTAAAAACGCAAACGGCTATTTAACGATCAATACCAGGCAAAAGCATGCCTCTGCGCGTCATAAAATGATCGGCTGGGAATTGTTCGGAGATATTTCCCATGATGATCACTCAATCGCCCCGTTGAACCTAAGTCTAACCGATTCATTACCCCTTAAATTGAATATTTCCGTGGGCTCTTCGAACTCTGAGTTTGATTTATCGGGATTAAAGCTTTCGAAGTTGAACATGAACATCGGCGCCTGCAATTCTAAAGTTGTTTTTTCCAGAAAAAATCCCATCACACTAAAACATATGCATGTTTCAACCGGTGCATCTCAGCTTTTTTTAACGGGACTCGGCCATGCCAATTTTGATAAATTTACATTTAATGGCGGGATTACCGATGTAACCATGGATTTTGAGGGAAAAATTAAAAAGAAAGCAAAAATTGATATTACCATCGATGCCGGGAATATGAGCATTTTAATCCCCAAAGACGTGGGTATTAAACTTAACCACTCCAGCCATTTCTTTTCTAATGTCTCTCTCCCGGAAGATTTTCAAAAATCAAAAGGCATTTATTACAGCAAAAACTACGGCAAAACCAAGGGATCTTTAATCATGTTTTTAAAAAGCGGCGCCGGTTCAGTTGATATTTCCTGGAAAAATTAATTACTGAATGATCGGCTCCAAAAACCAGGTATCCCCGGCGCTCATCGATATGCTAATCCTGAAAATATCCTCCTGAATTAATTGCGCATCACGCGTTCCCTTTAACGCATATTCCAAACCAACATCTATTATGGAATTTCCATCTGCCAATGGAATGCCAAATCCCAGGGTAAAACCATATTCATTAATGGCTTCGTTTTGAATTTTTATGTTATGATTCAGGACATAAGCGCCCAATCGGTATGTTAATTTTTTAAAGAAACCGCTACGGCGCAGGGAAGTCGGTTTGTACTCAATTCCGCCACCTACACGACTGGCATTCTTCCGAAAACTAACATCATCGTCAAAGAATTTTAACGACGACCATTTTTGGGTTTGGTAGTCAAAAGCCAGCATAAGCTTTGAATTAAACGCATAAGCCAAACCCAATCCAAATCGCTGTGGAATGGTTAAATCATTGCCATTATCTGTTTGAATAGTATCGGTTCCGGCTGCGGTTGAAAGGATAATTTCACGATCAGCGTTTAATGTTTCTTTAGCCGAATAAAATCCACCGATGGATAATTTGTCGTTTTTTAACAACAGTCCTTTGGGGAATTCATAAGTAAAACCAAGGGTGTAGTTAGCGCCGTTAACATTATCGCGCTCATATTTTTCGCTCGTTTCATATGAAAAATCCGAGTACTCTGTGGTGACATTCTTTTCGAACGTACCGAATATAAAATTATAAGCGGCGCCAAAATATAGTGATCCCAAAGACGGGGATTCCATTATGTGAATTCCAAAAGAAATGGGAATTGAGGAAAGACCGCCGGTTCCTTCAAAATCGGATTGATACGAAACCGCTTCACCGGTCGGTACGTTTATTTGTCCAGTTTCGGACTGATCGTAATTAAACAGCGAATAGGGGTACAATCCCACCGAAACCACAAACCGATTAATTGGAATTGCCAGCGCCGTGCCGTTAAAATTCCCTTCGGTCTGAGTTGCCGATGAAAAATCGCTTTCCAACGAATGCGTAGAAAACAAAATTTGTCCCGATATCCGTGTCTGATCAATGTAGCCGAGCAAAGACGGATTTTGTGCGTTGATGTACTTTGAACTGCCTGTAGCAAGTCCCGCGCCGCCCATGCCAATGGCCTGAGGCGAAACAAAATACTGAACATCACCGACGCCAAACCGTGAATACAATGAACCACCGCCGGCCAATAGTGGTTCTGAAAAGAAAACCAATGCTATAAAAAGCTGAATAATTCTTAAACTCAAAATGTGTACCGTTTTTTGTTATTCGATTAACATACCGGGCCGATTCCAACGAATGGAGGCCACTTTATCAAAAATGTTTAGCAAATTTATGTTCGGATCCCACGACCAAAAGATAATCAATGCCGATCCTACGACATGGGATTGAGGTAAAAACCCCCAATATCTGCTATCAAGGCTGTTATCGCGATTATCGCCCATCATAAAGTAATAATCCTGCCGGATGGTGTAGGTTTTGCTAACCTTACCATCAATCGCCACCGCATTTCCCATGAGAGTGGCTTCATGCCCTTCATAATAAAAGAGATCGCGGTACAAATGAAAATTTTTCCGGTTTAGCTCAATGGTTTGTCCCTTGTAGGGTACTGTAATCGGGCCATAATTATCACGATTAAACTTTGAATACCTCGGATAGATATTAACATCGGGATATCCCGGCGGTAAAGGGCCTTCAAGAAACTTGCCATCGGGAGGTAATGGCTGAAGCTTACCATTGAGATAAATCTGTTTGTCTTTAACTTTAAACGTATCACCCGGCCCGGCCACACAACGTTTGATGTAATTAACATCCTCTTCTTTTGGAAATTTAAAAACCACAATATCGCCGGCTTCAACCTCTTTGTATTTAGGCAATCGCCAATCGGTAAATGGCACTCTGGCGCCATAAATAAACTTATTGACAAACAAAAAGTCACCGGCTAGCAATGTATCCTCCATTGAACCGGTTGGAATTCGATAAGCTTCAATGATAAACGTGCGGATGATTGCCGCTGCAATTGCAGCGTAAATAAGCGCTTCAAACCATTCGCGCGAGGTGTTACGGGAAGTTTTTAACGTTGATTTTTCTTTGGTTAGTATTGATTTTCTTTCAGCCATGCTTGGGTTGTATTAACCTTCCGAATAAAATTTATGTTTATTTAAAATAAATCAGCGCCATATAAAAGCCCTACCAGTTGGGATATGACGACTATTCATCGACACTAAGAACAGCTAAAAACGCTTCCTGAGGAACTTCTACTCGCCCAACTTGTTTCATGCGTTTTTTACCTTCTTTTTGCTTTTCAATTAATTTTCGTTTTCTGGATATATCGCCGCCATAACACTTTGCCAATACATTTTTACGCAGAGCGCTAATGCTTTCTCGTGCAATCACCCGATTGCCAATTGCCGCCTGAATGGCGATATCGTACATTTGCTTGGGAATAATTTCTTTTAATTTCTGGCAAAGTTTTCGCCCCCAATGATAGGCTTTGGATTTATGGACAATGGTTGAAAGTGCATCAACCTGTTCGCCATTCAAAAGCACATCCAACTTTACCAATTCGGATTCCCGATACCCACTATACTCATAATCCATGGATGCATAACCTTTGGAAACTGATTTTAATTTATCGTGGAAATCAAAGATGATCTCGGATAGCGGAAATTCAAAGTGAATGCTGGCACGCGTGGTATCGAGGTATTTGGTATCTTTGTACTCGCCACGCCGTTCCATACCCAGCTTCATAACATTGCCGATATACTCCGATGTGGTTATAATCTGCATGGAAATATAGGGTTCTTCAATGTAAGCTACAGTGGCCTGATCGGGCATTTTGGAGGGATTATCTACCAAAATCTCTTCGCCATTGGTTTTAATCACCCTATACTCCACATTGGGAACTGTTGTAATAATACTGATTTGGTATTCACGCTCCAAACGCTCCTGGATAATTTCCATATGAAGCAATCCCAAAAATCCGCAACGGAAACCAAAGCCTAATGCCGCCGAAGTTTCAGGCGTATAGATCAACGAAGCATCATTAAGCGACAAGCGATCCAGTGAATCGCGCAAATCTTCAAAATCGTCGGAATCAACCGGGAAGAGTCCGCTATAAACCATCGGCTTAACTTCCTGATAGCCGGGCAGAGGGTCTTTGCATGGGTTATCGGCCGTTGTTACCGTATCGCCAACCTTAGCGTCTTTAACATCTTTAATTGAACAAATCAAATAGCCAACATTTCCTGCTTCGAGGGATTTTTGCGGGATTTTTTTCAAGCTCAGCGTTCCGATCTCTTCAGCCACAAATACTTTATTGTTGGCTAAAAACTTAACCTTGCTTCCCTTTTTTAGAACGCCTTCAACAATTCTAATGTAGGCCACTGCACCGCGATACGTATCGAACACCGAGTCAAAAATCAAAGCCCTTAAAGGTGCATCGGTTTTAACTTCCGGAGCCGGAATGCGTTCAACAATGGCTTCCAACAAGTCGTCTATGCCAATACCGCTTTTGGCCGAAACATGAACAATTTCTTCTTTTTTTGATCCTATTAGCTCAATGATTTGCGATGACACTTTCTCAAGATCTGCAGAGGGCAGATCAATTTTATTAATCACCGGAATGATCTCCAATCCCGCTTCAATCGCTAAATACAGGTTAGCAATGGTTTGGGCTTCAACGCCTTGTGAGGCATCAACCACCAACAACGCGCCTTCGCAAGCAGCCAGCGACCGGGAAACTTCGTAGCTAAAATCCACATGGCCGGGCGTATCAATCAAATTCAGTTTGTACGACTTGTCGGATTTAGCGCGATAATTCATTTGTACGGCATGGCTCTTAATGGTAATGCCACGCTCGCGCTCCAAATCCATATCATCCAAAACCTGATCCATCATTTCACGATCATGCACGGTTTTGGTTACTTCCAAAAGCCGGTCGGCCAATGTTGATTTGCCATGATCAATATGGGCTATGATGCAAAAATTCCTAATATTTACGTTTTCGTTCGTCTGAGCCATAAATGGTTTTATGAATGTAAGCTAAATCTGCAAAGCGTTGAATATAACAAAAAGTCCAGATTTGTTTTATTTATTCGAACCTTTCATTTCCATTCAGGCGATACCCACGAAGAAAGTCAGAAGCTGAAAGGCGTTTTTTACCTTCCAATTGCAGTGATAGGATTTCAACCGCGCCATCCATACAGGCTATAATAAGTTTATCGTTTTGAACAAGCCATTTGCCAGGTTCATCCAAAATAGGGGGATCGGAATAGATTTTTGCTTTAAAAATTTTAACGGATTTACCGTTAAACACAGTCCATGCTGTTGGCCGGTCGGCAAGCCCACGCACAAAATTCACTACCTGCTCAGGCGTTTGCGCCCAGTTTAGTTGCGTGTTTTCTTTAAACAATTTGGGGGCTTTTGAAGCCAGGTTGTTATCCTGTTGCTGGAGCTGAACACGGTTTTCTTCAATACGCGTTAAGGTTTCAACCACTGCTTCGGCGCCTAATACAGAAAGGGCTTTGGCAAGATCACTTGCGGTAGCATCCGGCTCAATTGGCATTTCTTTTTGAAGAATCATTTCACCGGTATCCACTTTTTTTTCAATAAAGAATGTGGTAACCCCTGTTTTTGTTTCGCCCTGCATGATCGCCCAATTGATGGGCGCAGCGCCGCGAAATTTCGGAAGCAACGACGCGTGTAAATTAAATGTGCCTTTTTTAGCTAATGTAAAGACCTGTTCGGGCAATATTCTAAACGCCACCACCACAATCACATCGGGAGTGTAGGTTTCAATGGTTTTTGCAAAATCAGGCTCTTTCACGTCGTCAACTTCAAGGACGTTCAATCCAAGCTCTTTGGCTTTGATTTTAACCGGTGTTGGAATTGGGTCACTTTTTTGCGATCGGCGGGGTTTATCCGGACTTGTAACCACTAAGCTTATATCAACGAAATCTAAATCGGCAATGGCTTGAAGCGAGGGAACTGAAAAGTCCGGCGTTCCCATAAATATGATATTCACGAATGTTGTAAGGCTTTTGGTTTTTCAACAATTTGGTACGTTATATCTACATTGCCATGCTTTATGGCTTCAATATCGTCTTTAATTTTCCGTTTTGTGCGGCTATCGAGGTTATTGACAAACAAATTACCGGTTAAATGCTCATACTCATGCTGAATAACCCGTGCTTTCAATCCATGGAAGACTTCAACATGCTCCTTAAAATCTTCATCGCGATATTTAATTTTAATCATTTCCGGGCGTTTAACTTCTTCCCTGATCCCCGGCACACTTAAACACCCTTCTTCCATTGTAGCCATACCCCCAGTTTCCAAAATCTGCGGATTAATAAATGCCATCGGTTTTTCATCTTTGAAATCCTCCATAACCGATAGATCAATCACAAACACACGTAACGATTTACCAACCTGCGGCCCGGCCAGACCAATACCTTCGGCCTGGTACATGGTTTCAAACATATTTTCAATCAAAGTCTTATGTTCGGATGTGATTGCTTTTAAAGGCTTGGCTACTTTATTGAGAACCTTGTCGCCAATGGTGTTGATTGGTAGAATGGCCATAATCGTATCTGTTAAAAATTCAAAAATCATTTAACCCTGTTAAACATGAAAACAAAGGATTTTGTTGCTCAATTTCCGAACAGGTATTAATTAAGAAAATTCAGAATATCTAATGTATTGGTTGTTTGATTTAAGTAGATCAACTGATTATCAATAAACACGGCTTGCGAAATATTTGCCGGATCTAAATGAACCAATGGTTTGGATTTCAAACGCTTCACATCCAACAGCCGCCATTCCTGGATCGTTTTTTTAGGATTTGATGTATAGCCCAACACTTGTTTCTGATAGCCATTCGCAAAAAGGGTCATGTAATCATCCGTTGAAGCCTGATCAAAATCAATTCCGTATTTTTTAGGTTTTTTGTTTGACGATAAGCCAACATAAAGATGGTTGTTTTGCAAAAAAAAGAGATCGTCGCGATAATCGCCCTCAAAATCACCGGCTATAACCATTTTCATTGATTTTGGCTCTATTAAATTCTTTTGCCAGGAAGGCGTTTGAACGTTCATGAACACCTGGCCGGACTTTTTTATGGCTACTCTGATATAATTAAGTTTTGCTAAACTTTTGTCGTAGACATAAAACCCATACTTGCCAGGCACGATCTGTGAACCAAACAAATTTAACGGGATTGTTTTTGGAACAATGCGCTTGAAGCTTTTACGACTGCCCGGCGCAATGAAATATTGCACGGTCCTTGCATCCACACGTTTATTGCCTTTATCGATGAGCGTTAGCAAAAATTGATTTTTAAATCTTCTGAGCGTAGCGTGTTTAAAAAAATCAACGCCGATAGCGGTTTCGTTGATTTGTTGGTATGTTCCGAGTTTAGGCTGAAACCGAATCAATGCCAGTTTTTTTTCTTTGGCGTTCAAGCAAAGCACATGCTTTGGACCCAAAAACCATACCTGGTTAGCATTGAAACCAACATCAATTTGGCAAGATTTTATTTCATCGTTCGAATAATCCATCTTCGTGAGTAAGGATGAATTATCATGCGTGATTGCCAGTTGTTTTACCCGGCCCGATTGATAAACGGCAAGATCGTTGGGTTTTGAAAAAATCGGTAATTTAACCTGGTGGTATTTTGTTGCTGTTGGTTGTTGAACCTCGTTGGAAAGCAATTTGCCGGATGAGATCACATATAATGACCGTCCGTCTTGCGTAAGGATGAAAATTTCCGATTGTTGGTCGGCATCAAGATCGCAGGTTTTTACTTCCTTGATCTCTTTAGGCAACCCAATTGTGCAATAGTAACTTTGATCAGCCGAGTAACTATCATAAAGTATCCTGAGCCATTTGTTTTGTTTCCAAATCATGATGAGATCATGAAAATCGCCGGGGTTTAAGCGTGCAGAAATTATATCCTCAGGAAGTGCCCCTGAATAACACACTTTATCTTGCTGGCCGGTTTCAATGCCAAAATCATACTTGATGCTTAAATCACCCGAAATAGGATTTTCCGTTTTTACAGTTCCAATGAGCAGCTCAGGAACAAAATTTCCATTAAGTTCTTCCAAGAGATACGGACGCTGTGTTTTTTCATGGCTATACATCACCGATTCAATTTCATTATTTTCATCGTTTCCGATAATACCCATCCTGCCAGCGTTCGCTGCCAAACACAGCACACCATTGTTAAAATGAAACTTGCAATCCGATTGAATCGGTTTAATCGATGTGATCTTCTCGGATTTAAATATCGCCTCTTTGAATTCAAACCACCCCTTTCTTAACAATGCATAACGCTCCACTCCGGCGTTTTGATTTACAACCAAAATCTGGTCTCGCCCTTTATAATGAATGCGCTCAATAGACACGCCAGGCTTTTTTGAAACGATATATCCTTTTAATGCCAGAACGCCATTTGACTTAATTTGATAACTGGCCAGAGTATGGTTTTTATCAAACAACAAAATCAAGTCATCGTTTTTATCGGCATTAAAATTGGTTGCTTTTACATCAAGAATGGGATTTCTGAATCGGATTCGTTTATGCATGTAAAAATCAAACGAGGTTTTGGCATAATACAGTACGATGTTTTTTTTATTTTTTTCAAGTACGGCAATATCCTCCAACCCATCCCCATTGAAATCACCGAGCGTAAAAGCTTGTATAGAATTCCTTAAAGGTATAGATTTAATGGTGTAAGCTTTTGCAGACTTAAAGCTGCCGGTTGATCGTTTATTTTCAGCAGGCAAGGTGTTGGGGAAAAACAAAGCAACAAGATTTGCTACAACAATTGATTTAATCATTAATTTGTTGTTCCACAACGTCTGTTTATTGTTCACAAAATCTTGTTTTTAGTTTTTAATTGTTGTAAAAAAACTACAACCATGAAAATATTTGAAAATATTGTAGCCACAATAGGCTCAACGCCACTTGTTAGGTATAACGCTCTCTCTTCCGAAAATAAGATCGATCTTCTTCTTAAACTAGAATATTTCAATCCGTTAGGGAGTGTAAAAGATAGGATAGGGCGATCCCTGATTGAAACTGCCCTAAAAGATAACAAAATTAATCAAAATACTTTAATTGTTGAACCCACCAGTGGCAATACGGGTTTAGCGCTTGCGTTTATTTGCGCTCAAAAACAGATGCATTGCTGCATTGTAATGCCGGAAACCATGAGTTTGGAACGAAAAAAAGTTTTAAAGCATCTTGGCGCTGAGCTTGTTTTAACGCCCGGTAATTTAGGCATGAAAGGCGCCATTCAAAAAGCCCAAGAAATCTTGGAGAGTGAGAAAAATTCGTTTATGCCCGATCAGTTTAACAACCCGGCAAATCCATGGATTCACAAAATCACAACGGCAGAAGAAATTTGGAATGATACCGAAGGCCAGGTTGATGTTTTTGTTTCGGGCGTTGGCACCGGTGGAACGCTTTCAGGCGTGGGCGGAGTGCTAAAATCCCGAAATCCGAACGTAAAAATTGTTGCTGTTGAACCGGCTGATTCTTCGGTGATCAGCGGCGGCGAGCCTGGTCCTCACAAAATACAGGGCATTGGCGCAGGGTTTATTCCCGGAAATCTAAATACCGAACTCATCGATGAGGTGATCACCGTTAAAACGGATGATGCCATTAACATCGCCAGAGACTTATCGAAGCATCATGGTCTTTTATGCGGTATTTCCTCAGGCGCTGCAACCTGGGCGGCTTTAGAGGTAGCCAAGCAAGAAGGTATGGCCGGTAAAACCATCGTTACGGTTCTGCCAAGTACCGGCGAGCGTTACATTAGCACTGACCTGTTCATCAAGTAAATTCTGCCATGAGCAATATTTGCCGAACCATTGAAACGGTTTTATTTAAACAGGCCGATCCCGAGAAAAAAAAGCAGCTTATGCGTTTTTTTAAAACCGGGCCGGGCGAGTATGCCGAAGGGGATCAATTTATCGGCGTTACTGCCCCAATGCTTAGAAAGTTAATTCCACAATACGCCTCGCTACCGCTTGATCAAATATCGGAGCTGATTTGCTCGGAGTATCATGAAATCTGCATGCTGGGTTTGCTGATTCTGGTTCGATTGATGAAAAAAGCCGATCCTGAGCGGCAATCAGAGATTTTTAACCTTTACCTATCAAAAACAGCCTACATTAACAATTGGGATCTGGTTGATTCATCTGCCGCCGAGATTGTAGGATGCTATTTGCATAACAATCCCTCCAACCTGCTTTTTCGGTTGGCTAAATCCGAAAGCATCTGGGAACGCCGAATCGCCATAATGGCTACGTTTTATGACATCAAAAACCAAGATTTTGATCAGACACTTCAGATTGCCGGCGTATTGCTTCAGGATAAGCATGATCTGATCCATAAAGCCGTGGGTTGGATGCTACGTGAGGTTGGCAATCGTGATATGGAATGCGAGATCAATTTTTTAAATCGCCACTACCACAACATGCCTCGCACCATGCTTAGATACGCCATTGAAAAATTCCCCGAGCCTTTAAGACAAAACTACCTTAAGGGCAGAGTTTAAAATTGATGCGGTTTCATCATTTCAATTCACCGCATTAAATTGTATAATACCTTCAAAAATTTTTATCCAATTTTTCACGGTTTAATGCTGAGACCTTTTTTCCAGATACTTATTCTTTGCCTCGGTTTGTTTTCCGGGTCAATGTTCGGACAAACAACCCCTAATTTAGCACAGAACAACATTACCAATGATTCCCTGGCTTCAAGCGATACGCTTAAAAAAGACGCCCCGCCAAAAAAAGATACCACGGTTGTCGTTATTTCTTCATCTGCCTTTGAGGACTCATTGGCTTTGGAAGCTTTGGCCGACACCACCGCGGAAATAGTCATCCAGGGATCGCCGATTATACTTAAGGGTCAAAAGCTTTTTTCGTTGTATTCAAATTTGGGTGATTTCACAAAAGATGATCGTTCGGCACGTGTTGAAAAGCTCTTAAATGAATTATTGGCTGAAAACAAAGCCATTGATTCCATTAAAATCATCAATGGCCAAACCCTCACAACCATTCGCGTTGGAAATGAAGTGATTGTTTCAATTACAAATGACGACGCCAAACAACAGAATTTATCTCGATTGGAACTGGCCGAAATCAATGCCCGTATTATCAAAGATTTTTTCGAAGAATATCAGGAAGAATCCGACTTTTATTCCATCCTGCTTCGTATCGGATTTGCAATCATACTCCTGATACTCCTGGTTTATATATGGAAGTGGCTTTCCAATTTTTTCAATTTTATTGCAGACCAGATTCCCGAACTGAAAAATCGCTTTATCCCTTCCATACGATTCAAAAATATTGAGCTTTTAAGCTCCGAGCGCGTATCGGAAGGATTGGCGCTGTTTACTCGATTGCTTTCGATATTCATAAAATTCACACTGCTCTACTCCTACCTGACTGCAGTTTTTGGTCTTTTTCTTTGGACACGCGGGCTGGCCCAAACATTGATTGATCTGGTCATGACACCGGCAGCCGAAATTACTACCGGTGTCATTAATTTCCTGCCCAATCTCATTACCATCGTTGTCATTATTATCATTTTTAAATATGTATTAAACTTTGCCGATCTTATTTTCGACAATATTGCCAAAGGTGAACTTAAAATTTCGGGATTTTACCAGGAATGGGCCGATCCAACCCGAAAGATCACGAAATTTGGGATTGTTCTAACCGCGGTTATCCTGATCCATCCTTACACGCCATTCGCCGATTCACTAGCTGCACAAGGCATCACCATCTTTTTAGGCATCCTCTTTGCGTTGGGCTCAACAACAGCTATCAGTAATATTATTGCAAGCTTGATGCTTAATTATACACGTACGTTTAAATCAGGGGACAGGATTAAAATTGAGGATATCGTTGGGGATATTGTTGAAAAAACGCTCTTGGTTACTAAAATACGAACCATTAAAAATGAAGAGGTTTCCTTGCCAAATTCCAAGGTGATAAACTCAAACATTATTAACTATTCGGAAATTGTGCGTCGCGGAGGCACATTAATTTTGCATGCTGAAATTACCATTGGTTACGAAGTCTCCTGGCAACGCATTCATGACTGCCTCATAAAAGCTGCGCTTAAAACCGATCGGGTACTTAACGACCCCCAACCGTATGTGCTTCAAACCGGTCTGCGCGACTACTACCCGATTTACCAAATTAATGCGCATACCAAAGACCCAAAACGCGCTGCCACAATTTACTCCAATTTGTATTCCAATATCCAGGATGTGTTTAATGAAGCCGGCATTGAAATTTTATCTCCGTCTTACCAAGTCAACCGTGTAGATAACACCACCACCATCCCAAAGAACTATCGGCCTCAAGATTATCAATCCAACCCTATTAATCTGCGTGTGGAAAACGATGCGGACAGATCATCTTAACGCTAATATTGGCAATGCATTCAAGAATTTTTTAACGGTTCTTTAATATGCAGATCGCGTTGCGGATAAGGGATTTCTATACCATGGGCTTTAAACGCATCAAAAATTTTGTAGTACAATTCGCTCTTTAAAATCAATGGAAAACGGGTATAGGTTTTTGTCCAAACCCTAAGCTCAAAATCCAAAGAACTCTCCCCAAAGCCTTTAAACAAAACTTCTGGTTTTGGTTCTTTGATCACTCCTGTATGTTCAGTAGCCACTTCCAATAAAATTAACTTTACTTTGTTAGGATCCGATTTGTAGGAGACGCCCACTGGAAACTCAAACCGCACCAAGCGATCAGTGTGGCTCCAGTTAATGACCCTTGATGTAATAAACTCCGAATTCGGTACGATCATCGTAATATTACTATTGGTTCGAATGGTTGTGGAACGCACCGAAATTTGCATTACATCACCTGAAACCGATCCCATCTCAATCCTATCACCTACTTTAATTGGACGCTCAAGTAAAATAATGATGCCACTTACAAAGTTCTCGATGATGTTTTGCATACCAAAACCCAGACCAATACCAATGGTACCTGAAAGCACGGTTAAGGTGCTCAAATTCAATCCCACTGATTGAAACAAAACCAGCAAACCAATAAAAAGAAAGAGGTATTGAATAATTCTGGCGACGGCAAACCGAATACCCTCATCAGGCTGAAGCTTGGTAAATACGTAGTCAGAGACAACAGCTCTTAAAACTCTTGAGAACAAATAAATTAAAAACGTCAAACCAATTAACTTTATCAACAAAAGCGCTGTTAATTGGCTATCACCAAATGAAACCAAAGGAATGTCTATGCTCTCTAAAAACTTTTCCATAATGATACTAGAAAAAGCAACTTTTATCTCTTAATATTAGAAGTTGTGGTTACAAATGCTGCCACATGTTTTAATATACTTAGAAAGCACTAATTCTTGATGAGCGTAACATTATTTTTGGTTTTGTTGGGTGGGGTTATAACCCTTGGATTTTTTGGAAATTACCTTTTCAGAATTACCAAGATTCCCAATCCTGTCATTCTGATGATCGTAGGTATTATTTTAGGCCCTATTACCGGGTTTCTAACCAGCGACGCCTTTATGAGTACCGCCCCCTACTTTGGTACGGTTGCATTGATTTTGATTATGTTTGAAGGCGGATTGGACTTGGAGCTTGAAGTGGCGCTTTCACAATTTAACACCGCATTATTTTTAGGGTTAATCTACTTTGTCATTGCTGCAGGCGGGATTACTGCCTTATCCTTGCTTTTGCTCCAGATTGATGTAATTCCGGCATTACTATACGGCACGGTATTAGCCGGAACCAGCCCGGCTGTAATTTTTCCGGTCATCAACAAGCTTTCAATTTCAAAAAACCTTAAAACCCTTCTCAGGCTTGAAACGGCATTAACTGAAGTTTTAACGGTGGTTTCGGTGATCATCCTTCTGGATATTTCAACTGAACCGGAGTCTGCCACACCCAATGCCGTACTTGCGCGCCTTGGAAGCGCTATCGGTATTTCACTGGCCTTAGCCACCTTAGCCGGTTTGGTATGGAGCCGATTCATGGGCATCTTCAGTCGGGAAAATCTGGCTTACATGCTTACGCTTGGCGTGGTATTTTTACTGTATGCTTTTTCGGAATTTGCCGGCGGTAAAGCTGCTATTACGATCTTATTTTTCGGATTATTTCTGGAAAATGGCAAATTGCTGGCTTCGAAATCAATCCCATTTATAAAAAAACTGATTCAAACCGATCTTAATGCATCTCATTTCGAGCTGGATGAAGTCGTCAAAAAAATTAACGCTGAGCTCTCATTCCTCATCCGAACTTTCTTTTTTGTGTTCATGGGACTTTTATTTGATTTTTCAATGTTTAACCTTGAAATCATTATTTTCACGCTAGGCACGTTAGTTATCATGCTTCTTGGCCGGATGGGTTCTTTGCAAACTATTTTACCCTTTTCAACATCGTTAAAAGGCAATCACATCTCTGCCAGTCTGGCAATGGTACCAAGAGGATTGGCTTGCGCCGTAATGGCATTTCTTGTGCTTAAATCCAACATTCCAGGTACTGATTATATTGTTCCGGTGGCTTTTGGGACGATTTTGCTCAGTAACCTAACGATGACAGGGTTCGTATTCTATTACGAGAACAAACACGCTGAAATTCCGGAAGAACCTGAATCCAAATCCGTTGACGACGCAAATGATACCAAACTTTCGTGAATAGATTTTTGATAACCTTAAGTATAAACTATCCCTTCAACCCCTATGCTTAAGTCCATTACATGCGATATTGAATTTCTTGAAACAGACTTGGAATTAACCCCATCACTAATTTTCGAGTGGATTCCCAAGGAAAAAGTTCTGGCAAATCTTAAAGATGAGCTCCTAAATAACACGAAATCCATGTACGATGATATTTTCGCACATGGGTTTAAGCGTTTATGCCCATTTAAAGACATCAATGCCGATAATTATAAATACCAGGTTCTTAAATTGGATGATCACCGCAGAATTATGACATCCATACGGTTTAAAGGGCTAAATATTTCTAATCCTTTTGTAGAAATATTGCATTTTAATTTTAAGCCCAATTTTAAAGAAGATTTGGAGGATTTGCAGAAAACGATTCTCTTGAAGTATGAAGAATTCAAACCAAAATCAATACGTGTGTTTTGTTCGCCGGAAATATTGACAACCTTTGATGTTGATACCAGTTGTGATTTTCGATTTGTAGCCGCGTTAATCTCGGATATAAAATCCAAACCGAAACCTTTAAATTATGAGAAAGTCAGCTTAACATCAGCAAATGATCTTAAAATATATTCCCGATATCTAAATTTATATGATCAGCTCTATCGCGAAAATCCAAACTTAATTCATGTTATCTCTACTGAATCCAGAGAAAACTTTGAAAAAGTTAGAAACGCCGGAACATTATTTAATATTGAAATCAACGGCAAATGGGCGGGCATTGTCGGTGTTTCCAAAAAAAGCGAAAAATACCTGCACGGGTATGAAATGTTTGATATCATCATCTCCAAATCATTTCGTCAAAAAGGGTTTACTGATGCCATTCAGCGTCGTTTAATCGATAAACTCGAATCTGATCACCATGAAACCATTTTTGGCCAAATCAATCCATTAAATACCAATGTTTTGAAAACCGCTTTAAAAATCGGTGGTAAAGATTTCGGGGGTTGGTATTTCATAAACCTAAAATAGTTTCATGATGGCGTTTCTAAAGAAAACACCCATTCAAATCACCAGTGATCTCATAATCCCATTTGATGAACTAAACTTTACATTTTCTCGCAGCGGTGGAAAAGGCGGGCAGCATGTCAATAAAGTGGCTTCTAAAGTTCAATTAAGCTTCGATATCAAACAATCCCAGTCCATACCTTCGCAACTCAAAGATACTTTATTAAAAAACCTTGAGCATCGTTTAACAGAGGAAGGTCTTTTAAAACTTTCTTCTGAACGAACAAGACACCAGTCTAAAAACCGATCTATTGTCATTGAACGCTTCAAAATAATCCTGAAACAGGGCTTAAAGACTCAAAAACCTCGCCTAAAAACACACCCGACAAAAGCCTCTATTGAAAAACGCTTGCAGCGAAAAAAACATACGGCTATGCGAAAATCGCTCAGGCAACAACCGGAGTTGTAAGTCAAGGATTTTCCATATGACAATCACCTAGGGAAACTGTAATTTTCCGTCTTTTGAAATCCATATAAGGTCACGAATGACACGAAAGATAAAGCCTGGTACCGATACATGCTAAAAAAGATTGATCGTTAAATAACTTCTAACGAGCGAACGCTAAATACTTCCGTTTCTTTCAAAGTATCAATTTCAGACTCCGAAAGCGTTACTAACGATATGGTATCCCCAAGCGCATTAAACACTTCCAGTGTATATCCGTCTTCAGAGATAGCAGAGGGATGGTGTTCGACAATTGTTGCCACGTCGCCCTTCTTCAATTTCTTTTCGGGAATATCCTTAAGCAAGACGGCTTCTTTAAACAATTCATATTTCAAAATTACCTCTCCTTCTTATTTGGAAATATTGTAATGAATTTAAATAACTTTGTACATCGAATTATTTTAAGTTCGCGACTTGTAATTTTTCACCATATTAATACTAAACACTTATTGATCTTATCGAGGTTCAGGAATTCTCCCCAATACATAAAACAAATTGGCCCTGGCATCAAACCAGCGCTTTCGAATTTCAAAACCATTGAGTTGAACTGCTGACGTCTGTTCTCGTTGCTCCTCCCCTTCAAACTCGCTACGTTTTTGCATGGCTTTTATCTCAACCGATAAACTGACCGCCAGTTGTTTTCGCACCTGATCGGTGGCTTTATCCCATGAGCTTTTTTCATACGCATATTTTGGTGAAACGCCTATTGCATAGTGATAGCCAGGTTTACGAGGTATGGTTTCAATCCATGTCGGCTTTTTTGATTGCAACACCACTTTTGATTTTACTGACTTTGAAATCGTCGAGTTTCTGGCAATGCCAACAATGACGAGATTTTTTGAAAAGAACGTATCAGCCGGGGAAAACATCGATTGGAAGTTGCGAAATTTTGATGAGTCTATGGTTTCCTGAAAATCGGTAGCGATCCAATACACGCCGGCCTCGGTTGACCAAAACGCATCATTGGCGGAGATATCGGCGCTTTGAAAACGTATCGCGTTATATAGCGCGGTCTGATAAGCTAACGCAGCGGATGAATCTTTATAAAAACCCGGTGAAACATAACCGCTGATGATAGGATCGGAAGCTAAATAGGGATTAAGAAACCAATTGGGGTAGGCTATTTTATCAATTCGGGTTTGCGTATTGATTTTTGTCGTTGAACACGACGCGCAAACCAATAGCAAACCCAATAAACACGTTCTTTTTAGAACAGGCATTTACAACTTACTGGCCTTGTCCTTTTTTAAACTGCTCATATTTTTCAACTTCATTTTCCAATTCTTCAAACGCTTTAGCAGCTCTGAAGCGAGTATACATTTGCTCGTTTTTCTTGATCTGTTTTAAAAATGCTTCATTGGCAGCGCCAATCGGGTATTCCACGAGAACATATGAACGCCACATTTTTCCATCTTTGATTTGTTTCTGCTTTTTAATGCGGCTTCCGGACAATGTGGTAGATACAATCGTTTTTTCAGCTTGTTCAAACATTTGAAGCAATTGAGCATCTTCTCCACTTCCGGTTTCTTCAGTGAATTTTTTTTGAAGTGATTTTAATTTGGTTTCAACCTGACGACCGATTTCTGAACGAGCGCCGGTTGTCGCTTTATCGATGGCCAATTGCATATCTTGAGAGGTTTGTGTATTGGCAGCATAAAGAAAATTGGGATCGTTTGGCGGATTCATGTACCAATCGGGTACGTTACCGGTATCTGTAGATTGCATGGATTGTTTCGAGCCGCCACAGGCTGAAAACACAAACAAAACAAGTATGATTGAAATGATATTTTTCATTTTTCCTCCAACAATTATTTTATAGTGATAGGCTGTTTGACAAAGGGTTATTGGTTAGGTTTAATTGAAAATCATGAAATTTATTTCCGATCTAAACCACAGGGCACAAACCTCGCTAAAACTAAAATAGTAACTGATGATTAGCAAACAAAAAAGCCCTAAAAAAATATCTTAATCCAAATTTTATTTGAATTTATTAATCATTTTTCATTTTGATTTGTATTATTAGACATGATGTTTTGATTATTTGTTATCGATCAGCCCTAAACCTTTTTTTAACCGAACTGTTAATCATACAAACATGAATTTTAATAACCTTTCATCGGCGCTACTCATAATTTTCTTATTTATTTCACCACTTTTTTTCACCGGTTGTGCATCTTCAAGTTCAGTCAAGGTTAGCCGGATCTCGGCTACCAGCACAACAGATTTAAGCGGCGATTGGAACGACACCGATTCGCGTCAGGTCTCCGAAGCCATGATTAAAGATGTTCTGACTCAACCCTGGTTGGAAAAATTCATTACCGCAAATAACAAACAACCCGTACTGATTGTCGGAAGAGTTAAAAACCGCTCGCATGAACACATTAACGTGCAAACCTTCATCAAAGATATGGAACGCGTTTTGATCAATTCCGGTGAAGTTGAATTCGTAGCCAGTTCATCCGAACGAAGCCAGATACGCCAAGAGCGTAAAGACCAGGCAGAACACGCCTCATTTGAAACGCAAAAAGGTCCCGGCCAGGAAACCGGTGCCGATTTTATGCTCATTGGCACCATTTCAAGCATTATCGATAAAGTTGGCGGCGAGCAAGTGAAGTTCTACCAAATCAATCTTGAGTTGGTTGATCTGTCCAACAACCGAAAAGTTTGGATTGGTGAAAAGAAAATCAAAAAAGCCGTTTCACAAAATCGTTATAAATTTTAAAAGTCGGGTGTGTTAAACTCTAAATCCACGTTTTCATGTCACTAAAAAAGCCGGCTACAACAACCTCTATGATCGCAATCATTGCGTTTCTCCTCGTCAGTTGTACTGGCATGAAAACAAGCTTTTACCCAAAAGTTGAAAAAAACTTATGGCAAGGCAATTACCAACAGGCTGCATCCTCCTTACAAAAAAACAAGAAACAATTCGGCAAAAAAAATGCCGTTTTGTTTCACCTGGAAGCCGGCTTGCTCGAACATTATGCCGGCAATTATAAAAAAAGCAACTTGCATTTGTTTGCTGCTGAAAAAGAAATGCAGCGCCTTTATACTAAAAGCATAACCACATCCGTGGCCTCAATGCTTACAAACGATAATGAGCTTCCTTACGAAGGCGAAAATTTTGAAAAAGTACTGGTTAATCTTTTTCTCTCGCTCAATTATTTACAAATGGGCAAGTTAGAAGATGCGTTGGTTGAAGCGCGAAAAGTGGATGTTAAGCTGAATGAATTTTCCAGAGAGTACAAAGGTAAAAATGTTTATCGTGAAGATGCTTTTGTCCGATACCTTATGGGCACCATTTATGAGGCTGAAGGTGAGTTTAATGACGCTTTCATATCCTACACCAAAGCTTACGAAGCTTTCGGACTTTATGAAAAACAGTTTTCAACGCCCATGCCCGAAGCCTTAAAGCACGATCTTGTGAGAACCGCGGCATTGCTGGACTTTCAGGATGAAAAAGAGCGGTACGAAAGAGAATTTGATCTTAATTATTCTGAAGAGAAAAAATCATTTGGCAGCGTTGTTGTCATCATTTATTCGGGAAAAAGTCCCATCAAAAAAGAAATAAAAATCAGCCCTACAATACTTGATAACGATGGCGTGCCGCACACGTTTGCAATTGCGTTACCCAAATTTCATGCCCGATCAAAATCTAACCGATACTACAATGTTCGTTTGAGTTCACCCCAACGTTCATTTGCCAAACAAGCCGAACGATTTGAAGATATTACCAACATTGCCGAAAAAGACCTTAAAGATCGTTTGGATTTGATTTACTTAAAAGCCGGCGGAAGAGCCGTATTGAAATTTTTAGCCATTGAAGCCGCCAAAAAAGAAACCAAAGGAAAATCGAAGCTTGCTAATTTTTTGGTTGGTTCTCTTCTTGACGCCACCTACGAAGCCTCTGAAAAAGCTGATCTTAGAACATGGCGATCGCTTCCCGATCAAATTCAGGTTGCCCGTTTAATCGTTCCGGCCGGTCAGTATCATTTTAAGCTGACTTCGGGTCAAAAAAAGTTAAAAACGTCTTCCGTTAGGGTCTTACCCAATCAAATAACTTTTGAAATTGTATCTGATGTCAACTAAACTATTATTTGCAATGAAGCCACTGGCTGTACTATGTCTATGCATGTTTTTCGTTATTTCATGCGCTCAAACCAAACCGGCGCAAACTTCGCCATCATTAGAAAAAAAACCGGATTGGTTGGATGGAAAAAGCAGAGAATATCCCAGAGAATTGTACATAACCGGCGTCGGGTCGGGTTATACCAGAGCTACGGCAGAAAATAATGCCAGGGCTAACCTGGGAAAAGTGTTTAACGTGGATATCAAATCAAAAACCCGCACGGTTAAAACCGAAACCATCAAAAATTTAACCGACTCGCAATTGCGCGAGCAAACCCGCGATCAGGTTGATGCGAGTTTAAACAAAACGCTTCAGGGCACTGAGATCCCGGATATCTGGCAGGATCCCGATTCAAAACGCTATTTTGCATTTGCCGTATTGGAAAGAAACCTGGCTCAAAAAATCCTTTCCCAGCGTGTTATGGAAATCGATAAAGACTTTCAAACCCAACGTGGGATTTCAAAAACTGCCGATACACGGCTAAAACAAATCCGGGCTTATGTGGCTTGCAAAGGCTTGTTGAAAACACGCGAAACAATCAATTCGGATTTACGGGTTGTTTCAACATCAAATAAGGGTTTGAAAGCCCCATACGATATTGGTAAAGAGCGCGCCGGTATTGAAAGTTTTCTTTATAACGATGTCAAGCTTGGTGTGAATGCATCAAAAAACACACCCAAAGAAACCACAAAAAAATTCATCAAACTCATTACAAATAAAGGATTTGTGGTAAAACCGGTTGAAAAAGAGAACCGCCAATCTTATGATATTGTCTTCAACATGAGCCTTTCACTCTCAACGCCCAATGAAAAAGTAGCTGATTGGTTCTACACGAGTTGGGCTTTAAATGTAAAGGCTGAAGATCCCACAACCTCAACCGTTTTAGCCTCAAATGTTGTTGATGGCCGCTCCGGTCAGCTTACAATAAACCGAGCTGAAGCCAAAGCGCGGTTTGATGCTGAAAAAAAGCTCCCAAAACTTCTGGATTCATTGCTCAGCGACGTATTTGGTGATTAAAAAAGATATGTGTTTCTTTACAAGCCGGTTTTAGCCGGCTTGTTTGATTAACCTTCAAGGGCTTATACTATGATGAGCTGGGTATATCTTGTTGTTGCCATTTTATTTGAAGTTGCCGGAACGACATCCATGAAACTTTCTGACGGATTCAGCAAATTGTGGCCTTCCGTTTTAATTTTTGTGTTTTATGCATTAAGCTTTACTTCGCTAACGTTTGCGATGAAACGATTGGAAGTCAGCGTAACCTATGCCGTTTGGTCGGGATTGGGCACTGTGCTGATATCGTTGATCGGTTACTTTTGGTTCAAAGATTCATTTAATTTTCAAAAAGTGATCTCAATTGCACTCATTGTAGTGGGTGTTATCGGTTTGAATCTTAGCAACAAAGTCAATTAATTTTCGTGTTTGTAGTTTGAAGAAATTTACCTACAAAAACATTGTGGTTAAAGTTGGCACAAATGTTCTAACCACAAAAGAGGGGCTTTTGGATCAGGCCGTCATGCAGCAACTGACCGATCAAATTGCTTCGCTCAATGAAAAAGGCGTAAAAGTAACTTTGGTTTCTTCTGGCGCTGTGGGCGCTGGACGCTCGCTCATCAAACTGTCTGAAAAAATTCATCCTGTGGAAACCCGACAGGTGTTTTCTTCAATCGGGCAAATTCGGCTGATCCATAACTACAGCTTGTTATTTGAATCGCATCAACAACTTTGCGCGCAGCTCCTGGTTACCAAAAGCGACTTCAGAGACCGGCAGCACTATTTAAACATGAAAACCTGCATCAATGCGCTGCATAAAAAAAAGATTGTTCCGATCATCAATGAAAACGATGCCATTGCCGTTACCGAATTGATGTTTACCGATAATGATGAACTGGCCGGATTGATCGCATCCATGATCCATGCCGATGCACTTTTGATTTTAACCAACGTTGATGGCGTTTATGACAGCCGAAATGCTTCCGATCAAAACCATTTAATTGAAGAAATAGATACCAAGAAAACCGATTTTAGCAAATTTATCTCACCGCAAACCTCTAACTTTGGGCGCGGCGGGATGATTACCAAATGCAGGATTGCACAAAAATTAACCCAGCATGGCATTGCCGTGCATATTGCAAACGGTTGTAAGCCAACGGTTATTCACGATATTTTATCCGGGGAAAAAATCGGCACTAAGTTTATCGCCCACAAGCGCACTTCAAGCGTCAAGCAATGGGTGGCGCATTCGGAAGACCACGCCAAAGCTGCGGTTTATATTAACCTGCGCGCCCAGGATGTGCTTTTCAACCCTGATGTTGCAGCAAGTTTGTTACCGATTGGTATTGTTGCTATTGACGGCACATTTAAAAAAGGCGACATTATAAAAATATGCTCGCAGAACAAGCATGCAATCGGCTATGGCGTTGCACAGTATAACTCGGAAAAAGCCAAAGAGCTGATGGGGCAAAAAGGGCAAAAACCGCTTATCCATTACGATTATCTATACCTAAAAAACTAAACTGAATTATCACCATGGATCAACAGCAAATCCTGGACAACATGAAGCAAACCGTGCAAGCTTCAAGAAAAACAGCATTGTTGGAAGAGCGTAAAATCAACCAGGTACTTCTTGATTTAGCTGATTCTGCTGAAAAAAATACTTTGTTCATTTTAGAGGAAAATCAAAAGGATTTGGATCGCATGGATAAGGCAGACCCGAAATTTGATCGGCTAAAGCTCACGGAAAAACGCATTAAAGATATCGCCGGCGATCTGAGAAGCGTCTCAAAACTGCCTTCACCGCTCTATAAAGTATTGGAAGAGCGGACGCTTAAAAGCGGGTTATTTCTTCAAAAAGTAACGGTGCCTTTGGGTGTTATCGGCATTATTTATGAAGCGCGCCCTAATGTAACGTTTGATGTGTTCTCGCTTTGCCTTAAATCCGGCAATGCAACGGTCTTAAAAGGCGGAAGCGATGCACATTTTTCGAACCTGGCGATAGTATCGTTGATCCATGACGTATTAAAACAACATGGGCTTGATTCCTCAACGCTATATTTATTGCCCAGCGAACGCGAAGCTGCCACGGTATTGCTGGATGCCGTTGGGATAGTAGATATTATTATTCCAAGGGGCAGCCAAAATTTGATCAATTATGTAAGAGATCACGCTAAAGTTCCCGTCATTGAAACCGGCGCGGGCATCGTTCACACCTTTGTGGATAAAGCGGCTGATCTTGAAAAAGCCACACGAATTGTTTGCAACGCCAAAACCCGCCGGCCAAGTGTCTGCAATGCACTGGATACGCTTATTATTCATAAGGATCGGCTTGGTGATCTGGCAACAATTGTAAAACCACTTTTGGATCACCAGGTTGAACTATTCGCAGATACGGACGCTCACGAAATGTTAAAAGATAACTACGACGCAAATCTGTTGCACCTTGCAAAACCTGAAGATTTTGGCACTGAGTTTCTATCATTAAAGCTCTCTATAAAAACCGTTTCATCGTTGGATGAAGCGTTGGATCACATTGCACAATATAGCTCCAAACACAGCGAAGCGATTGTATCGGAAAACCCGGAAACGGTTGATACCTTTTTAAAAAGCGTAGATGCCGCAGTGGTTTACGCCAATACATCGACCGCTTATACCGATGGCGCGCAATTTGGATTAGGCGCTGAAATTGGCATAAGCACGCAAAAACTTCATGCCAGAGGCCCAATGGCTTTAGCCGAATTAACCAGTTACAAATGGGTTTTGCGAGGAAATGGCGAAGTTCGTCCTGCGTAATCTTTTTAAGAGTATAAGCCCGAATGAACGTTTTCATTAAACCAAATTGTTTTTTTGGTTCGTTTAAGTTTATCGTTTTATGCACATTAACTTTTGAAAGCCTGAACAAACATAATCTGCCTATTGCAATTGGACTTAGCAAAAAATTAGCTGAGTGAAATAGATTAACGGTTATGAACATTAATAATCTACACATAGGGAGTTTAGGCTTCTTTTTTGCAGTCTGCATTTGCGGCATGCTAGGCTGTCGTGAGGTTCAATCATCAAAAACCGAACCTATTCAAACCAAACCATCTGAACCGGTTCAGATAGATTTACCTGAAATTAAAGCTCGCGGTAAGCTCAAAGCGATAACCACATATTCTTCCACGTCTTATTTTATTTACAAAGGCCAACCCATGGGCTTTGAATACGAATTATTGCTCGATCTTGCCGAGTACCTGAACTTGGACCTGGAATTTGTACTGGTTGAAAATCTTGATGAGCTCACCCAAATGCTTAATAAAGGCGACGGCGATTTAATTGCGTTTGGTCTTACCATAACCCAGCCCAGAAAAGAACTGGTAAGCTTTACCAAGCATTATACCACTACGCAACAAGTGTTGGTGCAACGACTGCCCGAAAATTGGCATCGTTTAAAATACCACCACATTGAATCGATGCTCATCCGCAATCAAATCGATTTAATTGGCAAACCGGTTTATGTACGAAAAAATACCTCGTATTATGAGCGCTTGATCAACCTTTCCAACGAAATTGGCGGAGATATAGATATTATACCCGTTCCGGGCAATACTGAAACCGAAGATCTTATCAAAAAAGTCTCACTTGGCGACATCGATTACACCATTGCCGATCAACATGTCGCTCAGATCAACCAGTCTTTTTATAAAAATTTGGATGTGAAAACGCCCGTAAGCTTTCCGCAGCGCATCGCCTGGGCGGTTCGTAAAACCTCACCGGAACTTTTGAAATCTGTCAATGCATGGATCACCCAGTTCAAACGAAAGCCTCATTTCAACATTGTCTATAAGAAATATTTTAAGAACCGCTCGGCATATTACCGACGCGTGCAAAGCCCGTTTTATTCTAAAAACGGTGGGAATATTTCCCAATACGATGATCTCATCAAACAATACGCTAATGATCTGAATTGGGATTGGCGGCTCCTGGCTTCCATGATCTACCAGGAATCGCGTTTCAACCCTGAGGCAATCTCCTGGATGGGCGCGCGTGGGTTAATGCAGGTGATGCCGGAAACCGCAGAACTTTTTGGATACACAGCCTCGCTTGAGCGACCCGAAACCAACCTTAAAGCTGGGATTACCTACATCAAGTTTTTAAAACGACTGTGGAAAAATATCCCGGACTCAACAGAGCGTCAAAAATTTATTTTAGCCTCTTACAATGTTGGGCAAGGCCATGTCATGGATGCCAGGCGATTGGCCAGAAAACATGGCAAAAATCCCGATATATGGACTGATAACGTAGAAATCTTTATTCTTGCTAAATCCGAATCGGCATTTTATAACGATCCGATCGTAAAACATGGCTACTGCCGCGGTCAAGAGCCTTACGATTATGTCAGGGATATTCTGGAACGCTACGAGCTATACAAAAAAGTATTACTCCGGGATGCTTAACGGCGTGCTTGAATTTGGGACTCCTATACATCCATTTTCACTATTGTTAGCTTCTCTTCCCTGAATCGTATTTGCAAATCGTGCTTAAAAACGTCACACATTATTCATTAGGTATTTCAAAGATTTCTTATTTTAGGGTTTTTGCCGTGCCTTAAACCGGATTTGAAATTTATTTCTAACCTTATAGCAAACCTTTTATAGCACATTTAATGTTAGTTTGCTTTATATCTTGACATCGTTTTTTGCTAAACTTTTTACATTATTGCCATGCCTCAAACACATGATTCCTCCCAAGGATATTACCGTTTTCCTACCCTTTATAAAGATTCTGTGGTTTTTGTTTCCGAAGATGATTTATGGAAAATTTCTTTAGAAGATGGCAAGGCTTTGCGTCTCACATCAGGACTTGGCGAATGCTCGCATCCGGTGATATCAGAGGATGGCAAATGGATTGCGTTTATAAATCGCGATGAAGGTTACCCCGAAGTCTATGTGCTTCCTTTTGAAGGTGGCGTAGCTGAGCGACTGACCTATTTAGGTGCAACCGACACTCGGATTTTGGGATGGCAAAACCAAAAGATCATCTTCACAACCAATGCCAAACAAGCCTTTGCAAAATTCCTGGAGCCACATTCAATACCCCTCGATGGGGGCTACCCCAAGTCCTTAGGAATTGGGCATGCGGTTTGGCTTTCTTTTCAAGGTAAGTCATGTGCTTTGGGACGCAATTCTGCCGATGCTGCCCGTTGGAAACGCTATAGAGGTGGTACAGCCGGCGAGATATGGGTAGATGAAAAAGGCAATCATAAATTCCGGCTTATTAGCCCGAATTTTGGTGTGAAAGGCAATTTTGTCAGTCCTATCCTGATCAAAACCAATGATGGGATGAGGGTCTATTTTGTTAGCGATCATGATAACATCGCCAACATTTTCTCAGTAACAACCGATGGTGACGATCTTCGCCAACATACCTTTCACAAAGACTTTTATGTCAGGTATCCTAAAAAAGACAGTGCCGGAGGAAACAGATTGGTTTATCATGCCGGCGGCGATCTTTATGTGTTTAATTGCCAGGCTAATGAATCCAAAAAAATTGAGTTTACCTATGCCAGCCCCAGAACACAATTAAATCAAAAATTTATTGCCGCAAGCAAACATCTGGAAACTTTCGAGCCTCATCCCTCCAAAAACGAGCTTGTTTTAAATGCTCGCGGAAAAACCTTTTTAACCGGGTTCAAAAGCAGCCCGGCCATAGAGCTAGGCCGATCTTGTTCAGCGCGATACCGTCTGCCAACCTATTTATGCGATGGCGAGTATGTATGCGTTGTTTCGGATAAAACCGGCGTTGAAAAGTTAGAGGTTTACGATAACCATCATGAGAGAATCTGGGATTCGGGAAACATAGATTTGGGACTTGTACATGCCATTTATTCTTCGCCGAAAACCAAAGAGGTATTGGTTGCAACCAATCGCAATGCATTGCACGTGTTCAACATTGAAACCAGCGCCCATCAGTTAATTGCACAGAATGAATTTGGGGCATTAAACGAATGCTGCTGGTCGCCGGATGGTCGATATATTGCATTTATTCATCCCATTTCAAACGATCAGCACGAAATTAATATTTACGATTCAAAAACCAAGCAAACGCATAAAGTTACCCGTGCCGTTTTAAGCGATTTTTCCCCATCGTTTGATCCAAGCGGGAAGTATTTGTACTTCTTAAGCCGTCGCATTTTCGATCCGGTTTATGATAATCTGCATTTTGATCTCAACTTCCCATATGGCGTAAAGCCTTATTTAATAACATTGCACAAAGATACGCCCTCGCCATTTTTTGCCGAAGCTTTAAGCCGCGATAGATCAAACGCCTCAAAAAAGAAAGGCAGTCCAAAACCCATTGATTTTGAAGATATTCACCTGAGAATTATCCCGGTGCCCGTACCTGAAAAACGCTATTATGGGCTTGTTGCCGGCAAAGACAAGCTATTTTTGGCGCACACGCCTATCAAGGGTGCGGTAAGCTCTAAAAAAACGCCTTACAAGAAAGACGGCGTTTTGGAAGTTTATCACCTTGAAACAAAAAAAACAGAAGTTTTAACCAAATCCTTAACCAGCTTTACAGTCGCTAAAGATCAAAACGCGATTGTGTATCGCTCCGGCCAGCAACTTCACGCCAGCCAAACCGATACAATATCGTTTGAAGAAATCCCGTTAGGGAAAATCACCCTAAATGTTGATCCCAGGAACGAATGGCCTCAGATGGCGCAAGAAGCATGGCGATTGCAGCAGGAGCATTTTTGGCGCGAAGATATGTCGGGCACGGATTGGGAATCGGTGTTTCTACAATACCAACCGTTAATTCAACGCTTGGGTTCGCGTGCGGAATTTTCAGATTTTATGTGGGAGCTGCAAGGCGAGTTAGGCACCTCGCATTGCTATGAATATGGCGGTGATTACCGACCTTCCCCAAATTACCCTATCGGCCAGCTTGGGGCAACGTTTGTGTATCAGGCCAAAAAACAAGCTTATCAGATTAAAACGATCCCGGAAGGCGATCCTTGGGAAACCGGCGAAGCTTCGCCGTTAAAGTCTCCCGGGGTAAATCTCAAGTCCGGTGATTTAATATATAAAGTCAACGGGCAACCAGTATCTAAACACAAACCATTGGAAGCGAATCTTTTAAACCAAGCCGGGAAAGAAATAGTCCTCACTGCAAGCAGAGCCAAAGGAAAGCAAAAACAAAATCTCCGAATAAAAACTTTAAGCTCTGAGCGACCATTGTATTACAGGCATTGGGTTAGCCAAAATGTTCAACTGGTTCACAACATCTCGGAAGGCAGGGTAGGATACGTTCATATTCCAAATATGGGCCCTGATGGCTACGCCGAGTTTTTCCGGCTCTATCTTCAGGAATACTCCAGGCAAGGTTTAATTGTTGATGTTCGCTACAATGGCGGCGGCCATGTCTCGCAATTAATTCTTGAAAAATTGGCCAGAAAACGTTTGGGTTACGATGTCCAACGATGGTCGAAACAACCCGATCCATACCCTTCTTACTCCGTTTTAGGGCCAATCGTAGGACTAACGAATGAGTTTGCCGGTTCGGATGGCGATATCTTCAGCCACTCGTTTAAAATGCTGGGCATAGGCACGTTGGTTGGCAAACGAACCTGGGGTGGGGTTATTGGCATTAATCCTAAATATCATTTGGCCGATGGCACTACAACCACTCAGCCCGAATATTCTTTTTGGTTTAATGATGTTGAATGGAATGTTGAAAACTATGGCGCCGAACCGGACATCTATGTGGAAATTTCACCTCAAGATTATGGAAAAGGCAACGACCCACAATTAGATAAAGCCGTAAAGCTTGTCATGAAACAGTTAGGCAATGTAAAATCAAAACTGCCCCAAATTAAGCTAAATTCTTAATTTTATAATTGTGATTGGCATCAACACGCTCTTACGAAAATGAAACATTTTTAAGTATCTTCCTTACAATTTCCAAATTTGAAAAGCGGCTTTGCTTACGAAACACGATTTTATTTGCCGGTAATCCCTAATAAATATTATAGGTTATGTCTAAACTTACACGAAATTTATTTTTGATTCTTTTAAGCCTTTCCATCCTTATTTCAGACTCTGCCATATCTCAATCTCGTTCGGATTTAAGTAATGTGGTTGGCTTCAAAGAATACAGTAAAGCAAATCAAGCGGTTTCTGCCGGTAAGTTAAATCAAGCCATCAATTACCTCAATAAAGCAATTCGTAAAAATCCGCGCTTTGCCGAAGCGTTTAATTTTCGGGGGGTTGTTCGTAAGAATCTGGGTCAAACCAAAGCTGCAATATATGATTTTAGTAAAGCCATTAAACTTGAGCCCAGAAACAGCGCTCCTTATAACAATCGTGGTATTTCTTATTATTTAATCGGAAACTTTGAAAAAGCGCTTAAAGACTTTAATTCAGCATTAAAATACGATAAAACCAATAGCGATATTTGGGCAAATCGTGCCAGAGCATTAACGGAATTATCCCAAACAAAAGAAGCCATTCAAAGTTATACCCAAGCCATTGGAAAACAAGCCTACGATGCTGAGCTCTACAAGCTTCGCGGCGATTTGTATATCAAACTAGGGTTTTTTGGCGATGCTTTAGCTGATTTTGAAAAAGCCCTTGATTTGAATCCAAACTACGCTTCCTGTTATTTAAGCCGCTCGCAAGTTCATTTAAGAATTGCCATGTTTTCCGAAGCGCTCGATGATGTCAATAAAGCCATTGACCTCATACCCAGCAACCCTGATGGTTATTTTCAGCGCGGTAAAATTTTGTTAAAACGCCAAGGCTATGATCAGGCCATTCGCAATTTTAATTTGGCGTTAAAATACGATCCCAAATTAGCCTCTGCTCATCACTATAAAGGGATTGCCTATGATAGTCTCAAGAAAGAGACGGAAAGTATTAAACACTACACTAAGGCGATCAAGATAAATGCTCAAATGTGGGAAAGCTACTACAACAGAGGTCTTGCCTATCGCAAACTTAAACAATACACACTGGCCAAAAAAGATTTAAAACGAACCCTGGAATTAAATCCTTCACTTTATGAAGCCCGTGAAATTTTAAGCTCTCTAAGATAGTGCTATGTAGTTTATCGGATGGATTAAAACCAATAATAAAAGCCAAACCCGAAGATCACCAAAACCGATTCTTCGGGTTTTATTTTTTCTTCGATGACCCGCCATCCCACTTGGCCTAATGATGTTTCTTCTCTAACCAATTCATAATACTCTATCGAATAGGTATTGACCGGCCTAGTGATAATCAGCTCCGGCTTGAAAGAAAATTGATCGTATTGAAAGATAACGGGCACGCTTAGCTCGTAATTTTTAATTTGAAACACATCATTTACATCGCTCCTATGCTGCCACGAAAAGAAGTTTTGGAGATTGATAAACACGTCTTTGGTTGAACGCGTCTTAGCCATGTAACCTGAAAATGTAGGTTGCACAATAACCATTGCACCAAAGAACTCCCCTAAAATCAATGTTTTTTCAAAGTGATAAGAAAAAAAGATATCATTTTCGTCTTCAGAAAATGCGTAAGAAAATTGCAGACTTGGTGTGATGAAATCATTCAGAAATGATAAACTCAAATTGAGCTCATCTGAAATAGCCGAACTTAACTGCTCACTTTGATCCGAATACACGTACTTGGTATATCCAATGCCGCTACTGAATCTCCAAAAGTCCTGATCAACCGAAATACTAAAACCAAACTGATCAAATATCGGCGTTTGATTTACCAAGCCTGATGATGTTATGCCCACACCTATCCCCCATTGATGCTTTACATTGAAATATGCCGAATAAGCGCCACCGCCATTATTTTGATCCAAGCCGTACCATACCGACCGATTTTGCAGCGACATACCGGTTTCAATTTCAAACAAAGGCTTGTCTTGAAAACTTAGGGTAGAAATAAGCCGGTCTAAATCCTGAACTGAACGTTTTGTGCTTGTTGATTCACTATAATCTTCCACGAATAACGCCACGGACAATTCATAGAGTTTGTCTTTCAACGCTTCGGAATACTCTTTAAAACTTTTCCGGCTTGTAGCGTGGTATTTTTTGGCATTAAGGCGTTGTTTATACGTTTGAATTCTTTGATTTAACGTATCCTTACGGTCAGCTTGTAATGATTTTGCATCTTCCAGCAATGTTTTGGTATACCGAACAAAGTCCCCGATTACATCATTAACAAATTCCGTTCTTAGATTCATTTGCTGCACGCCGGTTGAATCGGGATTTGTAGATGCCGTGCTTCTTGGCGCCGATTGAAGCGTTTGGGTGCACAATAGCATGATACCAAGCATCTTCAAGCATATCCAAACATGATAATTCACCTTCAAAAACACGATCAATTGAATTATGGTTAATAAACGCTAATTTAAACTTAAATCCTGCTTTACTGATGTGAAGCCTGTCAAATGAGTTGACCTGCAAACAATACTTGCCATTTAACTTTCACGATCCGCAAACCATGCATCATATGAAATCATAAGCCGGCCTTATTTTTCCTATAACTACGCTAAGCTTTTGGTAATTTCAAACAAGGCGTGGATTTCATCTTGATCCATTACCCGATTATGTTCAAGAGTTACGATGAAATTGTTAATTCCGCATTAAAATCGTGTTGAATGCCAAATGATTCGATACAGATTTTTTTATAAATCTTTCACCAGGTTTTGATATTACCGGTTTTTTGCGTTTTTAAGGTCTTTAACATTACTTCGGCGAAAAAGAGATCAAATCATAAAAAAACCTGTTTTCATGAGTTTTACATTAGAAAAAACCGATCAAAATTCTGCAGCGCGCGCCGGTGTTTTAACCACCCATCACGGTCAGGTTCAAACCCCCATATTTATGCCCGTAGGCACCAGAGCTTCTGTGAAAGCTGTTGAGCAACGCGAGCTTGAGGAATTTGGCGCTCAAATTATTTTAGGCAACACCTACCATTTGTATTTAAAACCCGGCAACAGCATTATGCAACAGGCCGGAGGTCTTCATAAATTCATGAGCTGGAACAAACCGATTTTAACCGATAGCGGCGGATATCAGGTGTTTTCATTATCGGATCTCAGGGATATCTCAGAAGAAGGCGTGTTGTTTAAATCACACATTGATGGCTCCAAGCATTTATTTACGCCCGAAAATGTTATAGAAACCCAGCGAATTATCGGAAGTGATATCATGATGGTGTTGGATGAATGCCCGGCTCATGATGCCGAATTAAGCTACCTTAAAAACTCCTCGGATTTGACCCTAAGATGGGCAGAACGGTGTTTAACGCACCGGCAAAAACTTGAACCGCTTTACGGACACAGCCAAAAACTGTTTGCAATTACCCAAGGCGGCATTAACCCAGAGCTGCGCGCCCAATCCACCAAATCATTAACGTCTATGAATTTTGATGGGTACGCCATCGGTGGTTTAGCCGTAGGCGAACCCATTGAAGATATGTACCGCATGCTTGACGTTTCACACCCTTTATTGCCAGAAACCAAACCCAGGTATTTAATGGGTGTTGGTACACCGCACAACATCTTAAATGCCATTGAACGCGGCATTGATATGTTTGATTGTGTTATTCCAACGCGTGAAGGGCGCAACGGCAGGGTTTATACCCGTAAAGGAACCATGAATTTAAAATCGGCAAAATACGCCACCGATTTTCGTTCGATTGATGAAGGTTTTGAGACGTATGTGTGCTCAACATTTTCAAGAGCTTATATCCGTCACTTGCTCGTTGTCGGGGAAATTTTCGGACTCCAGTTATGCTCGATTCATAACATTTCGTTTTTTCTGTGGCTCACAAAAACAGCTCGCAAAATGATTCTTACCGGGGAGTTTCATTCCTGGAAATCCGAGTTTTTAGCCGAATTTGAAGCCGGAGAAGATTAGAATAGGGTGGATTATTTTTTAACCTGATTTCTTCCGTTGTTTTTAGCTTCATACAACTTTTGATCCGACAAAATTACCAAATCTTCCTGATTTTCGAAATTGTCAGAATTTGCCACACCCATGCTAACGGTAATCTTGAGCTCTTCATGGATCGTATCCCAATCATAAATTTGAACCGAATGGCGTATTTTTTCACAAGCCAGTACCGCATTTTCCAACGAGGTTTCTGTAAATAAAAACACAAATTCTTCGCCGCCATAACGAGCCACCAAATCTCCGGCACGGCAATTACTTTTAAATATTCGTGCAATGGTTTTCAGAACGTCATCACCAACCTGGTGAGAAAACGTGTCATTGACTTTTTTAAAGAAATCAATATCGGCAAGCGCAACGGAAAGCGTTCGCCCGTATCGTTTTGCGCGTAAAAATTCGTATTTAAATTGTTCATCGAAATGCCTACGGTTGGCTAAACCCGTCAGCCCGTCAAAAATCACCAATTCTTCCAACGACTCGGTTTGCTCCCGCAAACGATCAAGCAACAACTCTTTTTCTCGGTTTGCTTCTTCCAAAGAGAGCGTAATCATTTTCAACTCATTATTTGCATCGGCAAGCTCAACATTTTTTAATCGGTATATTTCAGCTTCTTTTTTGGATTCTTCAACTTCCTGCTTGAACAATATATTTTTCGATTCCAATTCTTTTTGATCGCGCCATATTTTATGATTGATGTCATAATGTTGCTTAAAATGAAACAAGGCTTCTTTTAAGTTGTCTTGTGTTTCATTCAACATGCTCAATGAATAATGGATATCGCTGCACAAATTCATTTTATCAACTTGTGAGCAGATCAACAGGGCTTGATTGTATTCTTCAATAGCTTGTTGATCTTTATGGATGAGATGATAAATTTGGCCTAAAGCATATCGTATATCGGCAATTAATCCCTGTTTTTGAATTTGAGACGCCTTTTCAAGAGCTTGAATGTACATGGAAATGGCCTGATCAAAATCTTCCTGATCTTTATAGTATCGGGCATAATTCATGAAGCTTTTCGTTAAGCCCTCATCGTCGCGAGTGTTCTGGCGAAATTCATGGGTTTTCATCAGCCATTGCTCTGCTTTGCGAAACTCTTTTTGCTGAATCAAAATCAGTCCCATTCTTTCATAACAGTCAACACAAGAAGATTCCTGATTATGCTTTTTAAAAATAATTGCGGCTTTATTTAAATAATCCAGGCTAGCAAGCAATTTCCCGGATTGATGATACAGTTCGGCCAGTTTCTTTAATACCTTACCAACCTCTATACTTATTTTATTCGGATTACCTGAAATTGCCTTAATTTGGTATGAAATTGCCGTACGATAATCGCCAACATTGGCATAAATGTTTCCAATTTTGCTCAAAACCTGGGTTTGCATATCGTAATCATCCAAGATTTCATAGATCTTTAAACAGTCAAGATATGCCGTTAATGAATCAGTGTAATCTTTCAGAGCAAATTTGCCGTCTGCAATTAACGACTGTGATGTGGCCTTTCCATTTAAATTGTTGAAATTATCAAAAATAGCTTTGGCTTGAGAGGCTTTCTCAATGGCCTCATGATAGTCTTTTAACGACAATAAACATTGAGCTTGAGCTTTTAAACTAACGGCGATGCCATTTGTATAACCTAACTCCTCAGACATGCTATGTGCTCGCTCAGCTACTTCCAGTCCTTTTTCAGGTTCTTGATGTTGAATATCGAATGCAAACTCAGCAAGCAAATCAATATTATGCTTGGAGTTCGGCGCATTCAACAATTTTGATTCAATTTCTTCTGAGTTCAAAGGCTTCATCTTAACGAGCGTTCATTATACAAAATTAAGTATATGAGTCTTTTTTAAAAGTTTTGGTTTAAAATTTTTTGAAAGCCGGTTTGATTACAATGATCGTTATAGGCAATAAAGGCACTTTTCATAGCATTAATGGTTAATCGTTCCAAATCATTCAGCGATAGACCAAAAACTCGATGAGCTAAATTATATTCCTCGTTAATGTGGTTCAACTCATCAACCGGTTATCGGTGTTTAGCAAACCCTAAATTTTTCCGAAAACAGCACCTTAAATGAATGATTTTACAGTTTATCCGCCGCCCCGATTGAAGATTTGAAATACCTATTTGGTTTGCATTAATGTTGTTGTATGAACAAACCCGGCAAGGTAATCTTTCAAATTCCCTGAATACGCCGATTTATAGAACCATTCTTCAAGTTCAACAGGATCAAACGATGGCAAATCATTGTAACCAAATTCTTTGGTCAGTTCCACAATTCTAGACGCACGAAGACCGCCATCCAAATGGGTGTGCAGCTCTTTTGGCAAGGCTTGTATAACGTTTTTTGTTAAATCCACAAACTGTTTGCTCAAAACGTTTAATGACAACTTTTATAACGACGTGCTTATCAATTAACAGAAATAATCAGGTATTTGGATTTCCTCCAAAATTGATAGGGATTATGAATGATTAAAAATGACCGATTTTCCGACTGTGTTTCTAATGAATAGGCTTTTTGTTCATGTAAAGTTATTAATTGAATATCGTCTTTTGACCCTCGTATTTCTATAGAGTCCGTTGTAACCATATTAATTTGATTAAACAACGCCTCATCGAATGTCGAAGACGGCATGATGGTTCGGCCGATAACACCCAATATACCACCCTTGATCTCTATAATGCCGTTTTTCTCCAATTGATCTTCTGAGTCCACAATATAAAAGGCTTTACTAAGCTCTTTTTCTTGCTGAACGATAACCTTATCCAACACATCTACGGTATTTTGAAGAACAGTTATTTGAACATTTAAATTTCTAATTTCCTGTTTAAGCAACAAGACTTCTTTTTCTCTTTGAAGCATTGTAAAGCGCAACTCTGCAACAAGATTTTCTAAATTCTTAATGGTAAAATCAGAATTTTTTAGGTCTTCTTCCAGAGCATTTAATGCTTTTTGATTTTCAACCAAATAAGCATCAATATCCGAGATGCTTTTTAAAATATTTTGTTTAAGAACACTATCTCTTCGTTGAGGCGATCTTTCAATATCTGCCGATACTTTAGCTATTTTTTGCTGCCGAAGTTGTATTAAATTTAAATTTCGTTGAATATCGATGACCGAAGAAGTAACCTGCTCCATATACTTTTTTTGAGCTTCCGATTCGGCATTCTGACGAGCATTTTCTTCTTTTAAGTTTTGAATCTGCTTTTCATAATATGCACTCTCACAACCTAAGATCATCAACAGCAATAATGTGCAGCTCAGAATTTTGTATATCATGTATCTTTGACATTTAGGGGATTTATTGACAAAAAATACAATTAACCCAAATCAGTCAATAGGTTAAAATTTCTAATGACCGTCATTAGAAAACTGTGTGCTTAAATAATTATTTTTTAATAGCTTAGGCTTAATAATCAAACTAAAATACAGTCAAAAACTAACCGTAAATTTTGCTTACAACTTTAATGCTCTTAAAATCATATTGTAAAACCTATAAATTTGCCTTTTTCCATTACATTGCTTTTTTTCAATGACGGATTTAAAAATTAAGAACACGCATTCTTAAGTGTCATTGCGAGCTAAAATACATGACAATAAACAAACAGAAAATGACACTCTTTTTCTAGTCATGCTGAACTTGTTTTCAGCATCTCAACCAAATTGGCATTTTCTGAGACCCTGAAATTAATTCAGGGTGACCAATAACGTAAATGCGTCATTAGCAGGACAATGCTAACATTTTTTTAGGAATTAACGCTCAATATTCAGACTGATTAATGAGGAATAACCGATGAAAAAACGTAATTTTCTTGTTACCAGCTTTCGAACGAACAGCTCCGGCACTAAAAAAATTATGATGAAGCAAGGAGGATTTTATGATCAAAGATTCTGGAATTCATGAAAAAGAGCGAGTGCATGGCTTTGTTTTAGGCGCGTTGATTGGCGATGCACTTGGGCTTCCGGTCAACAAGCGTCCGCACCATGTCATTCGGATGTATTTCAAAGGCATTAAAGGCTATATTGAAACATCAGATTGGATAGAAAAACCGGCCAATTTAACATCGGGTCAAAATTCAAAAGACCCCAGGGTGATAATAGCCCGTTTGCCAACCTCATTAAAATCGTCGATTCATTTCTGGCTACAAGAGTACATGAATTTGTCTTTAGGTATGGCGCAGTTGTATGAAAAGTTTTTAGGTGAATTGTTAAAAAAAACAAGAACCGGTCAAAATCACTTGTCGATCTTGGATAGTATATTGAAAGATCACCATGAGCATCTTGAGTGTATCAAAGAGGCCTATAGCATGTACCCCAACGATATGATCCTGAAATTCAATGAAGCTATGAATGAAAATGATGCGGTATTGTTTGCCCTAACCATGATTTTGAAAAACAATCATGATTTCGAGGCGTCGGTGTTTCCAACCATCAATATGGGCGGATTGACAACCATTTCCGGCGCATTGGTATCTGGCGCTATGGGCGCTTTACATGGCGTTAGTGTGTTTCCAAAACACCTTGTTCAGGATTTAGAGCACTCCCAGGAAATTCATGAGCTTTTAGGATGTCCGGTTTCAACCTGAATGATTTTTCAAGGTATGGTGATCTATAACGTCCCGAAGCATTTTGGCGCTATGTTTCGGATCATCGGATTGGCTGATTGCCGAAACCACTGCTATAATATCAGCGCCGGCTGCTAAAACCTCCGTGATGTTGGTTTGGTTGATTCCGCCAATAGCAACCAACGGCTGAGTGATGAATTTTTTGGCGGTTTGGATGCCCTCGTACCCCCACTGGATTTTAGTGTCGGTTTTGGTCGGCGTACTGAAGATTGGACTAAGGGCAATATAGTTTGCATCCAGATGTTTGGCTTCATGCGCTTCATCGAGGCTTTCAACCGAAAGGCCAATAATTTTTTCCTGACCTAATAACGCTCTGGCAAACCTGTAAGGCATATCGGACTGACCAAGATGAACGCCTTGGGCATCTATAGCTAAGGCAATATCTATTCGGTCATTGATGATCAAAGGCACATGTTCCTCAGCCAAAATGGATTTTAATGTGCGTGCAATCTCCAAAAATTTTCGTGTTGATAGTGATTTTTCGCGTAGCTGAATAAGTCGAACCCCGCCTTGAACGGCCTCTTTAACCACATTTTCAAGCGAATGAGGGGCGCAGTTTTCCGCGCCGACTACCAAATATAACCCGTTTTCTATCATCTCGGTTACGAACATGTTTTAAGATGATCCTTAATCTGCTGCTCATTTAAGCTATAAAGCACATCCAATATGTGGGTTTGCAGGGTTCCGGGGCCGCAAGAGTTTGCCATTGCAATTTCAGCGGCAATGCCAAGGGTAGCCATGCCATAAGCGGCAGCATGGTGAGGAGGAACATTCAACGCTGCAAAAGCGCCAATGAACGCAGTTGCCGTGCATCCCATACCGGTAATTTTGGTTAATTCTTCCACGCCATTTTCCACGCGAATATAATCTTCGCCATTAACGATGTGATCAATTGCCCCGCTAACGCAAACCGCTGAAGCGTATTTTTGATTTAAAGCTTTTGCCGCATCAATTGCTGAATCCGATGTTGCGGTGCTATCGACGCCTTTTGTTTTGATATCCTCGCTAACCAGAGCCTGGATTTCAGACGCATTGCCACGAATAACCGTTGGCGAGGCAGTTTCTAACAACTCATGAACCGTATTAGTGCGAAGCGGAGTTGCACCAGCGCCAACCGGATCAAGGATAATCGGTTTATTTAAATCTTTCGCAGCCTGCATAGCTTTTTTCATCGAGCGTATCCAGGGCTGGCTGAGTGTTCCGATGTTGATGACAAGCGCACCGGAAATCTTAACCATGTCTTCAACCTCTTCTTCGGCGTGGGCCATAACCGGTGAAGCTCCCAGCGCTAAAAGCGCATTGGCTGAGCTGTTCATGACCACAAAGTTGGTAATGTTGTGGACAAGGGGCGCTTGTTGTTTAAGTTTGGAAATCGTTTCCCATAAAGTTTCAGCATTGATGCTCATAATTCTATACTTCTATAAGGTTAAAAGGATGAAATGGCAAAAGTCTAGATAGTTAAATTTATAAAATATTCGATTTAAGTCCCTCATACTTAAACCCACTATTATGGATTTACAACTGGTTTAAGGTCTATTTTATAAGCAAAAATTTTTTGTGATTAGTATAATAGCCTATCAAATTTTCAAGCAATAAGAATTAGCTTTAATAAGCCATTTTAACTAAATTCTTGGGCGCAAAGAAACCCTGAAAACACTTTTGCAATTACCAGATTGACAGAAATTTCCTCATAAAAAATTTAAGAAAGGGGCTTATAGTGATTGACTTTATGACTCGAAGTCGTTTCATCATTATTATAACTATCATGTGTTTAATTAATTTAAATGTAACACCTGCTTTAGCTGATGTCATCGTTCTTCGGACAGGCAAGAAAATCCATGGTCACATTTCTGAACGAAAAAAACTGGCATTATCTACAGATGATTTCATAAATAAGTCAATTTCGATAGAGGGTGAAGAACTTACAACAATTCCTCAAACGATTAACATATCTGATATCCAATATATCGTTTTAGAAGATGATAATAACAAGCGATTTTTTTCTGTCAATCATACATCCGATTCTCTAAACATAAAATATTCCGTTTTAGAATTAGATTCTCTTGATAAATCGGAGGTGACTTTGAATAAAAAAGTAAAACCATGGGGACTATTAGTTACTCTCTCTGGATTTGGAGTATTCTCTTTTGGTTTTCTAAATAAGTTTGGCGGCGGCGGCTCTAAAATTTATGGCAATGGTCCTTTCTATAATATTGGTTCTAATAGCAAGACTTACACTACTCTGAACTATATTTTGATGCTCACTGGAGGAATAATGACAATTATTGGTATTTATAACCTTTCAAGTTCTGACAATTCTTCTAATGAAAGCTCTGGTGTAAATATGTATTGGGAGCAAGGCAGGAAAACCATTGGAGTAACCTATTCCTACAACTTTTAAAGATGAGAATAAAATTCCAGCTGAGTTTTAAGGATTTAATTCTAAGTATTATGAAGTCATAAGAAATTTTTATCTGAGTTTTTTGATCATTGGGCAAATATCGCGGTAAAAAGATTCGGACTCATTTAAGACCTGCATTGGATTTTGTAAGGTAGATAGAGGCAAAAACCGCACGAGTTTTAAATAATCAAGCTCTTTTATAATCCGGGCAGCGTCATTGTGATGAATGGAAATGTAATGGCTTTGTTTCCAATCCCATAACCCCTTTTGGCAAAGCCACAAGTTTTTATCGCCGTCTTCAGAAATATACTGTTTAAGATTTCGTTGATAGGATTTGAGATAATCCCCGGCCAAAATCACTGAAAATATGAAATGATGGCCATACCAAACCATCGTTCGAAAACTGAATATGTTGTGTTTGGTGTAAAGTTTCGGAAAATCCAGAAATACGTAAGGGTAGCCGTTTAAGCTTTCGCCGCGTGCCAATTGGCCCCGCTTAAAGTCCACGCCCTCCGGGCAGAGCAATTGCTCGGGTTGAATCACTTGCATAAATCTTAGCCGGGTGTCGCTCAGCATTTCATAGAGCTTTTCAGTCGCTGAATTTTTGTGATCATAAAATGATTGCTGAGAAAGGATATGGAGTTCTTCCGGAGATAGTGTATTCATACGTAAATTGATTCGTGATCATAGAAAAACATATAGATAACAGATCAACGTTTGGTTTTAATAAATGTAATTTTACTACCGAAATTATTAATAAGTTCTAATTCGTTAAATAATATGTGTTATAGTAAGCGTTGTGCCGCTCAATAAGTCAACATCACGTGAATACTAATCCAAACGGCTTTGTGATTGCAATTGAACCTGCTACAAAAAAAGATATTCCTCAGCTTGTGAAGTTGATGACGGCGTTTTATACCGAATCTGGCTTTGAGTGCAATGCTGACAAAGCGGCGAGGTCTTTTAAGATGCTAATAGAAAATGATGGGTTTGGTATGGTTTGGGTTTTCAAGGCTGATAAGCGTCCAATAGGTTACATGGTTTTATGCATATCATTTAGCATGGAATATGGCGGCTGGAGCGGTTTTTTGGATGATCTTTACATTGATCCAAAATTCAGAAATAAAGGTATTGGCGCGCAAGCAATGTCTGTCTTTATTGAAGCATGCAGAAAACGCCAAGTTCAAGCCATTCATCTTGAAGTTGGTCAAAAAAATACTCACGCCTTAGCGCTTTACCGGAAATTTGGATTTACGGCCAACGATCGGATGTTTTTAACCAAACGACTTGAGAGCTAACTCTGTCCAAAATGCCCCATTGTTTTTAAATCATGCATATTGAATCGGCGGTTGAATTTGTAAGACAATCGGTGAGAGATTTTACGAGGCGCTTCGATCGGAAGACTTTGGCGGTGGCATTTTTGTTTAAAAGACCCAAATAATCTTATCTTAGGCATCGTTCAGGAAATTGAATTCTCAGAAGCGTATAACCAAGATTTTGCAACTCAATAATTGTAGATTTTATTATGATTTATTCCGGGCAATCGGTTGAAATCCATTATCAATTATCTTTAAGCAATGGCACAGTAGTTGATACCACCAAGGGAAAACGACCATTTAGATTTAGAATAGGTGCCGGTCAAGTCATGAAATCCCTTGAATCATCTATTCAGCAGATGAAAGTGGGTGATGTTAAACGGTTTCGAATTCCATACGCTCAGGCCTATGGACCAATCCGACAAGAATTAATCACATCAATTACACGAGACAAATTTCCAAATAATATCAGACTTCAGGTTGGCCAAACTTTCGAAATGGATACTGAAAAAGGAGTGGTTCCGGTAAGGATTGCACAAATTTCTAACAGCAATGTGCTTATTGATGGTAATCATCCTCTTGCAGGGAAAGATTTAACTTTCGATATAAACTTGCTGGCTATTATATAGAAGGGTAGAAGGGCTAGTGGCCCAATAAAAAATCTCAGTTGCCATAATGAGCAACTGAGATTTCTATTTTATTCCGGTTGGAAATTAAGGAGCAGCTTCAACGCGAACAATTTCAGGAATAGCGCGTTTTAGAGCTTGTTCAACTCCGGCGCGTAAAGTCATGGTGCTCATTGGGCATGAACCACAGGCGCCAACCAAGCGCAAATCCACAACTTTTTCATCGGTAATACCAACCAATTCACAATCACCACCATCGGCTTGTAAATATGGACGCACGCTGTTAAGGGCTTCGGTTACTCTGTCATAAATCGGATCCTCTTTCGGAAGATAAGATTTACCAGTACTTACATTTTCTGACATAAACTCTCCTTTTTTAGAAATTATATGATAAATCAAAATAGAAAAACTCAGTCTTTAAATCAATGCAAGTGAATTGTTTATAATTCAATTTCAACTTTTCCTGAGCCTATACCGGCATTTTTTATCGCAATTTGCTGAGCTAACTTTTTAGCTGCATTCATAAATAGCTTGGCTTGTTCGGATTCAGGATTTCTAATAACGACTGGAACGCCTTCATCGCCGCCTTTGCGAACATCCGTCACTAATGGGATTTCTCCCAAGAATGGTAGATTGTGCTTTTCAGCTAATTTAGCGCCACCGCCCTGACCAAAGATGTACTCTTTAGAACCGTCAGGTAAATGATAATAGCTCATATTTTCAAGAACGCCTAGCACCGGGACTTTCACATTATCGAACATTGCCACAGCTTTCACCACATCCGAAACCGCAACATCCTGAGGTGTTGTAACCACAACCGATCCGGTTAATGGAACCGTTTGAACCAAGGTAAGTTGTATATCGCCCGTGCCGGGAGGCAGATCAAACAATAAGTAATCCAGTTCGTTCCAAGCAACATCTGTCATAAATTGACGAAGAGCGCTTGAAATCATCGGCCCCCGCCAAACAACTGCTGTTTTCTGATCAACCAGAAAACCGATGGAAATAAGCTTAACACCATACTTTTCCAAAGGTATGAGCGTCTTTCCCATTACATCGGGTTTCTCTTCTTTTAATCCAAACATGGTTGGAATGCTTGGTCCGTGAATATCGGCATCGATAAGTCCAACTTTCGCGCCTGTTTTAGCAAGCGCCACCGCCAGATTAGTAGCAACCGTGGATTTACCAACGCCACCCTTACCCGACGCAATCGCAATGGTATTTTTAACGTTAGCTAAAATGTTTTCAACCGATGAACCGCTCATGTTGCCACCACTGGTTACATTAGCCGTCATATTCACTTTAACAGATTTGGCTTCGGGAATGAAATGTTTAATTGCATTTATACATGCATTTTCAATCATATCTTTTAGTGGGCATGCCGGTGTAGTGAGAACTACGGTAAATGTGATGTCATCCTGATCGCTGATAGCAATGTCTTTAACCATGTTCAGCGTGATCAAATCTTTCTGCAGATCTGGCTCTATGACATGTTTCAGCGCTTCTACAACGCGTTGTTCATTTATTTTTGCCATTATATTTTATTTTTACAGTTAGAGTAGTAAAACAAACTTTATATTTTTAACACCGTAAGCTTAGATTTGAATTTTTAGGGTAACCAAAAAATTCTTAAAACAAGGAATAAATAAACATGTGTTAAAAGATTGCCAATGAAAAATTTCAACGAACTCAAAATATCTTGAAATAAAATGATTAAAACTACTCTAACACTAAAAAATAACAAGTTGAATTTAACCGTTCCCAAAACTTATGTAGGAAAAGAGTTAGAGATACTTGTGTATTCAAAAGATGAGCTTATTGAGGAAAAAGACCCTTCAAAAAAAAAACTGGCGGATTTTACGCGTATTCTTGATGAGAAAAGCTACAATGATTTAAAGGCTCACATCGAAAAAGCTCGTGAAGAATGGAACAGAAATATTTAATAGACACCAATATCATAATTGACAATTTCGCTGATAAGCTTCCGGAAAATGCAAAAAACTTCTTGAATGTTCAGGCAGTAATTATTTCTTCTGTTACTAAAATTGAATTATTAGGTTGGTATAAGGCAACAACAAAACAATTAAAACCACTATATGGATTTGTTGATTTTGCCAAAGTTTTACCCATTGATCATGCGATTATAGATAAAACTATTTGGCTTAGACAAACAAAAAAAATTGGATTGGGCGATGCAATAATTGCCGGAACTGCTTTGATACATGATATGATTTTGGTTACTCGCAACACCTCCGATTTTAAGAACATTAAAGGTTTGACACTACTAAACCCTTATTCTATATAATAGTTAGATTTATACAATATTATCCAATTTGCATAATCTAATTCCTACTTCTTCCTAAACTTCAGTTCAATAGGTGTTCCCTGAAATCCGAAATGCTCTCGCAATTTGCGCTCTAAAAACCGTTTGTAATGATCTTGTATTAAATGAGGATTGTTGCAAAAAAATCCAAACAAAGGCGGCTGAGTGGAAAGTTGGGTGATGTACTTAATTTTTATTTCTTTGCCCGATTTGGATGACGGCGGCGTTCGACGGATATCATCCAGAAGCAACGCATTTAATTTACTGGTGTCGATCTCATTTCTACGGACATGCCAAATTTCCCGGCACATATCGATGGTTTTGTAGATGCGTTGTTTGGAAAGGGCTGAAATAAAAATGATCGGGATGTAAGAAAGATTTTTCAGGTTTTCACGGAGCTGTTTTTCAAAAGCGATTGCCGTTTTCGAGTCCTTTTCAATTAAATCCCATTTATTGACAGCCAACACAATACCGCGCTTTTTTTCAATGGCAAGGTTTAAAATTCGCAAATCCTGGTGCTCCAATCCCTGCTCGGCATCAACCAAAACAATCGCCACATCGGCGCGCTCAATGGCTTTTTCTGTCCGCAAGGTGCTAAAGAGTTCTATGTTATCTTTGATGCGGGCTTTTCGGCGCAATCCAGCCGTATCAATAATGGTATAGTCTTGTTTGTTGCGGGTAAAAGTTGAGTCGATAGCGTCTCGAGTTGTGCCGGGTATCTCAGAGACAATTTGGCGGTTTTGTCCCAGGATAGCATTTACAAAGCTGGATTTCCCGGCATTAGGCCGTCCGATAATCGCCAGTTTAACGGTGTTATCATCATCGTCATCGTGACCGGATTGATCGGGAAAAAATTCAATGATTTTGTCCAGCGCTTCAGCCACACCGCTGCCATCAATGGCCGAAATAAAGAATGGCTCGCCCAATCCTAACATGCGTTGGTTTTCGGCTTCCAATTGCATTTTAAAATTATCCACTTTGTTGATGACATGGATCAAGGGTTTGTGGATCAGGTTTTTTTTTAATCGACGGGAAATTTCCAGATCAACATCGGTAAGTCCGGTCTGAAAATCCGTAACAAACACCAAAATATCGGCTTCTTCCAAAGCCATAAGGGTTTGTTCTAAAATCGCCGAATCAACGACATGTTTGGAAGTAGTATATCCACCGGTATCTATTAGGGTGAAAAACTTACCGCACCATTCGGCTTGGCCAAAATTACGGTCGCGAGTCACGCCGGGCGTATCTTCAACAATCGCATAACGTTTGTCTAGGATACGGTTAAATAAGGTTGATTTCCCGACATTGGGCCGGCCTATGATAGCAACCAGAGGTTTCATAATAAATTAGGCATCAAACACGTTTGATTTTTGGTTTAAAGCAGACAAACTTTTATATAAGAAATCAAGTCCATTTATAAAAACAATCGGGGGCATTGTTCTCACTAATTCAAACTTATAGATAAGCGTGTTACAGATCATTCATTATAAGGAAACCGATTCCATACTTTCCCAATTTCTTTCCAGGCGAAATGCTTTGGATCAAAACGTTGAAGCCTCGGTTAAGGAGATTTTGCAAACGGTTAAGGATAAGGGTGATGAAGCATTGAGGCATTATGCGCTTAAATTCGATCAGGCCAATTTAACCGAGTTTAAGGTTTCGGAGCGAGAAATTGAAGAAGCGGTTCAAAACATGGATGGTGACTTAATGGAAATTCTCCAAAAAGCTTCTCAGAACATTCGGCGGTTTCATGAACACGAGCTGGAAAAAAGTTTCTTTTATGAACAGGATCATGGGGTGATCATCGGTCAAAAGATAACCCCAATGGAACGCGCATTGCTTTATATTCCCGGCGGTCAGGCTGCTTACCCTTCGTCGGTATTGATGAATGTCATTCCTGCGCAAGTAGCCGGCGTTAACGAGATTTATGTGACAAGCCCCTGCAATAAAGATGGCGAAGTTAATCATGTGGTATTAGCAGCGGCGCATCTACTGGGTATTAAAGAGGTCTATAAACTGGGTGGCGCGCAAGCCGTTGGAGCGTTTGCCTACGGAACAGAGTCTATTCCAAAAGTTGATATTATATCTGGGCCTGGCAACAAATATGTGGCAATGGCTAAAAAACTGGTTTTCGGCGAAGTTGCCATCGATAGCATTGCCGGTCCGTCTGAAATTGCCATCATTGCTGATGAGGCCGCCAATCCCAAGTTTATCGCGCTTGATTTGTTTTCCCAGGCTGAGCACGATCAGGATGCATCCGCCATTTTAATTACACCGTCTGAAAAACTTGCCAAGCGTGTTCAGGAAGAGGTTATGAGACTACTGCCAACGATGAAACGAAAGTCCTGGATTGAAGTCGCCTTGCAAAACAATTCCGCAATTATCCTAACTGGCGATTTGAACGAGGCGTGCCAGGTATCAAACAAAATTGCGCCGGAACATTTGGAAGTGCAAACGGCTGAGCCATGGAGTTATCTTTCCAAATTAAAACATGCCGGAGCCATATTTCTGGGTGCGTATTCCAGCGAGCCGGTCGGCGATTACTACGCCGGCCCAAATCATACCTTGCCGACAAGCGGGACGGCGCGATTCTTTTCGCCGCTTTCCACACGCGATTTCATGAAACGCTCATCGGTTATTTCCTACACGCGCGATATGCTGATGCAAACCGGCGAAGATATCGCCCGATTTGCCGATTCCGAAGGATTGGAAGCGCATGCCGAAGCTGTCAGAAGCCGTTTATCTTAAAAAGCATGTATGGAGAAGATTAACGTCCAGGCTTTTGATTACAATCTACCTGAAGAGCGGATTGCCAAGTTTCCCCCAACAATGCGCGGTTCAACCCGTTTGATTCAGCTCAATCGTGAAACCGGCAAGATTGCTCATGGATTTTATAGCGAGCTTGATCAGGCCCTTCAACCGGGCGATTTGGTGTTGCTCAACAATTCAAAAGTCATTAAAGCGCGTTTGTATACCCAAAAACCAACCGGCGCTAACGTTGAACTGTTGCTTTTAGAAAAGCATAGCGCCGATCAGGACGTGGTGATGTATGGGGGCAAGTTAAAAAAAGGACAGGCGTTGCTGGTTCAAGACGAACGGATTTTGGTTGAAGAGATTCTGAGTAATGGTTTGGCGCGAGTCTCTTCGGAAAAGCCGTTGCTGGAAATCCTGGAGCAGTATGGCAACATGCCCATTCCCCCCTATTTAAATCGAAAAGCAATTGAAGAGGATGTGCATCGTTATCAAACGGTGTTTGCTTCAGAGCAAGGTAGCGTGGCGGCGCCAACGGCATCATTGAATTTTACGGATGAGCTTTTGGAGCGATTGCAGCAAAAGGGGATTCGGATTGGTTACTTAACGTTGCATGTTGGCTTGGGTACATTTATGCCCATTCGGGTAGAGCATCTGGAAGATCATACCATGCATCGCGAGTTTTACCATATTTCCAAAGAGACGGTTGAGTTGATACAGACCACCAAAAAAGAAGGCCGACGATTGCTTGCCGTTGGCACAACCGTAACCCGCGCTTTGGAGCATGCCGGCGCCGAGGTTATACTGAACTCAACTCCTGAAAACATCATCAATGAAGCGGATATTTTCATTTATCCCGGATATGAATTTAAGCTGGTGGATATGCTGCTCACGAACTTCCATGCTCCTCGCTCGACGGTATTAATGCTTGCCGCCGCCTTTGCCAGTTGGCCGCTCTTAAAACAGGCTTATGAAGAAGCATTAGAAAAAGGGTACAAATTTCTGAGCTACGGGGATAGTATGTTGGTTTTGTAGATTTTCATTTTGATAATCGCGATGTAGATTCCCTTTAATCAAATTTTGATAAAAAATATTGAAGGCCAAATGATATTCTTTTTAGTGAGTTATAACCAGCATATGCCCTAATATTTTTTGAAAAGTCGTAACCAATTAAAGCGCCAATTCCAATAATAGTTTCTGAATTATCTATCATATGATAACCATTATCCTTAAATCTTCGGTCGATGTAATTAGTATAATCTTCTAAAGAACCTATAGAAAGCTCAGCTTGGATGCTAATTATTTTAGTTAAATAATAGCCTATTCCAGCATCTATTGTCCAAAAGTATGAACCATATCCATCTATTGTTTTACCATAATTAGATTTTTGTTCGGAAACTAATTTACCTCGAGTATCACTTGATTGAATATTATAACCAAAACTATAAATTTGTAAATCGTTTTTATAATTTAAATTTAAAAGAATAGCATTTTCTGAAGAAAAGCCGATTCCAAAACCAATTTGCTTAGTGTATCCAATATTAATTGAAATGAAAAATGATATTAGAAAAAAATATAATTTTAATCTTTTAGCCATCTATGATGATTTCAAAATATTATTGTATTGTATAAAAAACATATTAATGTTGTAATAATACCCAAACTTTAAAACTTCGTTCGTGCAATTTCTTTTTTTAAGTCTGTTTTGGCTGAAATTTCATAAGTATTGCCGAGTAGCTGAAAATCAGACGCATCCTGGCGTTCAAGTTTAGACTTAATGGTTTCGAACAACTCAATGGTTTCTTTTGAGTAAAACTTTTCTCCACAATGCAGGCAAACTTCAGCTTTCACCGTTGCAACTGCAGTGTTATTATCACCATGTAGAAGTTTTTCAACCAATTCACCATTGCATAACCAGCATTTAATTTTCAATGGGATCGACAGCGTTAGAAATTTTTATACGATATTCTGAGAATATAATCCAAAAAACAAATCTGATAAACTCGAAATAAAAAAGCCCCGCATGAGCGAGGCTTTAGTGTAAATGCAAATCGTTAAATCACTTGCGCATTTTGCTGTTTGATCAAATTCAGCGCTGAACCGGCCTTAAACCATGCAATTTGGTTTTCATTATAGGTGTGGTTCAGTGTGATCTCATCCTTTGATCCACCTTCGTGAGTTGCTACCAGAGTTAAAGATTTACCAGGTGCAAACTCAGTCAACCCAACAAGATCAAAGGTGTCGTTTTCCTGAATTTTATCATAGTCGGCTTTATCATCAAATGTTAAAGCCAACATGCCTTGTTTTTTCAGGTTGGTTTCATGAATACGCGCAAACGATTTTACCACAATTGCGCGGACGCCCATGTGACGAGGTTCCATAGCGGCATGCTCACGCGAAGAGCCTTCGCCGTAGTTTTCATCGCCAACAACGATTGTTCCAATACCGGCGGCTTTGTAATCGCGTTGCGTAGCAGGAACAGCGCCATATTCGCCGGTCATTTGATTCTTAACGCAGTCTGTTTTTTCATTGAAGAAATTCACAGCGCCAATCAACATGTTATTGGAAATGTTATCCAAATGACCACGGAACTTAAGCCAAGGGCCGGCCATAGAAATATGGTCGGTGGTGCATTTGCCCTTTGCTTTAACAAGTAATTTCAACCCTTTAAGATCAGCGCCTTCCCAGGGTGCAAACGGGCTTAAAAGCTGCAATCGCTCCGATGTTGGCGCTACGATCACTTCAACATTGCTGCCATCTTCGGCAGGCGCTTCATAACCGGAATCTTCAACTGAAAAACCTGATGCAGGAAGCTCTTCGCCGGTTGGTTCATCCAATTTCACTTCCTGACCGTCTTCATTGATTAATGTATCGGTCATTGGATTGAAAGTTAATTTTCCGGCAATGGCAAGCGCGGTAACAATTTCCGGCGAAGCCACAAAGCTGTGTGTGTTTGGGTTGCCGTCGTTACGCTTGGCGAAGTTACGGTTAAACGAGGTTACAATTGAGTTACGCTGATCCTTACCCATGTTTGGACGAGCCCATTGCCCGATGCACGGACCGCAAGCATTGGCCAAAACCATGCCGTCAATTTTTTCAAAATCCTCAATTAAGCCATCGCGTTCAATGGTGAAACGCACTTGTTCTGAACCGGGCGTAATCGAAAATTCGGATTTTGCTTTCAATTTCTTTTCAGCAGCCTGCCGGGCCAGCGACGCCGAACGCGACATATCTTCATACGAAGAGTTGGTGCATGAGCCGATCAAACCTGCAGAAAGCTCTTCCGGCCAGCCATGTTCTTTAACGGCTTTGGTGAATTCAGAAATCGGGTGCGCTAAATCCGGCGTAAACGGGCCATTAACATGGGGCTCAAGTTCAGAAAGGTTGATTTCAACAACCTGATCAAAATACTTTTCAGGATTAGCATACACCTCGTCATCGCCGCGCAAATCGGCTTTAACGGCATCAGCCATTGCGGCTACTTCAGCGCGGCCGGTTGAACGCAAATAATCAGCCATTTTTTCGTCGTAGCTGAATGTTGAGGTAGTTGCGCCAATTTCAGCGCCCATGTTACAAATGGTGCCTTTTCCGGTACAGGAAATGCTATCGGCGCCCGGGCCAAAATATTCAACGATGCAACCGGTTCCACCTTTTACCGTCAGAATGCCGGCTACTTTCAAGATCACGTCTTTGGCCGAAGTCCAACCGCTCATTTTACCGGTAAGTTTAACGCCGATCAATTTCGGGAATTTAAGCTCCCAAGGCATACCGGCCATAACATCAACCGCATCGGCGCCGCCGACACCGATAGCCACCATGCCTAAACCGCCGGCATTAACCGTATGAGAGTCCGTTCCGATCATCATGCCGCCAGGAAACGCGTAGTTTTCCAAAACTACCTGGTGAATAATACCGGCGCCGGGTTTCCAAAAACCAATGCCATACTTGTTTGAAACCGAAGCAAGAAAATCATAAACCTCTTTATTGACGTCTTCAGCGGCTTCAAGATCTTCTTTAGCGCCGGTTTTGGCTTGAATCAAGTGATCGCAGTGAGCCGTTGAAGGAACGGCAACTTTTGGCTTGCCGGCCTGCATAAACTGGAGCAACGCCATTTGAGCGGTTGCATCCTGCATAGCCACACGATCGGGGTTAAATTCAACATACGATTCGCCGCGTGTGAATGCTTCCGTGGCACTACCGGCAGCCAAGTGGCTGTAAAGAATTTTTTCCGAAAGCGTTAAAGGCTGATTAAGAACTTTACGTGCTGCATTTACTCGTTCTTCAAGTCTGGAGTAATGCGCTTTGATCATGTCAATGTCGAAAACCATGGTTTCTCCTACGTTTTGTCGTTAGTTATTAATCAGTACCTGAGCAAAAGCATTTTGAGCTATAAATACTCATGATCATATCATTGTAACACACAATAATTGATAAAAGATCGCAATACATATAGGTTGAAAATATCTTTGCCTGGGTACTAATGATGTGAGCTAGTAAAAAACACCAATATTAGCGAAAACCATTGTTGGTGGTAGAGATGCTATATTGGGTTAGTAGCGAAGAAATTAGTTAATTTATGGTTAAAAAAAATTTATTGGCAAATTTCAATGCAAAAGAAATAGTAAAAAGCTTAAAAAAAGTGTAATGATTAACTATTGGAGATTAGGTGCAGTTATTGTAAATTAGCCAAAGTTTTTGAGGAAATTTAGTTTAAAGTTATTAAAAAAGTACTTTGCTTTTCTCAAACTTGAGTTAGAATGCTGATAAAGCATTAGTATCTCCGGTACTTTTATTTCATAGACCCATTAATTCACGGTTAATCAAAAAACAAGGACAATAATTATGAAAAAATTTATCTTGGCTATTTTTATCGCTCTGACTGCTGTAGCTTGCGGACCAAGCAAAGACGCTGAGAAAAAAGAAGAAGCGCCTAAGCAAGAACAAGCTGAAGAAGCTAAAATGGAAGCTAAAGAAGATACATCCGCCGCAATGGCTGATACTGCAGCAGCTGCAGAAGAAGCGCCAGCTGAAGAAAAAGCTGATAAGTAATAGGTTTGATTGTACTCATTTTTCGGTACGCATACTTTTTAAAGGAGATATCGCAAAGGTATCTCCTTTTTTATTTCTATTGAGCCGTAACGAGGCGTTTTATATTTCCATCTATTTATTATATTTCATAAATAAGCCTCGCAATTGGTGATGATTGTTGAAATGATACAAAACCGCAGAGTTCCTCTTAATCAAAATATGTATTACTAATCAATGGCATTTACGGGAAGCATAAAAGGATGGTCAATTACTGAGATGCTGCAATTGATCCGAACCATGCGTAAAACCGGCGCAATGGTTGTGCAATCTGCAACTGACTATGGTGATCGAAAACAAGTGGTCTATTTCAGAAATGGTATGGTCATAGCCGTAGATACAGGCAGTGAAGACCTGGGGGCTATCTTACTTGAAGAAAATTACATTAACCGCGCCGATCTGGATGAAGCAATTCGCCTTCAAAAAACAAACTTAAAAGGAAAGCGAATTGAGCAAATTCTTGCGGCCATGAAGAAGGTTGATGCACCAAGGCTTGTCAGAGCTATTCGCATCCAGATAGAGCGAGTGATTACGATGCTGCTTCAGGAAAAAAATGCTAAAGTATCATTTGATCCCGAAGCGCCGCTTCGTGTGCAGGCGTTAAGCAACGGCGTTGATGTTCAGAATATTTTAATGAATGCTGCCGTAAAGGTCGATGAGCTTAAATTGGTTCGCGAAACCATTCCAAATACGAGCGTTGTGCCACGACGAACCAAACGTGGCGATGATAATTTGAAAGAAATTGCCCTAAAGCTTGATGAATGGAAAGTGTTTTTAGCATTAGATGGTAAAACAGATATTAAAACCATCATCATGAAGTTAAAGATGGATGATGTGTTGGTGCTTAAAGCCATCGCCTTTTTCATCGAAGAGAAATGGGTAGAAATACCTCAAAGTGAAGAAGATACCCGCAAGAAAATTCTAATCGTTGATGACAGCGCTGTTATTCGTAAGTCCATTGAAATGGCGCTTTCCGATACCGGATACGGATTAATTAGCGCTGCAACCGGAGAAGCGGCCATTAAGCTTGCCGATGAGCAAAATCCCGATTTGATTCTATTGGATGTCATGCTTCCTGATACTACCGGATTAAAAGTTTGTAAGACATTGCGAGCGGATTTTGAAGCCCTGAAAAATATCCCTATAATCATGCTATCGGCTAAGGATGCGGAAATTGATAAAAATTTGGGACTTCATGCCGGCGCCAACGACTATATCACCAAGCCATTCAAAGATGGGCAATTGGTTGAAATTGTACATAAATATTTAAAGAATTAAGTTTATTGTTAGTTTTTAAAAACAAACCAAAACTATTTAGTCCATGCCAAGGGTATTAATTATTGATGATAGTGCAGTTGAAAGAGCTATAATTGCAAAAGTAATGGGAACGCTTGGCTATAGCATTATTGAGGCAAATGATGGTGAGGAAGGAGAGCAAAAAGCAAAAGATGAAAAACCTGATTTAATTGTTCTTGATGTAGTTATGCCTAAAAAAGATGGTTTTCAGGTATGCAGAAACTTGAAAAAAACACCGGAAACCGAAAAAATACCGATCATTATGATTACATCTAAAAATCAGGATAGTGATAAATTCTGGGGATTAAGGCAAGGTGCAATAGCATATTTAATCAAGCCTTTTAATGATCAGGATCTCGTAGATACTGTTAATAAGGCAATGAGTATGCCATAACATCTATTTTGGATATAAGATGGCCGATTTGCAAAAAGAATCGCAGAAGCTTCCAAAGGATTCGTTGGTTCAGAATCCGTTCGTTTGGAAATCGCCCGGCGAGATTAAAGTTGAAGATTTAAAGAAAATACCAAGCCAGGTAAAGCAAAAGCTTGAGATTGTTGAAGGACGGCCGTTAGATAAGGTTGAACCGGAAGATGAGCAACGCGAGCAGTATATGGCGGTTCTTTTAGGAGATCGCGAAGTTGCATTTCGAGTTAAAGATGTTGAAGGCGTCATTGACATGCAAAATATTATCCCGGTGCCGGGATTGCCCTCGTATATCATGGGGATTTGTAATGTACGAGGTGAAATTACATCGGTCGTTGATTTACATGCCATTTTAGGATTTAAAAAAAAATCTACAACTGTTTCACGCAAACAGAAAGCAGCTGAAAAAATTACTATTCTTAAAACCGCGGTGTTTTCCGTTGGTTTTGTTGTCGATTCGGTTTTAGACGTGCTTCGGGTTGCAGAACATGAAATCATAAAAGTTAGCAGTGAAGATAGCGAGTTGGGTAGAATTGTGTCTTGTGCCGAAGGACTTTTTGTGCGCTCAGGTGAAGAGTTGGGCGAAAATGAAGTCGTGTTGATTGATACAAAAAAGCTTCTGAATTTGAAAGAATTAACCCAGTTTCAATGATTCGTCTTGGGTTATAAAAATTCAACCAGGTGTAATTATTATAAAAATATAAACTATACATACATGGCCACTATTTCTCAAAAAACATCCGGGAGTTCAATGAGCGCTGATGAAGTTGTATCGCTACGTGCTGATTTAATGTATAATTTGATTAAGTATTCTGGTAAGATACAAAATGCAATAAGTCGTAATAAAGATAATGTGATTCTTCAAACGCTGGATTCGGAGCTTCAACAAATTAGCGCATTTATCAAATCAAATTCCGTAATACCTGATGCAAGGTTATCGGAATTTTCAGGCATTCTGCAAGAAATTATAGCGGCCGCCGATCAGCCTGTTGTTCAGCCGGAATCAACGGCTGTAGAGCCTGAAGAAAGTAAGCCTCAAGAATCTATTGAAGCTGAAGCCCCTCAACCTGAAGTTACAACAGAACAGCCATTGGAAGAACCTTCGGCGCAAGAAACGTTCTCATTGGATTCGGATGAATCTGAAAGCGAATCAGATAATTTGTTGGGATTGGATCTTGAAGGTATCCTTGGTGATATTATTTCGGAAGATAGTGAAACATCGGCTTTTTCAACCGAACAAGACGATTTTATTCTACGTGTTGATGGTGATAAAATTGTCTTAAAAGTTGATGATGAGCTTGAAAAAGGCCTTGATGAAGAGGCCAAAATGTTTGAAGTTGAAAAGTTCTTCCGAAACAAAGAATACTTTAAAGCGCTAACCGTTGCGCTGGCTTTGAATATTAGGTTTAAGCAGGGCGTTGGCCGTCGTTCCGATGCTATTGTGAAGCGTCAGGATGAAGTTATTTTTCAATCCAATTATATGATCGCTTATGATTATCTGGCCAAAATGAAGACAACCAAAGGCGATGATCGGGTAGAAAATCAATTGCTAGCCATCATGCATCTTTATGCTGCGCTTGATCAGCAACCTTTAGCCGGCCAGGAAAAAGTACGAGCAGAGATGAAAAGCGTGATTGAAAAAATGATCGAACGCGAACGAGCTGGCGGTCAGGCATATATCAAAGCAGGATTCTTCAAAAAAATCAATGTGCCTTCTCCCGAAGATAAAGCGCAAAAGAGCTTATACTGGAAAGATCGGACAGCAAGCGAATCCGACCCGTTAAAGAAAGAGTTTTATCTGTTAATGACGTTTGCTTCGGATTTAACCTATTATCCCTACCAGATTGCACTGGCTAATTTTTATGTGGATACAAACCGTTTGGATGAAGCCTGTCGTTATATTCAAATTCCTCTGCCACTTATCAAAGAAGAAGGATTGGACTTTCTGTTGAAGCTAAAACAGAAAAATTCCGATTACGCTGAAAATTTCATTGAACGGCGTGTTGTTTCGGATATTACTCAGCTAAGAAACAAATTGGATAATCCTGATGCAAAGGAAATGAGCGAATCGGATCCAGGCGCTAAAAAAAGAATGGCCGGCATGCGATTCAGAAAATTCCTTGAAATCTGGACCATGTGGCAAAAGCAGTTAGATGCTATGACCAAAGATATTTTATTCAAAACATCAACGTTGCGATTGGAATACCTTAAGGCATTTATTGATCTGTTTAATTATGCATGTAAGCATTACCCGAATGCAATACTCGAAGATTATATTGCCAGATACAAAGCAACTGATGTTCGGGGCGTTCAAAATCCAAATATATTAACTTACATTGATTTTGTTTTCCGCTACTCCATTGTTCCCAATGATAAAAGCGTTTCAGGTTTGGCAGTAGAGGGTGAAGCAGAGGAAATGCTTGAAAGTCTTTGCCGCTCTCTGGTTGAATACTTTAATATTCAGATCGGCCTTTCCAATAAAGAACAAGGCGCTGCAAAAACAAAAGTTGATTTGGATGCAGAGCACTTAATGAAGTCTATGACCTCTATGGGTTATCAATTTGACACACAACCAATCTTAACCCATGCATAAATGAATTGTTTTAATTATGCCGTCAGTGTTTTGCACTGACGGTTTTTTTATGGTTAAAAAACCAAATCACGAATGGTAAATCAAGTTACAAGTAAGTTAGAGACTAAAATTATTGTAATAGTCGGGATTGTTCTTTCGCTGGTACTTATTTTGATCTCCTCGATTTATTTTTTCAATCAATCCACACAAAACAAAAACTATTTTAAACAACAAGCTCAAACTGTTGCTGAGCTTCTTGAGATGATCGCGCATAAAAATTCGAAATATGCTCAAGACTCCTATAAAGCACAAGATCAGCAAGGTTCAGAATTAATTAATCTAATTGATGCTTATAGCCTAAATGTTCAGCAAGATTCAGCCAATCAAACGAATGAAAAATCTCAACGCTTTAAAATTGGCGGCTATCCTATCAAACTGAAATTCACATCATTAAATTATTGGAATCCCTCAAACAAACCTTCACTTCAGGAAGAAGCTGCATTGCGCGATTTTGAAAAACTCTTTTCGGAAATGAGGCTTGAACGAAAAACCGAATTTAAAACCATTCAATCCAGTGAATATGCTTTTTGGGAAAAAATTGAATCGGAAAATGGCGACTCTTACACTTACTTGTATCCGATATTCGCTCAAAAAGCAGGTTTTGGTTATTCAAAAGGGGATTTAATGGGAGCAATTTCCATTAGTATAGATTCGGATTATGTTGAAGATCAAATCTGGACAGCTTTTTTTGCGCCATTGTTATTAGGTCTTATAATTGTTGCGCTTGTTATAGTGGCTGTTGTATTGGCGATGAAAAGACTTATCGGCGAACCGATCAAAAAGATTGTTAGTTCTGCCAAAAATGTTTCGCAAGGCGACTTAACCCAAAAGATTACTTATGATCCCGATGATGAAATTGGCGATTTGGTTGATTCCGTAAATATTATGGTTGATTCGGTAAAGGAATCGGTTCGTGATATTATGGATTTAACCCTTCGATTAAACCAGGTTTCTTTAGAAATTAGCGATACGGCAACCCGGGTTATGAAAAATGCTGAAAATCAATCCCTGACTGTTCAAGAGATTATTCAGATCATGGATAAGATGAATCACACCGCAAATCAAATTGTAGAGGACATGCAAGGCCTAACAATTAATGTTCGCGAAACCAGAACATCCATTGAAGATTTAAGCGGAACTATTCAGGAAGCGGCCAGAAATATTCAGGAGGCTAACCAGGTCTTTAGCCAGGTTATTCATGAAGTTCAGGAAGGGCGATATTCAATTGAACAGGTTAATTTAAGTATGGTTAGCATCTCAGATAAGTTGGAAGGCTTACTGATGCAAATTCATAATTATGATAAAGTGACCCGAGATATTACCAGTATCGTGGAAAAAATTGCAAGAACGGCCAAACAAACCAATCTGTTGGCAGTGAATGCATCCATTGAGTCGGCTATTGCCGGTGAAGCCGGTAAAGGTTTTAAAGTAGTAGCTAATGAAATTCGAGCGTTAGCTGAGGCTGCAACGACAGATTCTCAACAAATCAAAGAAATGCTGTTTAATGTTAGGCAACTGACGGCAAAAGTCCAGGATGCTGTGGTTGAAACCGGGCAGAGTTCAAGAGACAGTAAAAACAATTACAAATCCGCAGAAAAAACACTGGAGCAAATCACCTCTTTCTATTCCCGCTCCAGCTTGATCATGAGCCGGCTTTCTAATTTAATTGATACGCAAATGCGAAGCAGTCAGCAGATTACGATGAAAACGTCGGATATGAATATTAGAACGAGTCAGGTTGTTGAACAGGCCGAAGCCCAAAAAGAGATCAGCGACCGCGTCAATAAATCCATATCCTCGCTATCCGATACAGCGCTAAGGAATAAAGAAGCCTCGCAGGAAATTTCACAACTTACGCAGGATTTAATCACACAAGCCGAGCAACTCCAAAGCGCCATCAAACGATTCCGTGTTTCTGAAACCCCGCAATTGTTGTAGCTCAGGGTTGTTATAGAGTTTTATTAGCTTGTGAATTCGGTTGGTTTTGGAGGGATGCTAGAGACCTTAAAACTTTGCTGAGGAGGCAGGACTCGAACCTGCAATTGCCTGATCCAGAATCAGGTGCCTTACCAATTTGGCCACTCCCCAAGTTAAAAAACTCGTGCACCCGGAAGGATTCGAACCCTCAACCTTCTGATCCGTAGTCAGATGCTCTATCCAATTGAGCTACAGGTGCTAAATCATCATAACATAGTACACCAGAGAGGACTCGAACCCCTAACCCTTTGATCCGAAGTCAAATGCTCTATCCAATTGAGCTACTGGTGCAAGACTAAAAAACCACGGTAGCGTGTAGGGGATTCGAACCCCTGATCTCCGCCTTGAGAGGGCGGTGTCCTTGGCCGCTAGACGAACACGCCTATTTGGTGGGCCCTGTAGGACTTGAACCCACGACCCAGCGATTATGAGTCGCTTGCTCTAACCAACTGAGCTAAGGGCCCATCAAGTACTTAACTTAAACTAAACAGCCTAAAATATAATTGTAGAATCTTAAAACTCAAAAGAATATCCGAGATTTCTTTGCCTTTAGTTGCTTATAATTCGCATCTAAAAAATTTGTATAAATGATAAGAGTTATTATTTTAACAAAAATTTGAACTTATCACACTTTTTCATAGTTTGAAGTTAATAGTATGCATTACCAGCAAACTAAAATTAATGGTTAAGATGAAATCTAAAAATCATGATCGGGCTGGTCAGAGATATTCCAGGCAGCGAGAAGAAATTCTCAATATTGTTCGAGCAACAAAAACACATCCTACAGCAGACTGGGTATATGAGCAAACCCGACAAATTTTACCGAGTATTAGTTTAGGTACAGTCTATCGTAACTTAAATTTGTTGGCGGAAGAAGGCATAATTCAACGTCTTGTTTTCGAGGATGGCAAAGTTCACTTTGATGGCAATGTTCATGAACACCACCATTTTTTATGTGAAGATAACGGGAAAATTCTTGATGTTGAAAAACAATATTCTTCCCAACTCATCGAACAGCTTTTCAAGGACACCGGGTTAAAAGCCAGGGGATGTAAAATTGAATTTTATGGCGTTAGTGAATCTGAAGAAACTTAAGTTTAACAATTGATTCCCCCAATTTTCCAAACATTCTCCGAATCCTACTGTTTGAGTCATAAGTTCATAAGAAAATCAATTAAGTCGTGTACGCTTCTTTAAATACCCCAAAAGTGCATGCTCAAAACTTTCAGATGTAAAAATCACGGTATAATCAATTTTTGCGTCAGATAAATGTTTCTGATAGTTTCCGGTAAAGGTTTTAAAAGCTTGTTTATAGGCGTTTTTTATTTGATGGGGATTTGAGCTTTTTAGCCCCTTGGTTTCCAAATCCTGAAATCGCAACGGTTCGGAATAATCCAGGTTTGCTTCGTTTGGATCAAGCAAATGGAACACGATCATTTCGTTGCGCTGAAAATGAAATAGCTTCATGGCTTTAATAACAACATCCTGAACATCCCATAAATCGCTGATCAAAATAATCAGATTTCGGTTTTTGAGTTTTTCTGCAACCATCGGAAAAATTTGTTCGAAATTTGTTGTTCTACCTTCACCGGACTGAACAACGTCATTTTCTTTCGATAACGCTTTTAAGATGTCGTTAAGATGCGCCTGGGATTGGCGTATCGGGATAAATTGATGCAACCTGTCGCTGAATGTGATTAAGCCAACGCTATCGTGTTGTTTGATCATCAAATGAGCAAGGGCCCCCGATAAATAACAACCGTATTCAATTTTTGGTAATAAATTTGTTGAAGAGGAAAACTTCATGGAGTCGGAAGTATCCAGCAAAATCAAGGAGCGCAAATTCGTTTCTTCTTCAAATTGCTTGATATAATATTTTTCCGTTCGGGCTACCACTCGCCAATCAATGTACTTGGGTTCATCGCCAAAAACGTATTGACGATGCTCGGCAAACTCGGCGCTAAATCCATGAAAAGGGCTTTTATGCAAGCCAATTAAAAACCCATTGACAATAAACCTTGCCTTCAGGTCAAGCGTTTTAAGCTTTGAAACCATTTCGGGCAGCAAAAATTTTTGATAATCATTACGGCTAGTCATTGTGCTGAAGGAATAATTGGGGATCGCGGTCTTGAATCGTCAGCACGGCTTGGCGCGATTGATTCATATCCAGTGGCTTTATCAAAAATCCTGTCTGAGAAGGGTGTTCAAAAACGCAAATAAGCAGGTATTTGCCGGGTTCAATCCCCTCAAAATGAAATTCTCCCGATGTATTTGTGACTCCTTTTTGCGTAGCCAATGAACCCAGCCAGTTGGCAATCGACTTTAAATAGTCAAGTTTGTAAGTTTTAGTTGCTTTTTTTAACGCGGCAATTGAGTCGGTTATGGCTTCATAGTTTTGTTTAATCGCCTGATTTTTATAATTGCCGGCTTGATACTTTGCTTTTAAGCTATCAAGTTGATCGCTTAATTTGATTCTTAGATTGGAAAGCTCATGTAAGCCCATTTGCATGCCCGCTTTGCGCTGATTTAGTCGCTGAAAGCACTCTTCATAATTAACCATGATAACCGGTGCGTTGGGCAACGGCTTTTTTTGCGCTGATTTAGACTCAAGACTAACCTCTCCGCTTAATTCCAGCCCGGATGGTGAGCATCCGGCTAAAGACCATAAAAACAAAAATATGATAATCGTGTATGGCGCTTTCGTGGTTCTTCTACTCAAATTCATTGTATTTAACCCGCTCAATTTTAGCCCCAAGTTGGCGAAGTTTTTGTTCGATTTTTTCATAACCGCGATCAAGATGGTAGACCCTGAGCACTTCTGTGGTGCCTTTGGCTGCAAGTCCGGCAAGAATTAAGCTGGCAGAAGCTCGCAGATCGGTTGACATGACCTTTGCCCCGGAAAGATTCGTTGGCCCTTTTAAAGTAGCAACATTTTTTTTGACTTCGATGCCAGCGCCTAACCGATTTAATTCCGGGACATGATTAAATCGCTCCAAATAAACATGATCAACAATTTTACTTGAGCCATCGGCCTGGGTCATTAAAGCAATCCATTGGGCTTGCATATCCGTTGGGAAATTTGGATAAGGTTTGGCGTCGATATTTGTCGCCTTGAGTTTTTTGGGTGATGTTAAATGAATGGACGTTTCATGTGTTTCAATGGTGCATCCGGCTTGCTTTAGCTTTATAAGAACAGTGTTTAGTTCGGATGGATCAACCTCGGTTAAGGTGATTTTGCCACTAGTGATGGCAGCGGCGGCAAGCAATGTCGAGGCTTCAATTCGATCAAAAATATTTGCGAATTCAATCGCATGCAATTTTTCAACGCCTTCAATTTCTAAATGTTTTGTGCCAATTCCTTTAATTTTCGCGCCCATTTTTACTAAAAAGTCACATAGGGCTATAATTTCGGGTTCAATAGCTGCATTGAATAGTTTAGTAACGCCATTTGCCAGAACAGCGGCCATAAGCGTATTGCCTGTGGCGCCAACCGAGGTGGTTTTAAAATGAATCGTCGCTCCGGTTAAACGGCCTTGTTTGGCTTTTGCAATAATGTAGCCGTCTTGAATTTCAATGGAAGCCCCAAGTTTTTTCATGGCGTCGATATGTAAATCTACAGGTCGCGGGCCAAAAGCACACCCTCCCGGAAGCGAGACGGTTGCCTGACCAAATCTCGAAAGAAGCGGGCCAAGCACGTAAATAGATGCACGCATTTTTTTAACCAGTTCATACGGCGCTTCAAAATGAGAAACGCTTTCGGAATTAATGGTTAAGGTATGATCGTTGAAATTGACCTTTGCCCCAACAATACGCAATAAATTACTCAGGGTATGGACATCACGCAGATCAGGGACGCGTTTGATGGTAGTCGTTCCACTTTCCGGAAGCAAAGCGGCTGCCATAATGGCTAACGCCGCATTTTTTGACCCTGATACCATAACGCTTCCTGAAAGTCTATGTTGGCCTTCAATAACAAGTTTATCCATTAAAAAGGAAAATCAATTGGTTTGTATTTTGATAAAATAACCACGATTATAACCACTTTTTTTCATAAAACCTGTTTTATTTAAAGAATAATTTTACGATCTTACTCGCGAAGGCCGTGGGGAAACCTCGGCCTTTTTTTTTGCATGTTTGAAACAGGGATTAATTATTGATGTAAAAAATGGTTATATGCAGGCAGAAAAATAATAAGGTTTGGTATAAGGTTATGGTATTAGCGTTAGCAGTAATTATTGGCGTTAATTTTTCAGCATGGGCGGAGGCGTTAAAACCAAACGATATCGAAAAGCTTTCCAAACAACGCCAGAAAAGCCAATATATCCTTCAAAAGCTGCAACATCAGATCAAAGATTATCAAAAAAAATTGGATCAAACCTCCGAATCTGAAAAAAAATCGTTGCTTGCCCTGAAAAACCTTTCCAAGCAAGTGATGCTTTATAAGCAGGTTGTCCGAAACATTCAAAGCCAGCAAAGCAAGCTAAAATCGGAAATCCGAAAAAAAACAAAACAGTTAAAGCAAGCCGAATTAGAATTGAAAGCGTTAAAAAGCGATTTTACGCGCTATGCCATAGCGATTTATAAATTTGGCGTTAAAAACGAATTAGAGGTTTTATTTTCAGCGTCATCAATCAATCAAGCCATTATTCGTAAGGAATACATTCAACATTTTTCGGATTTTGGTAAAGTAAAGCTCAGGGAAATTGATCGTAAAAAGTTTGAAATTACAACCATTAATAAAAAGCTGAGCAGGCAATATGCCGAATCCAAGCAGCTGTTGAAAGAAAAGAAATCGCAATTGGATGATTTGCAGAAGACTCAAAACGATAAAGAAACCCTCCTGGCACAATTAAAGAAAGACAAACGTGGTTTTAAAAAGCAGCTTCAGGAAAGTCAGAAAAAAACCAGAACAATTCAAAACAAAATTAAAAAATTGATTTTGGCTGAAGAACGGGCAATAAAAGCTGAAATTGCCAAAAAGCGAAGGGAAGAGGCCATGCGGCGAAAGTTGCTGGCCAAATCCAAAAAAACAACCACAAAAAAAGAATCCAAAAGGCGACGTTCGGATGTTGCGCTTGAGTTAGAACCGTCTCAACCGATGTTAAAATCCGGACCCAGTGATTTTGACTATAACCTGGTAGCGTCTGATTTTGATAAAAACATGGGGCGGTTGCCATGGCCGGTTCACGGCGGCGTAATTGTCGAGCATTTTGGTAAGAACAAAGACAAGGACTTAAAGATTGTCACTTTTAATAATGGCGTTGATATTTCCGTTCCAATCGGTAGTTCGGTGTATGCGGTTGCAGGAGGAAAGGTCACTCAAATTGCCTATTTGCCAACATTTGGAAATATTATATTGATACGACATACAAATTCATACATTACGGTCTATGCCAACCTTTCCGATATTAAGGTGACATCGGGAGAAACGGTTCGCGCCGGCCAGGTTATTGGAAACTCTGGCAAAATGCCTGAAGGCGGTTCAATCGTTCATTTTGAAGTTTGGAAAGGGCGTGACAAGTGCAATCCTGAAATTTGGCTGGCCAAGAAATAATTTACGTTGATGAAGTCTACATTTTGGTTAAATCAGTTTCCTGCTATTTTCCTTGCCACATTTATTTTTATCCTGTCGGGTATTCCCGGTGACAAATTTCCTGATTTCAGCATTTCGTTTCTTTCGTTTGATAAACTAGTGCACATCATTCTGTATGGCGCGCTGGGGTATGTGACAGCTCATGCGTTGTATCACCAGCGGTTGTTTCCATATTTGCGGGTCAATTGGTTCTTAGCCGGCATATTGCTGACAACGCTATTTGCTATTTCCGACGAAACCCACCAATATTTTGTGCCCAATCGAAATCCGGATATCATGGATATCAATGCGGATTTAATTGGGATTGTGCTTTCGCACATCCTTTTTAAGCTTCGCCCGACGCCTTGGTTTGGAGTGAGATCACGTGCCAAATAAACGATCGCCGGCGTCGCCCAAACCGGGCAAAATGTATTTTGCCGCATTTAATTCCCGATCCACCGTTGCAGCGTAAATGGAGATATTGTGATGAGCATTATTGATATGTTGGATACCTTCAGGTGCAGCAACAATTGAAACGAGGGTGAGATCTTGAGCGCCTTTTTCTTTTAAACGATCTGCGACAAACGATGCGCTGCCGCCTGTTGCGAGCATTGGGTCTAGGATGATGCAATGCGATAGATGAAGCTTAGCGGGGATGTTTGAATAATAAAAGTTGGGTTGATTGGTTTGTTCATCTCTGAAAACACCGATGTGTGAAACGGTTGAATCCGGCAGGTACTTCAAAAACCCATCCAATAATCCAAGTCCGGCTCTAAGAATAGGCACCAAGACATAATCGTGTTTTAAACGATAGCCGATGGTTTCCTCCAATGGGGTATTAATCTTAAATGGTTCAAGCTCAGCCTGTTTAAGAATTTCAACAGCCATGATTTCAGAAATACGAGCCAGGCTTGAGCGGAATAAGTCGTTTGGCGTATCTTTATCTCTTAAGACCGTTAAATCAGCTTTAATGATAGAATGATCTATGACAGTGCATCGCATAGCAGTAGGATTTAGTTTTGGTTTGCATAAAATACATTAAAAAAATCACATCCAGAGGGAGTTCAACTCATGATTTTTGTATCAGCCTTTTTAAAGGCGTTTAAAATTTGTTTGTTTCCCCAAAAACAATGGCAAATTATTTACCGGGAAAAGACCAATGATTCATCCGATGTTTTTCAGAACGCCATTTTTCCATTGTTGTTTATTGTTGTGGTGTTGCTAATTATGGTTCTGGGTGTTTCTAAACAAAGCATGGCGATGGGCATTGCCGGTTTTAGTCTTTTAACCATAAGTCACACTATCATGGTTGGACTTTCAAACAAGATTCTGAAGAGTAAAGAAAATGAGCAACTTAAACTGAATGTCTTCCAACTCATTACATTTAGCAGTTTCCCAATATGGATGTGCTTGCCGATGATTCCATTTGGAATAAGTTTGTATCTGTTATTCATTATTGGTTTTTGTGTTAGCCTATGGCTACTGCACGTTGGATTTAACCAACTCAAGGTCGAAAATTCTCTGAGAAACTCACGTTTTCTGATACTATTTTCAGTCGGCTCATTGTTTTTTTATGGGCTTTGTTTTCTTTTATTGCAAGCGTTTTATCGGGTTATAAACTAGAGAAACATCAAAAAAATGATATCAAGAAAGACTTTAAATTATAAACGAATTGGATTGTGTGTTTTATTGGTTTTGTTGAGTGCGTGTAAAAGCGGATATCAAGAAAACGAAACCAACGGCTCAAAAGAAAAACCATATTCCGATTCGAATGCTTTATATGCGCAACAAACCCCGCAAGCCAATCAAAACTTATATAATTCACGCCAAAATGCAATTACCCGCGCCGTTGAATTTGCGAGTCCGGCAGTAGTTGGCATTAATGTTACGGAAATTCGGCAGTACCAGTATCGCGATCCGTTAAGCTGGTTTTGGAAAAATGATCCGTTTTTTGAGCATTTTATGCGCCCTAAAAACCGAGTTTATCGGCAAGAAGTCAAGGGTCTTGGATCAGGATTTATCATATCAGGGGACGGATACATCCTTACCAACTCTCATGTGGCAGGAAATGCCAGTAAGATTGTTGTAACGATGACCGATGGCCGGCGCTTTGATGCGGAATTGGTTGGCACTGATCAACTCACCGATATTGCGCTATTAAAAATTGAGGAAACCGGTCTGCCGCATCTTAAATTCGGGAACTCCGATGATATCATTGTTGGAGAATGGGCCATTGCCATGGGAAACCCGTTTGGTTTGTTTGATATCAATGAAAAGCCATCCGTAACCGTTGGCGTGATTAGCTCCATGGGATTGAATTTCCCCGATGTGGATAACCGATCGTACCGCGATATGATCCAAACCGACGCTTCGATTAATAGCGGCAATAGCGGCGGCCCGCTTTTAAACGCCTCCGCAGAAGTGATCGGGATGAACACGTTTATTTATACCGGTGGTGGAAAAGGGTCCATCGGCATCGGATTTGCCTTACCGATCAACCGAGTGAAAGCGATCCTGGAAGATTTGAAAGCGCATGGAAAAATTGATCGGACATTCAGGACAGGAATAAGCGTTCAAACGCTAAACAAGCGACTAGCGGCCATTTTTGGCCTTGATAATGCCGAAGGGGTTATCGTGGCGGAAATCGAATCGAGCTCAGCCGGTCAAAAAGCCGGGTTAAAAGTTGGCGATATCATCATTGAAGCGAATGGCGATAACATCAAAAACGATCAAGATCTTACATTTGCTATTCGCGGGCTCAAAGCCGGCGATTTTTTGAGCTTGAAAATTGTTCGGGATAAAAAGACCAAACTGATAAAGGTAAAGCTGGAAAAATAAATGTAAAAGTCTTCTCTCAGAGGAAAAAGATTTAGATGCCGGATCAAGTCCGGCATGACGCTCATAATTCATATCTGGCTAAAAAGAAATTCATTGATATACCAAAGCTTTTGTAGGGGCAATTCATGAATTGCCTCTACAGTCGTACCTTCATCAACAATAAAAAGGATACTACGAAAATGATTTGGCATAACACTCCATTTATCAATAACAATGTGTGAGTAATAAGAAGGTAAATTCAACCAATTTTGTTGAGCAATTTTCCCAAATTCCTTTATTTGCATTTTACCGTTTCTAATCTCACCAAAAAGGCATTCTCTTTGATATATTTTAATTGATGGCTTTAAATTGGCTAGGGTTTTTTAAAACATAGCAATAGCCTTTTGAGCGATATTAATAAGAGGAGAAGGGTAAAATCCTAGAACAAGCGTGAGAAGGGCTAAAATTAAAAGCACGGTGTTTAATGAAGCAATTTCTGTAACCTGTACATTATCATTTGGGTGTTCCAAAAACATAACCAAAACAACCCGGAGGTAATAAAACACCGAAAGCAAACTTGCCAGAACGCCAACAACGACTAGCCAAGTTAAATCGGCTTCAATGGCGGCTGAAAACACCAGGTACTTTCCGATAAATCCCCCAAGCGGCGGCAAGCCAATCAAGCTAAACATAAAGACGGCGATTAAGGTAGCCGGCAAAGGATGAGTTTTAAACAATCCTCTGTAATCGTTAATATCCAGGAAGCTCTGTTTTCGCTCAAGGCTTAAAATCAAGCCAAACGCACCGATGGTTGTTATGCTATAGATCAACGTGTAAAACAGTACCCCGCTTAATCCCGAAGCGTTTGCCGCAACAATTCCCACCAGCATGTAGCCGCCATGTGCAATGGATGAATAAGCCAGCATGCGTTTGATATTATCTTGCCCCAGTGCATAAAGATTTCCCAGAATCATGCTTAAAACAGCAACAATGGCCAGCACATTTGTAAAACTTTCGGTTTTGGCGAGAATTGATGCAAATGTTAAAATGATGATGATAAGCGCGCTGAAGGAAGCTATTTTTGCTGATGTAGACATGAATGCCGTTGAAGCGGTAGGCGCTCCTTCGTAAGCATCCGGCGCCCATTGATGAAAAGGAACGGCTGCAATTTTGAACAACAGACCGATCAAAACCAAAATCAGCCCTATCCAGAACATGCCGCTGGGTTCATGGCTTTCATAAAATGAAGAGATTTTAATGAGTGATAATGAGCCGGCATCGCCATAGATAAACGCAATGCCATACAAGAAAAATCCTGAAGCAAACGCCCCTAACAAAAAATATTTTATGGCCGCTTCATTGGAGCGATCCAGTTTTCGGTTCAATCCGGCCAGCACATATAAAGCTATAGACATTAATTCCAGCCCGATAAAAAGTATGGTTAGGTTGCCGGATGAGGCCATCAACATCATACCGACTACCGAAAGAAAAACAATCGGATAAAATTCACCGTAATGAATGTCTTCATCATTTAAATACTCGCTGGAAATGCTCACAACCAATAAGCCGGTTAATGAAAAAACGCCGGCAGTGTAGTTGGTAAACAACCCGGTTTTTAGCATGCCATAAAAAACGGCGTGCGATTCATTGGGAACTACGAAACAGAATACCAAAACCAGAATAAAACCCAATTGAGCCGCAATTTTAGTGAGCGAGGCTTTTTCGGCAAGCGCTTCAATCAAAATCAAACCCACGCTCCATAACGAAGCCAGCATTATCGGGAGTGCATAATAAAAGTCTTGAAGCATAACGAATCAGTTCGGGTTAAATGTTGCCATCGAGCTTTGCATATGGCTTTTTGATAAGCGCTCCAATAATTGTTCTGAGGCATGTTCTGAAATGTTTAAAAAACCGCCTGGCGCTACGCCAATCCATACCATAAAAAACACAAAAGCCACAGATACCATAAGTTCGCGGGGATTTAAATCCTTAAGCGTTCGGTTTGCATCGTTGGTAATTTTTCCATGAAACACTTTTTGAATCATTGGAAGCATATAAACCACCGAAAGCACAACACCAAGTGAAGCCAAAATTGCATAAGCATACGAGCCGTAATTAAGCGATTTAAAGCTACCGCTTAAAATTAGAAACTCCCCGACAAATCCGTTCAATCCCGGTAAGCCAACCGAGGCAAGCGTTGTAATCAAAAATATGGATGTAAAAACCGGCATGGTTTTTTTGATGCCGCCAAATTCCGAAATAAACCGTGTGTGTCGCCGTGAGTAGATCATTCCGATAAGCATAAACAATAAACCAGTTGATAACCCATGATTAACCATTTGCAGAATAGCGCCTTGCAATGCTTCGGTGGTAAATGCAAACAATCCTAAAACCACAAAACCCAGATGGCTGACCGAAGAATATGCCACCAGTCGCTTGATATCGGTTTGAACCAAAGCCAAAAGCGCGCCATAGATAATGCCGATGATCGATAGTATGGCAATTAACATGGAAAATTCATGCGAGGCTAATGGGAATAAGGTCAGATTAAAACGAATCAAGGCATAAGTGCCCATTTTTAAAAGCACGCCGGCAAGGATAACCGAACCTGCGGTTGGCGCTTCGGTATGTGCATCCGGTAGCCAGGTATGCACCGGAAACAAAGGCACTTTAATAAAAAAGCTGATCCCGAATATCCAGAATAGCCACAATTGTTGATCTAATGGCAAGTTCAACTCAAGAAGCTTTTGATAGTCGGTTGTAAAAACACCGGCGTTTTCACCAGCGCCCAAATACCCGATGTAAATAATACCGATTAACATCAACAACGAACCCGAAAGCGTGTAGATAAAGTACTTGGTAGCGGCATATATCCGCGATTTTCCGCCCCACAGCCCGATAATAAAATACATCGGGATAAGCATGGCCTCCCAAAAAAGATAAAACAGAAAAAGGTCGGTGGCGGCAAATACGCCTAAAACTCCGGTTTCCAGCATGAGCATTAAAAAGAGGTACTCACGATTGTTGTGGTTGATATCGTTCCACGATCCAATGATGGTTAAGGGAAATAAAAATCCGGTTAAAAGGAATAATGGCATGGAAAAACCATCAAGGGCCACACGATAAGCTGTATCGAAAGTTTGACCAAGCCAATTGTGCAAGGCCAGATGTTCAAATTGAAAAGAAGCTTGAGACGAATACTGCGTAAATAAAAAAAGCGATAAGCCAAAGGTAAGCGCTGAACCGGTGAGTGCAATCCATTTTTGCAATTCCACGCGTTCTTTTTTTACCCCAAAAACCAAAATCCCGAAAATCAGAGGTAAAAAAATTGTTAGGGTTAATATCACGGTGAAAAGGTTTACAATTGAGTTAATTGGTCATTGGGATATAAAAATGAATAATCGTGCCTTTATTAAGCTCGCTTTCGGCCCAAATTTCCCCATTATGCAATTCAATGATTTGTTTGGTGATAGACAAACCCAAGCCGGTTCCCCGTGAGCCATGCTTAGACTGGGCTTGTTGATAGGCATCAAAAATTAAATCTATTTCAGTTTCCGGAATACCTTCGCCAAAATCTTTAATGCTCACCAAAGCAAACGGTTTATTGTTGTGGATTTGATGTTGAAGCCGAATTTCAATAATGGATTCCGCTGATGAAAATTTAATGGCATTACTGAAAATATTTCCAATGGCTCTGGCCATTTTATCAAAATCAAATAAGAATGTAAAGTCATGATGATCAATATTACGAGTGATTTTCATGCCCTTTTTTTGAAGCGCCAATTGATTTTGATCGAGCACCAAATCAATGCAAAGAATGAGATTGTGGGATTGCTTGTTAAGCACAACCAAGTTTGATTCATACTTTGAAAAATCTAGTATTTCCTGAACCAAAAGATTAATGTTACTGGCAGATTGATGCACTCTTGATATAATATCCTTAAAATAACTCGGATCCATAGTTGTTGGATTAACCGATTTAAGCATATCGCTATACCCGTAAATGGCTGAAAGCGGGACTTTCATATCATGAACGATCATTGCCAGAAAGTTATTGCGGATCGTTTCAATCTCTCGTTTTTTCTTTTCAATTTCCCTGACTTTTCTAAGATCAACCAAAATACTAAATGTACCTTCCAATGCCAGATCCCCTCTGGAATTAACAAAATACTGGCCGTTGGTAATGACCTGAAATGGAATATTAGCGCCATCGTTTGCTACTAAATCAATTTCATATTCCTGTTTAGCATTGGAATCTTCAGTGATTTCAATGGCTTGATCCAAAGCATTTTCATAACAAGTTTTTGCAACCGCTAAGGATTTTTCATCAACAAGGTCTAAAAAAGTTTTCTCTAAAATTTCACTATCCGAATACCCAAGCACTTTTTTGATAAATTGGTTGGCATATTCAATAGACCCGGCCTTGTCGGTTATGAGCATGCCGTATTCAACATTTTCGGCAGCATTGCGAAACTTGGCATCCCAACGGGCAAGCGTTTCCGTTAAGATCATATTTTCAAGACTGCCGGCAAGGCTGTTGACCAATAGCTCAATTAAGCGAATCTCATCCAAAACCTCATCTTTGGATTTTGAAACATCCTCAATTAATGCGCCTAGTGTTATGAATCCAAACGTTTCATTTTTCTGATTTTGAATTGGAATTAAGAGCGTGCAATTGTTTTGAGACTTGTGTTGTGCCAGGCAATACGTTTCAAATAATAAGTCGGATTCAAGAAATAACTGCTCGGATGGCTCAAATTCGTTAAGCGGAACTAACCGACATCCACTGAAGATTAGCGAATTTTGATCGGCATCGTTTGGCAATTTGTTCATGATATCGGCATTGTTGAAACAATACGACTGACTGATTTTATGTTTTGAATCCAATGCTAGCTCTAGATAGGCTTTGTTGAGGACATTGAGGTTTTCAGGTAATTTTGCAATCAGTTCAATATTCCCATTGCCCTGACGGGGATTTTCAGCTTGTAAATAGTTCGTGATTTCGTATGAATCGGGATCAATCAAAATGGCGCTCACGTAGGAGAAATCCGAGTTTTTAACGCTTTGCTCGCAAACCGATTTGATCTTTTCAAAGCGCGATATGGGTTTGGAAAGTTTTACATTTAAAGCCAATAACGATTCAATAAATTGGTTTTTCTTTCGGAGCTTCCGAGATTCGGACTGTAAATTTGTTGTTAAAATTACATTTGAGAGATCGGCAGAAATTGTTCTCACAAAAAGATCAATCACAACAAATCGCTTAAGCACGGTATCGTAATCCATATTTTCCATGAAGTTGCCAAGCAATAAAAGCCCTTTTAAGCTGTTTTCATTGGAGAAATCGGAAGTTATAGGCGTTGCAATTAAGTAAGCATCCTGCTCGGGTTTATTTTTATAATCCAGATAATGTTGAAGATTTTTATAACCGGAAGGCTCAGTGTGTTCCGTGTTTTCAAGATTGACATACGATTGAGTTTCCGACCCGAATACGGAAAGCTTGTGATTTTTGAGTTCAAGGTTTAACTGGCGAAGATCTGCGCAGTAAATGTTTATCGGTGAAAGCTTAAATGCCGAGGTATTAAATAAAGTATTGTACGCTTCAATATTAATGGTTTTACCTACGGCATATTGCGATTTTAATTGGTTGATAAAATCCGAATCGATATGGCTGTGGAAATATTGTTTGGTGTAGTTAACAATCCCGTTTTGATCGCATAGGCATGCAATTGCGGTGTCTATACCCGTGGATGAAATGGCTTTACAAAGCAGTTCAAGTTTGGTTTCCAAATTATCGGTTTCAGCAATTTTTGAACCGATTTCAAAGAGTGAAGAAACGGTTTGATTGAGCCGTTGATTTTCAAGGATTTCTTCATTGCGTTGAAACTCGACTAACGAAAGCTGATAGTCGCGTGAGATTTGTTCGGCGAAATGGGTAATGATGTAGAACCGATCCATGATTTCCGAGAGTTCATATACCCCGCCTGAAAGCAGCACGCCGCCTAAACTGATTAAACCAATAAGTTTGTTTTGTTCGCCATAAAACGGAATAATCACGGCAACATTTTCATCGCCTGTTAAATAATCGTTGAGATTTTGAAGGCTAAGTGTTGTAGCTTTTGAAGTTTCGCCGGTAAATGCCCGTAGTTGTTGAAATTCGAAATCCAAAGACTCTCCGTTTAGAACACGTTTAACCTGAGATAATTTAAAAATGTAGCATGGCTCAGCAATAAATGGCGACGAAAGAATGCTGGACAAAAGACGCCGCGAAAACGATCCGCCAACTCTGAATCGGCGTTCAATGACCGATTTAAGCGCTAAAAATTCCGATTGAGTGTGGAAAGCATGAGCGGCGTGAGTTAAAGTCAACTCGTCATCAAACGTACATATGGCCGCATACGACAAGCCAAAAAACTCAACAACGGAATTAACCACATGATTAAGTTTTTCATTAAGCGGTGCGTCGGAGTGGATTTTTGAGCTGGTGGCAACCAGGGTTGAAAGTATTTCCTGATACGATACAACCTTGCGTTTTTCGTTTTCCTTATCGGTTTGAAGTTTCAGAAGCCACAAATAATCCGAGACTTTATCGGCAATAAAGCCAATTTTTTTGATAATCGGATTTAGCTGGGCTAAAGAATAAATTTGATTTGGAGAACCTAAACTGATATAACCCAACAGTTCTTTATTATAATGTAATGGGACAAATAGCCCAATATTTTCATTGTTCTGGTATTCATTCAAATTGGGACGCGCCAAATCGTTTTCAGAAAATTCTTTGGGTGGCGACATCCCGGACTGCAAGGCATAAACCAAAAGCGAAAGTTGCTCGGCGGAAAAACAAAATCCGGTTTCATACTCGAAGCCCTTTGTCATGAAAATCGCTTCACAAATTGATTTTTCTATCCGGCCATCATGGGAGTACGAAAACGGTCGACAAGGATCTTGCCCTTTAGACCCTTTACGTTGATGATGTGAAAACGCATGGATTTGATCGTTGTGATCAAAAAATGCGACCGTGCATGATTTAAGATTGCCTAATTTTGTGATTTCCTTACTGAGGTTTTTTGCAATCAACTCCGGCGAGTTGTCCTCGATAATTCGCTCGGTAACCTGAGTTAGCGAGGAGAAATCTGAGTCTACAATCCCTTGCCGGGTTTCAAGATTGTACAGATCGGAAAAAATATGTTTTTCAATGGCTTCCGTTAAAAACTCGGTTAGAGCCGCCAGTTTTACACTATTTTCCGGCTTTTGTTTAAAGTCGATAGCTACAAAACCCAGGATTAACCGATCGGGATCGTAAAGCGGCGTAAATAAAACATGGCCTAAAGGAAAGGTCTCGGCGTTTTCATCTGTGATACGCTTGTATTCGGCACGACTATCAAGAAACGAAAAAGGAGCAATGGATTGCAACTGATCAGGTGAAACCAAAAAGCTGAACGAGGTTTGAAAGTCAGGTTGAAATATTGCATTAAAAAAATCTGAGTTTAATGCAGATGTATCCGAAAAGTGTTCATCAAAAAAAGCAGGCAAAAGGTTTTGCGTTTCGGTATCCGTTACATTGTAATAGCTCCGCGTGATGTTCAAATTCCCATCGAAAAGCACCAGAAATGCGGATTGGCTTTCGGTTACCTCAGATATGTAACGGCAAGAGTAAGAAAGTTTAGTATCTACTGCCGATAAATTTTCTATCGTTGAAAAAAACGAGATCAACTCCGTGGATTTTAACGGAAATTGATTGGACAAATCAAACGCATCTCTTTGAGCCAGGTCTTGCAACATTTGCTGGCTTATATCCGATTTGTTTTTTCTGATGGACCGTTTTGATTTTGATGAACCTTTAGCCATGTTTTTTTAGCTTAAACAATAATCTTAATTAAAAGGAACGATAGAATAGCAAGAATGCCCATTGTCATAACAAATGCATAATTCTGAATCAATCCTTGTTGAAGTTCCCTGAGCTGAGAGCCAATAACGATCGTGGCTTTTCCGATGGTATGAATTATACCATCAATGATCGTGGTATCTACCCACAAACAGACATGTTTTGAAAACTGGCGAACGGGTGTTGTGATAAGTTGGTGATAAAGCTCATCGACAAAATACTTATTTATTAAGATTTTGTAAAGTAATAAAAACTGCTTGTGCAACGTTGTTATTAACGCCGGTTGTTTGGTATAAATCCATAATCCTGCCGAAACGCCCGAAATAGCAACCACGCTCGAAATTCCGATCAGTACCCATTCAACACTGTGCGAAAGGTGAAAATCCGGTAACGAAACCGAAGCGCTGAGCCAAGTATCAATAATGTTATGCTCCTGAATGGTTGCCGGAAGGCCTATCAACCCACCGAGGAATGAAAGGATAGCTAAAATCCACAATGGAAGCGTCATTATGGCCGGCGATTCATGAGGGTGTTTACCTTCAGACCAACGAGGCTGACCCAAAAATGTCAGGGAAAACAAGCGCATGCTGTAGAATGCGGTTAAAAGCGCAGTCAAAAGTCCTAAGGCATACAATACCGGTTGATGGGCGCCAAATGTGAATGAAAGTATGGCGTCTTTGCTAAAGAATCCGGAAAAAAGCGGGAAGCCGGCCAACGCCAGAGAACTCAAAAGAAAGGTGATGGCCGTAGAGGGCATCACTTTAAAAAGGCCGCCCATCTTTCGAATATCCTGTTCTTCATGCATGGCATGGATCACCGAGCCGCTGCCAAGAAACAAACACGCTTTGAAGAAAGCATGCGTAACCACATGAAAAATCGCCGTTGAAAACGCACCGATGCCCAAAGCCAGGAACATGTATCCAAGCTGGGAAACCGTGGAGTAGGCCAAAACTTTTTTGATGTCGTTTTGCACAAGCCCAATGGTGGCGGCAAAAAATGCCGTTAAAACGCCAACATAAGCGATGATCATCATGGTATCGGGGGCGATTAAAAATAGCGGGCTTAACCGTGCAATCAGGTAAATACCGCTTGTTACCATTGTGGCGGCATGGATCAGCGCGGAAACAGGCGTTGGGCCGGCCATGGCATCGGGCAACCAGACAAACAATGGAATTTGGGCGGATTTCCCCGTGCTCCCGATAAAGATCAGCAAGGTAATCCAAAAAATAGCCTGCGGGTCAAACGATTGGGTGTTTTGTAAAATTGAAGAAAACGATAGCGAGTCAATTTGTTTGAAAATCCAAAACATGGCCACAAGCATGGCAAAATCACCAATGCGATTGACAATAAAGGCTTTGTTGGCCGCTTCACCGGTCGAGGAAATTTTAACCCCGTCGAAAGATTTTTCATGCCAAAATCCGATCAGCAGATACGAACATAAACCCACGCCTTCCCAGCCCAAAAACATCAGTACCATATTTTCGGCCAATATCAAATTCATCATCGAAAAGATGAAGAGATTCAGGTAACTGAAAAACCGGACAAACCCAGGGTCTTTGTGCATATACCCCAACGAGTAGAGATGGATTAAAAACCCGACGCCGGTAACCACCAAACTCATCAGAAGCGATAGGGAATCCAAACGATAGGTTATGGATAAATCCAAACTTCCGGCAGCAATCCAGGTATAGAGTTTTAAGAGTTGTGGAGAAGCAGGCGCTTCGGATAATCCGTTGATCAAAACAAGGGTTAAAACGAAGGGAAGAAAGATCATTAATGAAGAAAAACCGCCGATGATTTTCTCCATTGAATTGCTCAACGCGTTGTCTTTTCTGATGAGATAAATCAATCCGGTTACAGCAAAACCCAGCAGGGGCAATAGTGTGAGTAGATAGGAAAAATTATGCATACTAAATGCTTGGTTTTCCTTGAAAAGATAAACCGGCCTGTTAACCTTTTAAGAGGTTTATCTGATTAAGGTTAATGGTTTGTTTATTTCTAAAAAGTGAAATGACAATAGCCAGACCAACTGCCGCCTCGGCAGCGGCAACCGTCATCACGAAAAAAACCATCATTTGACCTTCTATATTTTGCAAGTAATGCGAAAAGGCCACAAAACTTAGATTTACGGCATTAAGCATCAGTTCAATACACATAAAAACCACGATAGCGTTCTTGCGGATCAAGACACCGACCACACCGGAAGTAAACATGAAAGCGCTTAAGGCCAGGTAATGGGTTAAGTGAATTTCCATTGGTTTTTGTTGAATGGTTGAGGTGTCAAAAACATGCGTGAAAACAAGACATTACAATTAAAACGATTCTAAATTACCCTAACACATATCGAATAAAGCTAGTTTATGAATTTTCAATATGAGAACAAAATGATTACGATTAATGCCCCATTTTTTAAAATCTTTTAAAGATTTTGCAAATGGCTTTCCTTTTTTGAATAGGATTGATATATTCTTGGCGTTTTGTTACCAAAGTGCAAAAAGATGGAGTTCAGGATTTGAAATTCTGGATGAATATCTGTAATATTTGACCCTTTCGTAAAGCATTGTTTTTCACAATTGATTTTTGACATTAACTCAGCTCGGCTTTTGCAAGAAAGCATGGGTCTGAATGGCATTTTAATGTCCGGGAGAGTGATGCTCACCAAAATCATGGCCCGGCTACATGAAAATGCAAAACGGTTTATTCAGTTTTCAAACCTAAGCTCGATACAATTTTTGCTTTATTCCATCTGAGAAGCGGATTATTAAAGCCACAAACTTTTCTATTGTATCACCATTGCGAACATTACTAAGGTAAAGACGTCTGAATTGCCTTATACCATTAACTTTGACAAGTTTATTTGTTCATAACAGAAGCGTAAACTATGAAGACATTCAAGTTTGGAGGAATACATCCACCTGAAAATAAATTAACCGAAGAAAAGGCTATCGAGGTGATGCCTATCCCCAAGGATCTGGCGGTTCCATTGGCTCAACACCTCGGCAAACCGGCTAAGCCTATTGTTAAAGCCGCTCAAAAAGTTAAAAAGGGTGAAATTATCGGTGAGGCTGATGGTTTTATTTCCGCGCATGTCCACGCACCCACCAGTGGCAAAATTAAATCGATTAAATCCCATCCGCATCCCAGCGGCCAATACGCACCAACGGTTTTTATGGAATCCGATGGTCAGGATGAATGGCTGGAAGGATTAAATGTTGAAGAACCGGATTGGAAAAGCTTATCTAAAGAAACCATCGTTGAACGCATCAAGAAAGCCGGAATTGTTGGAATGGGTGGAGCTGGTTTCCCGACGAATGTCAAGCTCTCGCCGCCCAAAGATAAAACCGTTGATACCATCATCTTAAACGGGGCTGAATGTGAACCGTTTTTGACATCAGACCATCGTTTAATGCTTGAAGAGCCTGAAGGCATTGTTGAAGGTTTAAAAATCATATGTTCTGTTTTTGATAATAAGGTTCAAGCGTGCATTGGTATTGAAGAGAATAAAAAAGATGCCATAGATAAGCTGAAAAAAACTGTTGAAGGCACCGATATTAAAATCATCGGCCTTGAAACCAAGTACCCGCAGGGCGCTGAAAAACAGCTCATTAACGCCATAACAGGGCGCGAACTCGTGGAAGGCGAGCTGCCTTTCGACAAAGGCTGCATTGTACATAATGTGGCAACGGCTTTTGCAATCTATGAAGCGGTATGTAAGAACAAACCGTTAATTGAGCGAATTCTTACCATTTCCGGTATTGAAATAGATAAGCGAAAAAACCTGAAAGCGGTTGTCGGTACCAAGTTTTGTGATATCATGGATTATTGGGATGAAACAATCTCCGGAAAAGTCAATCAGGTGATTACCGGCGGGCCAATGATGGGGAAAGCCCAATACACGTTTGATACGCCGGTCACCAAAACATCCTCCGGTTTATTATTTATAAACAACCAGCAGCTCGAAACATCTCAGGAACGTACATGCATTCGATGCGGCAAGTGTGTTGATGCATGTCCGCAAGAGTTGCAGCCTTGGTTGTTTGCAAACCTAGCCCAACAAAAGGACTTTGACGAACTCAATGAATTTGGATTATTTAACTGTACCGAATGTGGAAGCTGCACTTATGTATGCCCTTCTAAACGTGAAATCGTGCATTGGATTAAATATGCAAAAGTCATTATTAACACTAGAAAAAACCGAAAATCAGCTTAACAATCGGTTACACAATTTATGCAATCATTATCATTAAAAGTTTCTTACGCACCGTTTGTTCGTTCAACCGATACCATAGAAAAAGTGATGTACAATGTTGCAATAGCGCTTGCGCCGGCAACATTACTATCCGTCTATTTTTTTGGTTGGAGAGCTTTAGTTGTTCATGTCGTCGCTATCGCCAGTTGTATTTTTTTTGAATGGGTATCGGATCTGATTCGAAAAAAACAAACCCAATGTTTGGATGGTAGCGCGTTTGTTACCGGGTTATTATTAGGGCTCAACGTGCCTTCGAGTCTGCCAATTTGGATGGTTATAATCGGATCGTTTGTAGCCATTGTTATATCCAAGCAATTGTTTGGCGGAATCGGGTTTAATATTTTCAACCCGGCTTTGGTGGCCAGGGTGTTTTTGCTCATTTCGTTTCCGGTAGAAATGACAAACTGGCCCATCCCGTTTTCGGTAGATATGCAAACCGCAGCCTCTCCTTTAGGCCTCTTAAAAACCGATGGTTTGGAAGCCATTGCCCAAATCGATACGTGGCGTGCAACTTATGGCGAAATTACCGGCAGTTTGGGCGAAACCTCGGTTATTGCATTGCTTCTGGGCGCGGTTTGGCTGCTGTTTAAACGCTACATTACTTTAACGATTCCGCTTTCGTTTATTCTTTCAACATTTGCATTCACCGGTATCTTCTACCTCATAGATCCAACAACCTACGCATCGCCGGTATTTCATTTGATCACAGGCGGATTGATCTTAGGGGCGTTTTTTATGGCAACCGACATGGTTACCAGCCCTTTGGCATTTCGGGGTCAGCTAATATTTGGTTTGGGGTGTGGACTCTTAACGGCCATTATTCGTCTTTGGGGCGGTTACCCGGAAGGGGTTTCGTTTGCCATTTTAATCATGAATGCCTTCGTACCGTTATTGGATAATTGGGATTTGAGTGCAGAGCGTAAGGTTAAAAAGGATCAGGAGGCTAAAAACTAATGAAACCTATTGTAGTTCTTACCTTAGTTGGCGTGATCAGTGCATTGCTTTTGTCTTATGTGTATGACGTCACCAAAGAACCGATTGCAGAAGCAAAAGCCAAAATGAAGCGCGAAGCCATTCAAAAAATCTTCCCGTTTACCTTCGATAGTTTGAGGACCAATAAGACCGAAAAAGCCGTGTTTTACGAAGCCTACGATGCTGAATTAAACATCAAAGGCATTGCGGTGGAAACCTCTACTGATAAAGGCTATAGTGGTAATATTGAAGTCCTGGTAGGCGTATCAACGGCTTGTGAAGTTTATAATTATAAAGTACTGGCGCATGCCGAAACGCCGGGATTAGGCGACAAAATCGATAAAGATAAATTCAAAGCACAATTTAAAGGTAAAGGCTTGGAAGGGGTAGTCTGGAAAGTAAAAAAGGACGACAAAGACGGCTTTGTTGATGAACTTACAGCAGCAACAATATCCTCCAGAGCGGTTACCGAAGCCGTATATCAAGGTTTGAAATTGGTATCGGAGGAATATCCAAAATTGAGTGACAAATGAAAGACGCATTACAGGTATTTACCCGAGGGTTTGTTAGCGAAAACCCGGTTTTAAAAATGTTATTGGGGCTTTGCCCGGTTTTAGCTGTTACTACAACGGCTGAAAATGGCTTAGGTATGGGGCTTGCCACCACGTTTGTTTTGCTCGGTTCCAATACGGTGATATCGGCTTCTGCGAAATTGCTGCCTAAAACCGTTCGCATTCCAGCCTACATTGTAGTTATTGCTACATTTGTAACCATCGTAGATCTGCTGATCAAAGCGTTCTCGCCGGAGCTTAACCAGTCGCTTGGATTGTTTATTCCTTTGATTGTTGTGAATTGTATGATTTTAGGGCGCGCCGAAGCATATGCCAGTAAAAACGGTATTGGTTACTCCATTATCGATGCATTTGGCATGGGCTTTGGATTTACCTTTGCTCTACTGCTGCTTTCGGCCATGCGCGAGGTACTGGGCGCCGGAACCATTTTTAATATTCCGCTAGTGGGCGAAGATCCGAAAACCATTTTAGTGATGGCCTTGCCTCCGGGAGCATTTGCCGGACTGGGTTTTATTATTGCCGGATTGAATGCATTAGAGAAAAAACAAAAAAGTAACGCATAATGGAAATTTTGTTGATTGTTGTTAGCGCGGTATTTGTAAATAATGTGGTGTTTGCACGGTTTTTAGGCATTTGCCCTTACATTGGCGTATCGAAGAAGTTGGATACGGCCATCGGCATGGGGTTTGCCGTAACCTTTGTTATGACTCTGGGATCGGCCATTGCTTACCTGCTTTACAAAGGTATTTTAGTCCCATACAAGATTGAGTTTATGCAAACCGTCATGTTTATTCTGGTGATTGCTTCGCTGGTTCAGGTGGTTGAAATTGTCTTGAAAAAAGTCAGTAAAGTATTGTATGCATCGCTAGGCATTTTCTTGCCGCTTATTACCACTAACTGTGCCATTCTTGGTGTGGCTATTCTGGCTAACCAAGGCGACTATAACTTCTTTGAATCGGTACTCTTTTCCTTCTTTTCAGCTATGGGCTTTATACTGGCCATTGTGCTTTTTGCCGGTATTCGTGAAAAGCTGGAAACAGCCGATGTTCCCACGCCATTTAAGAATGTACCGATCAGTTTTGTCGTTGCGGCAATTCTTTCAATGGCGTTTATGGGTTTTTCAGGATTGGTTAAATAAAAACTCAAATCGTTTCGGGATGATTCGAAAGCTGAAGTTCTTTGCGGTTCTGATTTTGCTTTTGTGGGGCTGCCAAACGCATGACAATCCTAACATCCGGGTTTATGAAAAAGAGCGGCTTCAAATGGGTACGCTTTTTAAGATAAAAGTTGCCGTTAATGAAAATCAATACACAACCGGTCGGTTAGATAGCGCTATTGAAAAAGCCTTTAACGAAATTGATCGGCTTGAGCAGGATATGAGCGAGTGGATTAAAACCAGCCCGATTTCTATGGCGGCTTATCATGCCGGCCAAAAACCGGTTTTAATCACGCCGGAGATATCCGAATTGGTAGCTAAAGCGTTATCAATTTCCAAACAAACCGATGGCGCGTTTGATATTAGCTTTAAGCCTTTGGGCAAGCTTTGGGATGTGAAAAATCGTACTGAGCCGCCATCCCAGGATGCGATAGACTCCGCAAAAGCGCTGGTTAACTATAACCGGATTGAGCTTGAAGAAACCGAGTTGAAATTATTCCTTAAAAAACAGGGCATGTCCATCGGTTTGGGTGGAATAGCCAAAGGATATGCAGCGGAAGCAGCCGGGAAAATATTAGCGTTAAACGGTATAACGAATTATATCGTTTATGCCGGCGGTGATTTGTATGTTTCAGGCCAAAAAGGGAGCTTGCCCTGGACTTCGGGCATTAAGAATCCCAAAGCCGAAGAGAGACTGTTTTCAACGTTTGGGATTTTGAAAAGTCAGGGTATTGCAACCAGTGGGGATTATGAAAACTACTTTGTTTACCAAGGAAGAAAGTATCATCATATTATCAATCCAAAAACCGGTTATCCTTCGGAAGGTTATCGGAGCGTAACTGTGTTTTCCGAGAACCCTGCGCTGGCCGATGCCTATGCAACGGCATTTTTTATTCTGGGCTATGAAAAAGCGTTGGCGATTGTTGATGAAGTAAAAACAATTGCGTTTATTATGATTGATAATAGTTATGAATTAAAGAAGAGTCCGAATCTTGATCAGTTCATAGAGGAATTTTAAAATGTATTGCACGATAAGCCAAGGTTAGAGAAATTAGGGTATTGCAACAGTGAAAGGTAAAGTGATTAATATTGTTGGCGATCAGGCCGAACTGCTTTTGTTCTGCGATGAAGAACCGGCCAATAAAGGCTCGCATTGCGGCGCCTGCCAGATGATGCAGCAGCCTACATCGAAAGTAACCGACACGTTAATGGCTAAAAATACCATCGGGGCAAAAGTCGGCGAGGTGGTTCATCTGGAATTGCAAGATTATGCCGAGTTAAAATCAACCCTTATTCTTCTGGTTTTCCCCCTTGTTGTTTTCATAGTTGCTTTGGGAATTACAAGCAATGGCTTGGAACTCCCGATTTGGGAATCAGCCTGGATAAGCCTGGCTGCGATAGCGATGACTTATGTCGTCATTAAACGATTTACAAAACACAAAACATATTTTTATTTGGTGGAGGAGAAAACGTATGGCTAGTTCAATGATATTGCCCGTTATTAGTCTTGGCTCGGTGGCGTTTGCGTTGAGTGTGATCATTTTATACATATCCAAGAAATTTCATGTTGAAGAAGACCCGATGGTGGAAATTATTAACGACATGCTGCCGGGGGTCAATTGCGGTGCATGCGGTTTGCCGGGTTGTATGGCCTTTGCTGAAGAATTGGTGAAAACCAAAAACACAAATTTAACCTGTCCACCGGGAGGCTCCGATTTGGTTTCGGCATTGGGCTCTAAACTAGGTCTGCAGATGGCTGAAGTTGAACCGGTCACATGTGTGGTGCTTTGCCAGGGAACGCATAATGTGGTGAAACCAACGGCTGAATATGTTGGTATTCAGGATTGTTGGGCGGCCACGCAAACCTTTGTGGGTCCGAAACAATGTCCGTATTCCTGTGTGGGTTTGGGTTCGTGCATTGCCTATTGCGATTTTGGCGCCATGAGCCTTGAAGATGGCATTATTAAAATTGATGATGAATTATGTACGGGATGCGGCGCTTGCATTCCTGCCTGCCCAACCAAAGTTTTAGCTTTAATCCCCAAGAAAGATAAACAGATTTTTATTGCCTGTAACTCCCACGATAAAGGCGCAGTGGCTAAAAAATATTGTTCGGCAGCTTGCATTGCCTGCCAGAAGTGTTTGAAAGCCTGTGATCTTGATGCCATTACCATGGATAACAATCTTGCGGTAATTAATCAGGAGGCTTGCAATGGATGCGCCAAATGCGTAGAAGTATGCCCGGTAGAAGTCAATTGCATCATTGAGCGCAAAGCTTCTACATTGATAGAAGAAGAAATGAAAAAGGCAGGTTAAATACTTTTTAAAAACTGTTCAATGAAAAACCACTGTTAGAGAAAATTCTAATAGTGGTTTTTTTTATTCAACTATGTTTTAAGTCATTTAATCAGTATTAATGATACTGTGAAGCTCGCTTAGAAAATTACACACATCTCGAAGCTACATAACAAAGCTAAAGCTAAATCATCAACGCATGAATTGAATCATATGAAACAAAAATCTCATCCCTGTTAATACACTACACCGAGCCGCATTTCTTTAAAGTTCGACAAATTCATGTTGTTAATTATAGCGGACTAGCCTAAATTAAATCAATAGATCGCTTTGTATTAAGTTCTTTAGCATAACGATTTAGTGTAGTGTTATTTCAAATAGTTTTTTAAATCATGGAATGCGCCTGTGAGAGCATTAAATACTGTGCTCATACCGGGTCTATTCAATCATAAAAAACATTCTTAGGAGAGGTCAAATGAAACAGATTCTTACAACCGTTTTCCCTATTTTTTTGCTGCTACTTCTTTCTTCTTGTGGCGATAATGCCATTAATGATAGTAATGATACAACCCCGGAAAAAGAACAGGTAGAGATTCAAGCCGAAGTCATAGATAGTTTAAGGTTGAAGTCGCCAAATACCCAAACCCTTTCTGAGCCGACAACACAGGCCATCAATGGCGATGATTACCAGATTATTTTCAGAGATATATATAGCGACTACTTTTATCTGAATCCTATAAACAGTAACTCTACGCCCGGTTATTATGGATACATTGGAAAATGGAAGTATAAAAATGTTATCTATGATGTAGGCGTCGTTTACAACAAAAGCACAAAATCTTGGTCTGGAGTTTTTGAGTTCATAAGTGATATGACATTTGTCTATCATATGGACTATCGAGGCTATAATTATTACACAGGCGGGTATTCCTACGCTAATTTTGGCTCTTACACGAAAAAAACCCGCCGCATGACCGCTTATTTCACAAAAGGCTCTTTTCCCGGAATGAACAATTAGGAGGTAAAAATGAAGCGAGCAATAAACCAAACAATTTCACCTGTTGTTATTCTGGTTTTCCTATTCATGGGAATTGTTGCCTGCGATAACGACAATTCAACCTCATCGGATGATGACTCAGATGTAAGATCAATTGGCGTGATGTTCCCGCTTACCGGAAACAGCCCAATTGATAAAACCGCCTTGGAAACGATCATGGGAATCGCCGTAAAGGATGTCAATGATTATCTTAAAGAATCGGGCGCACAATTCCGTATTTCCGCGAAGTTAAAAGACACGGAAAACACGCCGACGGGCGTAACAAATGCCCTCGGTTATTTTGCTGAAAATGACATAACATGCGTTGTGGCCTCCGGCACCAGTCAAAACATATACGACGCCGAGCACGCCTTATCGAACTTTTCGGGCATAGTAATTCATACAACCAGCACATCAGCGACTTTGGCAAAAGATGACAATCTTTATCGCTTTGTATCCAACGATACCATAACGGCTAAAGCGATTGCGCAACGTATATGGGCCGATGGAAAAAAGAAAATTGTTCTATCGTTCAGGGACGATATTTGGGGTACGGGATTTTCTGAGAGCATTAAGACTCAATATGAGGCATTAGGGGGCACAGTAACCGATACAATTCCATATAATGCACGACTTGTACCGGACTGCATTCCCGAAGCCATAACCAGTATTGAAGCAAAGATTGACAGCGTTTTGCTCACAACACAGGCCAATGAACTGGCGTTGGTGGTGATGGCATTTTCTGAAATAGCCGATATCTTAACCCAGGCTACAGGCTTGGATGCGCTTGGCGTTTCATGGTATGGCAGCGACGGAAACCTGTTGAATGAAAACATATTAACCGGCAGCCCAGCAGTTGCGGAAAACGCTAAAACAACCGGTTTGTTCAGCCCTGCAATCAAAATCCCCGATAGCGAGGCCTACACTCAGTTAAAAGCTCAGGTAGAAACGCAGCTCGGGTATTCGCCAAGAGCCAACAATTATATTTTGTATGATGCCATTTTTGCTGCCGCATTAACGATCAAGAGAACTGAAGCTACGCCAAAAGAAGATTTAAAAACTTCATTAACAAATGTTTTGGGTGAAAATGATTTCATCACCGGCGACATTGTGTTGGATGGTAATGGCGACAGGTTGAATGGTACCTATGATTTTTATCGAGTTGTCAAACAAGACACAACCTATTTTTGGGAAATATCCGGCAATTAACCGAAATCAAATTTGCTGCGTTCGGCTTCTTTGAGCGGGTTTATCATTGAGTTTTAAATCATGACTAATTGAGCTAACCAGGGAAGCCGAACTGGTTGTAAAGAATACTCACAGAAAGTAAGTACTTTTCCCCCAATACACCCCATTGTGTTATTAAATTTACCCCAGCGCCTAAAAACTTAGAAAACGAATTTTGGGTTAAGGTATTCCAACGAACAAAACTACAAACAACCCTTTTTCAGGCTCGGAGGAGACATGAAAGCAATATGGAATGGCGCGGTAATTGCAGAGAGTGAAAACACGGTGATTGTTGAAGGTAATCACTATTTCCCAAAGAACGCTGTAAAGGACGATTTTTTGAAATCCAGTTCAAAAACAACCATCTGTCCGTGGAAAGGCACGGCTCACTATTACACCATAACGGTTGAAGGCAAAGAAAACCCTGATGCGGCCTGGTACTATCCCACGCCAAAAAATGAGGCGGCTCAAATTAAGGATCGCATTGCATTCTGGCGAGGCGTTGACGTGGTGAGCGATTAAACCGAACGCGCCTTCAGGTCATTTTTTATAATAGTATTATTTTCTTTCCTGAATTGGTTAACCAGGCAAGTAGCCTGACGAAGCACTAACGAAGGGGGATACAAACTGCAAAATCGGTCATTGAGCGGAGCCGAAATGCCGATTTTTTTAGAAAACATCAGCTTTCGGATTCCTAAACTATACACACCGGATTAATAACAACGTTTAAATGTACAGTTTTGAAATAATTATTACTAAGTTATGAAAACAGTTTCGTTTACAGATTTTCGAAAAAATGCATCAGGGTTTATTGCAGAGGTAGAGCATGGGGAAACCATCATCTTGTTGCGAAGAGGAAAACCGGTTGCTGAAGTTGTTCCCTTTTCTGAAGAAGCAAAGCATACCCCAGCCTGGAAAAAGCCAAGACTTCGTTTAAAGCTTCAGGGAATTGATTTAACATCGGCGATTTTGCAAGAACGAGATGAAACGCGATGAAATTGCTGGTTGATTCACTTATTTATACCTCTTTTTCCAAAGCGCTTCAAGAATGTCTTCATAGATACAGCGAATTACTAGAAAATTCCTAAAATTGTTTGAGTGATTTTAGTCATTGTGTTAGTTAAATGAATTGTTTTTATATTTGGTATTACATATAATACTAAAATGAAAAAGTATAAAATTGTAATCGACACAAATGTAATACTTGCAGGTTTGCGATCTATAAATGGCGCAGCATTTAAACTTCTTGAATTATTAGATAGTGAAAAATTCTATTTGAACATTTCGGTTCCCTTAATTTTGGAATATGAATCAATTATATCAAGAAATATTGATAAGCTGGCAATTGATGAAAAAGATATGACAGATTTTTTAGACTATATCTGCCTAGTAGGGAAAAAATGTAGCATTTATTATTTATGGCGACCTTATTTAAAAGACCCCAAAGATGAATTTGTACTTGAATTAGCATTTAACTCCGAAAGTGATTTCATAATCACGTATAACAAAAAGGATTTTATTGGGATTGAAAAACTGGGGATAAGCGTTTTAACGCCAAAAGATTTTTTACAATTAATAAGAAAATAAAATGAGTACGTTAAGTCTAAGAATTCCGGATTCGTTACATAAACGCGTCAAAGAGCTCGCGGCAAAAGAAAACTTTTCTATTAATCAATTCATCACGATTGCTTTGGCCGAAAAGCTTTCAGCCTTGGAAACGGAAGACTATTTAAATGAACGTGCAAAACGAGGCGATAAGGTAAAGTTTCGAAAAGTTCTATCAAAAATCCCCGATGCCAAACCTGAAGATTTTGATAAGTTCTAGATTTTTATCAAAACCTAATTGACGGGAATTTTGAAAAGGTTAGCAAAGATGCTTAAAAGAAAAGCATAATGCTATGTTGAAGGAGATTGCGTCTAAGAAAATCACGGCATAATCATCTTAAAAAGGGTTATTTACCCAAATTTTCATACCGCTCTTTCCAAAGCGCTTCAAGGATGTCTTTGAAGCGTTTTTCTTTGCCTTGTTCGGTGGGTTTGTAGAAAGCTTGCGCATTGAGTTCGGGCGGGAAATAAGATTGATCGGTAAAATGGCCTTCAAAGTCGTGTGGGTACAAGTAATCTTTCCCATACCCCTCCTGTTTCATGAGTTTGGTTGGCGCATTTCGTAAATGCAACGGGACGCTGGTTTGGATCGAATCTTTAAAGGCTTGTTTGGCACGATTTAATCCCATATACGACGCGTTGGATTTTGGGCACGAGGCCAAATATGTCGCACCATGTGCAAGGTTTATAGCTGCTTCCGGCAGTCCGATAATTTCAACGGCACGAAACACGGCATTGGCTAACATTAAAGCTTGGGGCTCTGCATTGCCGATATCTTCGCTGGCAAAGATCACCATGCGCCGGGCGATGAATTTTGGGTCTTCACCGGCGGCGAGCATCTTTGTCATCCAAAACAGCGCTGCGTCCGGGTCCGATCCCCGAAGGGATTTAATAAAGGCTGAAATGACATCGTAATGCATTTCACCTTTTTTATCGTATCGAACCGCATGTTGCTGCACGGCTTTTTCAAGTATCTCACGATTGATCGTTATTGGGTCGGTTTGGGAAGGGAACGAAGCCACGGCAACTTCCAACGCATTTAATGCCCGACGCGCATCACCGGCAGCGATTTGATAAAAAAAATCCCAATCTTGGATGTGGATCGTGTGGTTTTTTAAAATGATATCCTCCTCAATCGCTGTGGTGATAATCTGTTGGATATGGGAATTCTGCAGCGATTTTAGCGTATAGACCAAACATCGGCTCAGCAATGCCGGGATAACTTCAAACGAGGGATTTTCGGTGGTTGCCCCGATCAGCGTTAGAATGCCTTTTTCAACCGCGCCAAGCAGTGCGTCTTGCTGCGATTTATTAAACCGGTGAATTTCATCAATAAACAAGATTGTCGGAGTACCGTAATACTGATTTTGAGCGCCTTTGGAAATCACCTGCCGGACTTCTTTTACGCCCGATTCAACCGCGGAAAGTTTAAGAAATTCCGATCCTAAACGATGGGCAACCAGTTCGGCTAATGTGGTTTTTCCAACGCCGGGCGGCCCCCAAAAAACGATGGAGGGGATAAACCCGCCATTAAGAAATTTTTGAAACGGAGCGCCTGGTGCGGTTAAATGATCCTGACCCAAAAGCTCCTGAAGCGTTTTTGGACGCATTCGGTCGGCTAAGGGCGCGCGCCCGGCTTTATCCTGTTTTTCTATGTCCGAAAAAAGATTTGACATATTTCGGTTACACGATTGAATTCTTTTAATATAAAGTTTATCCAACGGTTCTCCAGTTGTTATTTCATGTGCTTGCAAATGGGCTGTTAAACCGCTATGTTTGAAAAACGGATTAAGTAAGATGATTAAATTCACACGCCAGTTTCTTCTTCTCATTATATTGCTCAGCAATGCAGCGCTATTAAAGGCTCAGGAATTGAAGTGTAAGGTTGAAACCGACCTCGTTCGCTTGCCTTCCGAAGCACGTGCAAGGCTTAAATTTTTCCCGGCAACGGTGGAGTCGTACATGAACAATTATCGTTGGACAACCGAAGCATTTACTGAGGAAGATCGAATTGAATGCACCATGCAATTTATCTTTACATCGGCGGATTTAAGCAAAACCCCGGCCATTTACACTGCGCAAGTGTTTGTAGGCAGCACGCGGCCGGTGTACAATTCACTTCAACGCACATCGGTCTTAAGGATTTTGGATCAGAGTCTGGAATTTAAATTTGATGAAAGGCAAGGTGTCTTGCAACATAACGATCTGGTGTTTGAATCCTTAACCAGTTTTCTAAGTTATTATGCCTACATGATCTTAGGGTATGATTTTGACACTTTTACTAAGTATGGCGGTACGCCTTACTTTGAGCAAGCCTTAAGAATAGTGAGACTTGCACAAAATGCATCCGGGTTTTCAAGCGGGTGGAGTGAAGGTGAAGGATCGGGCGCAAACCGTGCCGTGTATATTGATGAACTACTTGATCCGCGATATGAAAAGGTTAGGGAAGCGTACTTCAATTACCATTTTAATGGGATTGATTTGATCTTTAACGACGAACAGAAATCGTTAGGCGTGATTAAAGAATGTTGTGAAACTTTGGCGGAAATTGATAAACGCTATCCCGGCGGTCAGGTCATCCGCAGGGTGTTTGATGCGAAATATTTGGAACTTGCACGATTGCTTAAATCCATAAAGTCTGAGCTTAAGCCATCGGTATACCAGGTTTTATTGGAAGTTGATCCAACGCATCGGCAAACCTATGATCAAATACTTAACTCTAATTCCAACTAACATTTAATTTTTTGCATTGTGAAAAGTCTGGACTACAGCATTATTGAAACCATCCTTACAAATTTTATTCGTAATGAAGTTCAAAAATGTGGGTTTAAAAAAGCCATGCTTGGACTTTCGGGCGGGGTGGACTCAGCCGTCTCTGTGGTTTTGGCCACCAAAGCGCTTGGGCCTGAAAATGTTTTGGCAGTCATGATGCCTTATAAAACTAGCAGTAAAGACAGCCTTGGCGACGCCAAACTACTGGTTGAAAAGTTTGATATTCCTTATGAAGTCTGTGAGATATCTCCGGTGGTGGATGCGTTTTTTGAACAGCATCCCGACGCCGATAACCTTCGCCGTGGTAACGCGATGGCCCGCACCCGCATGATGACCCTCTACGATATCTCCGCACGCGATTCCCGGTTGGTGATTGGCACCAGCAATAAGACCGAACTTTTGCTTGGCTATGGAACGCTTTATGGCGATATGGCGTCAGCCATCAATCCGATCGGTGATTTGTACAAAACCCAAATTTGGAAACTGGCCCGCCATTTGGATGTACCTTCGGAGATCATTGATAAAATCCCCAGCGCAGATTTATGGGAAGGCCAGAGCGATGAGGATGAACTTGGTTTTTCATATTCCGACGTGGATGAAGTGCTTTACTTAATGGTTGAAGAGCGGCTTTCCGATAAAGAAATCATTGAAAAGGGCACAGAAAAACAGTTTTTGGAAAAGGTAAAACGGATGGTGGTTCGCAACCAGTATAAACGCATGGGCCCGGTGATTGCTAAAGTTTCTGCCCGCACCCTCGGCATCGACTTCCGCTACGCCCGCGACTGGCAAGTGGTGCGTTAGAAGAATTTTACGACGATAGTTTTTATATTAAAATATGGAGACTCTCGTATGTTAGGATTATGAGAATAATTGATTATCTGTGATTAAATGAAAGTTTAATAACATTAACAGAAAAATGGCACACGAAATTAATTTAAAAGATGCCCAATTAAAACTTCCTGAGTTATTACAAGAAGCCATTGCAGGTGAGGAAGTTATTATTTTTCAGGGAAATACGCCCCTAGTGCATTTAGTGCCGCATAAGAAAAAGAGCAAACGAATCATAGGTACTGCAAAAGGCGAAGTAAAAATAAAAGAAGGATTTAAAAATATTCCGGGTGATTTCAAAGCATATCTCCCATGAAAATATTGTTGGGTACCTGCTCATTTTTGTGGTTTGTCAATGGCGATTTAAATAAAATTAGCAAGAAAGCAAAGGATGTGTTTCTGGATGATGAATCTGATATCTATCTCAGCGCAGTGAGTTGTTGGGAAATTAGTATCAAATGGAGCATAGGTAAACTTGAATTAAAGCAAACGCCAAATTTATTTTTAAAAACTCAAATCTGGAAAAATCAAATCAGTATTCTGGCTATTAATCTTGAACATGCTTTAAAAGTAGCAGACTTACCCTTCCATCATCATGATCTGTTTGATCGGTTATCGTTTGATCGGTTATTGATAAGTCAGGCCATTGTTGAAAATATTCCGATCGTAAGTTCAGATAAAACCTTATTGAAGTATCCAATACAACGAATTTGGTAGTTTAGTCAATATCATACCCCTAAAGCAATAATTTTAAACCAATTAGCAAATAAAAAGGGTGAGAAATAAAAGTGGGTTTATAAATATCGTTGAAATCGGTGAAGATGATAATGTACCGGAACTTTAAAAAAAATTAGAAAAACCGTTTCTGCCCGCACCCTAGGCATCGGTTTCCGCTACGCCCGCGACTGTCAAGTGGTGAGGTAAAAGAGATTGACTTGAATCTATAAATAAGAATTACCCTCAAATATTAGATTATGGATTTAAAAATTCATCCTTTAGAGATTGATCCCCAAAACCCATTTGCTAGCGATGTTTTAAACCGCAAGCCTGAAATTGAAAACCTTACCACACTGGTACTAAATTTCAATACACCGACGGTTTTAGCCATTGATTCAGGTTGGGGAACGGGTAAAACTACATTTATCAAACTCAGGCAATATTATTTAAAAGCAGAAGGTGTTAATGCTTTGTATTTCAATGCATGGGAAACAGATTTTTCCGAAGAACCATTGGTGGCTTTTTTGGGAGAGATGAATGATGGATTAAAAGATTTAATTGGTGACTCTAAAAAAGTTAAGCACGCTTGGGAAACGACAAAATCAGCTGGTAAGCAAATTGCCAAACGTATGGTGCCAGCAGTTATTAAAATGGCTACTTATGGTGCAGTTGATGCTGATAAAATTACAGAAGATATGCTGGCTAATGCATTTGGCTCACTTTCAGGAGATGCTTTAGAAAACTACTTGCAGCAAAAAGATGCAATTAAACAATTTCATGAATCATTTAAAGATTTTTTAGAAAAAGCATCTCAGAATAAACCACTAATTATTTTTGTTGATGAATTAGATCGTTGCAGACCTGATTATGCCATTGCCTTACTAGAACGCATAAAGCACTTATTTAATATTGAAGGTTTGGTTTTTGTTTTGGCACTGGATAAAAAACAGTTGGGGTATTCAATATCAACAATATATGGTGAAGGATTTCATTCAAACGGATATCTTCGTCGGTTTATAGATTTTGAATATCAACTTCAACAACCTGATATTGAGAGTTATATAAACATTTTATTTGCACGTTTTAAACTTGAAGAATTTTTTGATAAAAGAAAAGCATATCGAGACCTTGAAAATGATAAGGATCATTTGTTGGGTGTATTTCAGATGATAGCATCAGGTTTAAAATTATCCTTAAGAGAAATTGAACAAATATTTGCTCAAATAAATCTTTCAATACGAACAGCTAAGAAAAATCAATATTTATATCCACCGCTTTTAGTTTTTTTAATAATAACCAAAAACATTAAACCTGATGTATGCCAACGTTATTTAGTTGAAAATGTAGATGAGGCTGAATGTGTTAAATTTTTGTATGAGATAGTACCTGAAGAAAAAAGAAATAATAGTCAATTTGTACATTATTGTTCTTTGGTAGAGGGTTATTTGATTTCTGCGAAAAGCGATAGATCAACAATCAGTGATTCAGAGACTTATTCGAGGCATGAAAGAAATTTACAAAATGATGAGCATTATTATTCAAGCAGAGTCATTGAAATAGCTAAACATCTAACCAGAAAAGTTCGAATTAATATTAAAAGTATATCTGAAAGAATTGAATTAGTTAGTAGGTTTGAATTTCAAAGTGAGAAGTGAGTTAGAGTTTAATATTCGTTAATATGAAGGATAAATGCAATATGTGGTTGGTAACACTGTGAGTTTAATTTAATCTGATCGCTTTCAATTAAGCGTTTTATTTTAATCAAAGGAGATTATAATGAATTTGGAAACCCGGAAATCGCTAACACTTGAGTACATTTCATATGGTCTTGCATTAATAGCTGTAATTATTGGTTTGGTTTCTGTTTTTAAAACAGATTTTATTTCAAATGCCCATGATAAGGCATTGCTGTGGTTTGCATTTTCACTTCTTGCTATTTTGATGCCTTACATTCGGGAGATAACATTCAAGGATCTAAAACTTGTAATTAATAAGATTGACGCAGCTTCAGAAAGATTAGACGGGGCAGCAATTAGCGTGAAGGAGTTAAACAATCGCCTAAATGCGACGCGGGATGAACTGATAGCAGGGTATCAAGAATTGCTTCATAGCTTACCTGAAGAGGAACGTAAAGTTAAGGTACTCAGGCTTTCCCAGCTATATCTCAAAGAGATGGGAATAGATGTTAAAACAATAAAGAAGTGGCTAATTGAAGTAGGACAAACAATTACAAAAGTAAATGAAAACATGGATGATGAGTATTTGGCTGCTTTAAAACATATCCAGCAAATAAATGGCCTTGGGGATGATGGCATTTTTGGCTATCGAACTCTCAATCTATTGAATGAGTTGAGAAAGAATGCTAAAAAAAATGAATCTCAAAAACCTATTGAAGGTAATTCCTAATGATTTGCAGTTGGTTAAAGACATGTTTGCAAAATTCATCCAACATGACGAGCTAGAAGTTTGGTTACTTTTGGGCGGCAAAACCAGATTGGTAGAATGTACGGTGATGGAAAAGGAAAGAACAAGCTTGTGAAATGTTAGTGAGGGTTAGAATAAAAATAAGCCATGAAAGTATTAATTAATTCAACTAAAAAGTTAGAAAAAGTTCTCACCCTCGGCATCTACTTCCGCTACGCCCGCGACTGGCAAGTGGTGAGGTAGTATATTGTTTGAAATTTCTGGTTAAATAAACCTGTCTTTTATTTGTCTCAACGCTCATTAAGTATTAATATTTGATGAAGTTAGTTAAGTAGTTCCAGTCTTTATCTAATAACTTTTATTCCTCTACAATCTAACTACTTATCGGAGGACCTCATGAAACGCATTTCTCTAAACACACTTGCCTTTTTAATTATTGCCCTTTTTTTAGTTAGTGGTTGTAGAAATATTAAAATCGAACGGGCATCTCATGATGTGGTAACCGGAACAGCTCTTGGTTGGATACAAAAGCCAACCGCTGTAGCATTTAGCAGATTGGGTGATCCAAATAACTCCAATAATATCACCGAGCACTCATTCAAATACATAGATAGCCTTGGAAAAAAAACCATGGATTATAAAAAGGCAGTTGGTGCAGGATTTCGAATTGAGGTAAAGAACGGACATAGCCATTTTGTTCATCCATTCGAAATTGAAAATTACAACGAACTGATTTCTTATATGTATGTGTGTGAATATAAATTTCCAAAAAACGGCTCTGCCAAACCAATGGTGATTGATTGGACGGCTAAAATGAATTTAGATGCAGTATTCGCTGGTACTGCTAATGAAAAAAATTGGGTGTCGTTTGAATTTATTGTTTTTGAAGATCCATTAGGTGCATTTGAAATGGGAAACATGGGAACTGTTATCAATCCGGCACTACTTGCGTCACTAAAAAATAATATTGAGGGCACCAAACAATATTCATATAATAATTTAGAGGGTATTAGTAAACCGAAACATATTCATGATGTTGTAGAAAGATCCGGTCAGATTTCCGTTCTTCCTAATCACAGGCCTAAGTTATATTTGGGAGTATCTGTATTAATAAAAGTCATGGATAAAGATCAACACGTATATGTCCGTGAAGCTGGTCAGCCTAATACAAAACCTCATGCAACATTCAAGGTAAAGAACAGTTCAAGTAGTGGCAATTTAATCTGGTTTGGTCCGGAATATTCCATGGGTTTTCCTAAATAATATGGGAAGGATGATCTATACTTTGTTTCATATAATATAAACATAGAGTGTTATCTAAATGGCTTGAAAAAACAGTTAATTCAAGTTTGGGGAACTGATAATCACCTCACTTCACCACCATTTGGTTAAATTCACGCAACTGGGTAGGCGCGCATCTTAATAATCAACTATTTACTTTTACATCCGTTAATGTTATATATTTAAGTTACTTAAGGTAATCCCTGTTATAAATTAATGCGTTATGGATACTAAACTTACATTGACAATAGATGCTTCGATTGCTAAAAAGGCTAAAAAATTCGCAAAAGAAAAGGGAAGCAGTTTATCGGAAATAATTGAAAGTTATTTAAAAAATATTACGAAAGATAAGGATGAGATTGACGTTGAAATAACCCCAACAGTAAAATCTTTAAGAGGAACTTTTAAAACTGCAGCTAATCTGGATTATAAGAAAGATGTGGCCAAATGCTTAAGTAAAAAATATCAATAAAATGGATCACATTCTTATTGATACGGATGTTATTTTAGATTTCTTTTTGGATCGATTACCCTTTTCAGAAGATGCTTCTAAGATTTTATCATTATGTGAATCAAATGTTATTAAGGGGTACATTACTCCTGTTATTTGTAGCAATTCCTATTACATTTTAAGGCAATATGCTAAGCATGAGAAAGTAATTGAAAAACTCAATCAATTACTTAGTCGTCCTTGAAAAAGGTGATAAGCAGTTATAATAAAAGGGAATAATCGTGAAAGCGTGTGATTTTATTGACCGAAAAGAGGTATTTTAGCTTGAA